>QALR01000012.1 GCA_003150035.1 Clostridiales bacterium
GCGTATAACTTCGCGTGGGAGAACGGCAGAGAGCTGTCGATAGTTTATCATGACGGGATCGTCACAAGATATGAGTACGGGGCGGACGGACTGCGCACACAGAAGACATATGGCGACACGACCTACAACTACTACTATGCGGACGGGCAGCTGATCCGACAGACATGGGGAACACACTACATCGATTTCCTGTACGACGAGACGGGCAGTGTCTATTCCATCATCAACGACGGAACGCAGTACTACTTCGTAAAGAACCTGCAGGGAGACGTCGTTCAGATACGCAGCATCTACGGAACGGTTGTGGTGGAATACACCTACGACGCATGGGGAAATGTGCTGTCCATCACAGGCATGTATGCGGATACGCTGGGGGGTCAATAACCCGATCCGATACCGCGGATATTATCAGGACTTCGAGACGGGATTTTACTATCTCCAGAGCAGATACTATGACCCGGCGGTAAGAAGGTTTATCAATGCGGACGGGTATATGTCCACAGGACAAGGCATGCTGGGAAACAATATGTATGCCTACTGCTTGAATAATCCCGTCAATAACGTGGATTCTTCCGGTGAGTTTGCTTTGACGCTTGCTTTAGGTGGTTATGCACTATGGAAACTTGGTATGTTCTTTATAGGTGCAGTAGTAACAGTTGCTGCCGTAGATACACTTGTGCAAAATCCTCCGACTTTCCCTTCCATTTCTATTCCTAAAGTAGAGTCAAAACCTAAAGTAGAAACAAAAGAGAAAGATAAAACATTAGCGCCTTCCATTCCAAGAAATGAAAAGGAGCTTACGTTTTATCGTGGCGGCAGTAGCATGACACCAAGACAAACTGATTATGTTATGAAGAATGGTCTTGTACAACCTGTAACTAATAAGGGGGTATCACTTAATATCAACAAAAATAAAGTTTCAGCATATGGGATTCCGCATAAAGTTGTCAGTGTTCCTACGGGACTAATTATATATCAGCAGGGATTAGATCCAGAGCACTATATAATTGCACCTGCTTATGCTATGACATTAGAGGAATACCAAAATTTATTAAATATGGTCATATTAATACCAGAATATTAATTCCGGGAGGAAGCATTATGCTTGAAAATGTAAAAATCTATATTTCAGAAGATTCAGATTCAGAGGCATATGAACTATATGCGAATCAAAAAGAAAGTCGGGGAGATGTTCTAGTTGAATATGAGAAAGAACTGTACAAATTTGAATTTTCAACTGCATTATCTTTAACACAAGAATATGAGGGGGAAAAAAGTATGGATCGAGTCTGCTTACTATGGCTTCCTACAATTATTGTCGAGGATTGCAAGAAAGAAACCATAATAAAGAACATACTAATGCTTGAACCAACGGATTTTAAATATTTTAAACCTGTAAAGTTGGATGGTGATCTTTTTCCTCCTGAATGGCAAAATTTAAATAACTGGAAACAAGTGTATCCGACATAATACAAAACCTTAATAAGGATTTTAAGCGTAAAGCAAGGTGGAAGCCGTACCCAACACGGGTACGGCTTCCAGAAAATCGAAATAAACAAGCTATAACGGGGCGACCATCACCTATGATGAGATAGGGAATCCAACAAGCTACAACAACGGAAGCGCGTATAACTTCGCGTGGGAGAACGGCAGAGAGCTGTCGATAGTTTATCATAACGGAATCGTCACAAGATATGAGTACGGGGCAGACGGACTGCGCACACAGAAGACATATGGCGACACGACCTACAACTACTACTATGCGGACGGGCAGCTGATCCGACAGACATGGGGAACACACTACATCGATTTCCTGTACGACGAGACGGGCAGTGTCTATCGCTTGAATGCCAAAAAAGGCAGACGCGCAGAGCTTTTGAAGAATCCGGCTTACACGGAAATCCTGAATCTCTATAGATAAAATTGAAATCATTTCTATCGCCCCGCTTCGTGCGGGGCTTTTTTTATGCGTTTCCGCTTTGTTCCATCCATGATGGAAGAGTATTCAGGCCCGGATATAAAAATAGAGATAACTTTTGTGCATATTTCAAAATAAAAAATAAGTATTTTACATGGCAGACCATACACGGTATAATAATAGCAGAAAATGGATAGGAGGCTTATGAGGTGAAGATCGTGGTTCTGGAGGGCAGCCCCAACAAGAACGGTTCATCCAATATGCTGGCAGACAGCTTCATCAGGGGCGCAAAAGAGGCGGGACATACTGTGGAGATCATTTCCGCGGCGCACACGGACGTTCATCCCTGTATGGGCTGCATCCATTGCGGCTATGAGGGGCCCTGTGTGCAAAGGGACGACATGGAATGGATACGGGCGAGCATTCTCGGCGCAGATATGATGGCGCTCGTAACGCCGCTGTATTATTACGGTGTATCTGCGCAGATCAAAACGCTTATCGATCGTTTCTGCGCGTTCAATGCGAGCATTCAGCATAAACACATGAAATCAGCGATGCTTGCCGCGGCGTGGAATGCCGATGAATGGACGTTCGAGGCATTGGCATGCTATTACAAAACGCTTGTGCGCTATCTCAATTTCAAGGATATGGGGACGATTTTTGGCAAGGGCTGCGGGACGCCCTCTATGACAAGAGGCTCGCGCTATGTGCAGCAGGCGTATGAGCTTGGAAAAAATCTTCGATAATTCCACGAAACAAGGAGGAGAAAGAATATGAAAAACACCAAAAAGTTAGTTGCATATTTTTCTTGCAGCGGGGTAACTGCCCGTGCAGCCGATATGCTCGCGCAGACGGCAGGCGCCGATCTGTTTGAAATCAAGCCCGCGCAGCCTTATTCGGCATCGGACATCAACTGGATGGACAAAAACAGCCGCAGCACGCGCGAAATGAATGACGAGGGCTGCCGTCCCGCCATTGCGGGGAGAATCGAGAATATGGAGGAATACGGCGTCATTTTTGTCGGCTTTCCCATATGGTGGTATGTTGCGCCGAGAATCATAGAAACGTTCCTTGAAAGCTACGATTTTTCGGGAAAAACCATTGTGCCGTTCTTCACATCCGGAGGAAGCGGAGCAGGCAAAACGGACAGTATTCTGCATAAGTTCTGTCCGCCTTCTGTAAACTGGAAACCGAGCACACGGCTTTCCGCGTCTGTTTCAGGGGCGGAGCTTCAAGACTGGTTGAATTCTCTGAATCTATAAAGAAAGCGGTAAGGAAGCGAAAATATGGACAGAGTAAAAAATTGTGAAGAAAAGTTCAGCGAACTATTCGGCGGCAGGCCCACGGTAAATGAAGGTAATGATCCCGAGTTTATGCGCATCTTACAGCGGTTTATTTTTGGCGAGGTGTGTTATACCGGTTCGCTTGACAACCGTATGCGTGAGCTTATCACGGTTACCGTGCTCACGGTGAACCAGACGCTGCCGCAGCTGAAAGCGCATGCGGGCGCTTGCCTTCACATCGGCGTTCCGCCTGTGGAAATACGGGAAACGGTGTATCAATGCGCGCCTTTCATCGGATGCCCGAAAACGCTCAATGCCATTGCCGTTATCGATGAGGTTTTCGCGGCAAACGGAATCTCTTTGCCGCTTGAAAGCTGCGAAACCGTCACGGAAGAAACCCGCTGTGAGGCTGGACTTGCTGTGCAGTCCCCCATTTACGGGAAAGAAATAGCTGAAAAGTATACATGGCTCCCTGCAGAATTTGCCGAAGCGGTACCGCGGTATCTTACAGAACTCTGCTTTTCCGATTTTATGACGAGAAAGGGAATGAGTGAAAAGGATAGAGAGCTTTTGACTGTGGTAATCCTTGCCGCAATGGGAGGGGCGGAAGTGCAAGTGCGTTCACACGTGGGAGGTGCGCTCAAAGTAGGCAACACAAAAGAAGAAGTTGTCTGTGCGCTTGTTCATGCCATGCCCTATATGGGCATTCCGCGCCTGTTCAACGCGTTGAACTGCTCAAAAGAACTGCTGTTGTAAATAAATATCGGATGAGGTGACAAAAATGGATAGAGAATTTGAAAAGAATAATATTTTTGGCTTAGGAAAAGAGAATTCCGCTTATGCGCAGTTTTTCATCGGCAGGTCCTATCTCAACCCGCTGACGACCCCCGAGACAGGCAAGCCGTTTTTTGCAAACGTCACGTTTGAGCCGGGCTGCCGGAACAATTGGCATATTCATCGTGCGAGAGAGGGCGGCGGACAGATCCTTCTTTGTGTGGCGGGGAGCGGTTGGTATCAGGAATGGGGCAAGGAGGCACGCTCTCTGAACCCCGGCGATGTCGTCGTGATCCCGGCCGGGGTCAAGCATTGGCACGGCGCGAAGAAGGACAGTTGGTTTTCGCACGTTGCGGTCGAGGCTCCGGGCAAAGATACAGGCAACGAATGGCTAGAAGCCGTTACGGACGAGCAGTATAACAGCCTGTGATCAAAAAGCTTCGGGTTCATCTGACCCCGTGGGAACGGTTTTGTCTGTCGAAGAAAATACGAATTATCATAAGGAGAATTTTATGGAATACACAAAACTCGGAAACAGCGGGATAGAGGTTTCCCGTTTTTGCCTCGGATGCATGAGCTTCGGGGATCCCGCAAGCAAGATGCACGCATGGACTTTGAATCCCGAGGAGAGCGAGGTCATTATCAAACACGCACTCGATTTGGGTATCAACTTTTTCGATACGGCGAACTGCTATTCCGTGGGCACTAGCGAGGAATACCTTGGCAGGGCGATAAAAAACAATGTTGCCCGTGATAAAGTCGTGATAGCGTCCAAGGTCTATTTCAATGAGGGGCATCTTTCGAGAGAAGCGATTCGCCGCGAAATAGACGAAACGCTGAAAAGACTGGGTACGGACTATCTTGACCTGTATATTATCCATCGTTTTGATTACGGCACGCCGCTTTCACAAGGCCATGGAGGCGCTCCATGGCCTTGTGAAAGCGGGGAAGGTGCGCGCACTTGGCGCGTCCGCCATGTACGGCTATCAGTTCTACAATATGCAGCTTGCGGCACGCGACAACGGCCTCACGCCCTTCGTATCTATGCAGAACCATTACAATCCGCTTTACCGCGAGGACGAGAGGGAACTGATTCCCATATGTAAGCAGATGAATGTGGCACTCACACCCTACAGCCCGCTTGCATCGGGCAGGTGCGCCCGCCCCGATTGGGCGGCAGATACCATGCGCAGCAAAACGGATACAACCGCGCGTGGTAAGTATGATTCCACCGAAGAGCAGGACAAGGCGATCGCCGCGCGCATCCGTGAGCTTTCGGACAAGTATAACACGACTATGACCCGTATCAGCTTTGCGTGGCATTTTGCAAAGGGTATTGCTTCGCCTATTGTTGGCGCAACCAAAGAGAAATACCTTGACGATGCGGTCGGTGCTTTTGATATCAAGCTGACGCAGGAAGATGTCGCCTATATTGACGATTGCTACGCGCCGCACAAGGTGGTCGGTGCCCTTTAAGGGATGCGGCCGCAATTTGGTCGATGCTTTTATCGATGGCCGCTAGAAACAGGAAACGGAAAGGAAATCGAAGATGAAAAGAGCATTGCTTCTGTCACTTGCGCTTGTCTGCCTATGGATATTCGCGTTTTCCGGCTGTTCGCCGCAGGTGGATCCCGCCAGAACCGATACGTCGGGCACTGCCCCCGCCGATACGTCGGAAACAGACGATGGCGGGCTCTATCACACGGTAATTTTCGACAGCCGCGGCGGAACAGCCGTGGAAAGTCAACAGGTTCTGGATGGCAATCCGGTCCTGCGCCCGGAGGTGCCTGTTCGGGAAGGTTATTTTCTGAATGGTTGGTATACAGACGAGGCGGCAACCGAAAATGAATGGAATTTCGATACCGACCGTGTCATGGAGGATATCACTCTGTACGCAGGTTGGACTTCGGAAGAAAGTCTTGAGCCTACCGCAAGCCTTGTGTATGAATTCAATGAGGAGGGCGACGGATATACAGTCACCGATTTCACGGGCGAGGAAACGCAGCTCGTCATTCCCGCCGAATATAACGGCTTGCCCGTTACCGCCGTTCAAGGTCAGTACGGTACGGGCGCATTTGCAAGGACATCCATCACGTCTGTCGTGATTCCCGACAGTATTCTGGAAATCGGACAGAATACCTTCTATAACTGCACAGAGCTCGTAACGGTAACGATTTCTGCCGGTAGCTGCCTTACGACGATCGGCAACAACGCTTTTTCGGGCTGTTCTTCGCTTGAAAATCTCTATCTTCCTGCCGGTGTGGAGAATATCGGCGAGAGTGCGTTCAACAACTGCGGCGCGTTGAAAGAATTCACCGTGGCGCAGAGTAATACGGCTTACCGCTCGGAGAACGGACACCTGATAGAGAGTGCGACAAATACACTGATTCGCGGCGGACATAACGCCATTGTCCCCGACGGCGTAACGGCAATCGCACAGGCAGCGTTCCGCAGAACGAGCGGCATAACAGAGCTGTATATTCCGGCGAGCGTTGTCCATATAGGGAATTACTTTATTGCCGACAGCAGCATTACGGCCATTCTCTATCAGGGAACGGAAACGCAGTGGAATGCCGTCGATAAGAGCGACATCATGTGGAACTACGGCAACCGTGAGGTGGTTGTAACGTATTCGGCGGAAGTTCCGCAGGATGCGGCTGATATTCTGGTCGTCTATTTCTCCAATACGGGCAACACCAAGGGTGTCGCGCAGTATATAGCAGAGGCTACGGGAGGAACGCTTTGGGAAATCGTTCCCGAAATTCCTTATACACCAGATCTCGACTATTCAAATAGCTCCTGCCGTGCGAACAGGGAACAGAATGATCCGGACTCCCGTCCGGTCATTGCCAATGAGGTGGAAAATTTTGAGGAATACGATACCGTGTTTATCGGCTACCCTAAAATACAGTATGGTTTTTTGAGTGTATAACGTGTATTGAGTAGCATTTTTAAGGTTGAAAAGAACTGTATATACAGAAAAAGAGAAGATTTGTGTATTACGTTGAGTATAGATCATATTAGATGAAGGAGGTCATTCTCTATGAAGAAACGTGGATTTTTATTGATGACAGTGTGCATTCTGATAGTCGGTTTGTTGGCTGGATGCGGGGCCGGGGGCATAAGTTTCTTTCGCAAGGTTATCCTATGATGACAGGACACCGCGGATAGCTGTTAAATAAAATTTGGGAATCCGCTTGACAAAACGTTTATTTTATGATAGCATATATAGGCCGACGAAAGGAGCGATGTCCGGTCTTTTGTCTGCCTATATATCATAAAAAATTTCAAATTCGGAGAAGTACTCAAGTTGGCCGAAGAGGCGCCCCTGCTAAGGGTGTAGGTCGGGTTTAACCGGCGCGAGAGTTCAAATCTCTCCTTCTCCGCCAGAAAAGCACAACATTGAGGCTTTGAATTCTCGTGTTGTGCTTTTTGATTTTATGTAATATAATTTTTAGAAATAATAGTTCATGGGAGAGAAGAAAATTGGTCGAATTCATTGAAACGAAGCGATTACTTCTCCGTTGTTGGCAAGATGAAGATGCAGAAGAACTTTACAAAATTTGTCTTGATCCTAGATTGCGACTTTCCGGAGTGAGTTCATACAGGAATATTGAAGAAAGCCGAAGTGCCATTTGCCGCTGGAAAAAGAATCCAGAAATGCGCGCCGTTATCCACAAAGACGAGCGGCGTTTGATAGGGTTTATTTTATTTGGAGACATGAATCGTTATGCTCAATACAAAGAATTAGAATATGCTATCGCAGCCAACTATCGAAATAACGGGTATGCAACAGAAGCTCTTATGGCGATGCTTGAATATATGTTTTCTGAACGGGATACCGAAGTAGTTGCTGCCTGGGTTCGGTCATTTAATAAAGAATGTGTGCTTGTGCTAGAAAAATGTCATTTTACTTATGAAGGCACTCTTAGAAAACATGCCAGGGATAAAGGAGACACCTTGTGTTATTCTATTTTGAAAGAAGAATGGATTGAACACAGGCTGAAAAAGCAGTCATGAATTCAGCCGATCCTCAAGCGTAATAACTACCGCAAGAGTTCAAATCCCACCGCCGAAATGCTGAAAATATCTTTTTCATGTGACTTAGACAGAAAAGCCAAGTCGTATTTCGACTTGGCTTTTTTCAACGAAATTCGTCCTTGCGGACGGGATAAATTTGCCCTTGGTAAATGAAATCGCTTCGTGATGAAATCCCGCTTCGCGGGAAGAAAAGAGCGAATTGTATTTCATCTGAAGCCACAATAAGGGTTCTCCGAAGCGAATCTTGTGAGGTTTGGGTTCCCGTAGGCTGAAGATTACGTCTGAGCTCATTCGGATTTTACGCAGCACGATTTCTTGACTGCTTTGAGCTTTTAAGGTGTAATGAGCAAAGAAGATGTTTGATAATGGCAGATAACAAGCTCGCAGCTATATATGTGCATAGCAAAGCCGATTTCATTATCAAATTACCAATATCCCTCAATGCTACGAAACGGAATATTGGATGGAAATCGCACGAAAAGCGAATATCGTTTCGGAAGGAGTCGCGAAAAGTGGCGCGCTCCATCCGCCGAATACGGCTTGCTTTTATCACCCCTGCACAGGAGAAGTATGAAAGAGAACAAATTGAAAAGTATAGAAGGGCAAAAAATCCGACGTCAATATTTTAATATTTTCATTTTTATGGAGCTAATCATAAGTATTTTTACAGTGACTCCTATGCTCGTCATCAATACATTATGGGGAGATTCGGGGACAAAATTAAATTCTTGGTCTGAAATTTTTACGCATATTATCTCAGTAGCCATTGCTTTGATGCTTCCTTTTGCAATAATTTCCTTTTTTAACCGATTTCTTTTCGGAAAGACTGTTTGTGTATTGAATGAAAAAGGCATCCACTATCCGAGGGGAGAAAAAATTAGAGTAAGAAAATGGGAAGATGTCGATTACATTGAATATGGCATTCGAATGTGGCCGTTTTTTATGACAGACAATCATAAGTGGTGCTTTGCTCGGCTTATTGGCAAAAACTTTGATGATATCATCGACTATGCGCCCTTTATGATAGGAAGAAAGGCAAAAAAATACAAGCCAAAATTAAAAATAAAATTGGAAAAAAGCGGTCTGAAATTGGTAGCATTGGCCATTGCCATCCCGTTTGGCGTTTCGATTTTGGGAGGGATTATGGGCTTGTAATCGGTGGGGTGGACTGCATAAACTTCGTTCACGCAGAAGAGCACGGACTGACTTTGTAGTGTCGTGCATTTCGGACGTGTTTGGTAGTGGCACGACATAAGAGGAGAGGCAAAAAGATATGGTTCGGAAAAGGTCCGATTTCATCGGGCTTTTTTGCTTTTATATCAATAGAAACCGGATATGCAAATTGAGCCGCAGTTTCAAGTTCAATTTGCCAAAATAGCCTCAAAATATATTTTTAATGAAATAAATGTGTTGAACCATGCGTGCCTTTATGATATAATGAGCCAACGAAGGGGGTGACGATATGACTTCTCATCGAAGTACGGCATTTTATTTCATTTTATTGTTGGCGCTTGTTTTCATGCTGTTTTCTCTTGTTTCTTGCAGTGGGGGAATTGATACAGACGAAGCAAAGGCTTTTATCGGGGACTTTTTTGAAGCGGTGGCAGACGGAGACTATGAAAAAGCCGAGACCTTTTTGCATCCGGAACGTTCGTCAGATCTTGACATGTTTTTCAGTGCCGTTGAGAGTAGTGAGGGTTTGGATTTTCAAGAGGGGATTGTGATTGAAAAATATGTTGGCTTTTCCTATACTTACTATAGCACTGTGATAGGCGGTTCCGCATATGAGTTGACCATGGAAACCAAAGTCGGAGAGCGTGAGGTTGTCTTTGTAATAGAAATTGTGCAGAACGACAACGGATACGGGATTTATCATCTGGATATCGAGCCATAGCTCTGCTTGTCGTGACGGCAAACAGCTAGAGAGCCTACGATATATCTTTATATATCGAAGAATCGCTTAACTTTCTTGGAACAATACGAATACAGATTTACAACTACAGATAGGAGAATATAAAAATGGAGCAGGGCATTATCTGCTTTGAGAATGCGAGATTCAGCGTCATTACGGAGAACCTGATTCGATGCGAATATTCCGAGTCGCATTCTTTTCTGGATGCGCAGACATCTTTTGCCGCCTGCCGGCGCTATAACGGATGTGAATACTACGTAAATCCCACGGAAGAGAGCCTTGAGATTCGGACGGGCGAGGTTCGGCTGATATACAGGCCGGACGGCAGCGGCTTTACGGCAGGAAGCCTATACGGTGAGCTCGGTGGGGGTGCATGGCATTTCGGCGATAAGGATGAAAAAAATCTCGGCGGAACGCTCTCCACGCTTGATGGGGTGGACGGTTATCGAAAAGTAGACGATGGTTTGCTTTCCCGAAGCGGTTGGTTTGTGTTTGACGACAGCGAAGGCGTTCCAATTGAGGACGGTTGGCTGAAAACAAATGTCAACAGGCGAGAGACGGATATTTATCTTTTCTCCTACGGACGCGACTACAAAAAAGCGCTGAAAACGCTGTTTTATGTATCGGGAAAGGTTCCGCTCCCCAGAAAATATATGCTGGGCTCGTGGTATTCCCGTTGGTGGCCTTATACAGAGGAAGAACTCCTTGCTATCGCCGGGGAATATGATGAGAACGATTTCCCGTTGGATATTATGGTCATCGATATGGACTGGCACCATCACGACTGGAAATACCGGGATAACGAGGAGTGCCGCCGTCACAAAGCGACTTACGGCTATGGGCATGCGGGCAATCTTGGTTGGACGGGATACAGCTGGAACCGAAACCTGATTCCGGAGCCGCAGCGGCTTTTGGATGCGATGCATGGCCGTGGCATTCATGTGGCCTTGAACGACCATCCTCATGACGGGATCCGAAGCCATGAGGACTGCTATCCTGCCTTTATGGAAGAAATGGGGCTTGCGCCTGAGTCCGGTGTAAATCTGGAATTTGATGTCGGAAACAGGCGCTATATGGGGGCGTTTATGAAAAGCGCGCTCTCTCCGTTGAAGGAGATCGGCGTCGATTTCTTTTGGGTCGATTGGCAGCAGGATTATGTCAAGCCTTATATCAAGGGTACACGCATGCGCCATATCCCGTGGCTGAACCGATGTTACTATGAGTATACGCGGGGGGACGGCAAGCGCGGCGCCTCATACAGCCGGTGGGGTGGAATTGGTGATCAGAAGTATCCCATGCATTTTTCCGGCGACACGGGGAGCACATGGGAATGCCTGCGCTTTGAGGTGGAATTTACGGCTCAGTCCTCGAATGTCGGTCTGATGTATTGGGGGCATGACACGGGCGGCTTTTTCGGAGAAAGGAATCCGGAGCTGTATGTGCGTTGGACGCAGTTTTCTGCGTTTTCCGCATGCCTGCGAGCGCATTCGGAGCGTGCTAAGGAGCTGGACCGTCGTCCCTGGAAATGGGGAGATGCCGAAACGAAAGCGATGCGCACGGCGTATCATCTTCGCTCGCGCTTTATGCCGTATCTCTATTCGCTTGCCTATTCGGCATATGAAGACGGGCTTCCGATGATTGCCCCGATGTATCTGGAATATCCGGAGAGGGAGGAGGCGTACGAAAATCCGCAGCAATATAGGCTCGGTCCCGCTGTTTTATGCGCGCCCGTGACGGTGCCGTGTGCGGCGAATGGTCTTGCGAGCCAACACGTTTGGACCCCGGACGGGGTATATTATGACTTTTTCACGGGACGCGCCTATGGCCCCGGCTCTCACGATTTTGCCTGTCCGCTTGCGGAATTCCCGCTTCTTATCCGAGGGGGAGTCCCGGTTCCCATGCAGCCGTATACTGCCAGAATGGGGAGCGCCATATTGAAGGAGCTTGTTATCCGACTCTATCCCGGAGAGGCGGGAGAATGCATCCTTTATGAGGACGACGGGATCTCGGAGGCCTATCAGAACGGACAGTGGCTGAAAACCAGGCTTGCCGGAAGACGGGAGGGTGAGGCCGTTGTCATCGAAATTGAGCCATTCGGGGACGGCTATGCAGGTATGCCGCAGACGCGCAGGTATACGCTCGAGCTTGTCGGCTTCGGCAGGGCGCTTTCGCCGGACCACGATGGGGAGACGTCCTTTGAGGACGGCAAAACCACGGTGAGGCTCGGAGAATATCCGATAAGGGAAAATTTGGTGATCACCCTGCGATAATGCGTACAAGAATCTACATAAAAAGTTTTTCCAATATTTGTTTATAAACGAACAATGAGAGAAAAGAGGAGCTTGCATATGGCAAAAAAAATACTTGCTTTTCTATTGATATTGCTGCTTGTGGCGGTAATTGCCTTCTATATCTACGATATTGTTTTTAACGACACGAGCCCCGGCGAGAATTTTTTGAGAATGCTTGCTGTGGTCGTTGCCTGCGTGGCGGGGCTCGTTCGAATCTTTGTCAGTCCGCGAAGCAGAAAACGACTTGGCTTTTATGAGACTCAATATGCTGAACAAATTCAAAATGCCTTTTGTAGTTCTTTTCGGGATAGAAAAAAGCTTCTTTGTGCGATTCGGTTATATAATGAAAACAACTATGCGAAAGCGGCCAAATATTTGATCTCGCTTAAACCAAGATGCCGAAAGCGTGATGATTATGCGGCGGTTGGGGTCTTTCTTGCGCTTGTGCTTACCGATATGGGGCTTTATAAGGAGGCTATCTACACCTATGAGCAGCTCATAGATATGAATCTTGCAACATCTACTATCTATAGCAATCTTGGGCACCTTCATTCTCACCTTGGCAACTACAAGGACGCTGCTTCCTATTTTACGCTAGCTATTCAAAACAATCCTCAAAACGCTTATGCCTACAATAATCTTGCGCATTTATATTTTGATACCTATGACTTGAAAAACGCTGTGAAATATGCCGAGGAATCGCTCGCGTTGGACCATAAATGCTATGCGGCGGCGTCTTTGCTTGCTATTATTTATTCTGTTGAAGAAGATACGGAAAGAGCAGAAAAGTATTTTCATATGGCGATTGCCGGCGGGCAAAATCCGGATAAGCTGAAAGAGAGGATTGTCTATTATAAGTCGGCAAAATTAGAAAAAGCAGACGAGACGATGTCGGCAGAAAGAAGTGGAGAGCACGCTGAATCATAATTGACAAACATGGCTACGAAAGCGAGTTTTTTCAAACTATGTATATGGTTTGAAACTGTCCCAGCGTGAGAAATGTCTTTTATGAACGAATTAGGCATCCTCCAATAAGAGGATGCCTGATTTTTATTTGGATAAAGCTATGCTCATTTGCTGTGAGATAAGGATTCTACTGTGACCGCGATGACGCGTACGACGCCGGTGGACAGCGCGAGCGGCTCGGCAAATACGTATCCGCCGTCCTCCGTCTGATGAAAAGCGACTGTCTCACGGCTGTCAAGTAGGTATGCTTCGGTGACGGTACTCTCGGTATCCAGACGGATCTCTCCGCCCTCAGTCGGTATGATATAAAGATAACGGCGATTCCCCTTCTGGGAGGCAGGGCGGGAACAGTGCTCCCCCTCGAGCGGGCGCGTGTTCTCAAACGCTTCGAGATGAGTGCTTCGCCAAGCGGCAAATCCATCCAACGTTTGCAGCGCCTCCGGGGGCAGCGTACCGTCCGCCATCGGTCCGATATCAGGCAGATAATTTCCGCCCCATGCGACGGTTCTGGCATATTCCGCTGTGATTTCGGAAAGTGGCCGATAGGGGACACCTTTCATATAAGCCCAACCGCGCGCCATCCACATCGTGCAGTATTCCCACCAACCAAGAGGACGGCCTTCTGCTTCCTTGACCTCACAGGTTTCAAAATCTCCTGTTCCATGCAGTCTCGGATTCACGACGATTCCGGGCTGAAGCTCACGGATTTTTTCCATGGGATAGACATACCCCTCCGGCATGCCGCCGTCAAACCAAAGCAGATCAATTTTTCCGTATTCCGTGAGCAATTCCTCAATTTGTCCGGCAACGTAGGCGCCGTATTTTTCATTTTGTACCTTTTGCGCGGCTTCCCCTGGTAATACGGTTGGGTTATAATCTGCATCAAGATAAGGAAGCTCCGGGTTGCGTGTTTTTGCGGTTTGAACCAGAAAAGACATGTAATTCCGGTTGAAGTGCCAATCTGGCGGCGAATAGTAAAGCCCGACTTTCAGTCCGTGTTTCCGACAGGCGTTGACATACTCTTTTACAAAATCTCTGCCACCCAGATAATTGCGGGTGCTGAAATCTCCGAATTTGCTCGGCCACATAGCAAAGCCGTCATGATGCCGTGTTGTAAAAACGGCATAGCGGAAGCCTGACTCCTTTGCTTTCCGGATTAGAGAGTCGGCGTCGAAACGCTCTCCCTTGAAGTCTTTTGCCAAAGCGAAGTATTGATTGGGTGTAAAATGTTTGCCGATTTTTCGACTGGCGAGCGGCATGTTCATTTGTGCAACTTCGTCCGCCGTCACTCTTCGAGAGGCAAACTCCCAACCGCAGATCATACCCCATGAAAGATCCAGCGTCGCTTTGACCGTGGAAATCCCCCAATGAATGAAAAGGCCAAGTCCTGCCTCCGGGAACCACGCCGCGCACGGGTCCGGATTGGAAAGCCCTTTCTGCTCGGTTACATGCGCGACGCCGATCGCGTCGTGCTGCCCTTTCACTTCCGATGCCGCTTGATTTTTTGACATATCCATACCGCCTTTCTTACATGGCAATCCAAAATCTATGGTTTTGTTTTCTTCCGATACTAATATACACGTAAATTTTAGGGATGTCAATGGTTGTTTTCCCATTTGAGCTCCCATGGGATAAAGGGCTGTCATCGGGTTCTGTCGCCTTATGCGGGATTTTGTCTTTTTTCATTGACTTCTCGGAAAAGCCGTGATAAAATATATAAAAATCTGCGTGAAAAGAGATTTTAACGAAGTACTCATAGATGCGAATGGGAACTTCCATGCAAAAATTTTGAATTTATGGGAGAGTGTCAAAAATGGCGTTTTGCAGCAAATGCGGTGCGCAGCTCAACGAGGACGATAAAATATGTCCGTCCTGCGGCGCGGTTCGTGAGGAAAAGAGTTCTGGAGAAAAGAAGAGCGGCTCTGATTTCAGCAGTCGGGCGCAGGAAGCGTTTCATTCTTTTAACAACACAGAGGATACCACGTCGAGGTTTGAGCCTGCCGATGTGGAGGAAAATCGTGTGATGGGCATCTTGGCTTATCTTTCGTGGCTTGTGCTTATCCCGCTTCTCGCGGCGCCGAAATCCCCGTTTGCCCGGTATCATGCCAATCAGGGGCTGGTTTTGGCGATTGTTTCGACTGTAGTCTGTGTGCTGCTCGGCGCACTGACATGGATACCGGTTCTCGGCATTATCGTCGGAATCGTTCTTTCGCTTGTTAGCATTTTCTTTTTGATTCTTGCCATCATCGGCATCGTGAACGCCGCAGGTGGAAAAGCTAAGGAACTTCCGATCATCGGAAAAATCCGGCTCCTTCAGTAAAACAAAAAAGACCGTCTTTCACGGTCTTTTTTGCTTTATTTGTCAAGATGCACATCCATCTGCGGATAGGGCATCGAGATGCCCCGTTTGTCGAAAATCTTTTTCGAGGCCTCCATCATATCAAAATGAACGGTCCAATAATCGTCGGATTTGACCCAGACGCGCAGATAAAAAACAAGTGCGCTGTCCCCCTGTTCGCCGAGACGGACAAACGGAGGTTCCGGCTCTTTTAGGACAAGTTCATGTGCCATGGCAAGCTCGGTCAGTGTGCTTTTGACAAGCTCGATATCGGAGTCATAGGAAACAGAGAAAGAAAGGTCAAGACGGCGGATGTCCTTGGCGCTATAATCGATGACAGACTGATTGGATAGCGAGCCATTAGGAATCGTAACGACTTTATTATCAGATGTTTCTAACGTTGTGTAGAAAATGCCGATGTCGGTAACGGTGCCGCTGTGCGTACCGTTGTCGATGAAATCTCCAATAGAAAAGGGCTTGAAGAGAAGGATCATAATACCGCCTGCAAAGTTGGAAAGGCTTCCTTGCATGGCAAGGCCAATGGCAAGGCCTGCGGATGTGATGGCGGCGGCAATCGCAGTGGTTTCGATGCCGATGATGGCGGCGATAATCGCGATCAAAAGAACATAAAGTGCGGCTTTTACCAAATCGACAACCAAGGTTTGCGCATTAGCGGGAAGATTCGAGAATTTTTTCCCCTTTCGAAGCATTTTCATGCCCCATTTGATCAACTTCATTCCGATGATTAAAATCAGAATCGCACCGAGAATACGCAGTCCCGCGGAGGTGGCAAAATCGGCGATGTTGGTCCATAGCTTTTGCAGAAAGTCTTCCATATGTTACCTCTCTTCATCAATCAAATTTTATTTTTCAAGGTCTGTGACAGAAAGGGCGAGCTCACGCAGCGCTTTTTCGTCGGCAGGCGACGGACAGCCGGACATCAGTTCCGAGGCGTTCTGAACCTTCGGGAACGCGACAACATCCCGCAGGCTGTCCGCACCGCACATGAGCATCGTCAGCCGGTCAAGACCGAGCGCAGCGCCTCCGTGCGGGGGCGCGCCATAGCGGTAAGCGTCCACGAGAAATCCGAACTTTCTTTGGATATCTTCATCGGAAAGACCGAGCCGGCGGAACATTTTCTGTTGCAGCTCGCGATCCGTGATGCGAATAGAGCCGGAGGAAAGCTCGATGCCGTTGAGCACAAGGTCATAGGCTCTTGCACGAACCCGCCCGGGATCGGTATCGATATAGTCGAGACATTCTTCAAGCGGCATCGTAAATGGGTGGTGCATAGCGACCCATGTGCCACTTTCCTCATCCCACTCGAAGAACGGGAACTCTGTAATCCAGAGAAAGTTGTAGCCGTCAGGAATCCTGCCAAGCTGCTTTGCCACGATCAGACGCAGGGCGCCGAGCGTAGGCAGGGTAATGCTGTCCTTATCCGCCACAATGAGCGCGACATCTCCGCGCCGGCAATCGATTTTCTCAAGAATGGCGTCAAGCTCGCCCGGCGCCATGAATTTGGCGAACGAAGCGGAAGGGATCTCCTCCACAAAGCGGATATAGGCAAGCCCTCCGGCACCAATGCCTTTGGCATGTTCGACAAGCTTGTCGATTTCCTTGCGGGAAAGCTTGTCCGCCGCGTCTTTTACTACGATGGCGCGCACAGAACCGCCAGATGTGACGGCGGAGGAAAATACCGAAAAGCCGCTGCTTTTCACGAGCTCGGAAATATCCTGGATCTCCATGCCGAAACGGGTGTCCGGCTTGTCTGTGCCATAGCGCTCCATGGCCTCCTTATAGGTAAGACGTGGGAACGGCAGGGAAAGCTCTTTTCCCATCACATCCCGGAACAGTCTTGCGATATAGCCCTCGCATATCTGCATGATGTCATCCTCATCCACAAACGACATTTCAAGGTCGATCTGCGTGAATTCCGGCTGACGGTCGGCGCGCAGGTCCTCGTCTCGGAAGCAGCGTGCAAGTTGGATATACCGGTCGAATCCGGCTAGCATAAGAAGCTGCTTATACTGCTGCGGGGACTGCGGAAGTGCGTAAAAGCTGCCGTGATGGATACGCGACGGCACAAGGTAGTCGCGTGCGCCCTCCGGAGTCGGATTGACGAGCATCGGCGTTTCGATTTCGAGAAATCCGTTTTCGTAAAAATAATCCCTTGTCACCTGCGCGATTTTGTGACGCATCATAAGATTTTTTTGCAGAGAGGGGCGGCGCAGGTCGAGATAGCGGTATTTCAGCGCAAGCTCGTCGCGCACCTTTACGTTGTCGTTAATTTCAAACGGCGTGGTTTCCGCTGTCGAAAGAATTTTGTATTCCGTGACGGAAATTTCAACCTCTCCTGTTGGAAGCTGCGGATTGACCGAACTGCGCCCGCGGACGAGTCCTTTTGCGACGACGACATATTCGGTGCGCGTGCGGAACGCTTCCTCGAAGATACCACGTTCGGTTTCCTCATCAAATGCAAGCTGAACGATGCCCGTGCGGTCGCGCAGGTCGATGAAAATGAGTCCTCCGAGATCACGCGTGCGCTGTACCCATCCCATGACGCAGACATGGGCGCCGATATCGGCAGGGCGAAGCTCTCCGCAGTAGTGCGTTCTTCTGTCTGTTTTTTCAAATTTTGCCATGATTTTGTCCTTCTATATTTCTGAATTTTTTAGAATTTCAATCGCTTGCGTGACCGACACGCTGTGCTGCTCACTCTGCCGCATATCTCGCAGGGCGACGGTCTTTTCTGCGGCTTCCGCCTCGCCGATGATGGCGACATAAGGCACGCCGCATTTGCCGGCGTATTTCATTTTTTTCTTCATCCCGCCGTCGCCGTAATAGACATCGGTCGCGATGCCGGCGCCTCTCAGCTCTGTGGCGGCGGCAGCGGCGAAGGGAAGGACCGTACTGTCCATAGGGATGACGAGCACCCGTGCGCCACTGTAGGATGCCGGCGCGATAAGTCCGCAGGCAAGAAGCTGAGAGAAAAGCCTGGTAAGCCCGATGGAGATGCCAATGCCGGGAAGGTGCTTGTCCGTATAATAGCCGGTCAGGTTGTCATAGCGCCCGCCGGAGCATACGCTGCCGAATTCCGGATGCGCGTCGATTTGCGTTTCATAAACCGTTCCGGTGTAATAATCAAGTCCGCGCGCGATGGTAAGGTCGATGCGGAAGCTGTCTTCCGGCATTCCGAAAAGACGCATCCCATCTGTTACCCTGGCGAGTTCTTCCACGCCGGTGCGGAAAAGCTCGTTCGGAATATCCATCTCGCGCAGCGCCGTGAGAATCTGCCCATTTGTTCCGCTTATGGTGATAAAATCAAGAATGGCGTCCGTCTTTTCTTCCGGCACACCGGCGCGGACAAGCTCCGCCAAAACAGCGTTTCGCCCGATTTTTTCCATCTTATCAATGATGCGCAGGATTTCTTCAATTTTATCCGAAAGCTCAAGCGCGCCGAAAAAGCCGCCGAGAATTTTCCGATTGTTGATGCGGATGGTGAATTTTCCGATGTCAAGCTTCTGAAAGACCTGATAAATGACGGCAGGAATTTCAGCATCGTAAATCAGGTCGAGCGTCTCGCCGCCGATAATATCGATATCGCACTGGTAGAATTCACGGAACCGTCCCTTTTGCGGGCGTTCTCCGCGGAATACCTTGCTCATTTGATAGCGCTTGAATGGGAAAACCAAGTCATTGTAGTGTGCGGCGACGTATCTTGCGAGCGGAACCGTCAGGTCGAACCGCAGGGAGAGATCGCTTTCTCCTTTTTGAAAACGGTAAATCTGCTTTTCCGTCTCTCCGCCTGCTTTAGCAAGCAGCACCTCCGACAGCTCGATGACGGGCGTATCTATCGGCAGAAAGCCGAAGCTCTCATATACGCTGCGGATGGTATCGTACATTTTGTTGAATAGGATTTGTTCGCCCGGCAAAAGTTCCATAAAACCGGGAAGAATTCGTGGAGCTACTTTCTCCTGCATGTCGATTTCTCCTTAAAATTAAACAACGATTCAAAAAATATTATAGCATGATTTTTTTATTTTTCAATATTTTCCGTACATTTGTTGACGGAAAAATGGCATGGTGGTATAATTTTAGAAAATTGAGAAGAACGATACGGAATATCTATGTCTGGGAAAGGAACAATGGAGATGCGGGCGAGTATGCTATCCGGAAAGAATATGCCGGTGGAGCGCTTCTTCGGCGTGGGCGCAAGGCGCGCCGAAGCGTTTCACAAGCTTGGCATCCATACAGCGCGCGACCTCGTCTATCATTTCCCCCGCGCTTATGAGCCACGCGGTAATGTCAGAACGACGGGAGAGGTCGCGGACGGCGAGGTTTGCTCGCTTGTGCTCACGGTGAATACAGAGCCAAAAACCGCGACAGTACGGCGCGGCATGGTGATTACCAAACTCACGGCATTTGATGACTTCGGAAAATGCGGGATCACCTTTTTCAATCAACCGTATGTCAAGGATGCGTTGACAAGAGGGGCGACTTTCCGCTTTTTTGGAAAGGTGCGGCGCGATGGATTTTCCGTTTCTATGACCTCTCCGGTATTTGAACCCTATAACGGAGCAGTGCCGCTGCGTCCGCTTGTTCCTGTCTATCCTCTGACACAGGGGATTTCGCAAAAGCTGATGGGGAGCACCGTGCGTGCCGCGCTCGACGCGGTCTTTTCCGGCGCGGATAGCCTTCAGGATTTTCTGCCTTGTGATCTGCGAGCCCGGTATGGGCTTTGTGAGCTTAAGACCGCGCTTTTCCACATGCATCTGCCCGAATCTGTGGAGGATACGGCGAGTGCGGTCCGCCGGCTTGCCTTTGACGAGCTGTATCTGTTTGCGCTTTCCATGCTGCGGTACGGGAAAAATGCGCCTGTTCCGTCACCGTACGTATGCAGACCGGCAGACAGAGACCGATTTCTCTCGCTTCTGCCTTATCAGCTGACGGCGGCTCAGGAGCGGACACGTCTGGAAGTCGAAGCGGATATGACGAGCGGTATGCAGATGCGCCGCCTTATTGTAGGGGACGTCGGATCCGGGAAAACGGTTCTGGCGGCGTATGCTGTTTATACAGCGCTTGCGAGCGGGTGGCAGGCGGCGCTGATGGCTCCGACGGAAATCCTGGCAAGACAGCATTTCGGGCAGCTTTCATCGCTTTTCGAAGCGCTTGGCTATCGGGTGGCTCTGCTTGTCGGCAGCATGACGGCCGCCGCTAAGCGAAAGGTGCAGGAGGCGCTCTCCCACGGGGATGTCGATTTTGTCATCGGTACGCATGCGCTGATCGAGGACGGCGTCGTTTTTGCGAGGCTTGGGCTTGCCGTTATCGACGAGCAGCACCGTTTCGGGACTGCGCAGAGGGCAGCGCTCGTCCGAAAGGGGCGGGAAGGGGCCGTCCATCTGCTTTCCATGAGCGCGACACCGATTCCGCGTACGCTTGCGATGGTGCTCTATTGCGATACGGATATATCGATACTCGACGAAATGCCGCCCGGCAGACAAAAGGTGGATACCTTTTTTGTGAACGAAAGCTATCGGGCGCGTCTGAACGCTTTTATCCGTAAAAATATCGATGCCGGCGGGCAGGTATACATTGTGTGTCCGGCAGTTGAGGAGCAGGAAAAGCTGGAGGGAGAGGGCGGCCTTCTGCTTGCGGCGGATGAGCTTATTCCGCCGGGCGGTGCGGCAGAAGAAAAGCCGAAGCTTAAGGCGGCGGTCGATTACGCAAAGGCATTGTCGGAGGAGGTTTTTCCGGAATACCGCGTCGCATTTCTGCATGGCAGGCTTCCCGGCAAAGAGAAGGACCGGATCATGAAAAAATTTGCCGCCGGCGAACTTGATATTTTGGTATCCACGACTGTGATAGAGGTCGGCGTAAACGTTCCGCGGGCGACCCTGATGCTTGTAGAGAACGCCGAGTTCTTTGGCCTTTCGGCGCTGCACCAACTGCGCGGGCGTGTAGGACGCGGCGAGAGAAAATCCTATTGTATCCTTGTTTCAGACAGCAACTCGGAAAAAGTACGGGAGCGTCTTGGGATTTTGTGTGAAACAAACGACGGCTTCCAGATTGCCAAACGAGACCTTGAAATGCGCGGTCCGGGCGATTTTATTGAGCAGGCTGCGGGAAAAACGAGACAGAGCGGAGAATTTGACCTCGGCCTTGCCTCGCTTGAGCATGATGAAAAGCTGCTTTATGCGGCATTTGAGGAGGCTAGACGGACGCTTATAGTCGATCCGGCGCTTTCATTGCCGGAGCACGCCGCCCTTTGCGCCGTTTTAGAGGAAAAGAACGTGGGTGCGAAAAACGAATCCGCCCCGATAGGATGAACAGTATCCGGCAATAGAAAAAGCCGGCTGAAAGGAGATAAAAATGGGCAGAATTATTTTCAATGAGGATCCGAACCACTTTATTTTCACACGGGCGCGTGCCGGTATCGAGCGGGTGACAAGAGAGGATCTTGTCGACTTTATTATGCAGTATAAGGGCACGCAGATTACGGACTTTATGATTTGTATCTGTGCGTCGCTTGCGTGGTATAATTCCAAGCGGACGCAAAACGCCATAGATAAGTACAAAGAATGGATTGCCTTGGGAAAGACCTCTGATGACGAAAAGGACCCCGTGGTAAAATGCACGAAGCTGCTTGTCGATATCTATGAAAAAGAGGGTATCGAAATGCATAAGCTATGGGTTCAGACGCTAAGGAGCATCGGGATCCGACCGTGGATCAGCGTGCGCATGAACGATATCCACGAAACAGATAGGCCAGATTCCTTTTTGTTCAGCGATTTTTATAAAACGCACCGCGCGATGAACCGCGCCTCTCATCGCAGTCCCGCCTCTTACTATGAGTATGGTCTCGACTATCTATACGAAGACGTGCGCCGCTACTATATGACGATCATCGAGGAGGCGCTGGATACTTTCGATATGGATGGACTTGAGCTTGACTGGATGCGGGAGATCTATTCCATCGGCATTGGGCGCGAGTATGAAGGAATTTCGGTTATCAATGCGTTTATGCGGGAAGTATTTGCCCGTGTCAAGACGGCGGAGAAGAAATGGGGGCACCCTATCAAAATTGCCGTTCGTCTGCCGGATACGCCGGAAAAATGCCTGCGTCTCGGCTTCGATTTCTTCGACTGGGTCAATGCAGGGATTGTGGACCTTATCACGGTGACGCCGCGATGGTCCAGCATCGACAACAACATGCCGCTTGATATCTGGAAAAAAATCCTTGCGGATAAGCCTGTCGAGCTTGCCGCAGGGCTTGAGATTCTCATCGACGCCTATAACCGCCGGGGTAGGAAATACTGGAACAACACCTATGAGACGGCAATTGCCTCTGCTTGCGCCTACCATTCCATGGGGGCGGATGCGATCTATCTTTTCAACTATATGGATGCGCTGATGCCGAGTCCCGATAAAGACGATTCTATTTTTTCCAATCGTGAGATTTATCATAAATTTCTTTGTACTGCCGGGGATTATGAGAAAACTGCAGCACAGACGCGCCGCCATGTCGTCACCTATGATGATGTATATGCGGTAAGTGTACCCGGTGCCAAGCAGCTTCCACTTCGCATATCGGGAGAGCGGGGAAAAACCACGCCCTTTGCGGCGCTTCGGATTGTGACCGGTAAAATTCCCGCGGGGCGCGAGGTGTATGTTGTGCTCGGCTTTTTGCCCGGAGCATTCCGTGCGGAGGATGTGACCGTTTTTTTGAACGCCCGGAAATGCGAATGGTCCGGCGTCTGTGAACCGGTTTATCCGCAGTATACGGATATGGAGTATCATCGTTTTTCCGTGACAAACGACGGAACGCTTCCGCCGGTTTCTGTTGTTGAAGTAGGAATCTGTGAGGGAGAGGCCGCCGTTTATTGGGCGGAAATCGACATTGTTTGAGCGTGGGCGACATTGCTTCTTTGTAAGGGGCTGTCCCCGTCATTCAAGCAGACAAAGGCTGTCAAGCCGACTTGCGCGTTCGGCCAGAGCCCTATCCTCTGCCGAATATAAAAGTCCCTCATTGCTGAGCGGGGGACTTCCCAATATTCATTCCAAAAAGAAAGGATGCGTTTATCGCATCCTTTTTGAACGGTTATATTCGGATTTTGGATTCCAAAACTCGCGCCAATCGAGATCGCCGCGGTCCAGTGCGGTGATGATGGCTTCTGCTGTCGCGATGTTGGTTGCCGTAGGAACGTTGCTTCGGTCACATTCGCGCATCAAGTCTGCGTCCGTCATAATCTCTTCCGGATTGTCGCTTCCGTCACGGAAGTAGAGCAGCACGTCAATTTCATTATAGGCAACACGGGAAGCGATCTGCTGAATACCGCCCTGATTCCCCGGAAGCAGCTGCTCAATATCAAGCCCTGTCGCCTCGGATACCATTTTGCCCGTCATTTTTGTGGCGCATATATTGTGCTTGGCAAGTACGCCGCAATACGCAATGCAAAACTGAACCATGAGTTCTTTTTTTGTCTCTGCAGCTATGAGTGCTATTTCCATAAGCTAACCGGCATTGCCCATGCGGCAACGCATTCCTTTCAAAGTATTATTTTAATTTTTTCAGTCGGTGGATGTGTGCGAAAAGGCGTCTGCCCTCTCCGAGCGTCCGTGCGGCGATATTGTCAAAGGCGTGTGTAACGTTGAAGCTGAGCATTTCATCGACCAGAACTCCCTCGTTGCCTGCGTGTACAAGCTCTGGGTCATACGGAACGACGCCGATGAGCTTTACACAGGTGTTGTCGATGATGGAAATGATTTCATCCTTGGCTTTCTTTACCGATCCGCCGTAAAGTTTGTTGATGACAAGGCGGCGTCGCCGGACACCTCTCAGCCAAAGGAATTCCGCCGTCCGTTCCGCTGCCCGAATGGCGGCGCGCGTCGGCTCTACAACAATATAAGCGGTGTCGGCAACGCTAGCTGCGAACTGTAGCGGCTCTCCAATGCCGCCCGGCGTATCGATAAAAATAAAATCATAATTTCCCCATGCGGCAAGCCGGCGGATTGTGGATTTGAACGAAAAGGTATTCATCCGATTGTCAAAGCCATAAGGCGCCGCGATAAAACTGAGGTTTTCGGATCGCCTGTCCTGAATCACGGCACGTTCCGGAGAAACCCTGCCGAATGCGAGATCGCCGATATCATAAATCACCTCGTCGGAAAGCCCGGCGACAAGATCCAGACATCGGTTCCCGAAATCGCAGTCAACAAGCAGCACGCGGCGTCCACGCTGTGCGAGCGCCATGGCAAGGTTGGCGCAAACGGTGGATTTCCCGACGCCTCCCTTGCAGGAGGTGAAGAGGATAATCTGGGTGCTATCGAAAGAGAATGCTTCCATACTTCGCCTCCAAAGCCAATCTTCCATCTTTATTCTACCATTTGCCGCTGTGTTTGTCAATATCAATTTGTTGGCCTATGACCGGCCTATGACGACGGTTTCGAGTGTATCGAATGCCTCATCCTCCAATGCTGCGACGTCAATTTTTGTTTCCTCGCGTTCGACCTTCATAAGCTCCGGCCTTGTTTTCGGGTGGCGCGGTGTAAAAACAGTACAGCAATCCTCGTAAGGCAGAATCGAGGTTTCAAACGTATCAATGGCACGGGAAATCCGAACGATTTCCTCTTTATCCATACCGATAAGCGGGCGGAAGACCGGCAGGGTAACGACACAGTTGGTGACGCCGATTGCCTGCATGGTTTGGCTTGCCACCTGTCCGAGGCTTTCACCTGTGATGAGGGCCTCGCAGCCGATTTTTCTAGCGGTTCGTTCGGCAAGCCGCATCATAAAGCGCCTGAGCAGCAGCGTGAAATAATCTTCCTCGCAGGCCTCTCTCAGCGCTTCCTGGATATGCGTGACCGACAGGATATGGACATGAATTTCGCCCAGGTAATCCGTCAGCTTTTCCGCGAGGGAAAGCACTTTTTTTCTTGCTCGTTCGCTCGTATAAGGGAAGCTTTCGAAGTGAAGTGCATCGATCTTCACGCCGCGCTTTGCCATCATAAAGCCGGCAACGGGGCTGTCAATGCCGCCGGAGAGAAGAAGCAGCCCTCGTCCGCCGGAACCCTGCGGCATGCCGCCGATGGCGTGCTCCTGTCCGGCGCAAAGATAGGCGAAAAGATCGCGGATTTCCACGCGCACGCAGATGTCAGGATGATGAACGTCCACACGAAGTCTGCCGTGCGAGGCCTCGAGTATGGCGCCGCCGACCTCGGCGGAAATTTCGGGCGAGGTAAGCGGGAATCCCTTGTCCGCACGCTTGGCTTCCACCTTGAAGGTTCTGGCGCCGTCAAGATACGGCAAAAACGAGGTGCGTGCCGTTTCTAAAATGGACGCCATATTTTTGTCCGTTTGCAGGGCGCGGGTAACGGCGGAAATACCAAATGTGTTTTTTGCCGCCTTGTAAGCGCCAGAAACGTCGGCTTCCTCATTTTCCGGCTCGATATACACGGTGCTTTGCATGGAATAGATCCGAAAACTGCCATAGGGCGCTGTGCGTTTTTTGAGCAGATCCCGAAGGAGCTTTTCAAAATGAGAACGGTTAGCGCCCTTGAGAGAAATTTCGCCGTATTTGCAGAGGACAAGTTCTTTCATATGTCAAAAATCCTTTCAGCGGCGGCAACCCAAAGAAAATCACGGGAAACACCCGATTCCTCTTGCGCCCGCCGAGATTTTGTATTATAATAATCCATATAGTCGAAAGACAAGCGGAAGCTATCCGCTTGAACAGCTATCATTATACGCCCGAAACGGGTGATTTTCAATGCTTTCGTTTTAATTTTTTGGAAATAAGGAGAATTGAAACATGAAAAATACGCACAAGATAACGATTGCCGGCGTGGATCTCACGCTCAATTCCGAAAACAGCGAGGAGTATGTTCAGAAGCTTGCCCTTGAGCTGACGCGGAAAATCAATTCTATTGCGCTCTCCAGCTCCGGCGTGACAAAGCTTCAGGCTGCCGTTGTCTGCGCGCTTGATCTCTTGGACGAAAATTACCGTCTGAAGCTGCTGATCGAGGACGGAAAGAAAAAATGAAGCCCGAGCTGCTAGCGCCTGCCGGCTCCCCGGCAGCGCTGCGCGCGGCAGTGGATGCCGGCGCCGACGCGGTCTATTTCGGCGTACAGGACTTTAATGCGAGACGTCATGCGGAGAATTTCACGGAAGAATCGGTTGTCGATGCCATCCGGTATTGTCATCTTTATGGCGTTAAAACGCATATTGTCCTAAATATACAGTTGTATAGAAATGAATTAGAACCCGCCGCAAGTCTTGCCGGAACGCTGCTTGCGGCGGGAGCGGACGCCTTTATCGTGGCGGACCTTGGCCTTGCCGTCCTTCTTGGAAGGCGGTTTCCGGATATCGCACTGCATGCGAGCACGCAGGCGAGCGGTCAGAATGTGCTGTCCGCCGAGGTACTTGCCGAGATCGGTTTTTGCCGCATGGTAGCGCCGCGCGAGCTGCCGCTGCGAGATATCCGTACACTTTGCCGAAATTCTCCTATCGAAACGGAGATTTTCGTTCACGGCGCCCTGTGTGTCAGCCATTCCGGACAATGCCTTTTCAGTTCCGTTATCGGGGGGCGCAGCGGAAATCGCGGAGAGTGTGCCCAACCGTGCAGGCTGCCGTACCGCGCCCGCCATCCGTATGCGTTAAGTCTCAAGGACCTGTGCCTTGCGGCGCATATCCCGGAGATTTTGGAGACGGGGGTCGCCTCCTTAAAAATCGAGGGCAGAATGAAAAGCGCCGATTATGTTTATGGCGTCGTTTCCGTATATCGGCGGCTGCTTGACGAGGAACGCCCGGCCTCGGAGAGGGAATGGGAGATGCTTGCCGGACTCTTTTCGCGAACCGGTTTTACGGACGGATATTTTACTGAGCGCATTTCATCGGATATGCTTGGCGTGCGCACAGAGGCGGATAAGAAGCGCAGTGCTGCCCATGAGGGGGGCAATTACGGGAAAAAGCGGCTGCCCCTTGCCATAGAAGGATTTTTTCTAGCAGAGAAACCCGCTGTTCTACGCGGAACGGTAACACGCGGTGCGCAAGCGTTTTCCGCAGAGGTTACGGGGCCTGTCTGTGAAAAAGCGGAAAGCGCTCCGCTTTCGAGGCCCCGTATCCAGGAGAATCTTACGAAGCTCGGCGGGACCGTTTTTGCGGCATCGTCCGTCTGCGTGGAAGAGAATGGTATTCGCATTCCCATTTCGGAAATCAATGGACTCAGGCGCGCGTTATGCGCGGCTTTAGAGGAGAAACTGATAGGGAAGCACTCCTTTTCCGAACGGTCTCCTGTCCTGGAAGCGATACCGTCCGGCTTTATCAAATCCGAAGAAAAAAGCGCTTTCTTTGCATTTTTTGACGCGGTAACGCCGCGTTCCCTTGTATTTTTTGACCGGATTTTTCTTCCTCTCTCGGAATATTTGCTGTATGCAGAGGAGGTTTCCCGTTATCCGAAGATAGGAATTGCGCTGCCTCCTGTTGCATTCGACCATGAGCTGCCGGAAGTCCGCAGCATGACGGAGCGTGCGGTATCTGCCGGATGCAGCATGGCAATGGTATCCGGTCTTTGGCAGTGCCGACTGGCGAGGGAATTCGGTCTTGCGGCGCACGGGAGCCTGCGTCTGAATCTCTTCCATGCGGGGAGCGTCGAGGTATATCGTGGGATAGGGCTTTGTTCCGCGGTTCTTTCGCCGGAAATCGGCGTTTCGGCAAGCGCCGGTATGCGCAGCGGCATCCCGAAGGGATATGTTTTATACGGCAGACTGCCGCTCATGACGCTCGAAAAGTGCATCATCCGGGATAATCTTCCGGCGCACCAGGACGGGAAATGCCGGTATTGTGATACGCATCGTGTTTCTTATCTTACGGATAGGACCGGCGCCCGTTTTCCGGTCTTGCGTGTTTTTCGTCACCGGAACGTCCTTTATAACAGCGTTCCCGTCTATATGGCGGACAAGCCGATTCCGGGATTGTTTGGGCATTGTATCTTTACGGATGAGACGCGGGACGAGGTGGATGCCGTTATAGAACGCATGGAAAAGAGGGCGGCTCCTTCGGGAAAATTCAAACGTCTGTGACAGCTTCTTGCTGTTAGGAGAAAACATGAAATTAACAGATATTGTTCTTGCGTCGTCGTCGCCGCGCCGACGGGAGATTCTTGCAAAGCTTGGCATTCCGTTCCGCACGGTAACGCCCGATGCAGATGAAAACATTTGTGACGCCGCCTCTCCGGAAGAGTATGTCATGCAGGCGGCTTTCCGAAAAAACAAAGCGGCGATTGAACTTTTGCGGGCGGATGGCAGTCTCTCGGCCGGAACGCTGCTTGTTGCCTGCGATACGGTTGTCGTTTATGGGGGGACGATCATTGGCAAGCCGCCGGATGCCGCGCACGCGGTTCTTACGCTCGGCATGCTTTCGGACTCATGGCACTCGGTCTATTCCGGGCTTTCGGTATATGGGAAGGGAAAGACGTGTGAAACGTTTGCCAGAACGGACGTAAAATTCCGGACGATTTCCGAGGAGGAAATCCTTGCCTATGTGGATTCCGGCGAGCCGATGGGCAAAGCGGGGTCTTATGCCATTCAGTTAAAGGGCTCGTCCTTTGTCGAACGAATTGAGGGGGAATATGAGAATGTGGTGGGCTTCCCGATAGCGACCTTTCTGTCGCTGTTGCAGGCAGAGTTTGGAATTTCTCCCCTTGATATTCTTCATTATTGAGGTGAAACATGCTTACCAGAGAAGAAAAGATCAAACGGGCGGCGGAGGTGGTCTCGGTATTGGAGACGCGGTATCCGAGTGCTGTCTGCGCGCTTCAATATGAGGGAGACCCTTGGCGCCTTTTGGTGATGGGGCGCCTTTCCGCGCAGTGTACGGATGCTCGCGTCAATGTGGTGTGCCGTGAGCTGTTCCGACGTTTCCCAGATGCGGAGCATATGGCGGCGGCTCCGGTGGAGGAGATCGAGAAGCTAGTGTTTTCCTGCGGGGTCTATAAGGTAAAGGCGCAGAATATCAAGGATTTTTCCGGTATCATCTGCGAGCGCTTCGGCGGACGTGTTCCCGACAATATGGAGGACCTGCTCACCCTGCCGGGCGTCGGCAGGAAAATTGCCAATCTGATTCTTGGCGATATTTATCACAAGCCTGCCATTGTAGCGGATACGCATTGTATCCGGATATCCAACCGGTTGGGACTTTGCGAAAGCAAAATGCCGGAAAAGGTGGAGAAAACGCTCGCCGGTATTGTAGAGCCGGAAAAGCAGTCGGATTTCTGCCATAGGCTAGTCCTGTTTGGCAGAGATGTCTGTTCGGCGAGAAATCCTGCCTGCGAAGGATGCCCTTTTGAAAAATATGGGTGTATAAAATAGAACGAGCAAATTTATACATATTCATAAATATTTTTATATTTTTGTATAAAATAAAACGATACAAATTATTTTCAGACAAAAAAATAAGGAAGAAGTACTTATGTTCAAACAGCCTCTTGCAGATCGAGTTCGTCCGGAATCGTTTGAAGATATGGTCGGGGATCCGAAGCTATTCGGCGCGGGCGGAATTTTCCCTCAAATGCTGAAGGTCGGACATATCCCGAACATGATATTTTTTGGGCCTTCCGGCACGGGGAAAACGACGGCTGCCAATATTTTGGCAAAAGCCGCGGGGAAAACGCTGCACAAGCTGAATGCCACAAGCGCGGGACTTGCGGAAGTGAAAGCGGTGATTTCCGAGAGCTTGTCTTTGCTCGGCTCTGACGGAATCCTTTTGTATCTGGATGAAATCCAATATTTCAACAAAAAACAGCAGCAGTCCCTTCTCGAATATATCGAAAACGGCAGGATTACGCTGATTGCCTCTACAACGGAAAACCCGTATTTCTATATTTATCCCGCTATCATTTCCCGCTGCGCAGTGTTTGAGTTCGGTTCCATTGCGGTGCCGGAACTGAAACGGGCGCTTACGCGCGCGGCGTCACTGTTTGAAGCAGAAACAGGGCGGGCGGTCGTCATGACGGAGGACGCGAAATCCCTGATTGCCACCGCCGCGGCAGGCGATGCCAGGCGGGCGATCGGTTTTTATGAAAATCTTGCCTCTGTTTATGAGGAAATTACGGAGCAGACTGTGCGGGATTTTCTCCCGGAAATTATGGGAATGAGCGGCTTTGATAAAGATGGGGACGGACACTATGACCTGCTTTCCGCTTTTCAGAAATCCATCCGGGGGTCTGATCCGGATGCCGCGCTATTCTATCTTGCCAAGCTTCTTTCCGGCGGGGATCTTATTTCGGTGTGCCGCAGGCTCCAGGTTGTGGCGAGCGAGGATATCGGGCTTGCCTATCCTATGGCGGCGGCTGTTGTGCGCGCTTGCGTGGAGAGCGCAAGGGAGCTGGGCATGCCGGAAGCGCGCATTCCGCTGGCCAATGCGGTCGTGATGCTTGCGACGGCGCCGAAGTCCAATTCCGCGTATGCGGCGTGCAATGCCGCGATGGAGGCGGTAGCGGCGGGCAAGGGAGCCTCTTTCCCACGTGCGCTTCAGAACGTTCATTTCGACGGCGAAAATGCGCCGGAGAAAGGGCAGAATTATCTTTATCCACATGACTTTGAAAATCATTACGTGAGGCAGCAATACCTGCCGGACGATTTGAAAAATACGAGGTTTTATTCTTATGGCGACAATAAAAATGAGCAGGCAGCCAAACAATATTGGGACAAAATCAAGGGTGGAAAATCCTGAATGGGAGGAGTGAGATGGCGATGAAAATGGTACAGATCGGCGCGGCAGGACATTATGCGTATGCGCTTCCGACGGCGAAAAAGTACGGACTTGCTCTGACAGGGCTTTGCCTGACGCATCCGGACGACAAAATGGACCGCGCGAAGCGGGAGCTTGCGGAATATGGCTTTTGTCCGCGTGTTTATGAGGATTTCCGAGAAATGCTCCTTTCGGAAATGCCGGATATCGCGGTCGTCAACTCCGTGATGGCGGAAAATTCTGAAATTGCCGCCTTTGCGCTGGAGCATGGCATAAGCGTTTTCTGTGAAAAGCCCGTCGCGACGGAGAAGGCATCGCTTTTGCATCTGGAAGAAACCTATCATGCGGCAAAACGCCGGTACGCCGGCGTGCGGAACCTTTGCTTTTGCGGGATGTTCGGCATCGATTATCTGCCTCATTTTGAGACGGCTTATCGGTTTGTGAAGGCGGGAGGACTCGGCGATATCCGTCTTGCAAACGCACAGAAATCCTATAAAATGGGACGGCGTGAGCCGTATTATTCCAATAGAGCGCTCTATGGGGGCACCATTCCGTGGGTGGCGATTCATGCTATCGAATGGGTCCAGCGTATCGGCGGACTTTCTCCGGTTGCCGTCACTGCGTATGGCAGTACGGCATGCAATGCCGGAAACGGTACGATGGAAGCATCTACGCTCTGCCTTTTTTCTTGCGAGGGGGGGCGTATGGCGTCTGTTTCCGCAGACGTGATGCGTCCGGGAACGGCGCCCACTCATGACGATGACCGTCTGCGGCTTGTCGGTTCGGACGGGGTGCTTGAGGTGCGGGGCGGGCATGTATATGTCATCGACCGGGAGGGCGACAGGGAACTGCCGCTTGTCCGTCCGGAGCATGAGCTGTTTGAGGAATTCCTTCTTGAAGTGATGGGAGAGGGCACCTGCCGGGTTCGAGCGGAGGATGCGTTTTCGGCGACACGTACGGCGCTTGCGGCGCGCCTGTCGCAGGACACGGAGCAAACCGTATGGATTCGATAAATTCAGAACTCTTGATAGGGAGGGCTGCGTATGGGAGATATTGACGAACTGCTTGCCAGCATGCATTTGCCAAAGGAAAACGAAATACAGCGCATTCAGAGCGAGCACCGCCTGCGGCTTGCCCGCCTGTGGGAGGTCGAGCAGGGAGAGCGTATCTTGGAAATTGGCTGCGGTCAGGGTGATATGACGGCAGCGCTTGCCTACTGCGTCGGCCCGGATGGCTTCGTTTGGGGAATCGATTGTGCGAGTGAGAATTACGGCGAACCGGAAACACTTGGAGCGGCGAGAGCTCGTCTTTTGTCAGGTCCATTTGCGGGACGGCTTTGGATGGATTTTGATTTTGATCTCGCGCGGGATTTTATCCGCTTGCGAGGAGAAGAATTTGATCGCATTGTATTGTCTCATTCCCTTTGGTATATGGATTCTTATGAAACGGTTTCCGAAATTTCGAAAATATGCCGTTTGATAGGAAAAAAGCTTAGCATTGCTGAATGGAATCCTTTTGCAGCGAAGCCGGAACAGACGGCGCATGCCCTTGCGGCATTTTTGCAGGCGGTATGCGGTTGCTTTGCGCCGCTTGAAGAGGCCAACATCCGGACGATTTTTGTCCCGGACGAGATTGCAGAGATTGTTCGGTTTGCCGGTTGGCGGGTGGAAAGGAAAGGAATCCTGTCTTCTCAGCAGCTTCAGGATGGTATGTGGGAGAAGGAAAATGCGTGCGAGCTTTGTCCTCGGATGATAGAGAGGGCACAGTGTATGCCGGATAAGCTACGGCGGATGCTCCGAGCGGGAATTTGCGAACTTGAAAAAATGCCGGCACAGGCTCCTCTGGATGTGTATTGGCTGTCGGCGTGTTAATGATAGCGGTGAAATTTGGAAGCGGCATTTCTGCTGTGAATCAGGAGCTTTAGATATGAAAAAAGTAAAAATCTATACGGACGGCGCCTGCAAGGGCAATCCGGGACCCGGCGGGTGGGGATGTATCCTTGTGTACGGAAAGCGCGAGAAGGAGCTTTCGGGCGGGGAATCGTCCACAACCAATAACCGGATGGAGCTTTCCGCTGCGATTGCGGGGCTTGCCGCGCTGAAGGAGCCTTGCGAGGTTGAACTTTATTCGGATTCCAAATATCTTGTGGATGCTGTGAACCTCGGTTGGGCGCGGTCATGGCATGCCAAGGGATGGCGCAAGGGGGACGGAAAGCCGGCTTTGAATGTGGATTTGTGGGAGCAGTTGCTTATGCTTTTGGATATCCATCGTGTGAAATTTGAATGGGTCCGCGGGCATAACGGGCATGCCTACAATGAGCGATGTGACAGACTTGCGGTTTTGGCGGCGGAGAAATATCAGTAAAGGCGGAAACGACATGGGAAAAAAAATACTGCTCGGAATGAGCGGCGGCGTGGACAGCACGTATGCTGTCTTTGAACTGCAAAAGCAGGGCTTTTCCGTTGAGGGAGCCGTCTTAAAGATGAGCGACAGCACGGATGTCGCGGGCGCGGTGCAGGCTGCCGAGGCGTTGGGGGTTCCGTTGCACGTCGTGGATTGTACGGAACGCTTCCGTCGGATTGTCATAGAGGATTTTATTTCGGAATATACGAAGGCCAGAACGCCGAATCCGTGCGTTATCTGTAACCGCTTTGTCAAAATGGCAGCGTTGTGTGAGGTGGCAGCGTCTCTGGAGATTCCGGCGGTTGCAACCGGTCACTATGCTCGTCTTTGCCGGGATGAAAAAACAGGGCGCTTTTATATCGCCAAGGCTTCTGATATACACAAGGATCAAAGCTATGTGCTGTGGAGGCTTTCCCAAGAGCAGCTTTCGATGCTGCATTTTCCGCTGGAGAGGCTTTTGAAGACAGATATTCGGCAGAAGGCAAAAGATATGAATCTTGCTGCTGCCAATGCGCCGGATAGTCAGGAAATCTGCTTCATTCCGGATGGAGATTATGCGTCTTATGTTGAATCGGTGAGGGGAAGGTTCCCAAAAGGATTTTTCATCGATGATAAGGGTATGCCCTTGGGTGAACATCAGGGGATTGTTCATTATACCATCGGACAAAGAAAGGGCCTTGGAGTTTCTTTCGGGCATCCCGTGTTTGTTTCAGCCATCGATGCAGCGGCGAATACCGTGACGCTTTCGGAAGAGTCGGCGGTATTTTCACAGGGGCTTCTTTGCCGATCATTAAATTTTATGAAACTTCTGCCGGGCAACTATGATGGCCTTCATATGCAGGTGAAAATCCGCTATTCGGCGAAGCCGGAAGCCGCAACGGTTCAGATTAGGGGAGATGTGGCACAGGTCCAATTTGACCGTCCTGTGCGTGCAGTGACACCGGGGCAATCGGCGGTCTTTTATCAGGAAGACGAAATCCTGTTTGGCGGTATAATTGATATATCTTTCCGGTAATCTAATTTTTGTGATATTATTGCGCTCATTTTTTATAATTATTAGCAAAAAAGAACGAAATTTTTACTAAAACTCATGAATTTCATGTTTTTTGTCAAATTTGATATATAATAAAAAACCGCCCATTGAATTTATGCAAATTGCATAAATTCAATGGGCGATTGAATTTTTTGATTTTTATCCGAATTTCTCTGTTGTGTTAAATTTTATTTACTCAATTAAATAGGTTTTCTTAATAAACAAAATTTATATGAAAAAACCTTTGATTTTCTACGGTTTTTTGATTATATAGCACATAACTTCGTAAATTGAAAATACATTTTCGAAAAACCACAAACGAAGACGGCGGAATATGAATGTTGCTGGAAAAATAAAGATGCCTTTCAAGAGCGAATCCTTTATGAAATATCATCGTACAAACAAGAATGATTTGTTAAAAAAAGAAAAAAAGAGCTTTATAAAATTGTTGATTTTTTATTAACCGAGTGGTAACATATTAAGGTAATAACAAACGTTTATGCTGTTTTTCTGGGTTGTCCTGTAAGCAGCATTGATAGGTTGACTGAAACGGTTGAGATTCTATTATATTTTAGGAGGAAAGTCTATGGTAAATTCAAGGCTGATCAAAATTCTTGCCTTAACAATCAGCATTTTGATGATATCTGGCATGACGCTTGGCGTGCTTGCTTCTCCAGTGACGACTGCGACAAGAGCATCAGACGAAAATAGTGCGACAGCGGAGGCTATTGAAAGGCTCTCGGATGATACGTGGGCAGAGTATATGGCGAGGTACGGCAGCTATCCGAATTATACGGGTGAACCGATCGTCATTCAGGCTGTCGATGCAGAGGAATCTTCATTGCCCACAGGCGCAGAAGTCATCACGGAACTGGACGGAAGGACAAATGTTCTTCTCCTTCCAAGTGAGGGGACTGTTACTTGGCAGATTACTGTTCCCGAGTCAGGGCTTTATGCGATTGATCTGTCCTATTATCCGATTGAATCTAAAATGTCGGATATTGAGCGGACTCTTCGTATCAATGGAGAGGTTCCTTTTTCCGAGGTCCGTAATCTGGTTATGACAAAAAAATGGGTGGACGATCTCTCTGAGGTAACGGTTACACGGGATGAGAACGGAAACATTACCAATATAGAGTATGACAAGGATTCTAGTGGAAATGACCGGCGTCCCTCTAAGATAGAGGCACCGGAATGGATGGAATATACTGTCAGCGATCCGACCGGATATTACAACAACGAGTTTTATTTCTATTTGGAAGCAGGCGAGAACACCATTTCTCTGCAGGCGCAGAAGGAACCGATGGTATTGGACACCATCACGCTGCGTGAAAGGGAAACCAATATTACTTATGCGGAATATCAGGCGATGAATGAGGCTGCGGGCTATACAAAGGCGCCGGATGACTTCAGCATCTTTCTGGAGGCGGAGTACAGCTCAGCGACATCTACCAGTACGATTTATCCGCAGAACGATAAAAGCTCTGCTATCAACAGCCCACAGAGCGCTAAGGATTCTTTAATCAATGTCATCGGTGGCAACAGCAACAGCTATACATGGTCTACACTCGGCCAGTGGATTGAATGGACTATTCAGATCCCCGAGGGGAAGGCTGGACTTTATACCATCAATACTAGATATCTTCAGAGTGCTTCCGAGGGATTGTTCGTTTCCCGCCGTCTGTATCTGGACGGAGAAGTACCTTTTGAGGAAGCGAATAATCTTGAGTTCCTCTATGCTAGCGGTTGGGCGACCGGCACTTTTACCGATGGCGAGACGGAGTTTGAATTTTATCTCTCTGAAGGCGAGCATACGATACGCCTTGAGGTAAATTTCGGCAATCTGGGAAGCCTTATCAGCGATCTTCGTGATTGCGTGACGAGAATCAACGCGATTTATATTAAGATTCTTCAGATCTCCGGAGCAAGTCCCGATCCCTATATGGACTACAGCTATTATAAAAGAATCCCTGATGAGATTTCGGAAATGGGTGTTCTTGCAGAAAGGCTGTATACCATTTCGGAACAGATGCAGGAGCTTACCGGACAAACAAGCTCCAGTACAGCAACCATAGAAAACGTTGCCCGTACGCTGGAAAAGATGGCGAGAGACAGTGAAAGACAGATTGCAAAGAATTTTTCTCAGCTGAAATCCTATATCGGGAACCTCGGCACGTGGATTAACGGTCTTAGCGAGCAATCACTGATCCTGGATTATTTCGTGATTCAGCCGGCGGGCGGCGAGATGCCCAAGGCAGAGGGAAATTTCTTTCAAAATGCTTGGTATGAGATACAGATGTTCTTTTACAGCTTTTTCGAGGATGAAGCCTCGCTCGCGTCCTCGGTAGAGGGTGAGGATGTAGTGACTGTAGAGGTGTGGACTACAACGTCCCGTGAGTACACGCAGATTATCCGTTCCCTGGTCGATGAAAACTTTGCGGATGAAAATCCCGGCATTTCTATTAACTTAAAGCTGGTTGCGGCAGGCACGCTTCTTCCTGCGACTTTTTCCGGCGTGGGGCCTGATGTCATGATGGATGTTACCTCATCCGATGCGATGAATTATGCCGTGCGCGGTGCGACACTTGATGTCAGTCACTATGATGGCTTTGATGAACTTTACGGATATTTCCATGAATCCGCATGGGTGCCGACTACGGTTGCGCTGGGTTCTCCTGACGGGGAGATTGCGGTTTATGGGATCCCGCAAACGCAGAATTTTAACGTTATGTTTTACAGAGCGGATATCTTTGCAGAGCTTGGCCTCGATGTTCCGACCAACTGGGATGAATTCAATGCCGTTTTGCCTATTCTTTCAAGCCGCAACTATCTCGTGGGTATTGGAAGAAGTACGGAGCGTCCTTCTGTCTTCAATACGTTTATTTATCAAAACGGAGGAGAGCTGTACTCCAATAACGGTACGACGATTTCTTTTGATGAGGATGTAACACTAGATGCCTTTACCCGTTTCTGTTCTTACTATACCACCTATAACTTCCCGACTACCTATGATCCGCCGAACCGGTTCCGTACAAGTGAGATGCCGCTTTTCATTGGAGATTATATTACCAACTATAACCAGCTTACGGTGTTCGCTCCTGAAATCAAAGGAATGTGGGGCTTTACCGCAATTCCGGGAACCGTACACGATGATGGAACCGTCAATAATGCCGTAACGGCAACCGTTACCTATGCCGTTATTATGAGAGATGCGGCTGCAAGAGGAACGGATGAGGCCGGCTTCCAATTTATTAAATGGTGGATGGGCTCTGAAATCCAAGGACAGTATGCCAATGAGTTGCTTGCTTTGCTTGGTGCCGCCGGTAAGTATGCGACCGCCAACATGGATGCTTTCAATAATATGTCATGGACCGCGAACGAGATCAGAGAGCTTGAAAACATCTTTAATAATCTTGTCGGTGTTCCGGAAATGCCGGGCAGCTATATCATCACACGTTATGTGGAATTTGCCGTTCTTAACGTATACAACTCCGACTATATTCCGAGTGAAGCTTTAATGGACTATACCAGAACCATCAACAGCGAATTCGAGCGTAAGCGCGAGGAGCTGAGCCGAGAATTTTATATTCCCAATTAAAATATTGTAGCAAAGGAGAAATCGGACATGTCAGAAAACACTGTTCAAGTAAAGCAGAAGAACCCGAGACCGGTGGCGCGTAAAGATATGACAAAATGGCAGTGGACGTGGAAAGAGATGAAGCGCAATTATGTTGCTTATATTATGTGCTTTCCGTTCTATCTTATCTTTACCATATTTACCGTGCTTCCCGTTGTTCTCTCTATGTTCTTCAGCCTTACTATATTCAATTTAATCGAGGCTCCGCAGTTTGTGGGAATCGATAACTATCTGAGACTTTTCCTTGATGACGATATTTTTATTGAGGCGGTCAAAAACACCTTTATATTCGCTGTCATCACAGGACCTGTTTCCTATATTCTTTCCTTATTTGTTGCGTGGTTTATCAATGAGATTCCGCCTAAAATCAGAGCGGTCATCACCCTTATCTTTTATGCACCGTCGCTTTCTACCGGTATGACAGCCATTTGGAAGATCATTTTTGACGGAGATTCCTATGGGTACGCTAACTCTATTCTGATGCGGTTGGATATCATACAATCGCCGATTCTGTTCTTCCAAAACGAAACTTGGATTATGCCGCTGTGTATCGTTGTGGCGTTGTGGACCTCGCTTGGCGTGTCGTTCCTTGCTTTTATTGGCGGCTTGCAGACTATCCCGAAGGATCAGTACGAGGCGGCGGCGGTGGATGGTATTCGAAATCGGTGGCAGGAGTTATGGTACGTGACGCTGCCAAACATGAAGCAGCAGCTACTATTCGGCGCGGTCATGTCCATTACGCAGTCATTTAACTTTGGTCAGATTGTAACCGATCTTGCCGGCTTTCCGAGCTATAACTATGCGGCGCATACGATTATGCATCATCTGCAGGATTACGGTACAACCCGTTTCGAAGTCGGATATTCTTCAGCAATCGCAACTGTGCTTTTCCTAATTATGATAGGCGCAAACCTGCTTGTCAATAAATTGCTGTCAAAGGTGGGACAATGATATGGCGAAAAAATTAAGAACACGTAATCATAAAGTTGTCCTTTCCCGCTCCCGGGGGGGCGACGTAGGAATCACCATTTTCCTTTTCATTTTCGGACTTTTCATGTTTTTTCCGATGTACTATGCGATTGTACAGTCCCTAAAGCCGCTGGATGAGCTTTGGAACTATCCTCCGAAATTTTACGTCGTAATGCCGACCTTTTCTAACTATGCAGATATGTTCCAGAGCATGACATCTTCATGGGTGCCGTTTTCACGATATATTTTTAATACGGTATTTATTTCCGTCGTCGGTACATTTGGCAACTTGGTTTTCGGTTCCCTTGCGGCCTATGCGGTATCAAAAATCAAGTTTCCTGGAAGATCCATTCTATTTGCTGGTGTAAAGTACTCTTTGATGTTTACGGCAACGGTTACCAGCATGGTGAACTTTATGACACTCAGCACGCTTGGACTTGTCGATACCTATTGGGCGATTATTATCCCCGCTTGGGGTGCGACGCTTGGTATGTTCCTGATGCGGCAGTTTATGGTGGACGGTATTTCCGATACGATTTTGGAATCGGCGAGACTAGATGGTTCGAGCGAATTCCGTACCTATTGGACCATTGCGATGCCGATGGTAAAGCCTGCGTGGCTGACGCTTATCGTATACTCCTTTAAGGATTTGTGGAATACGCCCGCTTCGGTTTATATCCAAAGCGAGCAGCTGAAAACCTTTAACTATGCGATTTCGCAAATTGTGTCGGGCGGTATTGCCCGCGCCGGTGTCGGGGCAGCAGGTGCCATTGTCATGCTGATTGTTCCGGTTATTGTATTTGTTATCAGCCAGAGCCGAATCATTGAAACAATGTCTACCTCTGGTATGAAAGATTGATGAAAGGAGGAGCCTCATGAAACGAATATCGAAAATTTTCAGTGTTGTTTTTTGTCTTATCCTCCTTGCCGGTCTGGGGGCGCAGCTGTCTGCAGCATCGGCTCCGTATGAAACGTATACGTATTCGATCGACGGTATGGCACTAACATCTCCGCATGCGTATACGCCAAGTGCCTCTATTACTTCTTATGAGATGAATCTGTCGACCGCGCTCAACGCGCCGCGAGACATTTTTGTGGACGAAAACGGAAAAATTTATATTTCGGATACAGGAAATAACCGGGTAGTTGTTTGTAATTCTTCATTTGTTGCCGAATTCGAGATTAGTGAATTCATCAATGAAAACGGTGTGCATGACGCACTTTCCAGTCCAAGAGGACTATTTGTGAACGAAGATACGATTTATGTGTGTGACTGGCAGAATTCACGAATCGTTTTGTTTGATTTGGAAGGAAACTTCAAAGAGATTATTGAAGCTCCAACGGCTGACGTCATGGGGTCGGATACCTTGTTCCGTCCGACGGCCGTCGCAGTCAGTGAGTCCGGTATGATTTATGTAGTGTCTTCCACCACTTACAGTGGCATTATCGCTCTGAATCCAGATGGCTCTTTTCAAAGCTTTTTGGGTGCGCAGCAGACTTCGGTGTCTCTTGCCGTAAGAATTCGCCGTATGCTTTTTCCGAATGTTGTGACGCAGTCCTATATTTCGACTCCGTATCAGAATCTGACGATTGACGACGAGGGACTGATTTGGGCGACGATCATCTTTGGTGAGGATGAAATACCTATGCTGGAGAACGCTATTTCAAGCGGAGCGACGAACAGTATTTACGCGCCGGTGAAGCAGCTCAACCCCCGCGGCGACGACATCATGACAAGAAACGGCTTCTTTATGCCGGCGGGTGAAATCAATTTTAGCTTTACTGAATTTCAAAACGATTCTTCTGCTTATGGTAGTGTCTTCGGGCCCTCCTCTTTGGTAGATATTGCGCTGGGACCGAATGGTATGTGGTCGGTTATCGACTCGAAGCGTTCAAAAATTTACACGTATGACAATGAAGGGAACCTGCTGTTCGCGTTCGGTGATCAGGGAAGACAGCTCGGAAACCTTGCGTCTCCGGTAGCCATTACCTATGCCGGCAGTGATATTTATGTGCTGGACAGTGTAATGAATTCTATCACCATCTTCCAGCGGACGGATTACGGGGATGCGATTGACCAGGCGCTGTATCACAACAGTATTCGTGAATATTCCGCTGCTTATAGCGACTGGCAGGAGATTCTCAGACGAAACATCAATTTCGATGCCGCTTATGTCGGAATCGGCAAAACCCTTTACCGCCAGGGCGAGTATGCGGAAGCAATGGAATACTATAAAATGGCGTATGAGACAGAGAATTACTCCACGGCGTTTCGAAGCTATCGTCAGGAAATAGTAGAGAAATATATTCTGTTGATTGTCGTTATTGTCGTTGTTGTTTTGATTTTGGTTGCAAAATTCTTTAAATATGTTGGCAAGAAAAATAAAGCCGGTGAAATCAAAACAGGGAAGCGAACGCTATGGGAAGAGTTTTTGTACGGCTTCCATGTGATCATGCATCCGTTCGACGGCTTCTGGGATTTGAAGCATGAGAAACGCGGATCTGTGCGGGGCGCTGTTTGTATTGTTGCTCTTACCGTTCTGTCTGTTGCGTATCAAATGATCGGCTCCGCTTATTTGTTTGGCGGCGGATATCAGGTAAATCTGATCTTCCCTATTATAACAGTACTAGGGCCGTTGATGCTTTGGTGTGTTGCCAACTGGTGCCTGACCACGCTCTTTGATGGAGAAGGCAGCTTTAAGGATATTTTTATTTCGACATCTTATGCGATTTTGCCGATCCCGCTTATCGGAATTCCCGCGACAATTTGCACGAACTTCTTGTCTCTTGCAGAAGCGGAATTCATTACGCTGTTCCTTGCAATCTCGTATATCTGGGCAGGAGCACTGATTTTCTTCGGGTCTATGATAACGCACGGGTATTCGATGGGACGCAATATTGTAATTACGTTCTTTACCATTGTCGGTATGGTGTTTATTCTGTTCATAATTCTTTTGTTCACGAATTTGATTCAGCAAATGGTTTCGTTTATTACGAATATTATAACAGAGCTATCGTACCGTGCACAATAAACAGGAGGTAAGTATGAAAAAAATTAGATTGATTTCAGCGGTTCTGGCAATCTTTCTTGCTTTGTCTGCTGTGAGCCTGCCTGTTTTTGCCGATGATACCACAACCTTAGATATCACAACTTATCCTACCACCGAGTATTTATCCCAACAGGCAAAAGTAGACACAATGACGCTCATGTATGAAGATACGGAAGCAGGATATGCTATGTATTTTGATACACAGTCGGGAGAATTCGCCTTAGAAAACCTGAAAACAGGGGAATATCTGTTTTCCAATCCGTATGATATCGGTGTCAGCACGGAATCGTCGGCTTCTTCTCAAGGCGACAATGACCCGATCAGACAGGCGCTGCTTTCACAGATTATTCTACAGTATCAGGATACACTGACAGGAGCTTCCTCTGTGATGAAAAGCTTTACGGACGCGGCGCTTCCCGGCGGACAGATCGTTTTTAAAAATATTTCCGGCGGTATTCGTGTTGAATACGCCATCGGTACGGTAGATACCAAGCGATTGATTCCTCAATGGATTGAAAAATCCCGGTTTGATACCTTAATTCTCGATGTCTTGGAAACCCATGTATCGGAATTTACGGAAGAGGAGGCTCATATTTATCAGGCCTTATCTAATATTTCTTCACCGACGAGTACGCCGTATGGTCTTGTTGGGCCTGCTCCGGCGGGTTCTGTATATGATCCGCAGTCGACGCCGAGACCAGAGCAGCCGCAGACATATGAATTCCTTGTTGAAAATGAGGGGGCTCAAATGTATGTTCTGCAGTGCGGCGAGCGAATGAAAAAGAATATCGAGCGGATGATCCGAAAATATTGTCCGGAATATACCTATGATGAGCTGGAAACAGACCATGATATGACAGGATATGAGGGCGATGAAAAGGAACCGCCGCTGTTCAGACTCGCGATCGAGTATACCATCGATGAAAACGGACTGACGGCTAGCATTCCAGCAAAGAGTATTCGTTATAACGAAACCAACTATGTGTTGGAGGACATCGTTTTGCTTCCGTATCTCGGCTGCACAACACTGAAGACGACCGGAGAGGCCATTTCTGAATACGGTGAGATTACTAGAACAGGCGGATATATCTTTATTCCGGACGGCAGTGGCACGCTTCTTTCCTATTATAATTCGGATGGTTCTATCAAAAGCGGAATCCAAGGTGGTTCCATGTACGGCTTTAATTATGCCTATGAGACCTTGGATGCAACCAATGTCAATGCGGAAACTTTTCGTGTCCCGGTATTCGGCCTTACGGAATATTATGATGTGACCAACAGTATAGAGAGAGGGCCGGGAACTCCTGCTGTCGGAAGAAAAGAGGTAATAGAATCCTATGAACGCGGATTCTTTGCCATCATTGAAGAGGGCGATGCTTTTGCTTCCATTCGTGCGAATCTGAGACAGAGCGGCTGGGCAGGCGCCTCTGGCACAACGGAATATAGTACAGTATTTGCTTTATTTACTGTTAAGCAAACTGACTCGGTAAATGTTGGCGGCTCCATTGGTGGAACGAATTCCTCAATGACGGCTACTAGCGAAACAAAATATACAGGAAATTATACGATTCGTTATATTATGCTTTCTGATCCTACATTGGCAGAGGAAGCGGGGATAGACTCTTACGATCCTTCCTATGTCGGAATGGCAAACGCTTATCGCGATTATTTGATTCGCAGGGGAGCAATTGATGAGCTTGTTTCCTCTGAGGTGGAAAGCTCTCTTCCGCTTTATATTCATTCTTTTGGAGCATTGAATGCACAGGATACGTTCCTTTCATTCCCCATTACGGTGAATAAGCCGCTCACGACCTTTGAAGATGTCATAACGATGAGCGAGGAGCTGAAGGAGGCCGGCATCACGAATCTGAATTTCATTCTGGAGGGCTTCGCAAATGGAAATATGTCAAAGCCATATTATCCCTCCTATGTGAAATGGTCATCCGTGGTGGGCGGTAAAGATGGCTTGGAAGAGCTTTTGGCATATGCAGAAGAAACCGGAATCGGAATTTATCCTGAGTTTGATTTTGCCAACATTGCGTATAGTAAGACTTTTTCAGGATTCTCATTCCGCAAGCATGCGGTTCAAACGATGAGCGGAAGATATACGACGAAACGGGCATATGATCCTGTTTTTCAAGTGATGAATATGGGCGATTGGATGAATGTCGTGTCTTCCGGCGCTTATATGGATCTTTTTGAGATGTTTGCGGAGGATTATGACGAGTATGACATCGGCGCGGTTTCTGCAATGTCACTCGGTACGGATTTAAGCTCTGATTTTAATGAGGATTATCCGCTTACCAGAGAGGATTCCAAGGTGAATACCGAGGATGTCCTAAAGGCCATGAAAGACAAGTACGGTAAGGTTTTGATTTCGGGAGGCAACGCATACGCTATGATGTATGCCACCGATATCGTTCAGATGCCGTTGGATAATAGCCAATATCAGATTTCTTCCTATTCCATTCCCTTTATCGGCATGGTGCTTCATGGCTATATGAACTATGCCGGCAATGTTGCCAACAACGAGGGTGATATCCAATATGAAGTGCTGAAGTCGCTTGAGAATGGCGCGGCGCTTTACTTCGTGCTATCCTACCAGAATACGTTGGATATCAAGTCCTCTTACGATATGGATTTGAACGAGAATTATTCTGTTTCCTTTGATACTTGGAAGGAAAATGTTATTTACTACTATAACATGCTCAATGAGGCCGTGAAGGATTTGCAGACGGCAACCATTACGGATCATAACTTTGTGACGGCATATCGCCTTGACAGCAAAGAGGCAAACTTCTTGTTCAGTCAGTATAATGATACTGTGACTGCGCAGGCTGCGGCAGAAGAGGCTTATTACAACGTTATGGATGAAGTGGATGAGCTTCGTTTCAATTCTCAGGAAGCGGAGGCAACATTGCTTCTATACGGAAATCCGGATGATCCGGATGATCCTATCAATGCTCGATGCGAGGTAACTCTGCGCAACAATTATAATGCCGCAGTGGAAAGATTGGAGCTTGCTGAGGCTTTCAATCAGAAATATACGGTGGACAAAGTGGTTTCGGTAACCTATACGACAGATGCCGGACAGGATACCACGTTCTTCATCAACTACAACAGCTATGCGGTGGCGATTGAACATGAAGGCAAGCTGTTTGTTCTTGAGGGCGAGTCGTTTATCGATGCCGCAGATATTGAGGCTGCTGCTGTCAATGATCTCACCTATGAAGTCGTAACGGCTTATCAGCCTACGGCTGGTCAGCTCAGTAGCTATCAGACGGCTCAGGAAAATTATAATGCGGCGCTGGAGACCGGAGATGCCGTGCAAATTTCCCGTGCTGAAGCAGCGTTGGACCGTGCTGTCGCCGCTATGACGAGAACCACGACGAATGTTGTGATGCTGACAGACAGCGACGGAACGGTAGGTCTTTTCAACTATACTACCTCGGATATTGTATATGAGATTTCTGATAATCAGTACGCAGTATTGGCATCTCAGTCTTATGTTATTGATTGATGAAAGGAGAGGGTAGACATGACAAATGAAATAAAAATACAAAATCCAGCGATGTCCGCTCCTAAAAAGAAACATCGGGGCGCCTCTCTGAACGAAAGAAAAGCAAGAATGGGATGGATTTTCATCCTCCCGTTCGTGCTTGGCCTTGTATTTATTTATGCAGGCGTTATCTATGAATCCTTTATTTATAGTTTCGCTCAGTATAATACGATTCCTGCCATCCGTGGCGGTGGTTATTCCTTGACATGGGTTGGATTTGACAATTTCGTTACACAGCTCGTGGAGACCACCGTTGACGACGAGGGAAAGACGTTCCTTGAAATGATGTTCACAAGCTTTGGGCAGCAGGTGCTTGATGTTGTAATTATCATTATGTTTTCTTTGTTCATTGCTGTGTTGCTGAATCAGAAAATGATCGGACGAACGGCTTTTCGTGCTATCTTCTTTGTTCCGGTTGTGGTCAGCGCCGGTATTATTGCAAGAATTGACAATACTGCGAGCGCCATCATGGATTCCATGGCCAGCATGGATGGAATTGACCTCGGTGAGGCAAATGGCGGTGGACTTAATGCTCTTGTCAATATGATGGATTTTCAGATGATGTTTCAGAATCTGGGGATAGGATCACAGTTTATTACGATTATTACGAATCTTGTGAGTAACATCTATGATATCGTAAGCCGATCCGGCGTACAGATGCTGATCTTTCTTGCTGGACTGCAATCGATTTCTCCGTCGATTTATGAATCGTGTCAAATGGAAGGGGCCACAGGCTGGGAAACCTTCTGGAAGATTACTTTCCCGATGATTAGCCCGATGATTCTTGCTAACTCGATTTATACGGTCATTGACTCTTTCACGGCTGAATCTAACGAGGTCATGCAGGCGATTTTGGATATATCCCCAAATGGTGTACCAAACGGACAGCAGTCTGCGGCTGCATGGACATATTTTACTCTCGTTATTTTATCGCTTGGAATTGTTGCGTTGATATTGAGAAAATTCGTCTTCTATCAACGCCGAAATGACTGAGAAGGGAGGGAAAAGCATCATGAATAACAATCAAAGTGCCCCTCGTGTATTGAGGGAATCCAAAAAGAAGATTCGAGTTGAATTTGAGAGAACTTCTCGCAAGGAAAGATTTAAGGCAAAGTATCTCAATAAAAATTTCTATAAAAAGATACTGGTTGCTATTTTCCGTCTCGTTCTTTTGATTGGTATTTCTTATATTATCCTGTTCCCGTTTTTCTCTAAAATTTCGGCATCCTTTATGAGTCCAATAGACTTTATTCAAAGCGATGTTAAACTGATTCCGAAATATCCGACGCTTGATACCTATCGGTATTTGATTACGGAAAATCAGTATTTTAAGGCGATGCTGAATACCTTTATTTTGTCGTTTAGCTGTGCATTGCTGCAGACATTTATCTGCGCCTTTATCGGTTATGGCTTTGCGAAATTTAAATTTAAAGGCCGCGGCTTCATGTTTATTCTTGTTATGTTGACCATGATTGTACCGCACCAGATTCTGCAGTCCTCTTTTGTGCAGAAGTTTGTTTACTTTGACATTTTTGGCCTGTTTGAAGCGACAGGGCTGTATTCAGCTTTGGGGCTTACGCAGGGTATCTACAATACGTATGTCCCATTGATTTTGCTTTCGCTGACAGGACTTGCTTTTAAGAATGGATTGTTTATCTTAATTATGCGTCAGTTTTACCGCGGTGTTCCGGATGAATTGGAGGAATCGTCCTATGTCGATGGCTACGGTGTTTTCAAAACCTTTTTCCATATCATCCTGCCGCTTTCGGTGCCGATGCTTATTACGGTTTTTATCCTTTCTTTCTCATGGCAATGGACGGATATTTTCTATATCAACTCATTTATGCCGTCATCTGATCATTTGTTCCTTACCAGTACCGATTTCTGGGCGGTTATGCCTCCAACTTTGGACTTGCTGAAGGATCAGGCGGGTGCGAATTATCAATCTTATGAGATTGCCGTTCAGAACACGGCGGGACTGTTGGTCATTCTTCCGCTTATCATCATGTATTGCTTCTGCCAAAGATTTTTGATTCAAGGTATTGAGCATTCCGGTTTCGGCGGAACCTAATTTTGCTGCTATTGAAAAGGATCTCTTTTGTAAGAGGTCCTTTTTAGTTTTTAGGGCGGCGAGAGTCCCCCCGGAATTTTTCAAGATGGATAAAAATTAGCGAAGATAATGGGGACGAATTGTGAATAACGCCGTTTTTTGACATATAAGCTTGAAAGAGAATTTTGCTTGTGTTATACTATTCGAGAAAAGCAGAAAATTAGGCATGAAATCGAGGCGATAAAAATTGAGTGAGAATACAAATGTGATATCGGGGATGAAGGTCAATTATCATACGCATACGACACGATGCCATCATGCGACAGGCGCGGACAGGGAGTATGTGGAGGCGGCAATCCGCGCCGGATTGTCGGTTCTGGGCTTTTCCGATCATTCACCTTATTATTTTCCGAATGGCTATTATTCCGGACATCGAATGTTTCCGACAGATATTGAAGGATATATCACATCTCTTTTGTCCTTGAAAAAGGAGTATGAAAAGGATATTACCATTTTTATTGGGTTTGAGGCGGAATATTATCCGAAATATTTCGACAAAACCTTGGAGCTCCTTTCTCCGTACCCTTATGACTATCTGATTTTAGGTCAGCATTTTGCTCAGAATGAAATCGGCGAGCAGGACGTGTTTCACGGCGGCGGGGAGGAGATGCTTGCTCGTTATGTTGACGTTTGCATTGAGGGAATCGGCAGGGGCGTTTTCTTTTATCTTGCGCATCCGGATGTGTTTCATTTCGTAGGGGATGCCGCCTCTTACGAGCGGCAAATGCGGCGGCTTTGTCTCGCTGCTTTGGAGAAGCATATTCCTTTGGAAATCAATTTGCTTGGTATCCGTGTCAAACGGAATTATCCGAACGAGCTTTTTTGGAAAATTGCCGGAGAAACGGGGAACGAGGTAATTTTTGGCTGTGACTCGCATGATCCGGAATCTCTTGCGAAGAAAAGCGGCTTATGGATGGCGGAAAATCTGATTCATAAATATCAGTTGAAAAGAATTGAACCGATGACACCCTTCATACCCGCAAAACCTGATGCGGCGGGTCATTCCCGCTCGATATGACGGTATTCATGAAAAATATACCAATACTTATTGACTTTGTAACAAAACCATTCTAAAATAAAAAAGAAAAGTAGGATTCTGAATGCACGAATTCTGAAAAATAGAAGGAGGTTATTATGTCTTATCGTTTTGTACTCAATGAAACATCCTATCATGGCAAGGGCGCGATTGAGAACATTGTGCCGGAGCTTCAAACCCGCGGGCTGAAAAAGGCATTTGTCTGCTCGGATCCGGATCTGCTCAAATTCGGGGTTACGCAAAAGGTGACCTCTCTGCTAGATGCCGCAAAATTCCCGTATGAAGTATATTCCAATATCAAACCCAATCCGACGATAGAAAACGTCCAGACGGGTGTTGCCGCGTTCAGGACTTCCGGTGCGGATTCTATTATCGCTATCGGCGGCGGATCTTCCATGGATACAGCAAAGGCCATCGGTATTATCATTGCCAATCCGGAGCATGAGGATGTGGCAAGCCTTGAGGGCGCTGTCGTGACGAAAAACAAAGCGGTTCCGACGATTGCTGTTCCGACAACGGCAGGAACGGCGGCGGAGGTTACTATCAACTATGTGATTACAGATGTAGAGAAGAACCGCAAATTTGTGTGCGTAGACCCGCACGATATTCCTGTCGTTGCTGTAATCGATCCTGATATGATGTCCACTATGCCGAAGGGGCTCACAGCGGCCACAGGCATGGACGCGCTTACCCATGCGATTGAGGGTTACATTACCAAGGGCGCTTGGGAGCTTTCGGATATGTTCCATCTCAAGGCGATTGAAATTATAGCAAAGAGCCTGCGCGGCGCTGTCGCCAATACGCCGGAGGGTAGAGAAGGCATGGCTCTTGGACAGTATGTTGCCGGCATGGGCTTCTCCAATGTTGGCCTCGGTATTGTTCACTCGATGGCGCATCCGCTTGGCGCGCTTTATGATACCCCTCACGGTGTTGCCAATGCCATTATTCTTCCGACGGTCATGGAGTATAACGCGCCTGCAACAGGTGATAAATACCGCGATATTGCGAAAGCAATGGGAGTTGAGGGCACGGAAAAAATGAGCATCGAAGAGGCGCGCCGTGCTGCCATTGACGCTGTGAAGCAGCTCGCACGTGATGTAGGAATCCCTGCTGATCTGAAAGAAATTGTCAAGGAAAAGGACATTCCGTTCTTGGCACAGTCTGCTTATGATGATGCTTGCCGTCCCGGAAATCCGAGAGATACAAGCGCTGCGGAAATTGCGGAACTTTATCGTTCTTTAATTTGATTTTCCCGAAAAATATGAGAGCCGGATATCCGGCTCTCTTTCTTTTGAAAAAGTTTGCGCCTTTTTGAATTTAACAAAACATAAACATTTCAAAAGCATTATGCAAATAAACCTCCGGTATTCTATTTTCAACAAAAGAAACAAATTTCAGGAGGATATTCGTTATGAACAAAAATGACAAGGCTTTTATCGCACAAAAAATCCGTACACAGTATATGGAAAAGGAGAGCAGTGAGCTTCATGCGCTGAGAAAGCTCGACGGCAAGGTAAAGCGTCCGGCTTCTGTATTCGCGTATGTTTTCGGAGCCATTGGTGCTCTTGTTATGGGAACGGGTATGTGCTTTGCTATGAATGTGATAGAAAGCGGGACCTATTTTGGAATTTCTATCGGAGAGGATATGCTGGTTCCTGGGATTGTGATTGGTCTTATTGGGATCTTGATGGTGAGCGTCAACTATCCGATTTACAAAAGCATTTTGAACTCCCGTAAGAAAAAATACAGCGAACAGATTCTGTCGCTCAGTGATAAAATCATGAAGGAAGCATGAAATATCCTGATTGAACCATATACTGACGCGGATATGGCGGCAGAACGTCAGAGAGACGGGCCTTGAAAAAGCAGCAGGCGCGAGGTTCGGTTGCTTTTCGATGCCCGTCGAAAAAATAGAAGGAAAATATTTTTATAAACCGGGAAAAAGCAGACAAACGTAAACAAATCTTTAACATTTCCATGATATTATATTTTCAGAAATGGAGGAGATGCGCTATGTTTAAAATACTGGTGGTCGAGGACGACAAGGATCTGAACCGCTCCGTTTGCCTGTTTTTGAATCAGAATGGGTATTCTGCGACAGGATGCCTTTCCGCAAGAGAGGCATATGATGCGATGTATGAAAATATTTACGATCTGATTCTTTCCGATATTATGATGCCGGAGATTGATGGATTTGACTTTGCCAAAACGGTACGATCCCTGAACAAGGCGATCCCGATTTTATTTATGAGTGCCCGGGATGATTTTGCTTCTAAGGAAAGGGGCTACCGCACCGGAATCGATGATTATATGGTGAAGCCCATTGATTTTGAAGAGCTGCTTCTCCGGATCGGCGCATTGCTGCGCCGTGCAAAAATTGCATCGGATAAACAGATCACGGTGGGCAGGTTCAGAATGGACGCGGATGAGCATACCGCCTATCTTGACGGCAAAGAAATCCCTTTGACGGCAAGAGAATTTGACCTTTTGTATAAGCTGCTTTCCTATCCGAAAAAAACCTTTACCCGCAGCCAGCTGATGGATGAATTCTGGGATGCTGACACAGCGTCCGGCCCCCGCACCGTGGATGTCTATATGACCAAGCTGCGCGGCAAGCTTGCAGACTGTGACGATTTTGAAATCGTAACGGTCCACGGGCTTGGCTATAAGGCGGTGCTGAAATGAAAAGAAAAAACACGGCCCAAAAGCTTTTTTTGGCCATTTACCGCTATGTGCTCTTTTTTCTGCTCGCGGCATTTATCATTACCAGCTGTATGTTGTTGTTTCTCAATACGATGGCAAGGGAAATGGACGTGAGCTTTACTGGGGAAGATATCCGTCACGCGGCATTGCTGACGTTTGCCAATGTTTTTCTTTTGAGCTTTCTTTTTACGGTGATAGACGCTGTGCGCCGCAAGCTGACGGTGGAACGCCCGGTAAAACGAATTGTCCATGCAGCGCAAAAGGTGATGCAGGGCGATTTTTCTGTTCGTATCTCATCCCATGCCATCATGGATAAAACCAATGGCTTCGATGAAATCATCACGTATTTTAACCGTATGGTAGAAGAGCTTTCCGGTACGGAAACTCTGAGGACGGATTTTATCGCCAATGTTTCCCATGAATTAAAAACCCCTCTTGCCGTGATGCGGAATTACAGTGTGATGCTGCAAGATCCGGCGCTTTCAGAAGAGAAGCGGATCGCGTATGCCGGCATCATGGCAGATTCCGCACAAAAGCTTGCAGACCTGACAGATAATATTCTCAAGCTGAATAAGCTGGAAAATCAGCAAATTCATCCAATGAAAGAAACTTTTGATTTGGGAGAACAGCTTCGGGAATGTATGCTTGGCTTTGAGCATACATGGGAGGAGAAAAATATCGAGATAGAAACGGATATCGCAGATGATATTCTGGTGAAAAGCGACGCAGAGCTGCTGCGTCTTGTGTGGAATAATCTATTGTCAAATGCTTTTAAATTTACACCGGAGGGCGGCAAGGTATCCTTGTGTCTTATATCAGAGGGAGATACGGCGGCGGTGTTCGTGAAGGATACCGGCTGCGGGATCCGAAAGGAAATCGGCACGCGTATTTTTGAAAAATTTTATCAGGGAGATCCCTCTCATTCGGCAAAAGGAAACGGTTTGGGACTCGCGCTTGTGAAGCGGGTCATCGATATCATAGGAGCGGATATTTCTGTAGAAAGCGAAGTTGGAAGTGGCAGTACCTTTGTTGTCAAAATGAAAAGAGTGAATGATGATGAAATGGAAAAAAAGGATTAAGCGTCTACTGTTTCCGCCGGTCCCGCTCGTTTTGCTTTTGACTCTTGTCAGCGCAGCGGGGCTTATATGGGTGTTTGTCGGCGGGCTGAGCGGCTCTGTGATTTCTTATGTCATTTACTGTTTGTCTTTTTATTCTCTGACTGTGTTTTGTCTGACGCTGCCGCGCGGGTATCGAAAGGCGAAGGGAAAAGCCTACGAGAATCCTTATGGCAACCGCTATCTGACGGATCCTGTTTTTCGGACGCAGGTATCGCTTTATTTGTCTATGGGCGTGAACGCGTTTTATGTTGCCGTGAATGGTGTTCATGGAGTGCTAAGCCGTTCCTCGTGGTTTATTACGCTTGCGGCCTATTATTTCGTGCTTGCGGGAATGCGTTTTTTGCTGTTTTATCGTATCAAGCGGGAGGATGTCGGAAAAAACAGGATTCGGGAACTGCAGAAATACCGGCTTTGCGGCTGTATTTTGATGGGAATGAATCTCATTCTTGCCGGGATGGTTGCTCTTGTTGTTTATCGTGGCTTCGGCTTCCAGTATTCCGGACTTTTGATTTATGCGATGGCTGCGTATACGTTTTATATTACCATTTTGTCGGTTGTCAATTTAAAAAAGTATAAAAAATATAACAGCCCTATTCTGTCGGCTGCCAAAACCATCAATCTATCGTCAGCTCTTGTTTCCATGTTGGCGTTGGAAACGGCAATGCTTGCACAGTTCTCGGGTGATAATTCGGAGAACTATAATCGGATTCTGACTGGGATGACAGGAACGATTGTCCTTGTTATTGTGCTGGCGATGGCATCCTATATGATTATTAAATCCACAAGAGAATTAAAAGCTTCCCGCTCTCAGGAATGATAGAGCGGCTTATTAAACATTTGGATCCGTTGAAAGGAGGATACATTCATGGAGAGAAAAGAAATGTTTACGTATCACTATTCGTCTTCTGAACAGGAAGAAGTGAAGTCTATTCGTGAGAAATATGAAAAAAGGGAAGAAAGCAAATTAGAAAGGCTTCGTCGCTTGGACGCTAGCGTGACAAGGCCTGGAAGTATCGCAGCGGTGACGCTCGGCATTGCTGGAGCTTTGATTTTGGGACTTGGTATGTGCTTCTGCATGGTATGGGAGATGCTTCTGCCCGGATGCCTCATCGGCATCATAGGCATTCTCTGCATCTGCTTTGCCTATCCGCTTTATCAGAAAATTACCCGAAAGCAAAGAGAGAAGCTGGCCCCTGAGATTATACGTCTTACCGATGAATTGATGAAATAACCGTCAGCCATCTTTGAGAAAACCGGTTGATTTCTGTGCTCGTAAGACAGATAGAGAAAAATTTTCCGCGGTTCTTATGGTTTTTAAAGAAGAGCCGAAAACAAAAAATAGGACAACGGAATTTTTCGTGTGTCCTGTTTTTTATATAAAACCGCACAGGCGGTTTATGAGTTTTTGAAAGGTTTTCCGAATTTTTTTGCTAGGCTACGCATCCATTTTTTAAAAGCATCCTTGTTTTTTTGCTTGTTTTATGATATACTAACTTATCAGTGAGTTCGTAACCATCCTCACTTAAAACAAAACTAAGGAGAAAAATTGTATGAAAAACAAAAGCTTGCGCTATTTGACACAGGGAGCCATGATTGCGGCCCTTTATGTCGTTTTTACCTATGTTGCGTCGTTGCTAGGGCTCGCGAGCGGAGTGATTCAGTTTCGACTTTCCGAAGCGCTCTGTATTTTGGCGTGCTTTACGCCGGCGGCTATTCCGGGACTTTATGTTGGTTGCTTGCTTTCCAATATTTTAACGGAGTGTATTCTGTGGGATATTCTTTTCGGACCGGTTGCAACACTGATCGGCGCCGTAGGTACATGGTTGCTTCGCCGGAATCCGTATCTTGCAGTACCTCCTCCGATTGCTGCTAATATGGTGATTGTTCCGCTAGTCCTCAAATATGCTTATATGGCGGAAGAAGGTATCCCGTATTTGATGCTTACAGTCGGAGTAGGAGAGATTGTCACCTGCGGTGTTCTCGGCGTCCTGCTGTATTATGTGATTCGCCGTTATCGCAAACCGCTCGGGTTTGAGCATACATAAATTTTGAAATAAAGAAACCGATTCTCTAGGGAATCGGTTTCTCATTTTCAATAGGGAATTTGCCCCGTCATGTGGCGAGACAAGGGCAGGCAAAGACAACCTGAGCATCCCATCGGGGTACTGAATGCGAAAAGAAAGCTGTTGCCAGAAAAAGCCGAAAGAACATTCCCTAAGTTATAAAAAAGAGACATTTCTCCTCTATTGGATGGCAGAACACAGCCGCCATCTTGCTGTTTGACAGGGCAAAAATCCTGATTTCAATAAGAAGCCCCGGGTTATGTGTCGTTTTTGCCTTTATTTTTCTTTTCGGCCTTGCGTCTTGCTTTTTCTGCTTTTTTTGCTTCTTTTTGCTTGGTTTTTTCACTCTTGAATCGCTCAGATAAGGTTTCAAATTCAAAATCGACATTCACGCTTTCCGGCGGCTGTTCCAAAAGGGAAGGATCTCTTAGATATTTTGCCATTGCCGCGAATGCTGTCGCATAATAATGACCGTCCGCGATTCGTTCATCCATGACAATGCCGAAAGGGATTTCTTTTTCCAGTATGATGTTGCCGTTTTTCATTTTCGGGGTATCGACGTTGTTACCCATTGCAATGACCATTCCCATCGTACCAAAGTCATATACATGATGATAAATATGATTGGTGCGGATGCTAGCGAGATTAGTAAATACGGCGCTGCCATGGAATGGACTGACATCCGTTACTGCCTTCGGGAGCCAACCACGCCGGTCGAGAAAGCGTAGAATCCAAAGGATAAACCGCATCAGTGGTCCGCAGCTGAGCAACACTTGAAAGAGCTTATCCGTTTTAGTGTAACTAGTAGATTTATTGTTTTCAGAAATAAAGGCTTCGATTTTGTTATTTACGTCATAAATGGTATCATAAAGATCAAATTTCATTTTGCTCATAGAAGGATTGCTATCGGATGGGCGCAACACGACCATGGCAATTTTGAGTTCATTGTGAGCATAGATCTTACTGTTTACAACGAATCGGTTCAACTGTGGAAACTGAGAGTAAGTTCTAACCAACGCCGCCATGACAACGGTGAGATGGCTGACACGAAAGCCGTTTTTTCGGGCCTCCAGAACATAATTATGTACGTTTTCATAAGGAACTGTGACGGTAATCGCATTTTGCGCGTCGCTTCGCGTACGCATAAAATACGGAGCCAACGTATACATAGGATCTACATTTTTCACTCTTTTTCCATCTGCTCTCATAAAGACCTCCAAGCCGCTTTCCGCGGAGAAACATTTTGTCTGCTGAGATTAACTTCACGCTACCATTCATACAGACGAATACACATTCTATTATATCCAATGGCAGGGTATGTGTCAAGATGCTTTTCTTTTTCAGCTTTTTACGGACCGGTGGGAATATGTCGGCGCAGCCTTGCCGCAAGGAGATAAGCTCCGATTATAGATATAATATCTTTAGCAAGATATGGCAGGGAAGCGACGGAGAGGGCATACCATATCGTGGTGTCTCCGATTATGGCAAACCAAATGGCTCCGAGCAGATGACAGAGAAACAGGCCGGCGGCGGAAAGGAGAATCAGGACAGAGACATTTTTGGATTTCCATACCAGTCCGCAAAGCAGTGCCATGAATAGAAAGCCAAAAATATATCCTCCGGTCATGCCGGCGAGCGCTCCGATAGAGCCCTTAAATCCGGAGAAAACCGGTACGCCGATGGCGCCGAGCGCGATATAAACGACAATGGAAGCAGTCCCATACCATGGGCCGAGCAAATATCCGCATAAAGCGACGCCAAAGGTCTGAAGGGTGAATGGAATGTTCCAAGGGGTTGGAATGGCAATTTGAGAGAGTACCGTAAGCACAGCTGTCAGAATCGCCGTCTGTGCAACACGATGAAGATAGGTTTTCCGCATGTTGCATTCCTCCATATTGGGATAGTGGTCTCCAATATTTTATCAGTCAGAGAGAGAAAAGTCAAGCTCGAAAAATCACCAGCAAAAAACGAAAAAAATATTGACAAAAAGCTTGTGTCATGGTAAAATAAAACGCACGATTGCGTCAAGAACCGATTTGGGCCTTTAGCTCAGCTGGTTAGAGCAACCGGCTCATAACCGGGCGGTCTGGGGTTCAAGTCCCTAAAGGCCCACCATGATTATTTAATAAAAATGCAACCAGAGCGAAAAAGCCTTATCCTGTAAGGCTTTTTCGCTTTTTTTGACCTCATTTTTCATCTTTTAAAACAGTGCAACTTTTTTTCGGCCTACAGGACTTGAACCTCTGACCGGGATCGTATCCTTTCCAAAAGGGCGCCTTTCTGATAGAATATATACAGAAGGAAAAGGGAAGGGAAAGAGGAACGGGAGATGAAGAAAAGCGAGATGGTGAGATACCGAATCAAGCTGACAGAATACGAGCTTCGGGTAATGATAAACGCACTGAACGCAGTAAACCAAATATATTTTCCAAAAAAGATAGCTGCATTTGTGCTCCCCTGCGTGCGCGGCATTACTTTTTATGTAATTCCATGTCCAAACTTATACGGCATCTGCCATCGTGTTCTTTGCGGAACACAGCGCTAAAGTAAAATTTTCCACACCCCCTTGAAAAAGATGGGGAAGTGTGGTATACTATAGACGCCGTCGGTGCCGAACTTGTTCGGATGCATGCGGGGTGCCTCGAACACCCTCATGAGCTTGTGGTGCTCCAACACGCACAAGCCCCGGCGGTTTTTTTATTCCTAATCAGGAAACTCCAAAACCTGAACTACGTTCGATACCGATATTTTATTTTTACGACCATCCACTGCTTTCGCCTTGAATCGCTGCTCATTTTTTTAACTGCCTTTCTGTGATTTTTTGCAGAATTTTATATAAACACTTGCCTTGCAAGCGAAAATATGATATCCTTATCCTGTCGCCGGGCTGAACCTATTCGGATACATGCGGGGTGCCCTAACACCCTCATGAGCTTGCGGTGCTCCAACACGCGCAAGCCCCGGCGGCTCCTATGAAAAAAACGCACCGTGGATCACCGGTGCGTTTTTGTGATTTTTACAGGTTTTTTCCAAACAAAAAATCCGCACCAATGACATCCTGAGTGTCTCGGCACGGGAAGCTTCACACGGAATATATTTTATTCCTGCTTTTGAAAATTTGCATCCTTAAAAACCTATCCATTTTCCGGTCAACCCTCTTGCAAAATCCCGAAGAATATGATATAATCATCCTCGGGCGCCGGTTATCCGGTTGTATAGGTGTGCCCTAACACTTTGCTTATGTGTGATAAAGAAGCAATAGAAGTGCAAAAAATTTTGCCGTTCCTATCCG
>QALR01000007.1 GCA_003150035.1 Clostridiales bacterium
CCGCTGTCATGCCTGAGAAAGGTATAACACAGCTTGTAAAGCGTATGCACTACGTTTCCTTTGTGGGAATGTTCCGTTCCGATTTGTTTGAGGGATTGTGTGTCGGTCATGCGCCGAGATTATGCCCCATCTGCGGCAAATGGTTTCTGACCACCGATGCAAGGCAGACAAAATACTGCGGAGGACTTGCACCGGGGGACAAGCGTGGGCGCACCTGTCGCCAGATCGGCAATCTGAAAGGCAGAGAGCAAAGAGAGCTTGCGGACGATCATCCCATCAAGGCGATTTACACACGCCGCATGAACACGATCACGCAGTATCTCCACCGTGGCACTCTGGACGAACAGACCGCCGCCGTGATGAAGCGGTTGGCAAAAGACAAATTAGAATGTGCGATCTTCGACCACGAGTATGCCAAGGGCAGCTATGAAGCGGAGATGTCGCAGGATGTTTTGCTAAAAGAAGCGCAGGCGATTATTTGAAGCATATCTTCAATGTACTTGTGTCAAATTTATTGATGAAGATGTTTCTGATGAAGTTGTCAAGGCTGACTTGCTCGGATTGATATGGACGAATCGAAATGCCTTTTTTCCCGACGGACAACTTGAATTTATGTAAAAAATATGCTTACAAATCCCATTTTTCATTAGATTAATCCTTTAATCATTATGCTGAGAGGAGGTGCGCCTAATGTCCGAAGAACGCTTCTGGAATACCGATGAATATACCAGCACAGCAAAATTCGCTGTGCATGACGGAGCTATGACTATGTGGCAGGCAGGGCGCATCTTCCGCCTTGACCCTGCACCGCCCAAGGTGGAGGAGATCAACGATTACATCGTTTCCGCTGTCCGTGAAAATGATCTGAATTGCTTTACATACTTTCTCCACTACTACGAGCCAAAGTTGAACAAACGAGTGTACCGATTTCTGCTGACCGAGGGTATTGACCGTTATGACCCTCTGCGTTTTCTGGATTATAAGCTCAGTTTGACACCTTTCTTCAGAAAATATAAAACCGCTGTACTTTCCATCCTTGCGAGGATGAAAATTACAGCGGCTTTCTTTTGTGGGAATGATTACATCATTCACCACGGAGTTTCCGTCTGATCTCTCTGAACTCTTCCGGCAGCTCATCCAATGCCATACTTCGCGGTACGTCAGTTGTTCCTTCTTTCTTTGCTGTCTCATAATACCACTGCTTGAATTCGAGGACTCTATGAATATAATTCAACTCCGCAATCTGCTTCTCCACAGATTCTTTCTGCTTTGTGATTAGGTCGAGCCGACCATCTATCGTATCATCTCCTTTGATCGCCATAATGATAAACTCTTTGATGTCTTTCAGCGGCATTCCCGTTTTCTTCAGACATTCAATGATCATCAGCCACTCGTAGTCCGAATCCTTGAATACACGAATGCCTCCGTCTGAACGCTCTACAACCGGGAGCAACCCTTCCTTATCATAAAAACGAAGCGTGGACGGTGCAACACCCAAACGCTTTGCCATTTCTCCGACTGTATAAAACATTTTTATCTCCCAAATTTTGAATTTTTCGTGAAATCCCTTGACTTAAAGTTGACTTTAACTTGTACAATATTATATATCTGAAAGAGCTGTTTGTCAAGCGGCGGAACGGAGTAATCATGCACAACCCACAACTTGATACATTTATTGCAGTTACAGAGCAAGGTAGTTTTTCGAAAGCGGCGGAAAAACTATATATCACACCAACTGCGGTGATGAAGCAGATCAATCATAATTTTTTCGGAGGTAAAGAATATGGAATATGTAACCCTTCACAACGGCGTAAAAATGCCCATTCTCGGCTACGGTGTGTATCAGGTACGAAAGGACGAATGCGAACGCTGCGTACTTGACGCTCTGAAGGTCGGCTATCGCTCCATCGACACGGCACAGAGCTATTTCAACGAGGAAGAAGTTGGTAGTGCTCTCGTAAAGAGCGGCATCCCGCGCGAGGAAATCTTCCTCACCACCAAGGTCTGGATTGAACATTACGGCTATGAAGAATGCAAAAAGTCCGTGCTGGAATCCATGCGCAAGTTGCAAACGAACTATCTCGATCTCTGCCTGCTTCATCAGCCCTTCAGCGATTATTATGGCGCATACCGTGCGCTGGAGGATCTGTACGCCGAGGGCGTGATCCGCGCTATCGGCATCTCCAACTTCTACACTGACCGCATGATTGACATTGCCAACTTCGCCCGCATCAAGCCGATGGTCAATCAGATTGAGGTGCATCCTCACCATCAGCAGACCGAAAATCTCGGCTGGCACGAAAAGTACGGCGTGCAGGTGGAAGCATGGGCGCCGTTCGGCGAAGGACGCGGAGGTATGTTTGAACTGCCCGAGCTGAAAGCAATCGGCGAAAAGTACGGCAAAACGTCTGCGCAGGTCATGCTCCGCTGGCACATTCAGCGCGGCGTTGTGGTGATTCCCAAGTCCACGCATATTGAGCGCATGGAAGAAAACTTCAACGTATTCGACTTCGCACTGGCGGACGAGGATATGGCAATCATCGCGGGGCTTGACAAAAAGCAGTCCTCTTTCTTCTCCCACACCGACCCTAACATGGTGGAATGGTTCTGCCGGATGGTGGAAGAACGTAAAAAGCAGCATGACAGCTCCAAGGAAAAGAAGAATTGGTGATGCTTATGAACAGACCTTATGTAATCTGTCATATCGTCAGTTCCGTGGACGGTAAGATCGACGGCGAATACTTCGGCGTACCCGAACTGCGTCCCTGTCTTGCAGAGTCCAATCGTATCCGTACAGAATATGACTGCAAAGCAACTCTTTACGGTGCAACGACAATGGCAGAAACCTATGCAGGAGGTTATGTCGGTGAACTTCCGAAAACAAGTGAAACATGCCCTCGTACCGACTATCTTGCAGAAACAGATGTTGAGCGGTATTTCATTTGCATCGACGTCAACGGAACTGTCGCATGGGAGAGCAAGTATATCGAAAAGAAAGGTCGTCCCCGTGTGCATCCGATTGCGGTGCTGTGTGAAAACGTGTCGGATGATTATATTGCTTATCTGCATAGCTTCGATATTTCCTATATCTTCGCGGGAAAGGATACCCTTGACTGCGAACTGGTGATGGAAAAGATGTACAGACTGTTTCACATCGAAAAACTGATGATCTGCGGCGGCGGGATCGTGGACTATACCTTCCTGCAGGCAGGACTGATTGACGAGCTTAGTCTGATTATCGCTCCGCTGACGGACGGCGGTACAGATTCGGCTACGGTGTTTGATAAAGCTGTGTTCCATCCGCAGACAGACCCCATCGCATTCAAGCTGCTTGGCGCAGATGTTTTGGATGGTGATACCCTCTGGCTTCGTTATGAGCCGAAAAACAAGAAGTAATCAATAAAATGGAGGAACCAATTATGAGAAAGAATTTTGGTGCGAAACCGATTTTGTATCCGCAGGCGGTATTTATTATTGCGAGCTACGATGAAAACGGAAATGCAGATGCCATGAACGCCGCATGGGGCGGTGTGGCTGGCGGAAATAAGATATTTATGTGCATCAGCAACCATAAATCCACCGATAACATTCTGGCTCGAAAAGCGTTTACCGTCAGCATGGGAACCGCGGATACGGTCATTGCCTGCGACTATGTGGGACTTGTTTCCGCAAAAGACGAGCCGGAAAAAATGAAGAAATCGGGATTCCACACCGTAAAAAGCGAATATGTGGATGCACCTGTTATTGAAGAATTACCCATGACGCTGGAATGTAAACTCATCAGCTACGATTCCGAAAACCATTATATGTTCGGAGAGATCGTAAATGTGAGCGCAGATGAAAGCATCCTCGGCAAAAACGGCAACATTTCGGTTGAAAAGCTGCGTCCTGTTATTTTTGACGGAGCAAACGCCGCATATCATGTGATCGGAGAAAAGGTCGGCAACGCTTTCCGTGACGGTGCGGCTTTGAAGTAAGCCTATGGGAAGATTCAGAAAATTTCTCAGTCTGCTGCTGTGCGGTGCTTGTCTGCTGTCCTTTGCAGCTTGTACCGATAGTGGGGCTGATACAAAAAATCCATCTTCCCCGGAAAATTATCCTGGAAGCAGCAACACGACATCCGATAATATGAATTCCAATACAGCAACTGTCGATACAGGCAAAACGCTTGTTGTTTACTTTTCCATGCCGGACAATAAGGACAACAGTTCTGTTGTAATAGGCGGCGAAACTCTTGGCAACACCCAGTACATGGCGTATGTAATCAAAGAAAACACCGGTGCGGACATCTTCCGCATTGAACCCGAAGTGCCGTATACCACCGATCACGATGCGCTGGTAGAGTATGCCCAACAGGAGAAAAGCGAGAATGCCCGTCCGGCGATCAAGGACAGCATTGAGAACTTTGATGAATATAATACCGTGTTTGTCGGCTATCCCAACTGGTGGGCTGATCTGCCGATGATCCTGTACACCTTTTTCGATACCTATGATTTTTCGGGCAAGAAGATCATCACCTTTAACACTCACGGCGGCAGCGGATTTTCCCGTACCAACGAAACCATTGCCGAACTGGAGCCGAATGCCGAAGTGATTCGAGGTCTGTCTATCTCCCGCGATGTAATACAGGATGCCGAACAGGACATTGTTGATTGGGTGAAGGATTTGGGACTGTACCACGATCCGAATACCGTGGACGATACATCCTCGGAATCGGAAAACACTCCTGCATTCAATATGGCAGTTCCTACACCGGGCGAAGCACAGACCATCTATCTGTGGGAAGAAGGTAAAATGCCCTGTCCGAGAGAGTATTCGTCCTCATGGAACGATCCGGAGGACTTCAAACCGCACATGGAATACCGTCCTGTGAAGAAAGGCGTTGAGGTCAAGGGTGCTGTCATGCTTTGTGCAGGCGGTGCGTTCGTATTTCGTGGGAATTGGGGTGACACATATCCTACTGCCGATAAACTGAATGAGCTTGGGTATCAGTGTTTCGTGGTACAGTATCGGCTTCGTCCGTTCACACAGGAGGAAGGAGCACTCGACCTTGCCCGTGCAGTACGGTATGTGCGTTACTATGCAGATGAGTATGACATTGACCCGAACGATATTGCCGTGGTCGGTTATTCCGCAGGCGGTATTCTCTGCGGTGAGCAGGTACTCAACTGGAAAGGTGATGTAACTCCTGCTGCGCTGGATGAAAACTATATTCCCGACACGCTTGACCTTGTTTCTGCAGATTCCGCTGCTATTGGGCATATTTATTCTTTCTATGGCAGACTTTCCGTAGGCTCTACCGATGTTGAGAAGTTCAGACAGTCCAATCTTCCGCCAACTTTCTACGCCTACGGTACGGAAGATCCGTTCTATCATCAGTTCATGGCAAACGCCGATGCCGTGCGTGAAGCAGGCGTATCGGTGGAGGAGCATTGCTACGACGGTCAGCCTCACGGCTTTGGCGCAGGCAATAAAAATTCTGACTGGGTTCCCGAATTTGACCGCTGGCTGACGGATATTTATGAAAACAACTGAGGGAGTGTGTCATGAAACCAATCAGAATCGTGAAAATTTGCATTGACATCCTCATGTATGTGCTGTTTCTGCTGCTCATGGGACAGCACCTTGCGTCGGGTGCACTGCACGAATGGCTCGGCGTGGGGCTGTTTGTCTGCTTTCTTGCCCATAACATTCTGAACTATCGATGGTACAAAGCACTGTTTAAGGGGAAATATCCTCCGCAGAGAATCATACAGACGGCAATCAACTTCCTGCTGATGCTCAGCTTCATCGGCTGTATGTTGTCCGCGCTGATGATTTCTGGGGTGGTATTTCAGGATTTCCGCATCCCCGGGATGATGATGTTCGGGCGGAAGCTGCACATGGCAAGCTCCGCATGGTGCTTTGTGTTCATGAGCCTGCACCTCGGACTTCACATCCGCGCACCGAAACAAAAAGCGGTGAAAATCGCCTTTTATACCGGCATGAGCGCCGCATCCGTTTACGGAATCTGCCATTTCATCATCCGCAGATTCTACGAAGAACTCTTTTTACTCACCGAATTCAAATGGTTCGATTATGACAAGCCCCTGCTTCTGTATCTCTTTGAGACTATGTGCATCTCGCTTTTGTTCGTGATGCTGACCCATATTATTAAAAAAATAATGATAATCACAAAGGAGACTAAGAAAAATGCAAAATAACATCAAAAAGGTTTTGGCGCTTATGCTTGCACTTGTTGTGCTGATTGCCTGCACAGCTTGCAATAACACAAGCGACCCTGCGGATACTTCGTCGAACACTGAAAACACATCGGGTACCAATGATACTGCCACGGACGGTACAACGACCACACCCGGAGACACATCTGATTCCAACGGAACGACTGACACCTCCGAGAATCCCGACACGCCCGCAGAAGCGGTGGATGAAATTGTTACCAACGGCGGTGCCACCATCAAGACGGCAGATTTGAAATATTACGATGCGGATGTGGAAAGTGTTGTTTATTACACCTCTGAGATCACACCCGAAGCATTGATGGCAATCTATGAAGCTCTTGGCGTAGAGATCACCGGCGAGAATACGGCAGTAAAGGTACATACTGGTGAATCCGATCAATCCAACCACCTGCGTCCCGATTTCATCAAGGAGCTTGTGCAGCACGTAAACGGCACCATTGTCGAAAGCAATACCGCATACGGCGGCAGCCGTGCGCAGACCGCTATGCACTATCAGCTTGCCAAGGATCATGGCTTTACCGATATTGCGGATGTGGTCATCATGGACGAAACCGGTTCGCTCTCCATTCCCGTGGAAGGCGGCAGCGTGCTGAAGGAAAACCTTGTCGGCGCACGTTTTGCGGAATTTGACGGCATGCTCGTGCTCAGCCACTTCAAGGGTCATATGATGGGCGGCTTCGGTGGTGCGATCAAGAATATCTCTATCGGTATTGCATCTACTGAGGGCAAGTGCCTTATTCACACCGGCGGCAGGAGCAACACCAGTCCCTGGGGCGGTGATTCTCCCACGTTCATGGACTCCATGGCAGAAGCAGGCAAGTCTGTTGTGGATGCACTGGACGGAAACATTCTGTTTATCAGCGTTATGAATAACCTGTCCGTGGACTGCGACTGCACGGCGCGTCCTTCCGCTCCCGACATCCACGACATCGGCATTCTGGCATCCACTGACCCTGTCGCACTTGACCAGGCGTGTGTCGATCTGATCTATCAGTCCGAAGGAGCGGAATCCATGATCCGCAGAATTGAGGGTGTCGGCGGTGAGGACACATTGGAGCACGGAGAGGAAATCGGGCTTGGCAATCGTGCATACAAACTTGTTGTGATCAATGAGTAAGGCGCGTCATTCTTCCCATGTGCCGATATTAAAACTCGTTCTATCGGCAATGTTTGTTGCTGTTGGTATTGTTCTGCCGTTCTTCACGGGACAGATACAACGAATTGGCAATATGCTTCTCCCGATGCACTTGCCTGTATTTCTGTGCGGATTGATATGCGGCTGGCAGTACGGTGCGGCGATAGGCTTTGTGCTCCCTATTATGCGCTCGCTGGTGTTCGGTATGCCATATTTGTATCCAAACGCGGTGTCCATGGCGGTAGAACTTGCCGTTTACGGTCTGGTTGCCGGTCTGATTTATAGTTTGCTCAAAAAGCAAAATACCCTGTCTGTTTATGCCGCCATGCTCCCATCTATGCTGTTGGGACGTGCGGCATGGGGTATAACACAGATTGTATTGCTTGGTATTGACGGTAATGTGTTTACTTGGCAAATGTTTATGGCAGGCGCATTTTTGAATGCCATTCCCGGTATTGCTTTGCAGTTGGTTTTGATTCCTGCTATTATTTCAGCACTTCATCATACCGGCATTCACCGATTCAAAAATGCAGAACTGGGAAAGGAGAGCGGTGATGGCGGAACTGTTTGAAATCATTGAACGAGAGTTTATTTACTTATGGTACTACTTTGATCTCCAGCTGAGACAGATTTTCCCTTATTGGGTGCTCGGTATGGTTCTCGGGTCGCTGATTTCGGTCTTTGCGAAGGAACGCATCCATAATCTGTTCGCCGGAATGAAGGACAAACGGTGGGGACTGTTCGGCATCGTCCCCGCCTGCATCCTCGGAATTTTATCACCGCTGTGTATGTACGGCACGATTCCGCTTGCCGCATCGTTTTCCGAAAAAGGGATGCGGCAGGACTGGCTTGCCTCGTTTATGATGGCGTCCATCCTGCTCAATCCGCAGCTTATTATGTACAGCACCGCGCTTGGTACAAAGCTCGTTCTGATCCGCGTGATTACCTGCTTTCTGTGCGGAATTGCCGCCGGACTTTGTGTTCACTTTTTCTATCGCGGACGTGACTTTTTCAATTTCAGCGGCTTTTCCGCACCGAAGAACCGGGATACCGACCCGAATATGATTCTGCGGTTTCTGAAAAATCTCTGGCGCAACGTCAAGGCAACGGGACTGTACTTCCTGCTTGGTATTCTGCTGTCCGCGCTGTTTCAGCGATATGTTCCGGCAGAAGCCTTTGCCAGCTTGTTCGGAGAGAATGAAGGCTTCGGTGTACTGATGGCGGCAACCATTGGTGTTCCGCTGTATGTCTGCGGCGGCGGTACGATTCCTCTGCTTCAGCAATGGCTCTGGGACGGGATGAGCGTCGGTGCGGCGACTTCCTTTATGATTACCGGTCCGTCCACCAAGATTACAAATTTAAGTGCGCTGAAAATCGTTCTCGGCGCAAAACGATTCTTTCTGTATATTGCGTTTGTCATCGTATTCTCGCTTGTGTGCGGATGGGTTGTAAACATATTCTGATCATAAGGAGTCAATGAGATCAATGATAAAAAGAATTTTCACTATTATGCTCGCCTGTTTTCTTCTGCTCGTCTGTGTCGGTTGTTCCGACAACAGCAGCAATACGGAGGGCAGTGCGACACAAAACAACAGCACAACCAACAATGAACAGCAACCGGACAAATCGGAAAATCCAGCAGATACTTCCACGCCTTCTGCGAGCGAAGATGGAAATGGAGAGGTTTTGATCGTCTATTTCTCCAACTCCGGCAACACACATAAGCTCACCGAAATGATTACAGCAGAGTTTGAAGCCGATATACTCCGCCTTACTCCTGCCGATCCTTACGAATGGGAAAACCTCTTTGAGCGCGCGCAGGACGAGCTGAATGACGGTATTCGTCCCGAGCTTACCGATCTGCCCGAAGCAGATGTGATCGCACAGTATGACACCATTCTGCTCGGCTTTCCGATCTGGTGGTATGATCTGCCCATGCCCGTATGGACGTTCCTTGAAGCATACGATTTTTCAGGCAAGACGATCATTCCGTATTTTACACACAACGGCAGCACCGGCGGCGCATCCAGTCTTGATACCATTGAAAAACTTTGCCCCAACTCTACCGTCAGAAGCGATGATGCCCTTTCTCTGTGGGGAGATCGTGTCGAAGGCTCTGAAGAAACAGTAAAGGAATGGCTTGACGGTCTGGGGCTGACGAAATGATAAGGCGAATGTTTGCTGTTCTGCTGACAGCGGTAATGTTTTGTATGCTGTTTTCCTCCTGTGCGTCAGAAGACACGCCGACCGGAGACAGCACGAATCCATCAACATCAAGTACGCCAAGCATATCGGATACAGATACTCCGACTCTGCCAAATGATGGGGACGCAATCGAACCTGTCATTCCGGATGCGCTAATAGAAATTCCGAGTGAGTATTTTTCTGCCGCCGACGAGCAAGGAACTCTGGTGGAGTTGACCTATGACACTTGGGAATCCAAAACCTACGAACAAAAAACTACCAAACTGACCAAGCGTGCCATCGTTTATCTGCCGTACGGCTACGATGAAAGCAAGGAATACAACACCTTCTACTATATGCACGGCGGCTGGGGCAACGAGACCACGCAGATGGGTACTCCCGAGCGTCCGTCGGGATTCAAAAACGTGATCGACCACGCCATTCAGAACGGCGAGATCGAGCCGATGATCGTGGTCTGTCCCACCTACAACAACGAAAATCCCGACGACAGCGCAAACTACACCCTTGCGTTCTATACGCTGACCGTCAATTACCACAACGAGCTTGTAAACGACCTCATTCCTGCCGTGGACAGCACATACGCTACCATCCCTGACCGAGATCACAGAGCCTTCGGCGGTTTTTCTATGGGTTCTGTCACAACGTGGTACACCTTTGTCAACTGCCTTGACGAGTTTCGTTATTTTATCCCATCCAGCGGTGCGATGGATTACCAAGGCGACGATGTGGATGCGGCGGTCACGGCATCGGGTCACAGCCCCGAGGATTTCTTCATCTTTGCCTGCACTGGAACCGATGACTTTGAGTACCGCAATTTTACAAATCAGATCGAAGGAATGCTGGGTATGCCAAGTGGGAACTTTGTGGAGGGGAAAAACCTTGTGTTTTATGTAAAAGAAGGTTATTCTCACAGCGGTATTGCTGCTACGGAATATACCTATAACGGACTTCTTTCCATTTGGAGCAAAGGTAACGATGTACCGAACACAAGCAATCCTTATACTTCTGACTCTAAAATATCCGATGTAGTGAACGACCCCGTATTCGGTGACTACGGAAGATTGATCTTTCCCGTGGACGAGGGCTATTACAGCGGTGAAACCCTTACTGACCTTCGCCTTACATGGTACTCGAATATCGACGTAAATAAGACGGTGGAAATCGTCAATTATATGAAAAGTCAAGCGCAAAACGGAAATGCAATCTTCTATGACATCTACACCGATGCAGAAAAAATCGCCGATCCAGACAAAGCGGATACGGGCTTGTTCTTCTTCAAGGGGGACAAAGATGCGCCCTTTGCCGTATGTAACGCAGGCGGCGGTTTTGCCTACGTTGGTGCGATGCATGATAGCTTTCCACACGCACTGGAGCTTTCAAAGAAGGGGTACAACGCATTTGCTTTGATCTACCGTCCCGGAGCACAGACCGCCTGTGAGGATTTGGCAAGAGCCATCAGCTTCATTTTTAAGAACGCTGATAAACTCGGTGTCAGCACTGACTGCTATTCTGTCTGGGGCGGTTCGGCAGGTGCACGAATGGCGGCATATCTCGGTACATACGGACCGGCAGGCTTTGGCGGCGACGATTTACCAAAACCGGGAACTGTTATCATGCAGTATACGGGACACAGCGAATACAGCGAGGAAGATCCCCCAACCTTTGTCTGCGTCGGGAAGAACGACGGAATTGCAAATTGGCAGACCATGCAGCGGAGGATTGACGCAATGGCTGCGCTCGGTATTTCCACTGAATTTCATGCCTACGACGGACTCGGACACGGCTTTGGTCTCGGTACAGGAACGGTTGCCGATGGGTGGCTTGATCTTGCTGTGAATTTTTGGGAAGAACAGATGAAATAATATTGAGCGTTAGAAAGAAAAAGTGCCGCCCACCGGTCATCAGACCGATGGGCGGCATTACGTTAATCTATCAATCTATGTTCTGAATTGTCTTTGATGTACATTTCCAATTCGCCGCTGAATATCAACTGTGCATATTCAAGTGGTTTGTTGTAAATCAGCCAATCCAACTCCGACCGCTGATACATATTGTCGGCAACTTCGTTCTAAACGGCGATAGTATCAATCGCTATCATACTGCCATCGGTGAATTTCAGTTCCACACAGCAGTTATCGAAGTTATATTCGCAGGATACAAGGCGTTTCATAGGGTTTTACCTCCAAAATTATATTGTTTGGAAGTAATGTAAGCGTGGGTTTTAGTGTGGTATCTTTAAGTTTGGGAACCCCCATTTTCCCACTTCGAAACTGTTTTGTCGGAAACCGACAAGTTCCGTGCTACCTCATTTTGTGTTACACCCTTCGCTAATCGTAGCTGTACCAAATTTTCGGAAATTTTACATTTAAACATGATTTTCACCTCTCAAGACCATTTAAGCTCCGGAGCTTGTGACTATATCTTATATGAAACCTACAGTAGAGTCAATATATCAAAATTTAACAAACTCTTCGAATAAGAGAGTTTTATGCGCATATCGCAAATAACGGTAGGAAAGCAAACGCAATAAAAAACAGCATCCCTTGCGGATGCTGTTTTTCTTTTGGTTGCGGAGGCGGGATTTGAACCACACGACCTTCGGGTTATGAGCCCGACGAGCTACCGGACTGCTCCACTCCGCGATATCTTGGTGCCGGAAACCGGGATCGAACCGGTACGGGATGTTAGTCCCACGGGATTTTAAGTCCCGGGCGTCTGCCTGTTCCGCCATTCCGGCATCGTTCGGTCTGCCTGCCTATTTATCTTATCACTTTCCGGATGTTTTGTCAACCCAAATTTCAAAGAAAATGAAAAAAATCGCTCGACATAAAAAAGGTTCCCAAATATTCCGGTGCTTATCTCCAATTTGTTGACAGTGCCGTTTTTACGGGCTATAATAAAAATACGGCAAATATTGTCGGTGTCATCGACTCAGAACCGACGGAAAACAGGAGAGGAAAACGCTCTATGGATATTCAAAAAATTTTATCTGCGGTCGACCATACCTTGCTTGCACCGTCCGCGACGCAAGCGGAAATTTATACGCTTTGTGACGATGCCATTCGTTTTTCTACCGCCTCTGTCTGCATTCCGCCGTCCTATGTCCAGGCTGCGCGAGACTATGTCGGCGACCGGATGCGTATCTGCACGGTCATTGGCTTCCCGAACGGCTATGAAACAACGGCCGTAAAGGCTTATGAAGCGGAAGATGCGGTAAAAAACGGTGCGGATGAGCTAGATATGGTGATCAACATCGGATGGCTGAAGGACAGGCGGTATACCGAGCTTCTTTCGGAAATCAAGACGGTAAGGGCGGTATGCGAGGAAAAAATCCTGAAGGTGATCGTCGAGACCTGTCTGCTCAGCGAGGAAGAAAAGGTGCGCGTCTGCGGACTTGTTGCCGCTTCGGGAGCGGACTATATCAAAACGAGTACAGGCTTTTCCTCCGGCGGCGCTACAAAAGAAGATGTTCAGCTTTTTGCCGCGCATCGGACGCCGACGCTGAAAATCAAAGCAGCAGGCGGAATTTCCACGTTCGAGGATGCCGAGGCCTTTCTCCTTCTCGGCGCGGATAGGCTTGGAACGAGCCGGCTTGTGAAGCTTGCCAAAGAGGTCGGCTTTACCGGCTCGGACGATTCAAAAAAATGAAAATAAATAAGGAAAGGAATTCTTGATTATGGCAACACCTCATATTGCGGGGGCTCTGGGCGATTTTGCCAAAACCGTTCTTATGCCGGGGGATCCTCTGCGCGCGAAATTTATTGCAGAGACTTATTTTGAAAATCCGGTTCTTGTCAACAACATCCGCGGCGTTCAGGGATATACCGGTACGTGGAATGGCACGCGCGTTTCTGTGATGGCGAGCGGCATGGGAATGCCTTCGATGGCGATTTACAGCTATGAGCTTTTTAAATTTTTTGATGTGGACAACATCATCCGGATCGGTACGGCGGGCGCGATATCCGATGCGCTGAATCTGCGCGATATTGTCGCGGGTATCGGCGCCTGCACCAATTCCGCGTTTGCCGCTCAGTACCGGCTGCAGGGGACGTATGCGCCGACGGCAAGCTACAAGCTTCTGAAAATGGCGGATGAGCTTGCTGAGAAGCAGGGCGTTTCTCTGCATGTCGGCAATATTCTTTCCGAGGATACGTTTTATCACGATGACCCGACAGCTTCCCGCGAATGGGCGAAAATGGGCGTGCTCGCTGTGGAAATGGAAGCGGCGGCTTTATATATGAACGCTGCAAGGCTCGGGAAACATGCCCTTGCCATTTGCACCATTTCCGACCATATCCTGCGGGGTGAACATGCAAGCGCCGAGGAGAGACAGCATTCTTATACCCAGATGATGGAGCTTGCACTTGGGGTGGCGGCGGCGCTTGACGGAAAAATGTCTGCATCGAGGTGACGGCTATGCGCATGACCGATATTCTTGAGAGGGCGCGCGACGGCGGCGAGCTTTCGCGCGAGCAGATCGAATGGCTCATTCGCGGCGTTACGGACGGCAGTATTCCGGATTATCAGATCTCGGCATGGCTGATGGCAGTGTATTTCCGCGGCATGAGCGACAGAGAACTTTCGACGCTTACCGACTTGATGGCACGCTCCGGCGACATGACAGACCTTTCCGCTCTCGGCGATCGGACGGTCGATAAGCACAGCACGGGCGGAGTCGGGGACAAAACGACCTTGATCGTTGCGCCGCTTGTCGCCTCCTGCGGGGGAATCGTTGCGAAAATGTCGGGCAGGGGACTTGGCTTCACGGGCGGTACAGTCGACAAGCTAGAGTCGATCCCGGGCTTTCGCACGGAGCTTTCCTCAGAGGAATTTCTTGCTGTGGCTTCATCGCACGGGCTTTGTGTTGTTGGTCAGTCCGGCGATCTTGCGCCTGCGGATAAAAAGCTGTATGCGCTCCGTGACGTGACGGCAACGGTGGATTCCATTCCGCTGATTGCTTCCAGCATTATGTCGAAAAAGCTTGCGGCAGGCGCGCGTTCCATTGTTCTCGATGTCAAGGTCGGGAGCGGCGCTTTTATGAAGCATATCGATACGGCAAGGCAGCTTGCCGCCAAAATGACGGCCATCGGCAGGTCTGCGGGACGCCGAATGGCGGCGGTGCTTACCGATATGGACGTACCACTGGGATGTGCGGTCGGCAATTCCCTCGAGGTAGCAGAAGCGGTGCAGGTGCTCGGGGGGGAGGGTCCCGCGGATCTTACCGAGGTATGTCTTACGCTGGCAGGCGAAATGCTGCGGCTTGCGGCGAGCATGGACAGAGACACGGCACGACGCCGCTGTAAGCGGGCGATAGCGGACGGTTCCGCTAGGCGCAAGTTATGGGAGATGGTGACGGCGCAGGGTGGAGACGCTTCCTATATCGAGAATCCGGAAAAATTCCGCAAAGCGGAATGGGTTCGTACTGTGACCGCACCGCAGGACGGCTTCCTTTCTCATATGGATGCGGCGAAAATCGGGATGGCAAGCTCTGTGCTTGGCGCCGGGCGTGAGAAAAAAGGCGATGCCATCGACCACAGTGCCGGCATTCTGCTCCGAAAGAAAACCGGAGACCGGGTCATACGCGGCGAAGTGCTTTGCGAGCTCCATACGAATCGGGAGGAGAAGCTCCGGGAGGCGGAGGAACTCTTTCTTTCCGCTCTTGTCTTTTCCGAGGAAAAGCCGAAAAAGCCCGCGCTGATTTATGAAATTCTTGACTAAGGGCGATTTTTCAATAAAGAACCCACTCACCATGAGGTGTGGTGAGGACTTGCAACACCAACCTGAGCATTCAGCAGAGAACCCTATCTCCTACTGAATGCAAAAAGGAACCCGCCGCCAGAGTGGCGGGAAACAGCCTTCTATGATAGATCGAGGCGTCATTATGTGGATTTTACTTGCGTTTTTATCGGCGTTTTTTGCCGGACTGACGGCTATTCTCGCGAAAATCGGTATCCGTAAGACGGACTCGACGGTCGCGACGGCGATTCGAACCATCGTTGTGTTGGCCTTTTCATGGCTTGTCGCGTGGATTGCCGGCTCGGCAGGGAATATCGTCTCTCTGGATGGGAAATCGCTCCTTTTTCTCGTTCTGTCGGGACTTGCGACGGGGGCGTCATGGCTCTGTTATTTTCGCGCGCTTTCCATAGGAGCGGTGAACGGGGTTACGGCTGTGGACAAATCTTCCACGGTTTTGTCCGTGCTGCTTGCTATTGTGATTTTCGGTGAAACGACGCATCTTGACGTCAAGCTTTGCGGTACGCTTCTTATCGCGGTGGGAACGTACCTGATGATCGAATGGAAAAAAACCGAGAACGGTGCTTCTGTAAAACGCACATGGCTTCCGTTTGCAGCGGGCTCCGCTCTGTTTGCCGCTCTTCAGTCGGTGCTAGCAAAGATTGGAGCTGAAAATGTCGAATCCAATCTTGCAACAGCGGTTCGTACGGCGGTGGTGCTCGTGATGGCATGGGGTATGGTGCTTGTCACACGCAAAACCGGAGAAGTCCGGCATATTCCACATAAGGAACTTCTGTTTATTTGTCTTTCCGGCGTTTCGACGGGCGCGTCATGGCTTTGCTATTACCGGGCACTCTCCGTCGGACAGGCAAGTGTGGTGGTGCCTATTGACAAGCTCAGCATCCTTATCACGGCGGTCCTTGCTTATTTTGTCTTTAGAGAAAAACTGACGAGAAAATCGACCGTGGGACTTTCCCTTATAACCGTCGGAACGCTTGCCATGGCGATTTTTCGTTAAAAGATACGATCAAAAAAGGAGTTTTATTTTTATGTCATATGCAGAGCGAATCCTTCACTTGCCAAAGGAAAAATGGCAAGGAACCGTGCTTCCCATCGGCTATACGGCAAACGAATATTATGAGGTAGAGGCGGGGCGCACAGCGGACGGTTTTTCGCTTCTTTTCCGGAAAAGAGAGGCAGTTCCGCCCATTACGCATTCGCCGGAGGAATATAATTTTCCGGATAAGCTGTATGAGCCATGGTGGGATGGTGCCTGCGCGTGGGGTGTGACTGAAGAAGATCGCCTTATCGCCGCCATCGAAACTTGTCCTGAGACATGGTCGAATCGGCTGCGCGTGACAGAGCTTTGGGTGGACGTACCTTATAGACGGCAGGGACTTGGCCGCGCGCTGATGGCGATTGCGAGGGAGCAGGCGCGGCTGGAACGCCGCCGTGCCGTCATTCTGGAGACACAATCCTGCAATGCAGGCGCTATTGGCTTTTATTTGCATGAGGGCTTTACCCTTATCGGATGCGATACGTGTGCTTACAGCAACCGCGATATGGAGCGCCGCGAGGTCCGCATGGAGCTTGGTTGGTTCCCGCGGCGGCCGGAAAAGGTCTCCCGGCGGGACGTAGAAATCCGAGCAGAGCGTCCGGAAGACTATCACGCGGTCGAGCAGATGATCCGACGCGCCTTTTGGAATCAATACCGCCGCGGGTGCGACGAGCATTATCTTCTTCATAAAATGAGAGGGGATGCGGCCTATTTGCCGCAGCTCAGCCGCATTGCGGTGATGGACGGGGAGATCGTCGGGGGGATTTTTTATACCCGTTCATCAGTTGGCGAGGGAGAACGGCGCCGGGAGGTGCTGACGTTCGGCCCTCTTGGCGTCGCACCCGAATGGCAGGGATGCGGCATTGGGGAGATGCTGATGCGGGAGACGATGGCTCTTGCCAAAGAGGCGGGATATCCGGGTATCGTCATATTTGGCAGTCCCGCGTATTATTCGCGTGTCGGATTCCGCGGCTGCGGGGATTTCGGTATTACTACGCTAGACGGGAAAAATCCTCCTGCTTTTATGGGGATCGAGCTTATTCCTGGTGCAATGCGGGGAATTTCCGGCGTTTTTCGTGAGGCGGCGCTCTTTGAAACGCTGTCGCCTTCGGATGTGGACGCATTTGACCGGAATTTCCCACCAATGAAAAAGCAGTATTTTCCCGCGCAATGGCCACCGGAGGAAAAGACCGCCGAATGAAAAACCGTTTGGTGGAGTGTTCATAAAACAGTTAAGCCGACCTATGGTTGCGATCATAGGTCGGCTTTTGTAATGCATGTCGGATCAAGAAGCTCCTTTGTGCAAAGGGAGCTGTCAGCGAATCTGACTGAGGGATTGACACCCCTTCCGCCCCTGCGGGGACCTCCCCTTACATCTGGGGAGGCTTTGGTGCGGTGCAGCACCGCGGATTACGCACTACACCGAATGGTGTATAGAAGTGCGTCCTTAAAAAGCAGAATATCTTATGTTTTACAGGATATGATCTGTTATGCAATCGTACCAATGAACGTAGGTTGTGCCATTTACGATAAGCCTGTCATTTTCGGGAAACTGTTCGCTCCAAGGTTTCTTATATCGGTCAATAGCCCAATCATCACGATTATATCTGCGCCACAGAATCGTCTTTCCCTCTTTGTCCAAGAATTGCTCGGAAACCACACCGCAGTTATAGGTTTCAATATCCATTACGCACACGGTGTCATAACTTTTGCCTCCAATGGTAACGGTATATCTGCCAACAATATCAAGGAGGAAATCTTTGTTCACGCTCGTAACAGAGTTTCCAACTCTCTGAATATCACCTTTAACGGACAGATTCGTTTCGTTTCCGCAATTATCTTCTCCAAATCCCCAGTTCAGCATAAATTCATCGCCGTCAAGGAAAGTGATGTAATTGCGAACGTCTCCGTCATTTCGGAGTGTTGCAAGGTAACGACAATCCATGCCTTAAAAGAGTCTTTGTTTTTTAATTGTGAGAACTTTTGACAAGCGGTAAGATAAACCTCTTGTAAAACATCGTCTGCATCCGCTTTTGAGTTCAAACGAAATCTCACAAAACGCTCTACAGACACTCGTTGGGCTTCCAACAATGTTTCAAATTCATCCATATCATCACCTCTTTTGTTCTATGAGTGATTAAAACCGGTTTCACTTATATAGACGGGTGCCGGTATTGAAAGGTTCATTTTGATTGATAAAAAATTAAGCGGCACTCGACATGATTTCGAGTGCCGCAATGAATTGTTTTATGACGCCCTGACATTCCGGTGCGGTTTTTCTGTTTTTCAGAGCAAGCAAGTGCCGGAGCGTGATAAACGGACGAGATATCACTTTTCCTCGGCGCTTTCATGTGACATGTCCGTATAAGAAAAGAACAGCAGATTTTCCGGAAATCTTTCTCATACCGGTTGCATTTCTTTTCCTGCCGCGCTATAATAGATAAAGTTTGCGTGCGCCGGAACGCGGCGCAAAGAGAGAAGCGCAAAAAATGACCGCGAACGATATGCCGTCCGCGGCGATATGGAGCAGGCGACGGGAATCGAACCCGCATAATCAGCTTGGGAAGCTGAGATTCTGCCACTGAACTACGCCTGCAAAAAAACTCCGCGAGCGGAGTTCTGGAGCTAATGGGGGGACTCGAACCCCCGACCTGTTGATTACGAATCAACTGCTCTACCAACTGAGCCACATTAGCATCGGATTTTTTGCATGGACTATTTTATCATAACAAAAACGGTTTGTCAACACCAAAATCAAAATATAAAGAGAATTTCTGAAAGGAACTGTCATCTATGCGGCTGACGGATATTTCAACGGTTCGTTCCCTGATGCAAAAATATGAGATCGCCCCGCAAAAGCGATACGGCCAAAACTTTCTCGTCAACGAAAACACCGTGTGCCGGATTGCGGATATAGCGGGGGCAGGAGAGCGGGAGCTTGGCATCCTTGAAATCGGTCCCGGCATCGGGACGCTGACCCAAAAGCTTTCGGAACGCTATCGCAAGGTCGTTGCGGTTGAACTGGATCGTTCCCTTTTGCCGGTGCTTGAGGAAACGCTCTCAGATTGTGAAAACGTCAAAGTGGTGCAGGGCGACGCGTTGAAAATCGATCTTGCGGCGCTTGTCAGAGAGGAATTTGACGGCGGGCGCGTAGCGGTCTGCGCCAACCTTCCTTATTATATCACATCCCCCATTCTTTTGCGCCTGCTTGAAACGGACGGGCTTTTTGAATCGGTGACCGTTATGATTCAAAAGGAGGTGGCGGACAGAATCTGCGCAGCGCCGAACACCCCGGAATATGGTGCGATTACAGCAGTTTGCGCGTATTATGCCGAAACGGAAAAGTGCTTTTCCGTTTCGCCGTCGAGCTTTGTTCCGCCCCCGAAAGTAACCTCGCAGGTCATTCATATGAACCTTTATAGGGAGCCGCCCGTACAATGTAAGAGCCGGCAAAATCTGATGCGGATTATCCGTGGCGCGTTTGCCAAGCGGAGAAAAACACTGGCCAATTCCCTCGCAGGGGAGACCTCGCGGCACACAAAGGCAGAAATCGAGCAGGTGCTTGCGGCGCTTGGTTATCAAGGCGTCCGGGGCGAGACGCTCGGGCTTTCGGATTTCGCACGGATTTCTGATGCTATAGAATTATAGGTGTAGAAGCAGATGTCCCCGCCTTCCTTGGCGAGGCGGTCATTTCAGTCTTTATTGAGGATGAAAATCCTTCGTGAACCCCAGAGGAGCATTTGCTCCCTGCTCAGGCCGTCATCTTTGCGGCCTGATGGTGCGAGCTTATAGGTTTTGTTCCCATTGAAATCAAATTTCAGCGAATCGGAAGAGGAGGCTTTATGAACGAAAAGATAGAATCATTCAAAAAAGGAATAGAGGGAAAAAAGGTCGCTCTTGTCGGCATGGGTATCAGCAACCGTGCGGCGGTAGATTTTCTGCTGTCCTGCGGAGTGGTTCTCACCGCACGCGACAAAAGCGACGCACCGGACGATGAGACGGCGGAGTTTCTGACGGCGCGCGGTGTACGCATGGTCTATGGAGACGGGTATCTTTCGGAGCTTGACGAGGATGTGATTTTCAAATCACCCGGCATCCGATACGATGTCCCGGAGCTCCTTGCAGCAAGAGCCCGCGGGGCCGTCGTGACCTCGGAAATGGAGCTCATGGTCTCCCTTTGCCCGTGCAGGATTTTTGCCGTGACAGGCAGCGACGGCAAAACGACCACGACGACCCTCATCGCCAAAATGTTGGAGCGGGCGGCGGCAAAATCCGGTGCGCATGTATTTCTCGGCGGAAATATCGGCACGCCGCTTCTTTCCGAGGTGGAGAAAATGCGGGAGGAGGACTTCGCTGTGCTGGAGCTTTCGAGCTTTCAGCTGCATACGATGCGTTTTGCCCCGTACTGCGCGGTGATTACCAATGTTACACCGAACCACCTCAACTGGCATACCTCGATGGAGGAATACATAGACAGCAAGAAAAATCTGTATCGTTATCAGAATGCGGGCTGCCGGCTTGTGCTCAATGCGGAAAATGAAATCACGCGGAAAATGGAAGAGGAAGCGTCCGCCGCGGTCACGCTGTTTTCTTCTGCGCACACACTCGCCCACCGGAACGCCTGCTATTTCCGGGACGGGGCTATCTTCTATTATGACGGGACGGAGCATTTTGTCATGAATCGCTCCGACATCAAGCTTGTGGGCATGCACAATGTGGAAAATTACATGGCGGCGATTGGCGCCGTTTGGGGCATCGTGGATGTCGCTGATATGACGGAGGTCGCGCGCACCTTCGGAGGCGTCCGGCATCGGATCGAGCTTGTAGCGGAAAAAAACGGCGTAAAATTCTACAACAGCTCGATCGACACAAGTCCCACGCGCACGCTTGCGGCGCTTGCCTCTTTTGAGACACCGCTGATTGTCATTGTCGGCGGCTATGACAAGCATATCCCGATCGAGCCGCTTATTGCCCCGCTTGCCCAGAAAGCCAAATTCGTCATGGCGACGGGCGCAACCGGCATGCAGGTGCTGACGGAGCTGCAATCGCACGGCTATCCGCGGGAGCGGATCGCCTATATCGGTTCATTTGACGATGCGGTGCGGTATGCCGCGGGTCTCGCCCATCCGGGAGACACGGTGATCCTGTCTCCAGCGGCGGCAAGCTTTGACGCTTTTCCGAATTTTGAGCGCCGCGGCGACCGTTTCTGCGAACTTGTAAAAGCATTATGATATAGGCAAGATGTTCCCATCTCGTTCAGCTATGCCAAAGCAGGCGGCGGGATCTGTTTGTGCTTTCAAAGGAAGCCCTATCTTCTGCCGAAAGCGCAGTGCGACTTGGTGCGCATCTTGCCATGTCACATAATGGGGCACTTGTGGAATTCTAAAAAGGAAGGATAAAAAAACATGGAAGCAAAAAATCTGCTTGCGAGTCTTTCCGGACTTATGTCTGTGGTTGGATTCAAGTCATACGACGAGGCGGCGCTTTCAGCGCTTGTCGGTCCGTATTTTGACGAGCACGAGTACGACCGGGTGGGAAACCACATTTTTATTCGCCGGTGCGGAAAGGCGGGCGCCAAAAAACTTTTGATTGATGCCCATTATGATGAAGTCGGCTTGATGGTCAAGGGTATCACGGCGCAGGGACATCTGCGTGTATGCGGACAGGGTGGTGTGGATGCCCGCATTCTGCCCGCCGCCGAGGTGGTCGTTTATGGAAAAACGTGTTTGCACGGCATCGTTCTGACAAAGCCGAGGGAGCTTATGTTCGGAGACGAAAGCGGCCGGCTTGTGCCGGTGACGGAGCTTCTTGTCGATACCGGCCTTACAAGAGAGGAAGCGGAAAAGGCGGCTCCTATCGGTACGCCTGTCGGCTTTGAGCCGGTATATACAGAGCTTGCGGGAGGATATCTTGCCGGTAAGGGCTTTGACAACAAATGCTCGTCCGCCGCGGCGATTCTGGCGGTATCGCAGCTCGATATGTCCGCGCTGGGATGCGATGTTTATGTTTCGCTTTCCGCAAGAGAGGAGGTGGGACACCGTGCTGTTACGGCTGCGGCATTCCGCATCCGCCCGGATGCGGCGCTCGTGCTGGATGTGACCTTCGGCTATGCGCCGGATGGCGAAAAGCCGGGAGATTCCGAGATGAAGGGTGGCCCTGTCCTCTCGCTTTCTGCGATTTTGGATAAACCTCTCACGGATTTTGTCATAGAAACGGCTAAGGAGCAGGCCATTCCCATCCAGACAGTGGTGGAGGCGACGAGCACCGGAACCCATGCGGATGCGCTGGTTTATGCGGCCGGCGGGATTCCGACGGCGCTTGTCGGGATCCCGATCTGGTTTATGCATACGGCAAATGAGATCTTAAATATGGAAGACGTTGAAAATACCGCGCGCCTTGTGACGGCGGTCATTCGCCGTAAATACGGGACAGGCGGAAAGGAGTGAAAAAAATGGAAAGAGAAGCTCTTCTTGCCGCGCTTGCGCGCGTTATCGCGCCCTCGGGCTGTGAGACGGCGGCGGCACAGTATCTTTTGGAAAAGCTTGCCGGCATATACGATGAAACCTGGACGGATGGTGCCGGCAATCTGATTTTCAAAATATCCTCCGGTGAAAACTGTGGGAAAGGGCGGCTTATGCTCGCGGCACATATGGATGAATGCGGGTTTATGATAAAAAACATCGATACGGACGGAAGGGCCAGAATCGCGGTGCTGGGAAATCTGGATACACGTACCTTGTCGGGACGTCGGATATCCATGACATCCGGTGTGCGGGGCGTCGTCTGCGCAAAGCCGATCCATGCACAGTCGGGCGACGAGCGTGCAAAGCCGACGCCCGCGGACAAGCTTTATATCGAATTTGGCTTTGGAAACCGTGAGGAGGCGGAAACGCTTGTGCATGTCGGCGATTACGGTGCATTTGAACCCAAGTTTACGCCGCTTGCCGACGGGTTTTACGCGGGAAAGGCGCTTGGAGGGCGTTCCATGTGCGCGCTCCTTTGCGAGCTTGCGGAAAGGATTCGGAAGACGGACAAGAGTCACCTTGCAGCAGATGAGATTTTCCTTGTTTTTTCTGTAAAACGGGAAATTGCAAGAGCACAGTTTGCTGTGGAAACGGCAGCTTTCACGATTCGGCCGGACTGCGCGATTCTGCTTGACGCGGCACCCGCCGCAGATTTCGGGGACGTGCCGGAGGCGGCATGCGGCGCTGCCCTTGGATCAGGCGTTGTGATTGCGCCGGCGGATGCCGGAACCATTTACGATAGGGAGCTTTTCGCGCGGGCAGTGGATGTGGCAAAAGCGCACGGTGTGCAGCATCAATATCCCACGAGTGCGGCGCTGCCCGGCGGAGAGGGAAAAACTGTCCATAAGGCGGCGTCCGGCGTGCGCACACTCTCGCTTGGCATTCCGACGAGAAACCTGCATTCCGGTGCGGAAATCATTCAGATTTCGGATTATGAAGCGGCGCTGTCGTTGACAGGCGCGCTTGTGATGCAGCCATAACAGGAAAAGAGAAAAAGAGCGGACAGGCGGGAAAGAGAAACCACGCCTTCCGCTTTCGGAAAATGAATATCAGAAAGGATGAAAACTATGTTTGCAAGACTGAAAAAATTCATCTACGCGCCCGGCGTATCCGGGGACGAGGGAAATATCGCTTCCGTCATTGCGGCGGATATCGCTCCGTATGTGGACAAGGTGTATACCGACGCGATGGGAAATCTCTACGCTTTCAAAAAGGGAACAGGGAAAAATCCAAAGAAGCTGATGTTTGCCGCACATATGGACGAAATTGGTTTTATGGTGAGCTTTATTGATGAGCGGGGCTACCTGCGCGTTTCCAAGATGGGCGGAATCAACTACAATGCCGCTGCTTTTTCCGAGGTGGAATTCCGGAGCGGCCTTGTCGGTGTGATCGTGCCGGAGGCAAGGACGGCGGCAAAGGATTTTCGACCTGAGGTATTTTATGTTGATATCGGTGCGAAAAGCAAGAAGGATGCGGAGCGCCGCGTCAAAATCGGTGATACCTGCCGGATTGCGCCGAGGCTGATTCGCCTTGCCGGCAGTCGTGTAGCAGGGCGCCCGATTGACGACCGAATCGGCTGCCTCATGCTCTTTGAGGCGGCGATATCGGCACAGCATTTTGAAAACGACACTTATTTTGTCTTTACCGTTCAGGAAGAGGTCGGGGTACGAGGAGCAAAGACTTCTGCTTTTTCCATAGCGCCCGATTATGCCGTGGCGGTGGACATCGGGGGTGCCGGCGATATTCCGAACTGCGCGCCGTTTGAGGTAGTGCTCGGGCGCGGAATCGCCGTCAAGCTCAAGGATGGCATGGTCATTTGTCATAAGAAAATGATAGAGGCGATGAAATCGGTTGCCGAAGCGGGAAACATTCCGATTCAATATGAGGTGTTGGAGTCCGGCGGCACGGATACCTGCATGCTCCAACAGGCGGCGGGCGGCTGCGTGGCGGGCGCACTTTCCGTTCCGACCCGGTACGGTCATAGCGCGGTCGAGGTGATTGATATGAACGATGTGTCGGGCGGCGTGAAGATCCTCGCTGGGCTTTGCGGGACACGCTTTGAATGATACAAACGGATTGTCATATCATCAAAGAGCAGATGTCCCCGCCTCCTTTGGCGGCGGGTGCTGTTTCAGCTTTTCAATGGGGATAAAATCCCCTGCCAAAGCGCTGAGGAGCCTATGCCCGCCCGTCGTTGCGGCTTGACGGACAGCTCATGCAGATTGGAAATATTGAGAGGGAAAGGATAGAAAATGAGTTTTTCGGAAAAAATCATCGCGCTTACAAGAGATGCAGAAGGTGCGCTTGCGCCGGTTTTTGCCGGCTTTGATGAGATCGCCTGCGACAATACGGCGCGCGTGCTCGAAAGCTATCGACGCCATCGCGTATCGGAAACGATGCTTGCAGGATCGACTGGCTATGGTTACGGAGACGCGGGGCGCGATACCATGGATAAAATTTATGCGGATGTGTTTGGTGCGCAGGCGGCGTTTGTCCGCCATCAGTTTGTCAACGGGACCCATGCGATTTCCACGGTTCTGTTCGGACTTCTGCGCCCGGGAGATGTGATGCTCTCCGTGACGGGGCGTCCTTATGACACGCTCTCCGAGGTCATCGGAGACAAAACAGGGAATGGCGACGGTTCTCTCGCCGATTTCGGTATCCGTTATGACGAAGTGGCGCTTCTTCCGGACGGCGGTTTGGATTTTGCAGGTATTGAAAGGAAGCTGCGTGAGCTTGGTTCTCTCGTCAAGGTTGTCTTTATCCAACGCTCCAAGGGATATGCGAACCGTCCGACGCTCTCCTCGGAGGAAATCGGAAAAGTAGCGGCGTTTTCCAAAGCCAGATGCGGCGCCTATGTGGTGGTCGACAACTGCTATGGCGAATTCTGCGACAGAACGGAGCCGACGGCGCATGGCGCGGATGTCATTGTCGGCTCTCTCATCAAAAATCCGGGCGGCGGCATGGCGCAGACCGGCGGCTATGTAGCCGGCACCGCGCGTGCGGTGGAGCTGATTTCCTACCGGCTCACGACGGTCGGTATCGGGACGGAATGCGGCGCATCTCTCGGACAAACGCGCGACATCTGCAAGGGCTTTTTCTTTGCGCCCCATGTCGTTGCGCAGGCGAAAAAGACGGCGGCGCTTGCGGCCTATGTCTTTGGGGCTCTCGGGTATGCAGTCGAGCCGTCGTGGGACGCTGTGCGGCATGACATTATTCAGACGGTGAAATTCGGAAGTCCGGACGGCCTTTGCGCCTTCTGCCGCGGTATTCAGTCCGGATCCCCGGTCGATGCGTTTGTCGTACCGGAGCCGTGGGATATGCCGGGATATGAAGATAAGGTCATCATGGCAGCGGGCACGTTTACGCAGGGCTCCTCTATCGAGCTTTCCGCTGACGGACCGCTGCGTCCGCCGTATACGGCGTATTTTCAGGGCGGGCTTACGTATGAGAGCGGGAAATATGCCATCATGACAGCGGCGCAGGAGCTGCTTCGGCTGTGAGCGGGGGAAAGATATGATACGAAAAATCGAAAAGGACGATAAGGAGCTTTTTTTGCGCCTGACAAGGGCATTTTATGCATCGCCGGCTGTTTTGCATTCGGTTCCGGACTCTTATCATACCGCGGTTTTTGAAGAAATGATGCGTTCCGATGTATATGCCGAGGGCTATTTTCTTCTGGCAGATGACGGGACTGTATCCGGCTATGCGCTGCTTGCCAAAACCTATTCGCACGAGGCGGGCGGGCTTGTCGTTTGGATCGAGGAGATTTATACGGCCCCCGAAGCGCGCGGAAAAGGGCTTGGCAGTGAATTTTTTACCTTTTTGGAAAAGCGGTATGGCGGTGTGGCCCGCCGGCTGCGCTTGGAGACGGAGCCGGAAAATGAGAGAGCAGAAGCGCTTTACAGGCGTCTCGGGTTTGAGGCGCTTGGTTATCGGCCATTTTACAAAGAACTAAACTGCGATGAAAGGAATGTGTGAGAGATGGTAAATATCGATGTGATGGCAAGAGGTGTGCAGAAATATACGGATCCTGAGACGGGAGAGCGGTTTGATCTACCGTATCGCGTGTATTTTCCGACTGGATATGAGGCAAAGGGTGAAAAACACTATCCGATGCTGTTTTTTCTGCATGGACACGGCGAATGCGGTACGGACAACGAGCAGCAGATACATGTTTTGCATAAAGAGAACCGGCTATTGAATCTCGTCATGGAGCGGGACGACTGTATTATCGTGGCGCCGCAGTGCCCGTGCAATGTGAAGTATGAATGGGTACCGCTTGCTCACGCATGGTCCACCGGTTCGCGCGAGCTTTCGGAAAAGCCAACCATCGGCCTTGCGGCTGCAATGGCGCTTTTGGACCGGTTCCTTTGTTCGGAGGCGGTGGACAAAAAACGGGTTTATGCCGCCGGTATCTCGATGGGGGGCTACGGTATGTGGGAACTCATCACACGCCGGCCAGAGGTTTTTGCCGCCGCCATTCCGGTTTGCGGCGCCGGTATTCCAAGCCTCGCCTCACGGCTTACGAATATCGCGATTTGGGCGTTTCACGGTGCCAAGGACCCTACGGTTCCTGTGAGCGGTTCGCGGGATATGGTTGCAGCCATTCGGGCGGCGGGCGGCAGGAAAATCCGCTATACCGAATTTCCCGAGGAAGGGCATAATTGTTGGATACCTGCTTACAGAGAAGACGGTCTTGTGGATTGGCTTTTCGAACAAACGAAGTCATAAAGGAAATCTATATGAGAAAAATGCACGGAATATTCGTGCATTTTTTTATTTTTGTACCCTTTATTGCGACAAATTTTTCCCTGTTTCCCGCGTATAATGGAAGCATGCAAAAGAAAAAGGAAGTGGTAACGTGACGGAGGAAGTGTATGGAGACGTGCTGTTTATCATCAATTTCAGCATGGACTTTCTTTCCCTCTATCTTGCAGGCAAAATCATGCACTTTAGAATGTCTGCGTGGCGGGTGATTCTTGGTGCGTCGCTGGGTGCCCTTTACGGCGTATGTTCTCTTCTTTTTGACCTAGGAGCCTTTTTCAATCACTTGATAACGCTTCTTGTGATGCTTCTTATGTGTGCTGTCTCGTTTCGGTATGGCAGCGTTCGTAGCTTTGCCGCGACCGGTGCGCTTTTCTGCGGAATCAGCATGCTGATAGGAGGGATTATGACGGCGGCCTTTACGGCGCTTGGCAAATATCAGACCTACATAGAAATCGGAGGCAGTATTCACACCATCTACGGAGATCTCCCTCTTTGGCTGTTTGCTGTGCTTGCCGCGCTCTCGGCCCTGCTTACATGGGGGATTGGCAGGCTGATAAGGCGAAAACGGGGAATGCGTAGCTGTGAATTGAAGATTGGATTCGGTGAGGCAGACACGGATTTTGTTTGTCTTGTGGACAGCGGCAATCTGCTCTCGGAGCCGGTTTCCGGAACCCCTGTCGTTTTTGTGAAATCAGAGTATGCGCGCTTTTTGCCGGATGATATTCTGCTTGCCATGACGGATGGAGTTGCATCGCTTGATATCAAAACGGTGGGCAGACTCCGCCTCATTCCGGCCGGAACGGTCTCCGGTGAAAGACTTGTGATTGCTGCCGTGCCGGATCGGTGCTATTTGCGATGCGGCGGAGAATATGAACCGAAAAAGGCGCTTGTGGCGGTGGATTTTACCGGAGGGGATTTCGGAGGATTTCCGGCGCTTGTGCCGGAAGAGCTTTTATCGTGACGGGGATAAGCCCCGCTTGTATAGCCTGACGGGGTGCCGTCATGGTCCTGTCGACAAATGAGAAGGGAGAGACGATATGAATATTTGGATGAAAATAAGGCTTGCGTGGATTCGGCTGCTGAGAAGACTTGGATTCGGAGGCGGCATCTATTATATCGGGGGAGCAGAAACGCTGCCGCCGCCGCTTTCCGCAGAAGAGGAGGCGGAAATCCTCGCAAAACTTGATGAGGATGGAGGATATCGCAGGATTCTTGTAGAAAGAAATCTTCGTCTTGTCGTATATATTGCCAAAAAATTCGAAAATACCGGCGTCGGAATCGAGGATCTCATTTCCATTGGAACCATCGGACTTATCAAGGCGGCGAATACCTTTCGTCCGGATAAAAATATCAAGCTTGCCACCTATGCTTCCCGCTGCATTGAAAATGAAATTCTGATGTATATCCGCAAAAGCGGAAACATCCGCTCGGAGCTTTCCTTCGACGAACCGCTTTCGACCGATTGGGACGGCAATGAGCTGCTGCTTTCCGATGTGCTTGGAACGGAGGAAAACAGTGCCATCCGGGATATCGAGCAGGATGAGGAACGAAAAATCATATACGAAGCCGTTGCCGGCCTTGCGCCGCGCGAGAGGGAGATCATTGAGCTGCGTTTTGGACTTTCCGGCAGCAGGGAAATGACGCAGAAGGAGGTTGCAGATGCTCTTGGCATTTCGCAATCGTACATATCCCGCTTAGAAAAGAAGATTATCGACCGTCTGCGCGATGAAATCAAAGATAAAATCTGAAAAAAAGCAGAAAATCTGAAAAACCTCTTGCAAAAGGGGAAAAACTGTGGTATAGTAAAATATACTGTGAATATGAGAAATGCGAGGTGTGAACAATGAAGGAAGGAATTCATCCGAACTATGTCGATGCGACGGTCAGATGCGCGTGCGGCGAAGTGATAAATACAAAATCCACAAAGGGCGATTTCAGAGTAGAAATTTGCTCGAAATGTCATCCTTTCTTTACCGGCAAACAGAAATTTGTGGATGCCGGCGGACGTGTTGATAAATTCAAAAAACGTCTGGAATCCAAGAAATAAAAACATTTTATTGGGATTTGAAAGCGGGATAACCATGTGGTTTTCCCGCTTTTTTCTATTTCAGAAGCTGCGGAGGTGCTTATGACGACGGAAAAAATTTTTGATGCAAAGGAAAAAAACGAGGTAATCCTTGTGTCCGTCATGGAAAAGGGGGCGGAAAAGAGAGAATATGAGGCGTCCTTTGACGAGCTTTGCCGCCTTGCCGAAACGGCCGGCGCTGCGGTTTATGCCCGCATGATACAGGAAAAGGAAGCGCCCGATGCGCGCACCTATATCGGCAGCGGAAAGGTAAGGGAGCTTGCGGAGCTTTGCAGGACCGGAGAGGTCAGTACGGTGATTTTTGACTGCGAGCTTACGCCGTCTCAAATCAAGAATCTGGAGGACGAGCTCAAAGACGTGCGGGTCATTGACAGGAGCATGCTGATCCTCGATATTTTCGCGCTCCATGCGAAAAGCGGAGAAGGCAAGCTGCAGGTGGAGTTAGCACAGCTCAAATATACGGTTCCGCGCCTCACGGGACAGGGAACGGCGCTCTCGCGTCTGGGCGGCGGAATCGGAACAAGGGGACCCGGCGAGAGCAAGCTGGAAACGGACCGACGGCACGTCAAGCGCAGGATCGACGCTTTGGAGGCGGAGCTTGCCGCCCTTGCCAAGACCCGCGCCGTTCAGCGAAACGCAAGAGAGCGCGCCGGCATTTTCAAGGTGGCAATCGCCGGCTATACGAACGCGGGCAAGTCCACCCTGCTCAATTCTCTGACGGACGCCGGTATCCTTGCGGAGGATAAGCTGTTTGCGACGCTTGACCCGACAACCAGACGCTTTTCGCTTCCGTCCGGCGAGGAGATCCTGCTGACCGACACGGTCGGCTTTATCCGCAATTTGCCACATCACCTGATCCGCGCGTTCCGCTCCACGCTCGACGAGGTGTGCTATGCAGATGCGATTCTTGTTGTGATCGATGCTTCCGACCCGGAATCGGAAGCGCAGGCTGCGGTAACAATAAAGCTTATCGATGAGCTTGGAGCGGCGGATAAGCCGGTGCTTTTTGTTTACAACAAGTGTGATCTTGGTATTGCCGCGCATCCGATGGCGCGCTCCGAGCAAAGCGTGTTCCTCTCCGCCGTGACCGGAGAGGGAATAGACGCGCTTGTCAGCCGTCTTGAAGCGCTTGCCGCCGCAGGGAAACGGACATGTGAATTTTTCTTTCCTTCCGATAAGCTTGGACTTATCGCTGCGCTCTATGCGGGTGCAAACGTCTGCTCTGTCGAATACGGGAACGACGGCGCGCACGTCCTTGCGGTTTGCGATAAGAAAACGGCGGGGCAGCTTTCCGCGTATCTTGTTCGGTCATGACACACGGTGACGGCATGAAAGAGGGACTTGTGACATTCGGCCGTGCGGCCGAGGCTGAATATACAGAGAAAAAATCGGTATTCATCGGACAGGCGTCTCCCGCGGAAAGCGTGGAGGAGGCGGAGACCTTTCTCTTGTCGGTACGGGAAAAGCACGCGGGGGCGCGCCACCATGTGTTTGCCTATATGGTGGGGAGCGCCGTGCGGTGCAGCGACGATGGGGAGCCCAAAGGGACCGGTGGCGTCCCGGTGCTGGAGGTGCTGAAAAAGAGCGGAGTCGATCAGGCGATCCTGGTCGTCACCCGGTATTTTGGCGGGATTTTGCTCGGCGCGCCGGGCCTTGTGCGCGCCTATTCCAAGGCGGCGTCGATGGCAGCCTGTGCCGCGGGTGTCGTCCTTTACAAAAGCTATACGGAATGCCGGCTTGTCATAGACTATGCGATGTATGACCGCGTGATGTATGAAATTGGAAAGCGGGATATTCTTGTGGATGGGACGGATTTCGCGGGGGAGGTCACGCTGCGGCTCGCGGTCCTCACCCGGGATTACGAAGATTTTTGCAGGATGATTTTCTCCATGACGGGCGGCAAAAGGATGCCGCAGACAGGCGCCCTGCGCTTGGATGGGAGAGAGGAAAAAGAATGAAGGGGTGGTGGATATGGATACTCCGATTGATATCACGAACATAAAAGTCGAAACAGCGCGCTTGCTCCTCCGTCCATGGAGAGAAGGAGATGTCCGCGATTTATACGAGTACGCCTCGATAGAAGGCGTCGGGGAAATGGCCGGGTGGAAGCATCATACTTCGATCGAGGAGTCCGAAGAAATTCTAAAAAGCTTTATAGAAGAAAAAAATGTATTGGCTGTGGAATATAAGGCGAACGGTAAGGTGGTCGGCTCCTTGGGTCTGCATCCTTCATGGGCGTCAGGGAATTCGGCTTATCAGATGCTGCGGGTGAAAGAAATCGGTTATGTGCTGTCAAAAGCATATTGGGGCAGGGGACTGATGCCGGAGGCCGTGGGAGCGCTAGTTAAATTCTGCTTTGAAGAATTCAGACTGGACGCTTTGACCTGCAGTCATTTCATACATAACAGGCAGTCGGCGAGAGTCATTGAAAAATGCGGCTTTACGTTTGTCAGACAGGGCGAATATGTCGCAAAACAGCTGAACCAGCGCTTTATCACCCGGGAATATATACGGCTTCGTGATTCCAGTTCAGGCGAATATGTCGGTTTGTGAAAAATTATCGAAAAATCCTTTCATTTTTTTGTCAGGAAAAAGGATTTTTCGATTTTTTTGCGTATTTACTTATATAAATGATTTTTAGTCAATGATAAAGAACGTATTTGAATGTTCCGTGGCGATTTGGGAGGATTCTATGACCATTGCTCAAATGCTTTGCGCGAGAGAACGGGAATATCTGTCGGAATTTGCCTGCCTCTGCGAGAACACGAGGGGCAGAGAGCATCTTTGCACGCCATGCACGACGCGAACGGAGTTTCAGCGCGACCGCGACAGGATTATCCACTGCAAGGCGTTCCGGCGCCTGATGCACAAAACGCAGGTTTTCCTTTGTCCGGAGGACGACCATTACCGTACACGGCTTACCCATACGTTGGAGGTGACGCAGATTGCGCGCACGATTGCCCGCGGACTTTCTCTCAATGAGGATTTGACAGAAGCGGCGGCTCTTGGCCATGACCTCGGGCATACGCCGTTCGGACATGCGGGTGAGTATGTCCTTCAGGAATGCTATTCGCCGGATTTTACGCATTACAAGCAAAGCCTGCGCGTCGTAGATAAGCTAGAAAACGGTGGGCTAGGACTGAATCTCACCTATGAGGTCCGCGATGGGATTGTCAATCATGCCGGTGAAAACCTTGCCTCTACTTTGGAGGGAAGGATTGTCAAATATGCGGACAGGATCGCGTATATCAATCATGATATCGACGATGCTATCCGCGGAAAAATCCTGAAACAGGAGGATATTCCTCGCGAACTATGCGAAATTCTCGGTTTTACGCACTCTGAGCGGATTGGAACGATGGTGAACGACATAATTTTTGCGTCAACGGGTAACAATGATATCATCATGACCGATGAGGTTTATGATGCGATGATGCGGCTGCGTGCTTTTTTGTTCGAGCGTGTTTACCGGAATCCGGAGGCCAAAAGCGAGGAGGTGCGCGCCAAGGACATGCTTCGGCAAATGTACGAATATTTTGTCAAGCATCCTGAGAAAATGCCTGCTGACGAATACAGTGTTTGTGATACGGGAGAGCCCGTGGAACGGCGTGTATGTGATTACATTGCCGGTATGACCGACCGATATGCCATAAACGTGTTTGAAAGCCTATTTGTTCCGAAGGTATGGAAGGTGAATTGAATCACGATAAAAAAGGAAAGGAGGCGATGCGATGCGGATTCCTCAGAGCTTTCTTGATGAGGTCAAATACAGAAATAAAATTGAGGATGTGGTCGCCTCTTATGTGAATCTCAAAAGAGCCGGTTCTGTTTACCAGGGGCTTTGCCCGTTTCACAGTGAAAAGACCCCGTCGTTTACGGTGTTTCCGAATACAGAAACCTTTCACTGCTTTGGCTGCGGCGCAGGCGGAGATATCATCTCGTTTATCATGCGTGCGGAAAATCTGGAATACCTCGGCGCCGTCGAGTTTCTTGCCAAACGTGCGGGACTTGAAATGCCGGATGCGGCAGGCGATGCGAAAAGCGAGACGATAAAGCGCGCGCGGCTCTATGAAATGAACCGGGCGGCGGCTGTTTTTTTCAACCGGGCACTGTATGCGCCGGAATCGGAAGCGGCAAGGGAATATCTGAAAAAACGAGGGCTTTCCCGCGCCGCGGTAAAGCGCTTCGGACTCGGCTATGCGCCGAACCGTTTTGATGCGCTGAGCGAATATATGCACTCTCTGGGATACCGGGACGAAGAGCTGAAGGAGGCATTCCTTTGCGGGAAAAGCGAGCGGACAGGCGGCTATTATGATTATTTCCGCGGACGGATCATGTTTCCCATTATCGATAACTTTTCCAACGTGATTGCTTTTGGCGGCCGCGCGCTCGGCGATGAAAAGCCGAAATATCTCAACACCTCGGACACACCGGTGTTCAAAAAGAGCCGGAATCTTTTCGCACTCAATTTTGCCAGAAATGCCTGTGCGCAGTCCCTCATTCTCTGTGAGGGCTATATGGACGTCATTGCCGTCAATATGGCGGGGTTCCCGAACGCGGTGGCAACACTCGGCACGGCGCTGACAGCGGAGCAGGCGCGGGTTATGGCAAAATATACGAAAAAAGTGATTCTTTCGTATGACAGCGACGAGGCGGGTGTTGCCGCTGCCAAGCGGGCAATCCCGATTCTGACCGATGTCGGGCTGGAGGTAAAAATGCTCCGCATGGAAGGAGCGAAGGATCCGGACGAATATATCAAGAAATTCGGCGCGGCACGATTCAAAATCCTGCTCGATGACAGCCAGGGAAAAATTGACTATCTTTGCGACAGCGTGCTTGGAAAATATGACATTTTGATTCCGGAAGAAAAATTAAAGGCTGCCAACGAGCTTTGCGAGGTGATTGGCAGGATTGATTCTGATGTGGAACGGGAAATATACATAACGAGAATTGCGGAACGATTATCGGTGGAACCCGCGCACCTTGCCCGCGATGTTGAGCGCCGAAGGCGCAGAAACAAAAAGGCGTCGGAAACGGAGATGTTCCGAAAAGTCGTTTCTGACACGCTCGGCTACGGCGACCGCATCAACCGGGATTTCGTAGGCAATGCCAAAGCGGCGCGGGCAGAGGAAGCGATTATCGGTATTCTTTTGCTCCGTCCGGAGCTGATTCTGGAAATCCGAAAGGGAACGGTAGCGCTTTGCGCTGACGATTTTGTCACCGCCTTTAACCGGCGGGTTTTCGAGGCCCTGACGGCCTGTGAGGATAAGTGTGACATCGGAGCGCTCGCGCAGGATTTTACGGTGGAGGAGATTGACCGCATCACGGCCATGCAGGTCAAACGCTCGCTGCTGACGAAAAACGATCTTGCCGTTCTGCAGGAAAATGTGCAGACGCTGAAGTCCGCGGCGGATGACAAACAGGCGGCAGATGAAATAGAAGATATCAAAAACTTATTAAGTAAGAAAAAGAAATGACAGAAAATATGGGAGGAAAACAAATGAACTTGGAATGGATGCTGGGACCAGAAGGCGAAGAGGAAAAAGCGGTTCAGGAAAAGGACGATACGGAAGCGGAGGGCGAGATCACAGAAGCTCCGGCTGACAAAAGCGTAGAAGGGGATAAATCAGACAAAATTGATATTCAAGACCTGATTGAGAAAGCAAAGAAAAAGGGCTCGCTCACCAATAGCGAAATTATGGTCGCTCTTGGTGACACAGACTATGATATTGATCAGATCGATAAGCTTTATGAGGCACTGGATTCCATGGGCATTGACGTGACGGAATGCTTTGACGATGATGATATGGCCGAAAATATAGAAGACGATATCGAATCGGATCTTGAAAATTTCGACAAACCGGAAAATATGGAAAAGATTCTTGCGCAAGAGGGTCTTACGATTGACGATCCTGTCAAGCTTTACTTGAAGGAAATCGGACGCGTTCCGTTACTTGACGCCGATCGGGAAGCGGAGCTGGCGAAAAAAATGTCAGAGGGGGATGAACAGGCCAAAAGAGAGCTTGTGGAAGCCAATCTTCGATTGGTTGTCAGCATTGCAAAACGGTATGTCGGTAAAGGACTTTTCTTTCTTGACTTGATTCAGGAGGGAAACCTTGGCTTGATGAAGGCTGTTTCTAAATTCGACTATACCAAGGGTTATAAATTTTCCACGTATGCCACATGGTGGATAAGACAAGCCATTACCCGTGCCATTGCCGATCAGGCTCGTACGATCCGGATTCCCGTTCATATGGTGGAAACGATTCATAAGGTAACCAAGGTGTCTCGTCAAATGCTGCAGGAAAAGGGGCGCGAGGTATCCGCGACGGAGGTTGCCAAGGAAATGAATATGAATCCGGATAAGGTGCGTGAAATCCTTAAAATCGCACAGGATCCGATTTCTTTGGAAACACCGGTCGGAGAAGAGGAAGACAGTCATATCGGAGATTTTATCGAGGACCAGGAATCGCCCGCGCCCGCAGAGGCGGCTTCCTATGAGCTTCTTCGTGAGCAGCTAAACGAGGTTCTCCACACATTGACGTCGAGAGAGGAGGCGGTGCTGCGGCTGCGTTTCGGATTGGAGGACGGACGACAGAGAACGCTTGAGGAGGTCGGTCAGCAATTCAACATTACTCGTGAGCGGATAAGACAGATTGAAGCAAAGGCACTGCGCAAGCTACGGCATCCAAGCCGTTCCAGAAAGCTCAGAGATTATCTGAATTGATTTTTCTGACAGAAAATAGTGTAACTTGCACAAGAAAAATTTCCTTCTTTAGATTAAATATACATTTTGGTTGGATATTGTCTATAATTTTTGAAAAAGTTGTTTGTGCAATATGACGATGCTGGCTTTGCAAAAACAACTTTTTTGAGTTGCTGCAAAAGTCCGTACATAGGTGGTGGAAATAAAAACGCCTTGACAGAAAAGCCATTTTGATGTATGATAATAATGTTATATTGTTATAGTTTTCTGACAGATAGAAGATTGATTTTGGGGAGGAACGCCAAATGATGAAAAGAATAATAAGCGCCTTGCTATGTCTTAGTATGCTTGCCGGCGCGCTTTTAATGGCCGGCTGTGGAGAGGCCGAGACACCAGAAACAACGGAAACGCTCCCGGCGACCATTAATCTGCTGGGAATTACAGAGGAATCTACGACCCAGGAGGCGATTGAGGCTGTTGAAGAGGCTCTCAATCGGATTTCTAAAAACCGATATAAAACACAGATCAATCTTACTTTAGTGACTGCCGATGAATATATTGCTCTCGTGGATGAGCGTTCTGCTGAAGCCGAAGCCAATGCGGTGCGGATTGCTGCCATTACCAGTTTTAATCAGCTGGCACAGCGGGAAGCCAATGCATCGCAGAGTCAGTCCAGTCAAGATTTGCTTTTCGGGAAATGGACGACTCACGTCAATACGGTTGTGGCCGAAACGATTTCAACAGGTGAAGCTTATACGGCTGAGGAAACTACCATTTTAGAGGATGGCAGAATCGAAACCTTATATCCGGAGGCAACCTCTCCCATTGACATCATTATGATCGCCGGAAAGGATATGTACGATTATTTTGATTCTCAGGGCTACCTGCTCTCTATTCAGAAAACGCTGGAAACGGACTTTACCAAATTCAGACAGTATATCTATCCTACTTTTCTTGAGGAGCTGCAGGCGATTACCGGTGATATCAAAGCGATCCCGAATAACCATTTGCTTGGAGAATATACGTATCTGCTAGTTGATAAGACGCTTGCTGACAAATATGATTTTGATGTAGATGCGGTGGACAGCTATGATGATTTGGATACAGCCGCAGAGGGGGAAGAAAGCTTTCTGTCACAAATTAAGCAAAATGAAGATGTCATTCCGATGGCAACGGTTCCTGATGCGCTTGGCATTTATCAGTATTTTGAGGACGGCATCGCTGTCGGAACGTATTTTGACCCCCTTTATGGGTTTGATACAAACGAGGGCACGGATTTTACCATTCAGAACCTTTTCTCCATTCCGCAGTATCAGGAGCATCTCCTGCTTATGGAAGAATATGAGGAAAAGGGGTATTTTTCGGCATCCTCGGATACCGATGAATATGCAGTCACTGTCATAAAAGGCGATGCTTCTGTTCCCGATGAATACGGCGATGAGTATTATGTCAAGGTGCTTCAGAATCCTTTTGTAGAAATTGACACCATTTTTGAAGGGATGTTTGCGGTATCCTCTTATACCTCGGATGAAAATAGATCGCTTCAGATACTAGAAATGATCAATACCGATTCTGAAGTGAAGAATCTCCTGCAGTATGGAATTGCCTATGACGGCGATAACGATGACGTTGCCAACTATCGTGTCAATACCATTGAAAATGAAGATGGATCTATTTCGTATTCGATTACAAGATTGAATCACAACTATATGATGAATAACGTCCTGACCGGAAATGTCTATATGGGATATCCGGAAGAGGGGCAAAATGTGGATGCTTGGACCTATTATAAAGAGACAAATCTCGCTTCAGGATTGTCTCCTTTCTTGACGTTCTATCTGAGCGATGATTCTCTTGACGGAATGTTCGATAATATCATCCGTAGAGCGGTTCTGACAGAAGCGCTGGCTCCGCTCGGATATGATTATGATGACTATCAGGATTCTGTGGGCACCAATAACGGTAATACGATGAGAAGAGAATTTAAGGCTTACTATATTGTGGAGTTCATAGAATTTTTGGGGGGAGAAACGGGGATAACGCCTGCTACTTTCCGATTGGTAACGCGAAATTCAACAACAGAGCTGGAAGATGATTTTCTGGAGTTCGTTTTGAGCACGGAAGGCCAGGCGATTCTGAAAGAAAACGGATTTAATATGCTGGATGTCGAATCCACACCTTATGTTCGGAAAGACACAGCCTTTAGCGGAACACTTGATTTGTGCGCTCAGCTGAGCAATTATATCAGAGGATATTTTTCTTCAGCTATGACAGAACTTGCTGCGGCATATCAGGAAATGTATCCTGATGTTGTTATCAATCAGGCGGAAAGAGATCAGAATAGCAGCTATACGACAAGTATGGCCCGTGTTGCCGACGGAACGTATGACATCGGATTTATGTCAAATCCGCTTTCCGAGGTGGATGCGGCCAGAGGCCTTACTTCAACAGAGGTTGCTACGGAATGCCTTGAGATATTTGATAATTTGGCCCATGGTTCCTATCCGGTTTCTTGGTATGAAAATAAGCTTATTGAGAAAGTAACGGAAGAAAAATATGCGGATATTATCTCTGGAAGCGGGCTTGAGCTTTTGGTAAGCAATAAGCTTGGAGAACTTGCCGGCATTGATCTTTCTCTGTACAGTGAGGCGACTCGTCCGGCGTCGGAAACTGTTGTGTTTGAGAATGCAAAGGCAAGCGCCGATCGCTATTATTCCAACATTTCCTACCTGCGTGTCATGGCGGAAATTCTTCTCTGGGATGAGCTTCCGGAGGATGAATTGGAGCGTTATCGTGCCATGAACGATATTGATTTCGAAAATGCTGTTTTCAGCTATATCCGTACAAACTATGAGCAGGAAAACAACTTGACGGAAGAGGGCTACGTCGATTTGGTGCATGACTTTATGGCTTCTGTTCTCTCCTTTTCGGCTGCGGATAATTCCACGTATACTATCTCCTGGGAAGAATTCCAACAGACCAAAGAGGACGCGCAGCCCTATCTTACAGCAGCAGGTGCGCTTCGTGATGCCTATTACGACAGGCTTACTTCCAAATATAGCGCATCGTATTTGAATCTGCTTTCTCTTGCCGATATTGTCGACGAGATTTATACGATCGTATACGAGGATTATTTGGCAAACAACGGGATTGACCAAGCGGAGTTCGAGGATACCATTATGAATCGTTTTCTCGAACCTGTGGGTACGACCAATGAGGAGTTTTCCGCACTCAGCAGAAGTTCTGACGAATATGATGAGATTATAGCGGCACTTAGAAGAAGATATAAGGATATTTTGATAGAGGCATATTCTGAAGCTGCCTATAATTCCACCAATGGTATTCGTAATGCGGATGTGGTAACCACCATTTTCAATCATTACCTGGAAGAAGAGTTAAAGATTTATGATCAACTGTGTGCATCGGCCGGCATCAGCAAAGAGGACTTCTTCGCGTCGGAAGAGGATATGGAAAACTATGAAACCTATCTCAATAGAATGCAGACTTCCTTTATCTATACCCTGCGTACCCAGTATACGCAAGCGCAGATCGACTCTTGGTCGTATGAAGAGATAGAGACAAATCTCTACAACATTTTGTATGAGACGGGCTTTTACACCAATGAAATGGCAAGATATATCGGTTACTCTCTCAGTGATTATATGCTTGCGAAGAGTGATGCTGTGACCTATCAGAATTATATTCAGACAGCAGCCAATGCTTTATCTCAGGAACTCGGTGAGCTTGGATATGAGGTTTCCGAATTTGTAAAGCTGGATAGAGACACAGTCGAAACGACGCTCAAGGATATCATTGAAGAGAAGTATTTTTCGGATAAGGTAATGCTTGAGGATGTTTTGCTTGAAGCTTCCCAGACGTGGATGGAAGGGGTGGAGAACGCTGAAGATTTAGCGTCCTATCTTGAAGAGGCCTCAGAAGCGCTTTCGTCAGATTATTTCTTTATGGCGGTTGTTGGTGCTTTGCAGGCAAGTTGGAGCGAATCTAAGCCAAGCGAATCTTAAACGAATCGTTCAAATAGAAAATCCATTTATAAAAAACGGCGCGGCCGCATTTTAGCGGCAGCGCCGTTTTTCTTTTTGTTTCTCGTATATTTTTTCGGACAAGACAATATAAATGTAGTACAAGCGCATGGGGAGGGAAAAAACAAAATGCAGATTTGTCAGGAGCTGGTGCGAATTTTGAAATATCTGCCGGCAAAAGTGTCCTCTGCCGTTGGTGGATTTGCGGTCTCTCTTTTAGGTGATGACCGGTATCTTTCCGAAATCCGGCTGCGTGCCGGCGCACCCATGTCAGTGACTTATTTGGATCGCAATATCATTTTATTTGCTGGGAGCCCCGTTATTTGTAGCGAAGCCGAGGTAACAGGAACGTTACAAAAGCTTTGCGAGGACTCGGTACATACCTACAGCGAAACGATTCGCGAGGGCTTCGTTTCGTTGGAAAATGGATATCGAATCGGTGTTGTGGGCAGGACAGGCGTAGATGGAGAAAATGTCAAGAGCGTATACGGAATTTCTTCCTTGTCCATTCGTATTCCCCATGAGGTCCGCGGCGTCGCTTCGGAGGCCGTGAAATATGTAACCGCCGGGGGACGAGTTTTTAGTACTCTGTTTTATTCGCCACCCAATGTAGGGAAAACCACCCTGATAAGGGATATTGCGCATATCCTTTCTACAGGAGAAACCGCACGTCGAGTTTCTATCGTGGATACACGGGCGGAAATTTATATCCGTTCCATGTTTGCGGATTCTATTGCCGATGTTTTGACTGGATATCCAAGAGCGAAGGGAATTGAAATTGCGACAAGGACCATGTCGCCAGAGGCGATCGTTTGCGATGAAATTGGTACGCTGGAGGAGGCGAAAGCCATTTTGTCCGCGCAGAACAGCGGTGTTCCGCTGATTGCGACGGCGCATGCCGATTCCTTTGACAGATTGATGATGCGTCCCAATATTAAAACACTCTATGACAGTCATATCTTTCGGTATTATATCGGTCTTTCTCGATCATCTGGCTCAAAACGTTTTCTCTATACGGTATCTGATACGGAGAAGGGGGCATGACAGTCTCTGAAATCAAGCTTGAAGGGAGAGCAGCGCGATGATAAAACTAATCGGAGCCGTGTTATGTTTTTTGACTTCCTTTTTCATTGGCATTTCCGCAGGAAAAAATGAACGGGAGCGGACCGCGCAGTGTGAGGCTTTTTTAGAACTTTTTGAATATGTAAAGAATCAAGTTGGATTTTTTCTTGCACCGACAAAGAGAATCTATCAAACCTTTGAAAATGAAGTATTGGCGCAGACTGGATTTCTTGCAGCGCTTACTTCGCATGAAAATGACGAGGTATATTTTGACGCTTGGCAATCGGCGCTTGAGGAGTGCCGTGGAGCACTGAAACTGAGCAAATCCCAATTTGAGATTGTGAAAGCGTTCGGGGCTTGTATCGGCAAAAGCAATGAGCAGCTGCAGATGAAAAATTTTGATTATTATATTGGTGCGATGACGGATGCGGTGGCCAAACAAAAAAATGAAATGCAAAAGAATATTAAGTTATACCGGACGATTGGCTTTACCGTTGGTGCCGCAATTGCGATTCTCGTTATCTGACACTGGTATGCAGATAAATGCGAACATGACAAAAAATTGGGACGAAAGGAATATCCGCAAATATGAATACAGAACTTTTACTCAAGGTCGCGGGAGTCGGTATTCTGGTGGCGATCGCCTATCAGATTCTGAATAAATCGGGTAGAGACGAGCAGGCTATGCTGGTTTCCATTTCAGGAATCATCATTGTGCTTCTTATGCTGGTGCGCGAGATAGGAGGGCTTTTCGATTCCGTGAAAAGCATTTTTGGGCTGTGAATGTCGTTGAAATTTGCGGGATCGCTGTTATCGGACTGACAGCGGTCATCGTGCTGCGAGGAGTTCGGCCGGAGTATGCGGTGATAGCTGGCGTGTTGACCGGCTTGATTTTGCTTGCCGCTTCTGTCTTAGAGCTTTCTTCCGTCATCGATACCATACAGGATATGACGGAAAGAACCGGTTTTTCTCTTTACTCTACTGTTATCCTAAAGTCTCTTGGTATTGGAATCTTAGCTCAGACAACAGCAGATGTTTGTCGGGATAACGGAGAGGCGGCACTCGCCTCTAAGGTAGAATTTGCTGCAAAAATCATCATTTTGCTGCTTGCCCTTCCCATTTTAAAAGCCTTGCTTGAGCTTATCGCTGACTTCCTCGCCGGTTAAACGCTTTTCTCATATGGGGAAGTGATAAAAAATAAGATTTGGCAAAAAAGGAGGTTTCTGTGGAAAAAAGAAAGTACATCGATTGGTTTTTCAGACGACGCGACTTTTGCCGGAGAAACGGGAGACGAAAAAGAAAAGGCTTTTGGCTTTTTTGGCTTGTAATCTTCTTCTTTTTGCTTGGCGGATTTCGCATATTTGCGGTAAACGGGGACGCTATTGATTCAGAGAAAAATGAAATTGAAATCACGCTGCCGGAGGAAATTGAGGAATATCTGCCGGAGGATATTTTTGATATCGACGCTTCCGAAATCTATAAGTCGTTTGATTTCTCCTATTTTTCCGAGACCGGCCTTAAACTGATTGCGGCGGCGGTTCCGGAAGCAACGAAAAATTTTGCCGTTCTTCTGGGACTTTTGATGATTGCCGCCTGTCTCAGAGCACTCCGTGATATCATGACGCTTCCCGGACTGAAAACGGCGCTAGAGCTTGTCGGAATGCTTTGCATTTGCACAGCTGTATTCTCTGTGACAGAGACTGCGTTTTCGTTAGCGGAATCTTTTATTGATTCTCTTTCTACTTTTATGGCTGCCACGGTTCCGACCATGACGGCGCTGATGATTGCGAGCGGCCATATCACCTCTGCGGCCGTGATGGCGGGAGTTATTGAGACGGCACTTACCGTTCTCGGAACGATCTGCTCAGGGGTGCTGTTTCCTTTGATTCGGCTTTGTCTGTGCCTTTCTGCAGTATCCTCGGTATTCGGTGTTACCGGACTTGGCGGAATTACGCCACTGATTAAAAAGGTTATCGGCTATATATTTGGGTTTGTAGCGCTGTGCCTTTCCGCCGTGCTTGCTTTCCAAGGTATTATTTCCAAGAGTGCGGATAGCCTCGCACTCAAAGGAATCAAGTTTGCAGTAGGCAGCTTTATTCCTATTGTCGGAAGCGCCGTGAATGAGGCACTTTCCACTATCGCCGGCGGTATTGGTACTATCAAAGCGGCCACAGGTGTTGTGGGAGCAGTTTCGGTGTGCCTGCTTGCGGCATTGCCGATTATCCAGCTTTTGATGCACAAATTGTTTCTTGAGCTTCTTTCCGTTTGCTCCGGAATTCTCGGGCTTGGCCCGGAGGGAAAGCTGATATCGGAAATGGCCTCTTTCTTAGGTTATACGGCCGCCGTCATGGCGATTTCATCGGTGTTTTTTATACTTTCTCTCTCTGTAATGGCGGTATCCGGAATGTGACAAGACGGAAAAGGAGATTATGATGAGCGAAATTATATCCTATTTTGGAGAAGTCATTATCCTGACAGCCGTTTCTGGTGTTTTATTTGTAGTGGCTCCGGAAGGCAATGTCAAAAAATATATCAATTTTGTCATCTCTATTTGCATTTTAGCGGCCATTGTCGCTCCGATGATTACCGCTGTCGTCAATCTGCCAGATACCATTCGCCTGGAGGGTGAGGAATGGGAGGATGTGAATGCGGAAGAATCGGAAAGCATAGAAAATGCGGTGGTGGAGGCGAGCAAGAGAGAGATTGAGGAGGCAATCTGCTCTTTTGTTTGTGCGAAATATGATTTTGAGATGGATGAGATATCTTGTGAGATTGCGCTTAACGCGAGGGATCCGACCAATATAGAAATCACAACGATCACGCTTGTGCTGCCGCCCGGAAAAGACAATGAAAAAATTCGAAAGGAGCTGGATGAAATGTTTCTCGGAAGAAGCACGATTTTGATAACGGAGGGAGAGGAATGAGCTTTTTAGACAAAATGTCGGGGAAAAATAAAGGAATTCTTCTTGCAGTGATTGGGCTTATCGGCATTCTGTTGATTGTCATCGGAACCATAGGGGAAAAAAGACAGACGAATGCAGATACGGGAACGGCAGTAGAAAAAAATCTGTCTACATTGGAATATATCGAGACGCTTGAGAATAAAATTAAAACCATAACGGAGCAAATTACAGGTTCGGATCATGTGAAGGTAATTGTCAGCATCGCGTCCGGTCCCGAGTATATTTATGTATCCAATGAGGAACTTGACGAAAATTACTCGGCAAAGGAATACATAACCGTGAGAACGGAAAACGGTTCCGATGAGCTGATTCTTCTTAAGGAAATTTACCCTGAGATAGAAGGCGTTTCTGTTGCTTGCCCGGGAGGAGATAATCCGGAGCTTCAGGCAAAGCTCATCGAGGTGATTTCCACGGCGCTTGACGTATCGAGCAACCGGATCTGTATTGTGGGAACAAAATCATAATCAAAAAGGAGAATTGAAGATGAGAAACGAAGAGAGAGCCGCTATGAGAGCGGGTATGGCACAGGAACAGGATACGGGCGTTCTGGATCTTCCTGAGGCGGAGAAAAAGGAGTTTAAGTTCAAGAGCTTTTTCGCGAGCGGGGAAAAGGGAATCAAAAAATTCGGCGTGCGAAACCTTGTCATTGTTCTCTCCGTGCTTTTGATTGGCGTGGCGGTTTACGTGAACTGGGCGCTGTTCGGCGGGAGCGCCGAGCCTGATGACGATTTGAATGCGGGCCTTCCCGGAGAAACCGACGATGTGACACCTTCCGGAAATGAAGAGGAAACCAATTATTTCGCGGCTTCTCAGATTGAACGTCAGAGAGCAAGAGACGAGGCTATCGAGGTGCTTCAAGGAGTCGTAGACGATGCAGACGCTTTGGATTCCGCAAAGGAACAGGCGCTTGCCGATATTGCCGCGATTGCCGCAACCATCGAGAAGGAAGCCAATATTGAGTCGCTTATCAAAGCAAAGGGCTTTGAAGAGTGCGTAGCTGTCATCAACGGCGATAAGGCAAATATCATTGTCAAGAGTGAGGGGCTTCAGCCCAATCAGCTCTCGCAGATTCTGGAAATCGTTTATCTCCAAGCGGATATCCTTCCGGAAAATGTAACCATTGCAGAAAGATAAATGAAAAAGACCGGCTTGGCGCACCTGCGATAAAGCAGGTTTATATGTCAAATAATGAACCGCCGAAAGTGATTAAAGATTACTTTCGGCGGTTTTGTTATTATTTATAGATGATTTGATTACAAGTCAAATTAGCAGAAGCTACGTTTCCTGCACATTCAATTGTTTTCGCTTGAAGTGTATAGCAATCGGTTATATTGTTACAAATGACCTTCTGTGCATTCAGTTCTTTTACGTCAATATTTCCTTCACTCTTTACATCCCCGTTAATTGTGCTGCTTTTTATAGTTTGATGGCACACCACATCTCCGTTAATGGAACTGTCAGATATGACATGTCCGTAAATCTCCACCTTGAAATACTGTGTCCTATCGTTACAATCGTGAGGAAAGGCAATTTCAATAGGGGGCTCGTCCGGTGAAAAAGTAGACGAAACCTTTAATACTTTTGTACCTCTCATCTGCACCACCCGTATGACGTTATCATCTTTCATAAAGGATTGAAGCTCTGAACAGGCTGTAAGATCATCCGAAAACAATGCATCAATGGAAACGCCAAACAAATTCGCAATTTGGGGTAGCAATGCAATATCGGGCGTATTAGCATTATTTTCCCACTTTGAAACTGCTTGATAAGAAACACCTATTTTTTCCGCAACTTGATCTTGCGTTAGATTATTTTTCTGCCTTAATTGTTTTATGTTATTACCGATATTCATTGTCTCTACCTCCTTTATTGTAATATTATTATACTATCTTCTAAGAATTTTTTCAATAGAGCATATCTCTTGTTTCTCAACCGTTGCTTGAGTTTGCTTTGCTTTTGTGTCCACAAAAGCAGTGCTTGTCAGGAAAAGTAGACGGACTTTCGGGACGCACAAACCAAAGGCTCCCTTTACACAAGGGAGGCTTATTACCGCCCGACAGTTCACCTGAAAGGTGTAACACACTATACCTTGCAGGCAAGGCGTTTGAAAAGGAGTACGAACAATCGTCCGTACTCCTTTTGATTTTTTCGGTAGGTAAAAACCTGCTTTATGGAAGGTACCCCTTTGCCGGTCTTTTTCATGAAACGGAAAAATCTATCTCTTATGACGGAGATTTTTGGCCTGGCGCCATATGCACCTCGTTGCTTGCCTTTGTGAATGCTGACGAGAGCGGTCAATCTAATATGAAATTGCTAGGGATGGACGGCATCGCATGGGATCATTGCGGAAAATAATCCGTTGTTGTCTGTCTAAAAGAATACGTTGACTTTTTTCGTTTCCAGTGCTACAATAAGCTAAAAAATGAGGGGGACTTTGTTATGTCTTATCGGATCGGCATCATCGGTATGGGACTCAGAATGACCGATGTGTTCAGCCGTCTTGCGGGATTTCGGGAATGTGAGCTTGCCGCCGTGGCGGACCCGGACGCTGAAGGAGTGAAAACCAGAATGCGCGATGTTCTCAAATGGGATGAACGGAAAATCGGTTCCATACCTATTTATTCCGAAGCGGAAACCATGCTGGAGAGGGAAGTGCTTGACGGTGTGATGGTCGGAACCCGGTGTTCGGCGCATGCGGCGCTTGCAGCTATGGTGATTCGCCGTGGGATCCCGATGTTTTTGGAAAAACCGATTGCGATTTCCACACAGGGACTTGCCGAAATTGAAGAGGCGCTTGCCGTCCATCCGGAAATGAATGATAAGACGGTCGTTTCCTTTCCACTTCGTTTGACGGAGCAGGTGCAGATGCTGCAGGAAATCGTGGATAGCGGGAAAATCGGCACGGTGGAGCATGTGCAGGCGGTCAATGATGTTCCCTATGGCCGTGTTTACTTTCATGGGTGGTATCGGGATGAAAAAGAAACCGGCGGTCTTTGGCTGCAAAAAGCAACGCACGATTTCGACTATATCAACTCGGTTCTGAAAATCCGGCCGATTGAAATCTGCGCCATGACCTCCAAACAGATTTTCAAAGGAGACAAGCCGGCAGGAAAGCTGTGCGATGAATGTGAGGAGAAGCGGACTTGCCCGGAAAGCTACGTCAGCGCTCATCGGGCTAGCGAATATTTATATGGCCCTTGGTGCTGTTTTGCTGAGGATACCGGAAATGAGGACAGCGGCAGTGCGATCATTCGCTATGAGACGGGCATGCACGTCGTTTATTCGCAGAACTTTTTTGCGAGAAAGGGCGCCGGCCTGCGGGGCGCGCGTTTCCTTGGTTATGCCGGAACGGCCGAGTTCGATTTTCAAAGCGGAGATGTCCGTATTTATATGCATCATGTATGCCGGACGGAAACCTATCATTTTGACGCGAAGGATGGGCACGGCGGCGGGGATGAGGCGCTGTGCCGGAATTTTATCGACGTGGTCGCAGGTCGGGCCTGTTCGCGGTCGTCTCTGCGAGACGGGATCCTCAGCGTGAATATGTGTCTTGCGGCAAAGGAATCTTCCGAAAATCATCGGTTCGTTACTATCAAAAGTTGATATTCAAAAAGCCGGCAATTTATGCCGGCTTTTTGAATATTATGAGTTTAAAACGCAAGCTCCGAACCGAGACAAGGATAGCCCGCTTCCGTATGCGCTTCGAGCAGTTCATCGCATAGGGCGATGATATCGTCTACAGAAAGCTCCGCGGCGGTGTGCGGATCTAACATGGCTGCGTTGTATACCAATTCTTTTTTTCCGGTTACGGCGGCTTCAATGGTGAGAAGCTGAACATTGATGTTCGTCATATTCATTGCGGCACATTGTGGCGGGAGTTCTCCGACATAGGTCGGCGAAATTCCGCTGCCGTCTACAAGGCAGGGAACCTCCACACAGGCGTCCTTCACAAGGTTCACAATCAGTCCGCGATTGATGACATTGCCGCCGATGCGGTAAGGTATATCTGTAATAATGGATTCCAATATGTGCGAGGCGTATTCGATGCTGCGCGTATGCTCGATATGGCCGCCGTTCAGGATTTCGTCCTTCTGTGTTTTCCATTTTTCTATTTGATTCACACAACGCCGCGGATATTCATCGAGCGGGATATGGTACCTCTCAATCAGCTCCGGATATCGCGATTTGATATAAAAGGGATTGTATTCGGCATTGTGCTCGCTGCTTTCCGTGCAATAATATCCGAATTTGAGAATATAATCGAAGCGGACCATGTCCCGATGTCCTTCGGGTGAGGCGTTTTTCTCCGCCGCAATCCGGCGGATCTCCGGGTATAGGTCGTTGCCGTCTAAATCTTCTATTCTCAAAAGCCATGCCATGTGATTGATGCCGGCGATGAGCTCTCTGTGTCCCGCAGTTTCAATGCCGCATTCCCGAAGTACGGTGTCCGCGCAGGTCTGTACGCTATGGCAAAGTCCGATGGTGCGAATGGGTGTATAGCGCTGCATAAAACCGGTGAGCATCGCCATCGGGTTGGTATAGTTGAGAAACCATGCATTCGGGCATACGGCCTCCATATCCCTTGCAATGCCGCGCAGCACGGGAATGGTGCGCAGCGCGCGGAAAATACCGCCGATCCCAAGGGTATCCCCGATGGTTTGGCGCAGCCCGTATTTTTTCGGGATTTCAAAATCAATGACGGTGCATGGCTCATAGAGACCGACTTGAACCGCGTTGATGACAAAGTCCGCACCGGCAAGCGCTGCGCGCCGGTTTTCGGTTCCTAAATAGGTTTTTATCGACGCACGGTTCTCATTGATGCTAGCGTTCAGCGCGAGAATCAGCTCCTCCGATTCGGAGAGCCGTTCTCCGTCGATGTCGTAGAGTGCAATCTGCGCGTCATGCATGGCGTCGCAGAGAAGGCAGTCGCCGATGACATTTTTGACGAAAACTGTGCTGCCCGCCCCGATAAATGTAATTTTTACCATGTCAGAATTCCTTTCTTTGTTTTTAATTCGAAGAGAGTATGCAGTCGATGACAATCAGAATCGACAGCATGATGAGCTCATCCTCGGTCGATTGCATATCGATAACATAGCTGTCGCCCCATGTGAACCATTCCTTATCGATGGCGGCGATCGGGACCCCGTCCCGCAAAATCTCATAGTTGTGGGAAAGAAAATCGCCTTCAACGGTGAAGGGCGCTCCGTCTATATAATATTTAGGGGTAAAGAAGGAGAATTCCTTCGCAATTTCCGCAGCCAAGCTATCTTCCCGATAGATTTGATAGCGGGGAAGAAACGTGAGGAGCTTGCGCGAAATTCTGAGCACCTCAGTGCCTGCCGTGTTGTAGATACGGAGTGTTTTGGGAAAAGAAAAGAAATCGCCGACAACTGTATAACGGTCATTTCCTTCCTCATCCTTGACAGTAAAGCTGTCGCGGAAGGAAAAAACCTTTTGTTTGACGTATAGCTTCACGTTCCGGTTTCCTTTCGTTATGAATTCCAAAAAAAGCAAGCCCCGCTTACGGAAGCGGGGCTTTTGATTTTTATCAATGGCAAATGCACTTTTCCGTATCTTTGTCAAAGATATGAACTCTTGTCGTATCAATGGCAACCTTGATGGTGTCGCCCGCCGTTGCTGTGGATCTCGGAGAAACTCTTGCCGTGAGCTTCACCTCACCGGATTTGTCGATAACGATATTCTTTCTCTTTGCGAGCTCTTCGTCAACGACAACACGGTTGGCAATGAGATAAAGATAAATCTCGGCGCCCATAAGCTCTGTTACATCCACATAGGCTTCAAAGGAAGCTTCCTCCATCGCGGAAATCTGCATAGGCGTGTCGACAATACATTCGGGACGCACGCCGGCGATGACCTCTTTGCCGATATAGGGCTGAAGCTCGGGGAGGTTGCCTTTTTCTTCGGGAAGCTTGATTTTGACTTCGCCGAATTTTAGATAAACGCCGCCGTTTTCCTTCTCGAGCGTGCAGTTGATGAAGTTCATCTGCGGGGTGCCGATAAATCCGGCTACAAATACGTTCACAGGATTGTCATACAAACTCTGCGGAGAATCTACCTGTTGAATAATACCATCTTTCATAACGACGATTCTCGTCGCCATCGTCATAGCTTCAACCTGGTCGTGCGTAACGTAAATGAACGTTGCGCCGAGTTTGTTGTGAAGCTTGGTAATTTCGGTTCTCATGTTGGCACGCAGCTTCGCGTCGAGGTTGGAGAGCGGCTCGTCGAGAAGGAATACCTGCGGGTCGCGGACGATGGCACGCCCGAGCGCCACACGCTGTTTCTGACCGCCGGAAAGTGCCTTCGGATAACGGTCGAGCAAATGGGTGATGTCGAGAATACGAGCGGCCTCTTCTACCTTGCGCTTAATGGTCTCTTTGGGCATTTTGCGAAGCTTCAGACCGAATGCCATGTTGTCAAATACCGTCATATGCGGGTACAGAGCATAGTTCTGGAACACCATTGCGATGTCTCTGTCCTTAGGGGCAACGTCGTTGACTAGCTTGTCGCCGATAAAAAGCTCACCCTCGGTAATCTCCTCAAGACCCGCAATCATGCGAAGTGTAGTAGACTTACCGCATCCGGACGGACCGACAAAGATAATAAATTCCGTATCTTTTACTTCAAGGCAAAAATCGGATACCGCTGTTACTCCGCCGGGATATTTTTTGTAAATGTGTCTTAAAGATAGGCTTGCCATAATTAGACTCCGTTCTCGGCGACATAACGAAATTTTCTATTTTCCACCACTCAGCCGCCGGTGAGAGATGTGGGAAGAACGCAAATCGTGCATTCTTGATTTTATAAATAAAAGTGTCGTTGCTAATGTAACGATATTATTATAACAGATAGAGCGTCATTTTGAAAGAGGGGAAATCTCCAAAATTTCTGTTTTTTATTTGTTGCTATTGCACAAAAACAGTAAAAAAAGATTGAACAAAGCAAAAACTGCAAAGAAAAAACTAATAAATTAAAGATTTTTCATGGTCAGTCCGATCCGTTTTTTCGCGATATCGAGCGACTTGATTTTGACTTTCACCTTATCGCCGACGGATAGGACTTCACTTGGATGCCCGATATATTTTTTGCTGATCTCGGAAATATGCACGAGCCCGTCCTGATGGACGCCGATGTCGACGAAAGCCCCGAAATCGATGACGTTGCGAACGACGCCGTCCAGCACCATGCCGACGGAAAGGTCGGAAATGTCGAGGATATCCGAACGAAGCTCCGGCATTGGCAGAGAATCCCGGATATCGCGCCCCGGCTTTTCCAGCTCCGACAGAATGTCGAAAATCGTCGGCTCGCCGGCAGAAAGCTCTTCTGCAAGCTTTTCAATTCCGTAAGCTTCGGCTGCTTTTCGAAGCCCGTGAAGCCCACCGCCCTCGACATCTTTTTTATTATATCCGAATTTGCCGATAAGAATTTTCGCTCTCTCATAGGATTCGGGATGAATGCCGGTGTTGTCAAAAATTTCATCTGAGCCGGAAACGCGCAGGAAGCCCGCGCATTGTTCATAGGCTTTCGCACCAATCCTTGGAACCTTGAGCAGCTCCCCGCGGTTCCGGAACTCGCCGTTTTCCTCTCTGTATTTGACGATATTTTTGGCAGATGCGGCGCCAATGCCCGCAATATGCTCGAGCAGGGAATAGGAGGCCGTGTTGACGTCCACGCCGACCGCGTTGACACAATCTTCCACCACGCCGGAGAGCGCTTCGTCGAGCTTGGATTCTTTCATATCGTGCTGATATTGACCTACGCCGATGGATTTGGGGTCGATTTTGACAAGCTCCGCGAGCGGGTCTTGAATGCGGCGCGCAATCGAAACGGCGCTTCGCTGCGTGACATCAAAATCGGGAAATTCCTCAGCACCCAGCTTGGAGGCGGAATAAACGGAAGCGCCCGCCTCGCTTGTCACGAGATATTTGGTTTTGCCGCCTAGTTCACGCAGGGTATCGGCGACAAAAATTTCACTTTCCCTTGACGCCGTCCCATTTCCGATGGAAATGATATCGACATCATATTTTTCTATAAGACGCCGGAGGATTTTTTTGGATTCTTCGATTTTTTCCTGCGGTTTGGTTGGATAAATAACAGCGGTATCCAACACCTTCCCGGTTTTGTCCACCACGGCGAGCTTGCAGCCGGTTCGATAGCCGGGATCAAAGCCGAGCACCGTTTTCCCTTTGATCGGCGCCTGCATCAGGAGATGTTTCAGATTCTGCGAAAAGAGTTTGATGGCCCCATCGCTTGCCTTGTCAAACAAATCGGCGCGGATTTCACGTTCGATCGAAGGCGCTATTAAGCGCTCATAGCTGTCCGCCATCGCGGAAACCATATACGGAAACGCCGGACTCTTCTCATCCGTGACGGCGCGATAAAGCAAATAATTGAGCAGAATGTCTGTTGAGATGTCTATAGAGACTTTCAGAAATCCCTCTTTTTCGCCGCGGTCTATAGCAAGGATACGGTGGGACGGCACGGTGGAGAGCTTTTCCTGATAGTCGTAATACATGGCATAGACGGAATCCTCATCTTTGGTGTTTTTCACGGAAAGAAAACCGTGTTCGGCGGTCAGCGCCCGGATATCGCGCCGATAATCGGCGTCGTCCGAAATTTCTTCCGCAAGGATGTCCATGGCGCCGGCAAGTGCATCCTCTGCCGTGACAACGCCCTTTTCTTCGTCGATATAGGCGGCCGCTATGTCAGACAGCGGCGCTTCATACTGTGCCTTTTGTGCGGATAACAGCTCCGCCAGCGGCGCGAGTCCACGTTCCCTGGCGACGGAGGCGCGTGTCTTTTTCTTTTGCTTGAAGGGACGGTAAATATCTTCGATTTCCGCGAGTATCTCCGCGTTTTGCAGGGCATCTTCAATTTCAGGCGTCATTTTTCCTTGTTCGGAAATAGCATGATGAACTTCTTCCTTGCGCTTTTCAAGTCCGCGCAGGTAATTTAGCCTTTCGCAGAGCGCACGCAGCTTTTCGTCGTCGAGAGAGCCGGTCGCTTCCTTGCGGTAACGGGCAATGAACGGAACCGTGTTTCCCTCATCCAGAAGTCTTATCGCCGCTTCTGTCTGAGTGGGACGAATGGAAAGCTCCTCGCTGAGCTTTTGTATGATATCCATGCTGTTTGAACCTCCGTGTTTGGTTAAATAGATGTGGGATGATTGGAATCGGAAAGAGAGAGTCTGCTTTCCAGTATGGCAATTTCTTTTCCGGTCAGCTCCCGGAAGCCGCCACGGGAGAGCGACGGATCAAGCGGGATTCCGGCGAACGAAATCCTTTCTAATAAAACAATGCGGTTATCCACTGCTTCGAACATGCGCTTAATCTGATGGAACTTTCCTTCCGTGACGGTGATCTCTCCCGTGCGCTCCGAGAAGAGCGTGAGCACGGCGGGTGCTGTCGGATGAACCTCGCCGATATCCACACCGCCCTCAAGGCGGGCGTGGTCCGTTCCCGAGAGCGGTTTTTCACAGGTAAAACGGTAGGTCTTTTCCACATGATTTTTGGGGGAGAGCAGCTTGTGTGTGAGTGCGCCGTTATTGGTCAGGATCAAAAGCCCTGTTGTATTTTTATCCAACCTGCCGCAAGGGAAGAGTCCCGCTTTTTTATAGGTTTCCGGCAGAAGATCGAGGACAGTCCTCTCGGCCGCATCCTCCGTAGCGGAAATGACGCCCTCCGGCTTATTCAGCATGAGGTAAATATATTTCCGGTAGCGGATGATTTGCCCCCGGTAGGCGATTACATCCTGTTCGGGGCTAATGTGAACGGAAACGTCAAAAACGGGGGAGCCGTTTACGGAAATACCGCCGGTTCTGGCAGCTCTGCGGCTTTCCGAACGAGAAGCCGTTCCGGTTTCGGATAAGAATTTATCAAGACGCATGAGACGTCTCCTTTCAAAGGAATGAAAATAAATGAAAATCTTGCCAGAAACCATTTTGCCCGAAAATAATTCGGTTTTGTCTTTCGCCTTAGATTTGTATATTATACCATATATCCACATGTTTGTAAATACTGTTTTCCAATGAATATTTATTCATGTTGGTTGACAAAGGTGTGGAATTGTGCTATAATAAACGCAAATTTTCTGAAAGGGAAGGTGAATTCAATGAGTACGAATCTGAAACGCTTGCTTGCAGCCTTGCTTTGCGCGGTGATGCTTATCACGGTATGTGCTTGCGGCGATACGGGAGAAACGGAAACGACAGGAAGCTCCTCAACGGGAGATTCCACCGACGGGACGACCGCCAGTGAGTCGACGCCGGGTGTTCCGATGCCGGGAGAGACGACCGGGGGCCAAACAGAGCTTCCGCTGGAGGAGGCGGCAAACGCTATTAAAATTGAAGCATCTCCGGTGACGGAGACAACGGAAATCCCACTTCTTGTTATCCTTGCGAGCTTTGACGCGAACGGAAACGGCGTCAACGATTGGGATGAAAACGATCCCGATAAGCTTTATAGTGATAAAACACAAGATTATTACGGTGAACAATGGGTGGGCACCAAGCTGACTGACCATTATGAGCTCTATTTCGGTGACGGCTATTCACTTACCAATTATTATGATGAGCTGTCGATGGGCGCTTTCCATTTTGTACCGATTGAGTTTGACGTGATGCCGGAAAATTCTCCGGTTCCGAACGGGATGATCGAGGTCGTTCTGGATATTCCGCATCCCAGCGCTTCCGGTGATGCGCAGGGTTCCATCACCAAGATTTTCAGTGCCTGCGATCCTTATATCGATTTCTCGAAGCTTGACAAGAACGGAAACGGTAAAATCGACGAGACGGAGCTTGGCGTCCTCATTCTGAACTCGGGTGCCGATGCTTCTAGCAGCAGCGGCAGAACAGGCGGCAACTCAGGCGCTCCCCGCTTTTATTTCGAGGTATGGGGCACTTCTCAGCCCTTGAATGCTTATCTTGATGGTGTATCATTCTCAAAGGTATCGAATGTCGGTGAGTATAAGACGGTGGGCAACATTCTGCCGATCGGTGTTCCGACGCACGAGCTTGCGCACAACCTCGGCGCGGAGGACCTTTACGACCGCAATGTCAATGCCACCGGTGGAACCATTTCGGGGTGGCCGAGAGCTTATTATTTCTCACTGCAATGCAACGGCAACAACTGCGGATATGGCTCTATGCCGTCCTATCTTGACCCCTATCAGCGGATTTATCTCGGTTGGGCAGAGGAACGCGTTGTAGAGGATGGGGTTTATACCATCTATTCCACATGCACGGATAAGTATACGGTTCTCCGCGTCAATACGCCGGATCCGGATGAATATTATCTGATTGAGATCCGTTTGAAGGAGGGCTTTGAGAAGAATCTTACGAGCGGTGATTCTGAGGGCGGTATTATGGTTTGGCATATCGATGAAGAAATCAACCGGAAGTACTTTATCGATGGTATGGCGTCTTCGTCCTATGCAGATGCGTCAACGGGACTGCGTCATGATCCCGGTATCGTACCGCTTTTCCGCGGCTCCTTTGACAAGGCGGGGCGGTATATGGCAAGCACCAATCCGTCGGATCCCTTCTATTATCTCAGCGATGATGTTTCGACTGCCGTGTTCAATTCGGGTATTTTCCATTCTGTAACCAATGGAACACAATCTCTGAACTCTTATCCTGATGATTGGGAGGGCAAGGAGAATTTCAATCTGAAAATTGAAGTCTTAAGTGAACCGGGACAGGAAATGACAATTAAAATTACAACGGAAAGAAGAGACTTTGCCCCTGTTCTTACAGCTACCTACAGTGAAAAAACGTATGATTCCATTACGGTGCAAGGCGTGATTGAAACGCTGAATAACGCGGAGATTTCCGACTATGGCATCATGCTTGCTACGGATCCTGAGTTCCAGAATATTGTTGGCGTAAAGGCTGCCGAGGTGATAGAGGACGATTCCTTTACGGCAACATTTGACGGCCTGACCGAGGATACCCGGTATTATTACAAGGTATATGTTCTCAGCGACAACGGAAATGCGGAAGCGACAGGAAATACGCCTACCTCTTCCAGGCCGAAGCCGAAGGAATATGCGACAATTGCGCTCTACTCCGATGCCGATGCCAGCGCGTATGAAGTTCGGGTGGACTTTGGTGAGACGCTTTCTATTCCGGCCGGCTGGCTGAGAAGCATCAGCAATAAAAAGCCTGGATATACGCTGGAGGGTTGGTATTATGACGAGGCCCTCACAGAGCCGTTCGACATGGATACCGTGATTGAAAGCGGAACGGAAGATTTCTCGCTCTACGCAAAGTGGGTTGCGGAATAATCCCATATGAGCAAACCTCACATATAGCGAATTGCTTTCGTGATAAGGGATAAAGAAGAAAGCACGTGGAGAGATATCATACCCCAGTGCTTTTGATAGTTGATTTTATATGCTGACTTCGCTTGAAAAGCGAAGTCAGCATATTTTTTGTTTTTTATAGAACTTTACAAAAATAGAAGACGATATTTTTCATTTTGAAGCGGCATTTTTTCTCATGGCGGGCTTCTTTTTTTATTTTCATGGGTAAAATATAAAGGAAAGGAGAAGATATGCGATATCAAGACTGGCTCGAAGAATGGCTTGCCGTTTATATCAAGCCGACTTCAAAATATAAAACCTATCACCGGTATGAAGCAATTATTCGTCAGCGCCTGATTCCTAAACTTGGCGGCTATGATTTGCAGGACCTTACGCCATTGCTGATCCAACGATATATTATGGAGCTTTTGCAGAGCGGAAATTTGAAAAATGGTATGGGGTTATCTGTCAATTCTGTAGATGGGATTTTGTCTGTCATACAAAATTCTCTTAAGACGGCATATGCGATAGAGCTTATCCCGAATTACACCATGAATAAAATTAAAAGGCCTAAAATCGCAGAAAAACAAGTATCCTGCTTTTCAGCTGAGGAACAAAAGACAATAGAAAAAGCGGTGATGAAGGACAAAAGGGACAAAATGAAAGGGATTATTTTATGCCTATATACCGGCCTTCGGATTGGAGAGCTGCTTGCGTTAGAATGGGAGGATATTGATTTTTCCCGTGCAGAGCTTACAGTAAACAAATCCGAGCAGGCGCAGGTATTACAGGAATCCAACGACTCTATGCGAGAAAGTCTTGAAGATCTCAAGGACGAGCTATCCGAGCTTAGCGAGGATAAAGACAATATTCATCTTGAGATGAGCAAATGGTTTTTGTGTAGGGCACGTTTTTGCCTTGACAACAAGGTGGGCGGTTACCGTTGCCGTTCCCAAGTCCCCGAGCATGAGATCTTGAAAATCGTGCGTATGTACGAGCCGATTATCACCGAGTTTTTCGAGAACGAGGAAGAAATGGCGAAGTTCCAAAAGTGGCGTGAGGAATATGAGGAAAAGGAGCGCTTAGAGAAGGAGGAAAAAGCAAAGAAGAAGGCAGGATCGACTAATGTAGCATAATGAAGAAAGCCTCGGCAGGGAGTTTCCTTGCCGAGGCTAAATTTGTTTTTTCTCATAAATTGAGAAAAAATCTCACAAACTGTGCGCTTGATTGAACCGTAAAAATATGGTATACTATTATCACCGGTAAAACATAAGCCCTGCGCAGATGCTGACAGAATGGAGATATAGCATGAAATTGAATTTAGGAAATCAAATACGTATAAACCGCCGACGTATGAATCTTACTCAAGAACAATTGGCAGAAAAATTCGGAACGTCTCCTCAGGCTATTTCTCGGTGGGAAATAGGCGCGACATATCCCGATATCGAAATGCTGCCAATGATAGCGTCATTTTTTGAAACATCTGTAGATACGTTGCTTGGAGTTACAGAGGAAGAAAAAGAAAAGTTTTGCGCTGAGCTTCAACAATCTTTTGAAACCGCTGTCCGTGCAAAGGATGTTCAGAAAACTATCGATATCATGCGAGAAATACGACGCAATCTCAAAGAATATCAGCACTATTGGTTTTGGGGATTGTATACCGAGATTTGGAAAGTACGTTTGTTCCGAGACGAGAAGGTACTCGAAGAAATGCGTCTTTTAGCAGAAGAAATATTCAGTGTGTGCCCCAAAGACGATCATTGGGCTGTTATTGATTGCATGTCATATATGGAAGATGACGAGCATCTTGACGCTTTCTTGGATGCATATGCCAGCCGAGAGGATATGGCGCGTTCAAGCTTGCTGTTCAAAAGATACAAAATGCGCGAGGAGCTTGATAAAATTGAACCCGTAAGGCATAGCATTCTGTGGTATGAGCTTTCGCATATTATAACTGCGGCGAATGATTGGCAAGTATATCTTTGCAAGGACCCAAATCATTTTATTTGGTTTTGCGAAACACAGCTTAATTATCTCAATGCCGTAAACAATTTATCTCCCGATAAGAAGCATTTGATCAGCGGTGGAACAGGTGCGGATTTGTGGTGTGAGGAAAGAATACAGCTTGGAATACGTTATGCGGCTTCTTTTGCAAAGCTTGGAAAAATGGATGAAGCTTATGATGCCTTTGAAGACACAATACGCGTGATTGAACAGATTATGTCTATCACTGATGACGAGTTCAAGATAGGCTGTTCATCTCCAGCACTTGAAGGCTTTGCTTTGGAATCCAAAATCAATTGGCTTGTGAAAGACGGCAAGGAATACAAGGAAATCAGTCTACAGTATAATGATTGGTGGAATTGGATCATTCCTCTTGATTATCAAAAAGCCTTTAAGCATGCTTGGTTTGACAGTATGAGGGCAGACAAACGCTTTGATGTGCTTTTTGAGAGATTGGATAAATGCGTTGTTTGCAGAGAAATATCAACTAATTAACTTGTGCAACAAAATTTTAGCCTCCGATAGGGAAAATCCTTGTCGGAGGCTATTTTCATTTCTTGCTATTAAAGTTAGGATACTCAAATAAAACAAATAATCCGAACGACTCTCCAAGTAAGAGAATGTTCGGATTATTTTCATGTGGTCGGAGTGACAGGGTTCGAACCTGCGGCCTCAACATCCCAAATAGGCCATAGAATATTTTTTACCGCATTTCAGGCACTTTGTAGCCCTTTCGTCTGGAAATCACTTGCTTTGTAAACCTCTTGTCTCCACTGTTTCCATGTGTTCCGAAAATGACTGTGGGATGAGGTGTGGTCGTAAAAATACTCCCCGAACAAGAAATTTGCTCGGGGAGTTTGCTGTTGGTGGTATGTTAACTCTGAACCGGCAAAAAGTCAAGTCTTTTCTACCGCCAAAATTTGAGCCGCAGTAGACAAAGAAATACGAGAACTTCCAAATAAACAATTAAAGAATTTCGGCTGATTTAATATCAAATGTTATTTTAGCCGAAACTTTTAAGGTGTAATTAGTAATGCGCACCTTCAATTTAATCATTTTTCAGAAATTGATTAAATTAGACTTGACAAACAACTTAATTGCGAATATAATACAATTGCATCAAAATAATAAAAATGAGTAAATTGAATTCAGGAGAAGATTGAATTGAGAGCTTACGACTACAATAAAAAATGGCAACAACTTTTAACTCCCGAAATTGTGACAATGCTTTCAAAAATACACGAATTCAAAGGCGAACAAAACCTGTTTATTGAAGCACAGAGCGATACTCTTACACAACTTGTAGAAATTGCAAAGATACAAAGCACGGAAGCGTCAAACAAGATTGAGGGAATCTTTACTTCCGATGAGCGCTTGAAAAAGCTCGTAACAAACAAAACAACTCCAAGAACCCGTAATGAACAAGAGATTGCAGGCTATCGAGATGTGCTTTCAACCATACACGATAGTTACGAATTTATACCTGTCCGTCCTTCAATCATCTTGCAATTACATCGTGACTTGTATAAGTTCAGCGGCAAATCTATCGGCGGTGCATACAAAAACGCAGATAATGTGATTGCGGAAGAAGATAACGAAGGTAATCGCTTTGTTAGATTTCAACCGGTACCTGCTTGGGAAACACCGGATTCTGTTGAAGCTTTGTGTGATGCGTTTGATGATGCAATGGTCAGAAACGAAGCGGATCCGTTGCTTATAATCCCGATGTTTATCCTCGACTTCCTTTGTATCCATCCGTTTAATGATGGCAACGGAAGAATGAGCCGACTGCTCACTCTGCTTCTGCTTTATCGCGCAGGCTATATTGTGGGAAAATATATCAGTATCGAAAAGATTATAGAAACCTCGAAAGATACCTATTACGAAGCATTGCAAAGCAGCTCGCAGGGATGGCACGAAGAGCAAAATGATTACGCGCACTTTGTCAGATATATGTTAGGCGTAATTTTATCAGCATATCGCGATTTCTCATCTCGTGTCAGAGTGCTTACAACGAGCGGAATGTCAAAACCAAACCGCATACGGGAGATCATCAAAGATACTCTCGGTAAAACTACAAAAACAGAAATTATGCAAAAATGCCCCGATATCAGTCAGGTGACCGTACAAAGAGCACTAAATGATCTTGTAAAAAACGGTGACATTATCAAAATCGGCGGAGGACGTTATACCTCTTATATTTGGAATAGGGAGAAATAATTATGATTACAGGTGAACTCAAAAATAAAATTGACGCGCTGTGGGATATATTCGCGTCGGGCGGGCTTGTTAACCCTCTTGATGTTATCGAGCAGATAACATATTTAATGTTTATACACGATCTTGACGATGTGGACAATCTTCGCGCAAAGGAAAGCGCCATGCTCGGACTTCCTCATAAAAGTATTTTTGCTGATGAAATAACGATAGGTGAGCGCAAAATTGATGGGAACCAGTTAAAGTGGTCAATCTTCCGTGATTTCCCCGCCGATAAAATGTATAGTGTAATGCAGGAATGGGTTTTTCCATTTATTAAGGGACTGCACGGCGATAAGGACAGCGCATATTCCAAATATATGGACGACGCGATTTTCAAAATTCCCACACCGTTGGTGCTGGACAAGGTTGTAAACAGTCTTGACGGGATATATGCCCTTATGAAAGAGTCTGACGGCGCAGATGTACGGGGCGATACATACGAATACCTGCTTAATAAAATAGCGCAGTCGGGGCGCAACGGTCAGTTCAGAACGCCGAGACATATTATAAAAATGATGGTTGATATGACGCGGCCGAAACCTGATGACGTTATATGCGATCCCGCGTGCGGAACAGCCGGATTTCTTGTTTCCGCCGGTGAATATCTTAAGGAGCATTATAAGGAAGAAATCTTCTTTGACAGGCAGAAAAAAGATCACTATATGAATTCCATGTTCTTCGGCTACGATATGGACAGAACAATGCTCCGCATAGGCGCTATGAATATGATGACTCACGGGGTGGACAGCCCGTTTATTGAATACCGTGACAGCCTTTCCGACCAGAATCCGGACAGGGAAAAATATTCGCTTATACTTGCGAATCCTCCGTTCAAGGGCAGTCTTGACTATGATATAGTATCTGCCGATCTTCTTAAAATGTGCAAAACCAAAAAAACAGAGCTTTTGTTTCTGGCTCTCTTTATCCGTGCGCTTAAAACCGGCGGCAGATGCGCCTGCATTGTTCCCGACGGTGTGCTTTTCGGATCCTCTAAGGCGCATAAGGATATAAGAAAAGAAATTATTGAGAACAACCGGCTTGAAGCGGTGATTTCTATGCCATCGGGTGTGTTTAAGCCATATGCCGGAGTTTCCACGGCGATACTTATATTTACAAAAACCGGACACGGCGGAACGGACAATGTATGGTTTTACGATATGAGAGCGGACGGCTTTTCGCTTGACGATAAAAGAACTCCGACACAGGAAAATAATATACCCGATATTATAGAGCGTTTTCATAACTCCGAGCAGGAAAAAGAGCGCAAAAGAACCGAACAGAGCTTTTTTGTTCCGAAAGAAGAAATTGCCGGCAATGATTACGACCTTTCGATAAACAAGTACAAAAAGGTGGAGTATGTGCCTGTGGAGTATCCCTCCACAACGGAAATTATGGCAGATCTGCACGAACTTGAAACCGAGATTACCGCAGGACTTTCTGAATTGGAGGAAATACTGTGAGAAAGTGCAGAAGATGTATAACAATAATAAATAACGAGATTGATTATGATAAATTGGCAGAGGCGGTAGTGAAAGCCGTTAAAACTGAACCGGAAACACAAGAGGTAAAGACGGAAATATCGTTTTTGCAAAAAATATGTTTTATTATCAGAAATAAAAAAGATACCGACAGAAATTTAACGATTGGTATTTTTTCGGGTTTGTTGACAGTTTTGTTTAATTCTTTGGCGATTATCGTAGCTTTGGTTGGCGTTCTCTTTTTAATAGGTATGTTTGTAACGGCTGTAAATACTTCATGGACAGCGGATAAAGTAGCGGCAAATATTGCATCAATAGTGCTTTCTGTGATACTGATATTTTTTTCTTTCCTGTTTGCTGTATTTCTTCGTGGTTCGGCAAACGAAATTAAAAAAGAGAAAGACAGTAATTTTATTTTATCCGTATTTTCGGGAGTTGTCAGCTTTTCCGCGCTGATTGTGGCTCTTATTGCATTACTTAAGGGGGTGGCGTAATGGCAAAACTGGGTGATGTTTTTAATTTACAAATGGGAAAAACGCCTTCCAGAAATAAATCCAGTTATTGGAATAACGGCGAATATAACTGGGTATCTATCTCAGATTTAAGTAATTATCAAAAGTATGTAGAATCTACAAAAGAAAAGATTTCTTTGTTAGCTGTACAAGAAAGCGGGATAAAAAGCGTTCCTGCGAACACAGTGATTATGAGTTTTAAACTTTCATTAGGGAAAACAGCTATTACACAAGAATCTATATATACCAATGAAGCAATAATGGCATTTATTCCAACAGGTAAATATGATGTTTTACCGGATTATTTTTATTATTTGTTCTCTGCAAAGGATTGGTCAAAAGGGACAAACCGTGCGGTTATGGGAACAACTTTGAATAAAGCGTTGCTTTTTGAAATAGATGTTCCGATTCCGCCTATTGATGAACAGCGGAGAATTGCGGCGGTGTTGGACAAGGTCAGCGACCTTATTGCTAAACGCCGCCAACAGCTGGACAAGCTCGATTTACTTATCAAATCCCGATTTATCGAACTGTTTGGGGATCCGGTGAGCAATCCATTTGGGTGGAAAAAACAACTGCTTGGCACCGTATGCGATGTGAGGGATGGAACCCATGATTCACCTGAGTATTATGAAACCGGATATCCGCTTGTAACATCGAAAAATGTAACAAGTGGGCGCATAGACCTTTCTGGTTGCAGCTTTATTTCAGAATCAGCATACAACCAGATTAACGAAAGATCCAAAGTCGATTTTGGTGACATTATTATGCCCATGATCGGTACGGTTGGAAAACCGGTCATTGTTGACATCGAGCCGGTATTCGCAATAAAGAATGTTGCGCTGATAAAGTTCCCCACGGATGCCCCAGTCAACAATATATATATCCGAGCTTTTCTGGAATCAGATTATTTTGACAGAGCGGTAACAAGCAAAGTGCGTGGCGGGACACAAAAGTTTATTGCTCTGGGTGATATTCGTAGATTGGAAATTTTGATACCCGACAGTGCAATGCAAGACCAATTCGCCGCCTTCGTGGAACAGGCCGACAAATCAAAATTTGAGGTACAATCTAGCCTTGAAAAGCTCGAAATATTAAAAAAATCGTTAATGCAACGATACTTTGGGTGAGGTGACAATATAATGCTGTCAGATTCTTTTGATACAGAAATAATCCGTTATAATTTGCAGAATTGTAATGAGTGCTATTATAATTCACTTAGAACAATTTATCATTATACTTCGCCTGAGGGTCTTATAGGTATTTTACAGCAGAATAATCCTGTGCTCTGGTTTTCAAGATATGATATTCTGAATGACACAGCCGAGGGTAAAAATGTTATGAGTGTCTATAGAAAAGCATGTAACAAACTGTTAAATTCAAAAGAAATAAGTAAGCGATTTTATGATGATATTTATAATTTGGAGATAGCTAAAAAAACAGCTTTGATTTACAAGGAGGCTAAAAACAACTCAATACACGGAAAATATACTGAATGCGATAAATATATTTGCTCTTTTTCAAAAAATGATGATTCGTTGCCTATGTGGAATTATTATGTAAAAAACAATAAATTTGAAGGATTCAATATCGGATTTACATTTTTTGTAAATGAATATGATATACATAAAACAGCATTAGATAACGGTTATTCTATTGAATTTTATTCTGTTATATATGATGAAAATCAAAAACTTGAAATTATAAAGAAAAAAATATTAAATATATATTCAGCTATAACCAATTATGACAAACAAATCAATAGAGTTCAAACTCACTTAATGAATGTTCTTAATGATTATAGTTTGATTTTTAAAACTGAATGTTTCAAACACGAAGAAGAAGTTCGTGCAATTATTGAACTGCCGAGAGAACAAAATATATTTGAAATAAAATATCGCACTAAAAACGGTTATATTATTCCGTATATTTCATTTGAATTATCAAAAGTTAATATTTGCGAAATAAATATAGGACCACTTTTAAATGACGATAACTGTAAAAAGAATATTACTGATATGCTTTTAAGATACAATTACCACCCGTGCCGTATTAAATCATCAGCAATACCTATTAGATATTAAAACTGAGAGGTTATTTATATGACCAACTTTGATTTTTTAAAGTCAGATCCGCAGTTCTCCGCCTTTGCAGATGTGGCGGTATCTGCCGAAAATCTTGTGAATATAGATAAGGACGCATCGGTTTTAAACTGCCGCAGGGCAATGGAGTTTGCGATAAAATGGATGTATTCGGTTGACAGGGATTTGAAAACTCCGTATGACAACAATCTTGCCTGCCTTATGAACACGGACGATTTCCGATCAGTCATTGACGACAATTTGTATAAACGTCTTGATTTTATAAGAAAGACCGGCAACATCGCGGCGCACGGAGGACGGAAAATCTCGCTCGATCAGGCAAAGCTCTGCATAGAAAACCTTTATTATTTCCTTGATTACGTTGCTTACTGTTACGGCAAAGACTATAAAGAAAGCGCATTTGATCCGTCTCTGCTTGAGCTTACGACCGAGGAAGCGCTGTCCTTTGTTACGGAAAAAACCGTTGATTTTGAAGCGCTCGCCGCGGAAAACAGAGCTTTAAAGGACGAGCTTACCGCCCGACGGGAGAAGCATCAGCAGACTTATGTGCCTAAACCGCTCGATTTATCGGAATTTAAAACTCGCAGAATTTACATAGACACAACGCTTGAAGATGCCGGCTGGGCAGAGGGCAAAAACTGGATAAACGAGGTTGAGCTTCACGGTATGCCCAACAATTCGGAAACAGGCTATGCTGATTATGTATTGTACGATGATACGCATAAGCCGTTAGCCGTTGTTGAGGCAAAACGCACCTGCAAAGATGTTTCCGTCGGAAGACAGCAGGCAAAGCTGTATGCCGACATTTTGGAAAAGCAATACGGCAGACGTCCTGTCATCTTTTTAACCAACGGCTTTGAAACAAGAATTGACGACGGACAGTATCCCGAAAGAAAGGTCGCCTCAGTATATTCCAAGCGTGATTTGGAAAAACTGTTCAACCTGCGCAGGATGAGGGTCAGCCTTAAAAATATAACGGTTGATAAAAACATTGCCGGAAGATATTATCAGGAAAGTGCAGTAAAAGCCGTATGCGACGCGTTTGACAGCAAAAACCGGAGAAAAGCGCTTCTCGTTATGGCGACAGGCTCAGGCAAAACAAGAACTGTTATCGCGCTCTGCAAGGTTCTGCTAAGTCACGGCTGGGTTAAAAACATTTTGTTTTTGGCTGACAGAACCGCGCTTATAACCCAAGCCAAGCGCTCGTTTGTTAATCTGATGCCGGATTTATCGGTTACAAACCTGTGCGAGGAAAAGGGCAACTATGCGGCGCACTGCGTATTTTCCACATATCAGACAATGTATAACTGCATAGACGACGTCAAAGACAATGAGGGCAGGCTCTTTACAAGCGGGCATTTTGACCTTGTTATATGTGATGAGGCGCACCGTTCGGTTTACAATAAATACAGAGATATTTTCAATTACTTTGACGCGCCGCTGGTCGGACTTACCGCAACGCCCAAAGATGAAATTGATAAAAACACATACGAAATATTTGAGCTTGAAAACGGCGTCCCAACTTACGGCTATGAACTCAGCCAGGCTGTAAAAGACGGTTATCTTGTCGACTATATGTCTGTGGAATCAAGCGTAAAGTTTATTGAGCAGGGCATTTCTTACAATGAGCTGTCAGAAGAAGAAAAGCAGGAATATGAAAATCTGTTCGCAGACGAGGACGGGGAAGTGCCGGAGCGGATAGCGTCTTCCGCTCTTAACGAATGGATTTTTAACCGCGATACCATTCGTCAGGTGCTGAACGTGCTTATGACAAACGGCATTAAAATTGAATATGGCGGAAAAATCGGCAAAACAATTATATTTGCGAAAAATCATCTTCACGCTGAAAAGATACTTGAAGTCTTTAACAGCGAATATCCGCATCTTAACGGTTTCGCGAAGGTGATCGATAATAAAATTACATACGCGCAAAGTCTGATAGACGAATTTTCCGACCCCAAAAAACTCCCTCAGATCGCGATTTCGGTTGATATGCTTGATACCGGCATTGACGTGCCCGAGGTTTTGAATCTTGTTTTCTTTAAAAAGGTTATGAGCAAGGCGAAATTCTGGCAGATGATAGGCAGGGGCACACGTCTTTGTCCGGGACTTTTGGACGGCGAGGATAAAACTAAGTTCTATATTTTCGACTTCTGCGGCAACTTTGAGTTTTTCCGTATGGGCGGAAAAGGAAGATCTGCCAATCAAATCGCTTTGCAGGGTGCAATTTTTAACCTTAAAGCACAAATGGCTTTTAAACTTCAGGATCTGGCGTATCAAACCGAAGAGTTGATCGCTTTTCGCAAAGAGCTTGTGGACGATATGGTTCGCAAGGTTAAGGAACTTAACAAGGAGAACTTTGCCGTTCGTCAACACCTTAAATATGTTGAATTATATGCAAATGCAGATAATTATACCGCCCTTTCCTATGATGATACATTAATTATTGCAGACGAACTCGCTCCGCTTATCACACCTGACGAAGATGATCCGAAAGCGATGCGCTTTGATGCCTTGATGTACGGTATTGAGCTTGCGTATCTTGCAGGAAAGAAATACAGCAAAGCACGCAGTGACCTATATAAAAAAGTATCGGCAATCTCCGGTGTGGCAAACATTCCCGAAATCATGGCGCAGTCAGAACTTATCAACAAAATTTTGCATACGGATTATGTGGATAATGCCGGCATTAACGAGTTTGAGCACATTCGTAAAAGCTTGAGAGTTTTAATCAAATACATCCCATACAATGGCGCGATATATCATACCAACTTTGATGACGAAATTCTTTCAATTGATTGGAATGAATCGGAGCTTGAAAATGACGATCTGAAAAATTACAAGGCGAAAGCGGAGTTTTATGTCCGTCAGCATCAGGATAATGAAGTTATTGCAAAACTAAAGTCAAACATTCCGCTAAGCCCTGCCGATGTTAAAGTATTGGAAGAAATATTGTGGAGTGAAGTTGGCACTAAAGAGGACTACGAAGCGGAATTCGGCAAAAAACCACTTGGTGAGTTCGTTCGCGAAATTGTAGGACTTGATATGAGTGCGGCAAAAGAAGCGTTTGCGAAGTACCTGAATGATGTAAATCTTGATTCAAAACAGATTTATTTTGTTAATCAAATAATTGAGTATATCGTTCACAACGGCTTGATGAAAGATCTGTCTGTATTACAGGAACCTCCCTTCACCGATAAAGGCAGCGTTGTGGAAGTATTCACCGACCTTACCGTTTGGATGGGTATACGCAAGATTATTGAGCAAGTAAATGCAAATGCAGTAGCGGCGTAAATGATGAATGAAACTTCATTAGAAATTGTCAGCAAATACAAAACGCTATATTGAGGTAATAAATGCATATACAACAGACGGAAAACAAAATAGATTTTGATTTATTTAAAAGCAATGTGTGCCATCGGTTAAAAGAACTTGGAGACACGGAGTTTATGATAGACCTTTTGGAATCGGGAATAATTCGCCAATACTATGATAAACAATGGTATCCGGAAGCTCTGTATTTACTTGCGATGCTTGATTATGTAAGCAGAGTTAATGAGGTGGCACTATGTACGGATTACGATGATCTGCGCAATAAAAAACTTCAGGAAACTGCATTTCCGTCGAGCATAATTGCACAGGCACTTGTTACCGGCGATGAAACCATCAAAAGCAAAGCGATTGAGGAATCTATACCGGAATTTATACGATTCAATATTGTAGAGAAAGACGTTCCGGATGTAGTATAAAGTCTTTGAAAAAAACCGCTGGACTTGTGAAAACCTTTGTGGTATGTTGTTGTACTGCAAAGGAGGTGCTACAAATGGCACGAATAACAGTACAGGATGTATACAACGGCGCAAAATATAATGTGATGAGTGCGGCGGTGGCAGACTATCTCAAGAACGGTCGTCCGGCAGAGTATGACGAGCGGACTTGGATGGATATGCTACTCGTAAAACACGCATTGATTGCAGCAGAAAAAATGAATAAAGAGGGCGACTCGATATCGGTAATGTTCGATGGCGAGTCGCCCTCTTCTTATGTGAGGTGGGATGAAAATGACAACACTTGAAGATTTGTACTACGGCAACATCAGTCCACATGAAAGGTACATCAAGCGAGGGACGAGAGTGGATAAGCTCGTCAAGCTGATATGCAAAAACGAGGATGAGCTGACTGCAGGGCTTACGGAGAAGCAGAAAGAAACCTTTGAAAAATTCAAAGACTGCACAAGTGAACTCTCCTGTATCACCGAGCGTGAGGCGTTCAGTTCGGGATTTATCCTCGCAACGCGCATAATGGTGGAAGTGATGCAAGGTTTGGAGGAGGTTGAGAATATATGAGCAGATATTTTACGCTATATCTCGAAGATTATTCTGCCTCTCCATTGTGCCCCGGCACTAAAAAATATTATGTAAACAAACAGGAACTTACAGAGTTTTTAAAAGCGATAGAATATACCGAAGAAAACTCTATGGTCTCTATTAGTCAAAAGGCGGTGAATTCTATTGAGCAAACAGTGATTACTCTTAATGAATACCAGTGGGAGCATATCAACACTTGGGGATTTCTGTATATGATGAAAGCTCAAAAAATCATAGCGGAACAGATATTACTAAAAATCAAAAACAAGTATTATCGGTGCGTCAAACCCACGTTTACAGGACTTCAATATTCAACTGAAAAAACAGATTGGATTCCTATCGGAAATAACCTATGGGGTTTTCCCAATATATTTGAAATTAAAGGCGACCAACACAGATATCGCTTATACGTGATAGCGCAAGAATACACATCGATTGAAGAAGCACGGGCTGATATGTCAGATACATCAAAAATAATATTAAAAAGCGTATGTGGGGATGTGTTTGGAGATGGATAAAGTAAAAAAGGTAATATTTCTTATCTGCTGTGGGGTGCTTGTGAGTGTGGTAGGATGCAGTGGCAACACAGCACCTTCACCGACCGAAAGTCCGCCGACAACGGTATCGGAAACGATAAAAACAGAAACGCCTACCGAAACAACACCGCCTATAACGGCAGTAGAGCGGACAGAGAAAGAAAAAGAGCCTGTCCCCACCGAGAGCGCGGATCAGGCAACCGAGCCGACTGTGACCGGCACAGCGCCTACAACAACGGCAAAGCCAACGGAAGAAACCAAGCGTACCGAACCAACAAAAGCAACAGAGCCATCGGCGGCGGAAAAAACCGAACACATAGAAGAAACACCGTCGGAAACTGAAGAACCACAAGAGGAAATATATGTGGGCATACAATGGCCAGAAGTCGATCCTGCGGATATAGAAAAGCTTGTGATTGAGAAAATAAATGACTACCGCATAGCACAGGGAGATACGGCAGCTACGATGCTCCCCGGACTGACAGAGGTGGCGCGGTACAGAGCAAATGAACTGACCGAAAACTTCTCTCACACAAGTCCCCGTGATGCGTGTAACGAATTAAAATATGGCGAATTCGTAGATATGGCACTTTACGGTCTCACCGCCGAGGATAGTTATTACCAAGGCTTTAACCGAGAAGCCATCGGTATGGGCGACTGGTTCGGTACGGCTGAAAGTATGTCGGATCGTATCGCAGACGGCTTCCATCATAGCAAAGGACACTGGTCATATGTTGGCAGCTCCAAATATCCCTACATCGCCGTAGGCGTAACCAAAGCAAACGTAAAATGGTATGTTTGCATCTGTATGAGCGAGGAAAATTACGGCGGATAATCTAATATCTCCAAGTAAGAATTGGCACTTACTTGGAGATGCTTTTATTATCAAAAACACTTTGAAAAACAGGTTGGTTTGTACCAAATTGTTGCACAAACCAAAACCTGCATAAACACTGGGTTTTTGAGGTGAAAACAGAGAAAAATTTAAGCAAAAGTGGTTTGTACCAAAATGTAATAAAAACCTCTTTTTACTTTCAAAAATTGCGTTACTGTAGTCAAAGAAAACTGTTTACTAATAAAAACTTGACTAAACTTTTGTTCGATGTTATAATGAGTATGCTCAATATGAGCATGATGATTATTGTAGTATTGTAAAACAGAATAAAATGAGGATGTTAGAATCGTCATTGGAGGAGTCTATTTATAGGCTCGCCTCCAATGGCGATTTTTTTGCGCCATCGGAACCGGATGCAGCGGAACACTCCAATGCAGAAAGGCATCCGGAACCTACAAGTGAATACCCGTGTCGGTGACAGATACGAAGGACGATGTAATAGCTTCGCCAAGATGAACTTTTGTGCTGAGCGAGCAGTCGGCGGTAAGAGAATGTGCGATGACCTCGTAAAACGAGCGAGCGTGTCGGTCGGCTTTACCTCGGAGTCCGGGTAAGGAATCTTAACAGGTTCCTGCTTAATACGTGATGGAAGGCCATCATAGGTAAACGATAGTCGGCACGCGCATAGGTTTGGTCAGCCTCTGAATGACAATTCTGTAAAACAGGCAAACTGTTATTATACCCCGATTCAGATCGGGATATTCGTAGTATGGGCGCAAAATATTGACAGACTCTAAAAAATATGTTATACTACAGACCCAAGGAAAATCTTGGTACAACTGAATAGATAACATATAAAGTTTCACATCCCCGTGGAACTGCGCGACAGTGAAAACTGTTGCAGGGAGCTGTTAAATATTAAGGCTCGTACATAATAAGTCACTTATGATAGGTGGCTTTTATGTGCGAGCCTTTTTGTGTCCCTACGCAATATGAATACTGCTCCCACTTTTCAAAGTGAGAGCAGCTCGCTGACAAAACAGAAGAAAGGAGTGAGGTTATGATTGTAACAACACAGCCGCCTTGATTGGATAAAGGCGGCAGCAGAAACAAGAACTCGCCGTAAGTTCTAAAAGAACGGTAATAAAAATCGAAAGGAAATAAATTATTATGAAAACATCTATGTATAAAAACTACGATGAGCTGCCGCTATTTCTGAATGCGGATACGGTAGCAAAGGCTCTCGGCATCGCCATCTCCTCTGCGTATGAGTTGATGCAAGAAAAAGATTTCCCGACCTTCAAGGTGGGCAATCGTAAGTTCGTGGAAAAGGAAAAATTCCGTCAGTGGATCGAAGCACAGTCAGGAGGTAACCGTTGAAATACAACCGCTACCCAAAGAGAGATGCAGTGAAAAATTATTTTCCTCTGCCGAATGAAATCTTCTCGCTGGGACTAAGCGGCGGTGAAATCCTGGTCTACACCTATCTCATGTATCGTGAAGATCGGGAAACTTTTCAGTGCCACCCAAGTTATAAAACCATCGGCGAAGCGGTTGGTATGAGCAACAACACCGTCAAAAAGTATGTGGACGGATTGGTCGACAAACGGTTGATCACAACCGAGCCGACCTCCGTCATCACCAAAAAAGGTGAAAAGCGTAACGGCAATTTGCTCTATACCATCCGTCCCATACAAGAAGCGGTTGACTATTTTAATGCACAGCAGCTACGGAAAGCGGATCAGGAAATGGCACGGCTGAATGTAATCCGTAAACTCGAAGAATACGACCGAAAACACGGTATTATAGACGGAAAACGGTCGTCATTATTTGAAGCAGGTTAAAGTGCGGGGTCATCCCGCACCACCTACTTCGGACGGCAGAGCCGACCGTTGGGGGATTTTACGAAAAAGTCAATGCCTTTGTTATGGGGTCTTGCAGAAAGGAAATAAAAATGGACGAAAAAACAAGCAAAAAGCGCAGATTCCCGCTGTATATACCTGCGGAACAGGATGCGGAAATCAATGAATTTGTGGATAACGGATACGCCAAATCGCAAAATGATTTTATTAACAAAGCGATTGAATTTTATATCGGTTATCTTCGCAACAACAAAAATCTCGATTATATCGCGCCGATCCTTTCATCTGTGATGAAAAGTCAGATGCAGGATATCGAGAGAAATCTGTCCGAGATGCTTTTTAAGCTGGCAGTTGAGGTTGCAAAGCAAAATCATATTGCAGTAAGCCGCGGAGAGCTTGACGAAGATACACTCTATCGCCTCAATGATATGTGCTGCCGTGATGTTGCTTCCAACAACGGCAGGGTTCAGCTTGAAAACGCCTATCGGTATCAGTACAGTGAGGAGGGTGATGATTGATGGCAAAAATATTTTTCACAAGTAATTATTATAAAAATCCGGCAAAAGCAAACACCGGAAGGTTGCTTCGGTATATCGGAACGCGCGAGAGCGTAGAAAAGTTGCCGACCGGCATTGATCACTCACCGTCAACTGTCAGGCAGCAGCGACTTATCGCCGAGGTACTGAAATCCTTTCCTCACAGCCGTGAGTATGTGGAGTATAAAAACTATGAGAGTGACTCCACAAAATCCAATGCAACAAATTTTATTAATGCCGTGATCGAGCGTAACGATGTCAGCCGCCTTGATAAATTGGTTTCGTATATTGCAGAGCGACCGGGAGTTGAAAAGATCGGTTCTCACGGTCTGTTCTCTCAAACCGATGACAAGATCGACTTGGATGCGGTTGCCGAAGAAGTGAATAATCATAACGGCATCGTGTTCACTCACATCATCAGTCTGCGGCGCGAGGATGCTGAACGGCTTGGATATAACAACGCACAGGCGTGGAAAGATTTGGTTCGCCGGAATGTTACCGAGCTGGCTGAAGCACACAGCATCAATCTGTCAAACCTGCAATGGTATGCCGGCTTCCACAACAAAGATCATCATCCGCATATACACTTGGTGGTATATTCGAAAGACGGCAAGCAGGGGTGGATCACCAAGAAAACCATTGAAGATATGCGCCGTCTGTTCGCGGGCGATATTTTTCGCAACGAACAGTATAAGCTCTTCCAAATGGAAACACAGCAGCGGGATATGGTCAAAGAGCGCGTCAAGGATCTAATAGAAGATGTGTTTTCTATGTATCCGGTAAGCTTGGAGATATATTCTCTGTTCGAAACTTTGCAACATCAGCTAAAAAATCATTCGGGCAAAAAGGTTTACGGTTATCTGCCGAAAGAAATTAAGGAAACGGTCAATCAGATCGTAGCCGAGTTTGCCAAGGATGAAGATGTGGCTGAACTCTATGCCGTGTGGAATAAAATCAATCGGGAAAAGTTGTCGCTGTATTACGAAAAGAAAGAACCTGATATTCCTCTGGAACTGAATAAAGAATTCCGCAGTCTGAAGAACGACATTATCAGGGCGGCGGTGCAGATGGACAACTATATGGTGAATAGTGGTTACTCCACCGAGCAAAAGGTTTGTTTCTTGTTCACGAATGTGTTCCGTGCCTTCCTAAAATCGTTTCAAAATAATTATAACAAGCACGCCAATCGCCTTGGCAGACAAATAGATAAAAAGCTGATGTCCGCCATCGAAGCGAAGAAAGCGGCTCACGGATTGAAGTTGGACAAGGGTGTGACATATGACTACAACGAACCGACCATAACTATGTAAAAATGGGATTGCGCATACATTTTATGCGCTATATCAAACAAGAAAAATACTCGAACATTCTATGCAAAAAACGCTGGATATTCCAAAACAAGTGTGGTATTGTGTTGTGCTGCAAGGAGGTGATTATCGTGGCAAAACGAAGACCATCGGGCGAAGGAATGATTCGCCAAAAGAAAAAAGGACAATGGGAAGGTCGTATCGTCGTAGGCCATAAGGAAAACGGCGATCCTATCTTCCGCTACGTCTACGCAAAAACGCAAAAGGAACTGATCAACAAACTCCATTATAAAATTGATGAGTTCCGAGATGCCGAGCTGACCGAGGACAGTAAATTGTCCCTCGGTGAGTGGCTCGACAAATGGATTGCTGAGTATATGACCGGTACTATCCGTGAAAGTACGCTGGACGGATACAAAACCTATGTAGAAAAATATATCAAGCCTGCTCTTGGAAATAAGCAGATAGCGTTCATCACAACTGCCGAAATACAGAAATTTTATAATAATCTAAAAAAGAACGGCAGAATTCAAAATCGGAGTATCTACGGACAAGGTTTGTCGGATGCCTCGGTTGTGAGAGTTCACTATATGCTCCATGAAGCGATGGACATGGCGGTGAAAGAGCATCTCATATCCAAGAATCCGACAAACGGTACAACAGTGCCGAAGATCGTAAAAAAGGAAATGCAGGTATTGACCGATGAACAGCTTGATACCTTTATGAAACTCATTGATTCCGAGGAGCATTGGCGTGACTTCTTCTACACCGAGCTGACAACAGGACTTAGACGTGGCGAAATATGCGGTCTCAAGTGGACGGATTTTGATGAGGTCGAAGGTAAACTGAATATCAACCGCAGTATCGACTTACGCAACGGCGTGATAGTCGAAGGCGAAACCAAAACAGGTCAGGGCAAGCGAAGTTTCTATCTTCCGGTCAGCACAGCAAATGTGCTGAGAGAACGAAAGAAGAATGCAAAAGGCGAATGGATATTCACCGATCCGCTGAACCCCGAACTTCCCGTAGCACCACCGGCGGCGTATAGAAAAATGAAGGCTCTGCTCCAAAAAGCAGGGCTTCCCAATATACGCTTCCATGATCTACGGCATACCTTCGCCACCCACGCTCTCACAAGCGGAGTGGATGCCAAAACGCTGTCGGGCATCCTTGGACATACCAATGCGAGTTTCACGCTCGACACCTACACCCATGTCACAACCGATATGCAACAGAGAGCCTCGAATATCGTCGGGGGCTTTATGAGCGATATATTTGGAGAGGAGTTGAAACCATGAGCAAAAAAAGAAAGCAAGGCGAAGGTACCTTGCGTAAACGAGCAGACGGTCGATGGGAAGCGCGTGTCGTTATCGGTTACAATGAAAAAGGACTTCCCATCACCAAAAATGTAACTGCTATGGAAAAAGGCAAATGCCTTGAAAAGTTAGAGCAGTTAAAAGAACAATGCGGTGTGCAACTCACAGGCAAGGTGAAAGCAGAAATGGCGTTCGGCGATTGGATGGACTTTTGGTATCAGCAGTATGAAAAACATAGAGTAAGACCTACAACGCAAGCGCACTACGAAAACTTAATATACAACCATGTGGTGACAGACATCGGCAAAATACCGCTGAACAAACTAACGCAGAATGATCTGCAACAATTCTACAGCAGATTAAAAATCAGCGGCAGGAAGATACGCACCGAAGTGTATGGCAACGGATTATCTGACCGTATGGTGCGAGGATGTCACGCCATTTGCCGTAAGGGATTGCAAAAGGCGGTGGAAGATGGACTGATCCGGATGAACCCTGCTGTTGGGTGCAAACTACCGCCCAAGAAAGCAAGAGAGATGCAGGTGTTGACGAGAGAGGAAATGCAGAGGTTTATAGTACAAGCCAAAGCAGACGGATACTTTGAACTATTCATTCTCGAGCTCAGTACAGGACTCAGGCGCGGCGAGATTGCAGGATTACAGTGGGGTGACCTTGATATGCAGACGGGAGAACTTCATATCTCCCGTCAGGCAACAACGGTGCACGGCAGAATAAACATCTCTACGCCGAAAACAAAATCTTCGATACGCACAATCATCCTTCCACCCGATATTGTCAAAATACTTGCGGAATACAAGAAAAAGGTGAACTCACGGTGGATGTTCCCGTCACCGATTAAAGAGGATGCACCTCGGCATCCAACGGCTATAAGAAAAGCACTCCAAAGGACATTGGAAAGAGCCGAGTGTAAGAATATACGCTTTCACGATCTGCGACACACCTTCGCCACCACATCCCTTGCTAACGGAATGGATGTAAAAACATTGTCGGCTATCATAGGTCATATTTCATCAGAAACGACCCTAAATATATACACCCACATTACCGACAATATGCAACGCAGTGCAGCCAATAAGATTGAGCAGGGTTTCGGCAGAAATGAGGGCAGTTTGAGTGAGGTGGAGCAAACACCCGGCCAAGATGTTAAAACGCCACAGAAGGCAAAATTCGAGCCAAAACAGCCCAAAATACGACGCCCCGGCACCGGATGCATCAGCGTGATCAACGACCACCTGTATGAAGGCAGATACTCGCCAACAGGTGCAGACGGTAAGCGTATGGCAAGAAATATCTATGCAAAGACGAGAGAGGAATGTGAAGAAAAACTCGCCGAGCTGATAACGCAGATGAATGCGGAAATTGCAGCCGAGAAAGAACGGTTAAAATTATCAGGTGACACTTGGCGCTCAAGTTAATTCCTGTTATAGTGAGTAAGTTTGCCGAAAGTGGTATTAGAACCTGACGCGAAATTCACAAATTGAAACCAATGTCAAAAAGGAATGCAAGAATTGTTGCGCAAAGCAAAAAATATTATTTCAAAAAAGAAATCGACTTTAAAATTTGAAAAAGAGCTTTGCAAGATACAAAAATAATTTTGCAGAACACAAAAAAGATTTGAAGACGCAAATCTGGCAAAGAAAATAAGAATTTATCACTTGACGCAACAGCAAAAGAGTTGTATAATGTATAAAAACAAGGAGGTAGGGTGATATGTCGATTTTTGATGGCTTTACATCGTTTAATTTTGACGAAGGTGTTCCGTATGTATCAATCACAAAAAACGGTGTAACTTTTAACAAAGCTGTTATAATGAAACTTGATTATCCGTCGTTTGTGCAATTGCTGATAAATCCCGAAAGTAAGCAAATTGCAATCAAAGCATGTGCTGAGGGTGATCAGAACAGCACATCTTTCTTTAAGAAAAAAGAAAATTCTAATGTCTTATCTGTAAGATGGAACGTCAAAGATTTATTGAATACTCTTCAGGAGATTACAGGATGGGATCTTTCTTCTGATGGTTACAGAGTCGACGGCACTTTGATTAAGGAAGAAGGAGCGATGCTTTTTGACCTTAATAATGGGAAAATACTTGTATGATGTCATGCGGCTTCGGTCGCTGGACATAAAAAAAGTTCCATTTAAGCGGCAACTTAAATGGAACAATCCTGAGCGAGCAGGCAGAAATAAATCGCCTACACATACATCCAGTATTAATAGTGTAACATTTTTGCCAGTTCGTTTCAATACTTTCGCGAATTCGTTCGTGAAAAATCTGAATACGAGGAGGCGCATTGCATGAGTGATGTTTCTAAAAAGAGCGCACGTCGTGTTTTTGTAGCGTATATAACGCTCAAGAATGGCAGACGTATTTATGCGCGTCAGTACGGCAAAAAAGCATTCTGCTTTTTAGTAGATTAAATTAATCAACACAAAGGGTGTTGGCGATTTCATCCTTTCATTTTTATTTTGAAAGGAGGTTCTATCCATGGGAAAGAACCAGCATGTCACGCATCGTCCAGATGGTAATTGGCAGGTTAAGGGTGCTGGCAATTCCAGAGCAACCGCAGTAACTTCTACTCAGAGAGCAGCTATCGAAATTGCTACTGGTATTGCACGCAATCAAAAATCCGAATTGGTGGTTCATGGTCTCGATGGTCGAATTCGAGAAAAGAACTCTTATGGGAATGACCCTTATCCGCCTAAAGGTTAACAAGACGGGGACAGTCACTTTAGTGGCTGTCCTTTTTGCAGTCAAAAGTTGAGCCGCAGTAATCAAAGAAAAGTGGTTTTCGTAGACCTCATTTGATAAGTGAGCGTAAAAAATATCGATTTCCTAAAAGTGGCGTCTCAATACTTGAAAACACACAAAAAAAATTGACCGAAAGTGGAGGAAAAAACCTCTACTTTCGGTCAGAATGATGGTCGGAGTGGCGAGACTCAAACTCGCGGCCCCCGCATCCCAAATGCGGTGCGCTATCAACTGCGCCACACCCCGATTTATTCATTTTTTAGCTGATTTCAGTATCTGTGGGATACTATGTGGTCGTTGCCTTATTATAACACATTTTTATAGAAAATAAAAGAGAAAAAATCGCAGTGTTTAAGGCTTTTTGAGGTCTTGGGATTTTCCTGCGAATGTCGTCAGTAACAGTCCCAAATGTCGCGCGCTACCAACTGCGCTACACCCCGAAAGTATGAAATTTTGTGCGGAGCAGGCGGTTATGATATAGTTAAGAAATCATTTTTCTCAAAACATCTGCTCCCAATCGTTGTTTTCTATACAATTTATTTTACCCTTGATATTATAATCGAAAACTTTATCTTTGTCAATGCTTTGTAAAACAGGAAATATAAAAATTCTGTCCGGAAGCGAGGGATGTTCCGGACAGAATGCGGGGCGCCATTACAGTTTTTGTGATTTTTCTTCTTCTATAAACTGTTGGCGCGCTTTGAAAACGGTTTGATAATAGATATTGGCTTTCTTATCAAAAATAAGCAAGAGCATGCTGATGACTTGTATATAGGATGTTAGGATAAAAACGGCGGAATACAGACGAATGAAAGGAAGATATTCTGCTGAAAAGAGAATAGGGTAGAGCGAAAAGGTTTGAATGATCATCATAATGCCGCCGATGACCCCGAGCATTGCCATCATTTTGATTCCTATGTAGATGCTCCATGCAAAAAAGACGGCGACAAGGGACAGGACGATATTCTGGACGGATATTGCAAAATATCCGAGCGCGACGCCCGTGAGCTCTGCAAGCAGGCATAGAAAACGAATCACGAGAAAGACGATCAGAATGATCCCGATCCTCCGCTTGCCGGAGACTGCTTCCGGGGTTTCCTGCATGGCGTTGTCGATAAGCTGTCTGGCTCTTGCTTTCCGCGGATTTGTCATAAAACGGCACCTCCAAGCTTGCATGATTGTTACCAATATGTTATCATATTTGTTGTTTTTTGTCAATCATGAACAAAGCACCTCGGGACATTGGTTTCGAGGTGCTTTTCGATTTTATTCTTCCTCAACAATTCTAATGCTGACGATGACGGGCTGATCTTCCTTGTTAACTGCTCCGTTGAGACCTGCCGGCGTATTCTCACAGATCTTATCGACGATGTCCATGCCGGAGGTGACCCAGCCAAACGCTGCGTATTGGCCGTCGAGATACGTCGAGTCCTCATGCACGATAAAGAACTGGGAGCTTGCGGAATCCGGATCGGTGGCGCGAGCCATGGAGAGGACGCCGCGCGTATGCGACAGGTTGTTTTCGATTCCGTTGTCCGAAAATTCGCCGGTGATGCAGATCCGGTTGCCTTCTTCGTCGGTGTTGCCGCCTGTGCCATCGCCGTTCGGGTCGCCGCCTTGAATCATAAAGCCGGATATGATGCGGTGGAACGTAAGTCCGTCATAAAAGCCTTCATTCGCAAGCGTGATAAAGTTCTGGACGGTAATAGGAGCCACCGTCTCGTCCAGCGCGACCGTAATGATGCCGTATCCCTCCACCGTGATTTCGGCATGGTGGATGGTATGTCCGGTGGTATCAATACTGAGGTTCGGTGTATAGCCGCAGGAGCAGCCAAGCAATATCGTCAATGCGAGAATCAGAGCCCAAGCAAGTGATGTTTTCATAGAATCATTCCTTTCTTTTTTTATGTATTTTCCCGTTTAACCTCTTTTTATCCGGATTCGCATTTCGGCGCCCGGCGCGTCAAGAACTTCAATCGTGATCTTCCAGTCATGAGAAACGCCCTCTGGAAACCGATTCAAGGAATAGGATTCCGACGCGGCTCCGCAATAAAGGGAAGAATCAAAAAAGCCGGTGTTCGGATCCTCGCTGGCGTAGAAGAACGGATCCTCTGAGATGGTTTTTTGCTTATAATAGGGACCGTATTTGACAAAGTTACCGGCGTCGTCCGTGATTTCGCAGAACATACCGCGCAGTCTGATGGCATTTCCAAGGTCATGCCGTTTGCCGCCCGGAAGATTGGAGGAAACACACTGCGCTTTCATAAACCATTCCCGGTTGATCGCCTCATCGACCTGCCAGATAATGACACCACCTTGGGAATCGCCGGGTGTGAGCGCGGATTCGAAGCCTTCTTTCAGTCGGATTTCACACAAAAAATACTCGTCTGGGTCCGGCGTCGGAATTTTCAGGACATAATATTTGCCGGAAAGTGTAGAGAAGAGCGTATATTCGCCATCCGTTTGTGCCGTAACCTCTTTTGCCCAACCGAGATAAATGCGCTGATAAGGATCGATATAAGCGGGAAGGGTCCCGCCTCCCAAATGATTTCCCCATGACATCAAAGAGAAATTCAGCGGAAGAGGCCATCCGAATACCTGCTCGGACGGCGGCGTATAGCGGCAGTACATATCCTGCGCACCGACATTGTGTGCAAGCTCATGCGCCGGCGTTCCAATGGAAATGGGCCCCTGTGAATTGTATTCGCCGATATTGGAGACCCGCACGATTTTTACGCCGTCCCGCATGTCGACATCTGTCGGCTGACTGGTTCCATGCACCATGAAGCGATGGCTAGGAATGGGGCCGTTCTCACAAACGACTTTTGAGAATTCCTCATCGGCTTTTGTGGAGGCGCGGTCATAGCCCGCGTTCAAAATGACAATGGCAAGTTCATCCGGCGTGACGATACCATCGCCGTTTTTATCGTATTTTGCAAAATCCACATATGGGTCACACGCCGCCACAATATCATGGATGGCTTTGGCTGCCGCTGTTTCGTTGTTGTAGCCTTCAAGATTGCGAAGCGCCGCGGGGTGAGGAAGAGAAACGGTGATTTCTAGAATTCCCTCTGGCGCGTTCTCGCGCTGCGGATGGTCGATGTGGACGGGATAGAACCAGAACTTTCCGAGTGTCATTTCCTTATAATAGTTCATCATGGAAAGGCCGGATTCACCGAAGAATCGCTCGTAGCAGTCCTCGGGCTTTGAGAGTGCCCACTGTTCTCCGTAAATGGGCGAGGCTTTGTCATAAAGCTTTTCGGGATGGGCAGGGTCATAATCGTTTTTTCCATTGCCGTTCGGATCAAAGCTTGCAAGCACAATCAGCAAAGGAGCCGGTGTAGTAGGTTTCATATGGATTTCTTCCTTTCATCAGGACAAATAAAAATAACTTAGCAGGTGTCTCTAACCGTTTCGGCGGCGGGTTCCTTTTCGCATTCAACGGGGGAGCGGGGGATAGAGTGTCCGGCGGGATACTTAGCTGGATTTTTTGCCCTTGCCGCGTCATAGTACGGTAGTGCCCTTATAGAATGTTTTTATTGTAACACAAGGGAAAAATCCGGTCAAGAACACGCCGTAAAATTCACAATCTGTTCATTTTGCGGGATGGCGTCATCCGCCGAACTGACTGTTGTAAAGTTCCGCATAGAAGCCGCCTTTTTGCAGAAGAGAGGCATGGGTTCCGCTTTCGACAACGCTTCCGCTGCGCATGACGAGAATGATATCTGCTTCCCGGATGGTGGAAAGCCTGTGGGCCACGATGAAGCTTGTCCGCCCCTGCATCATCTTTGAAAACGCGTTTTGAATCTGCATTTCCGTGCGCGTGTCGATGGAGGAGGTCGCCTCGTCAAGGATCAGCATAGGAGGCAGACACAGCATGACTCTTGCGATGCAGAGAAGCTGCTTTTGTCCCTGCGAAAGACTGCTGTCGTCTGAGATGACGGTGTCATATCCTTCCGGCAGGCGTTTGATGAAGCTGTGCGCGTGAGAGGCCTTGGCCGCGGCGATGATTTCCTCGTCTGTGGCATCCGGCTTGCCTATGGCAATATTTTCACGGACCGAGGCGGTCTTGATCCAGGTTTCCTGCAAAACCATACCGTAGTTTTGCCGCAGACTTTTTCTGGTTATATCCCGTATGTCGGTTCCATCTACCCGGATCTCTCCGGCGTCTACGTCGTAAAAGCGCATGAGAAGATTGATAAGCGTCGTCTTTCCGCAGCCGGTAGGACCGACGATGGCGACTCTCTGTCCCGCACGCACAGACAGGTGAAAATCCTGAATCAGAGGCTTTTCTTTGGTATAGGAGAAGTCCGCGCCGTCTATTTCAATGTCGCCGCGCGCGCCTTCCAGCACAAGCGCGTCCACAGCATCCGGTGTCTGCGCAGATTCCTCGATGAGTTCAAACAGCCGCGCCGCACAGGCAAGCGCGTTCTGCAGTTCCGTAACGACGCCGGAAATTTCGTTAAACGGCTTTGTGTATTGATTGGCATAATTGAGGAAAATGGAAAGGCTGCCGACGGTAAAGGCGGGGTCCGACATGACGGAGAGCGCGCCGACCAGCGCCACACCGGCGTAGACGACACCGTTGACAAAACGGGTAACGGGGTTGACGGTCGACGAGAAGAACACGGCGCTGCGGGAACAGGTCTCCAGTCTTTTGTTGATTTCCCGAAACGTTTCCGAAGCTTCGGCTTCATGCCCGTATGCACGCACGACCTTTTCATTTTCTATGATTTCATTGATAAATGCCGTTTGCTCGCCACGCGTCTGCGACTGCGCGCGGAACATGGAATAGGTGCGCTTTGCGATAAAGCTTGCCGCGAAAAGGGAAAGCGGCGTTACGAGCACGACGACAAGCGCGATTTTCCAGTTGATGACGAACATAAAAATCAGTGTTCCGAGAATGGTGATGATGCCGGTGAAAAGCTGAGAAAATCCCATGAGCAGTCCATCGGAAAACTGATCGGCATCGGTGATGATGCGGCTGACGATTTCCCCGTGCGCGTGAGAATCCATATAAGAAATGGGGAGCTTTTGCAGTTTCTCGAAGGTTTCGGTGCGGATGTCATGGACGGTGTTATACGTAATTTTATTGTTGATAATGCTCATCACCCATTGAAAAAGCGCCGCCGCAGCCGCCGCGATGCCAATGCGGACAAGCAGAGGGACGATTTCCTCGAAAAAGACGCGCCCCGGTTCTATAATTAGGTCGATGGCGTCTCCGATGAGAATCGGTATATACAACGTAAGGACGACGGACGCTGCGGCAAGGAGAAGGGAAAGGAGAAGTGCCGGCGTATACCGCTTCAGATATTTCAGAACCTTTCGCAGTATGCCGCGTGTGTTTTGTGTGGGTTTCACGGCCGTACTTCCTCCTTCGGAAATTGAGAACAATAAATTTCCGCATAAACGGGACAGCTTTGCAAAAGCTCCGTATGCGTGCCGATGCCGACCGCATGTCCATCATCGAGCACAACTATCTTATCCGCATGGCTTATTGAGGCCGCACGTTGGGACACGATAAAAACAGTATGGGTGTGCTCCATTCCCTTGATTGCGGCCCGTAAGCGCGCATCGGTAGCGTAATCGAGCGCCGAGGAGCTGTCGTCAAAAATCAGGATATCGGGGTTGGCGACGAGAGTGCGCGCAATGCCGAGGCGCTGACGCTGTCCGCCGGAGAGATTCCTTCCGTCTTGCTCGATCACATAGTCGAGGCCGCCTTCTTTGCCTTCCACAACGTCGCGAGCCTGCGCGATGTCGAGCGCTCGCCAAAGCTCCTCGTCTGTGGCGTCGGGCTTTCCCCATCGAAGGTTATCCCGCACGGTCCCGCGGAAGAGCACTGCCTTCTGCATGACGATGCCGACCTTCTTCCGCAATTCTTCGGCGGAATAGGCCCGCACATCCACGCCGAAAAGTAGAATTTCTCCTCTGGTTGCGTCATAAAAGCGCGGAATCAGGTGGACAAGAGAGGTTTTCCCGGAGCCGGTGCCTCCGATAATGCCGACGGTCTCACCGCGGCGTACGGTAAAATCAATATCCGTGAGCGATTCTTCTGAGGCGTTTTGATAGGTTAGGCCGACGCCGCGGAAGGTGACAGCGAAATCGTTTTGTTTTTCCCCTTTTTCTATGATCGGCAGCGGGCCGCCTCCCTCTTCCAGCATAGCGGCAATCCGGTCTGCACAGGCGGCGGCTTTGGTCATGGTGATGATAAGATTCGCGAGCTTGACAAGCTCGACGAGAATCTGAGACATGTAATTGTAGAGCGCAATGACGGCGCCTTGCGTAATGGCACCCCCTTCCACACGAAGCGCACCGGTATAGACAAGGGCGATGATCGCAAGATTGATAAGAAGATAGGTGGCGGGATTCATCAGCGCCGAGATTTTGCCTGCAAATTTCTGAACGGCGGTAAGCGCCGTATTCTGCTTCTGAAATTCCCGGATTTCATTTTCCTCATCCGTGAAAGCGCGGATCACACGCGCGCCGGAAAGATTTTCTCTTGTGATGCCGAGCACGCGGTCAAGCCTTGCCTGTACCTTCCGATAGAGCGGAATACCGGCGAGCATAATACCGAAAACAACGGCGCACAAAATGGGAATGGCAACGGCAAATATTAAAGCAGAAGGGACGTCGATGGTGAACGCCATGATCATCGAGCCGAACACGATGACCGGGGAGCGGGAAAACAGCCGAAGCGTCAGATTCACGCCAGATTGCACCTGTGTGATGTCGCTCGTCATACGGGTAATCATGGTGGAGGTCCCCATCCGGTCGATGTCGGAAAACGTGAGCGTTTGGGCATGGTCAAAGAGCGCCTGCCTGACATTTCCGGAAAATCCGACCGCGGCCTTTGCCGCAAAATATTGGGCGACCATCGTGCAGGAAAATCCGATAAAGGTGAGTAAGACAAGAAGCCCGCACATACGAAGGATATAGCTGCTATCATTTGCAGCGATACCGATATCAACGATATTCTTGACAACAAGGGGAATCATCAGCTCGAAGATGGCCTCGAGCACCTTGAAAAACGGGGCGGATACGGCAAACAGGGTATAGCCCCGCATATATTTCAGAATTCTCTTCAAAACGAAAAACCTCCGAAAAATTTCAGATGGAACAAATAAAAACGGAAATCTATGAGCCGTTATGTGTTTTTTTGTTGTACGGACAGACGCGCATACAGATGCCGCATACGGCGCCCCTGCCGATGTCTTTGTAGGTTTTCATGTGTTCAGAACACAGGTGGGCATTTAAGATCGTATCCCGCGGCGCGCCGTATCGATAATTTTCGCCTGTGATAGCCCCGGCGGGGCAGGCGCTTTTACACAGCATACAGCCGCCGCAGCCGTCCATGAGAAGGGGGCGCTGCGCAGAAAGCGGCATATCGGTCAGTACCGTGGCAAGGCGGACCTTCGAGCCGTATTCCTTGGTAATGAGAAGACCGTTTTTGCCGATAAAGCCGAGTCCGGCGAGTACCGCCGCCGTTTTATGCGGGAAAATACCGCGGTATGCCTCCTTGTCGGTGTTCGTGCTTTGAGAGGCAGCAATGGGCAGTGCACCGTATCCGTGCGCCTCTATGAAATCGACGGCACAGAGCGCCAGAAGATCCAGCTTGGTGTTGGTGATACGATAATGTTGAAAATAAGAAAGAGAGGGCTTGCCGTCGATGGTTGCCACCACTGCATCGGAAAGCTTTCGTGCGATGGTGACGGCGTAGCGAAACCCCTCATATTCTGCCGGCGCCTTGTCATCCAGCGCCGAGAATCCGACAAGCGTGGCGCCGTTTTGCCTTAAAAAAGAGTCGATTTCCGTTTCCAACATGGGAAACCTCCATTTTTTTATTTTTGCATAGCGATATCCCCACTATTTTATCACAAACCGGAGAGCATGGCAATATCCTGAAGGAGAAACTGAATATTTTTCTCATGCTGCGGCATATATTGTCATAAAAGAAGAATCTATCCTGCATAAAATCGTTTTGAGGAGGAAGCCATGAACAAATGCAGCATCAATGACCTGAAGGACAAAGAAGTTATCAATATTTGTGATGGGAAACGGCTAGGCTATATCAACGATGTGGAAATCGATATTTGCGCGGGCTGCGTGCTTGCCATCGTTGTGCTGTTCGACTGCCGGATTTTCGGCTTTGGAAAATGCGAGGAGCTGGTGATTCCATGGGACGGAATCGGCTGCTTTGGCAAGGACGCAGTGCTTGTGAATGTCGATGTTTCTGTATATGAAAAGCTTGGCTGCGAAAAAAAGTCAGGAAAAAAATGAAAAAGTTTCGAAAAGTCCTTGCTTTGCTGAAAGATTTGTGATAAAATAAAATAGATTTCCGGGAGAAAGTGTCCCCTGGAAAATCAAAAATTCAATCCGCACACAGCGCGGCGTGCTGTTGGTGCCGTCAGGCTTTGCACATAAACGGCCGTCTGTGGAGGAAAAAACCAAAAAGGAGAAAAAATATGTCAGTCGTTACCATCAAGCAGCTTTTGGAAGCTGGCGTCCATTTCGGACATCACACAAGAAGATGGAACCCCAAGATGGCGGAATACATCTTCACACAAAGAAATGATATCTATATCATCGACCTTCAGAAAACAGTCGGAAAAATCGACGAGGCTTACAATTTTGTAAGAGAGCTTTCTTCTGAAGGGGGGAACCTCCTCTTTGTGGGCACCAAGAAGCAGGCGGCGGACGCCGTCAAGGAAGAGGCGGAGCGCTGCGGCATGTATTATGTCAATGTCCGTTGGCTCGGCGGCATGCTCACGAACTACAAGACCATCAAAAGAAGCATCGGCCGTCTTGCATCTCTTGAAAAAATGAAAGAAGAGGGAACCTTTGATCTTCTTCCGAAAAAAGAAGTTGCCAAGCTCACCAAGGAAATGGATGACCTTGAGAGAAATCTTGGCGGTATTAAAAATATGCCCGGACTTCCGGATGCCGTTTTCATCGTTGACCCGAGAAAAGAGCACAATGCTGTTTTGGAAGCAAAGAAGTTGGATATTCCTGTTATCGCGATTGTGGATACCAACTGCGACCCGGATGATGCGGACTATATCATCCCCGGAAATGACGATGCGATTCGTGCCATTAAGCTGATTTCCAGCGTGCTGGCGGATGCGGTCATTGAGGGCAAGCAGGGCGAGCAGCTGACCGAGGCTCCGGCGGCGCAGCCCGCCGATGAGGCGGACGAAGTGTCTGCTCCCGAGGCAGAAAACGCCGCGGCAGACGACAGCGAAGGCTAATTGGGCGAGACATCCGAAAAAATCAGGTTACAGAGAATCAAGATAGAGGAGGACATGGAAATGGCGAATATTTCTGCACAAATGGTTGGCGATCTCAAGAAAAAAACGGGAGCAGGCCTTATGGACTGCAAGCGCGCTCTGGTCGAATCCGACGGAGATGTTGACGCCGCCATTAAAATACTCAGAGAAAAAGGACTTGCTGCTGCCGCCAAAAAGGCGGATAGAATCGCGGCTGACGGTTTGGTTTCCATTCTGAAGGACGGACACACCGTTGCCATGGTGGAGGTGAATTCCGAAACGGACTTCGTTGCTAAGAATGCGACGTTTGTCGAGTTTGTGAACGGAATTCTGAGAACCATTATTTCCTGCAAGCCTGCGACATTAGAAGAGCTTGGGGCATGCAAGTTCGACAGAACGGAATATACGGTCGATGAGACTGTGAAGGACAAAATCTATACGATCGGTGAAAAAATCTCCGTACGCCGCTTTGCCATTGTTGAGGGAATCACCAGCACGTATGTACACGGAAACGGTGCGATCGGCGTCATTGTGAAATTTGACGTGGATCCTGCTTTTGAAAACAACGAAAAATTTGTTGAATTCGCGAAGAATATTGCGCTTCAGGCCGGCGCTTACGCGACACCGTATCTGGATCGCGACTCCGTTCCCGCAAACGTCATTGCAGAGGAAAAAGAGGTCGTCATGGCTCAGATCAAAAATGATCCGAAAAATGCGACGAAGCCGGAGGCCATCCTTGACAAGATGGCGAGCGGAAAGCTCGGCAAGTTCTATGAGGAAAACTGCCTTGTGGAAAAGGAATATGTGAAAGATGACAGCATGAAGGTTAGCCAGTATATTGCATCGGTCGCGAAAGAGCTTGGCACAAGCATTAAAGTTGTTTCTTTTGAGCGCTTTGAGAAGGGCGAGGGTATTCAGAAGAGAGAAGACAATCTCGGCGACGAGGTTGCCAAGATGCTTGGGAAATAAAATTCTATAGGATAGAGAAATCCGCACGGACCAGTCCGTGCGGATTTCTCTATCGTGGCTTTTTAGAAACCAATAAATAAAATATGCGTTATTTCTTTTCTTCCGTGTCGGCAGTATGGTTCCCATCCTCTGAGGTCGAGTTCATTTGCGGCCCTTTGCGTTTCTTTTTCCTACGCTCGACTGCAATGATCACGATGGCGATGACGCCGCCGACAAGCAGGAACGGGAATACCCAGATAAATGCGATAAAGATGCTTCCCAAGACGTCCACGAACGTCGAAAATGCATCGACTATTGTATTTCCGACGGATGTCCAATAAGAGCTAGTGTCACTTGGGGTGAGAGAGCTTACTTCATTTAAGGTAAGGTATACATAGGAATAATCGACGGAACTCTCCATGCGTTGAATCTGAGAATACAGCGCGTTGATTTCCGCCCGAACATCTGCCAGCTTATCCTCTAATGTGATCAGCATATCAAGAGAATCCGCTGTATCCAAAAGGGCTGTGAGGCGCTCCTCTTGCTCGAGCAAGCTGTCGAGCCTTGCTTGCGTATCGTAATAGGACGCCGTGATATCCTCTGTGGAAAGGGACTCCCGCAGAACCTGACATTCTGTCCGGATGACGTCCAGATACTCTTCAACTTTGTCTTGCGGGATGCGAATGGTATAGGATGCGTATCTAAGCGGGTTTGATGTGCCGGTGCTTTGCTCTGAAGAGCTTGCTACATAGCCTCCGAACGTTTCGACAGCCGTCTTGATGGCTTCGACGGCTTCGTCATACGAGGTAGTTTCAAGCGTTAAGCGGTAGGTCTTGCTGATCTTCCTATCTGCTGATTCGATGTCGGGATAGGAAGTCATCTCGTCAGAGCTTCCCATACCGGGCATGCTTTCCTCGTTGTTATAATCGCCGGACTCCGCATTCCCGCAAGAGCAAAAAGCGGCTAACATAAACAGGGCGGAAAGCAGCAAAGCCATAATTTTTTTCATAAAATACCTCCTTATCATACAGGATTTCTTTCTATTTCAGTATACGCTGTTTGCCTGCCAATATCAAGCGTATCGCAGATTCTTTACAAATTAGTCGCATTTATCACTAAAAAATCTCAGGCGTTTTTGCGTGGGATAAAGAAATTCGTATAGATATGGAAAAGTCCCTCCGCAGGGAAGGGACCTTTTTGTCTTATTTTCGATAGCTGGCAAGGGAAGCCTCCACCGAAGCCAGCTTTTCTTCGTAAGCAGCTTTTTTGGCTTTTTCTCCGTCGACGACAGCGGCGGGCGCCTTTGCGACAAAACTCTCGTTTGCGAGCTTGGCGCGAACTCTGCCAATCTCCGAGAGCAGCTTTTCTTTTTCCGCCTCTAATCTGGCGATCTCTTTTCCAATATCGACCATTTCGGCAAGCGGAATAAAAATCGTCGCTTTGTCAGAAACGATCTGAACGCAGCCCTCTCCGTCAAAGGATTCCGGATATTCCACGGATGCGGCGCCGGCAAGCTTTTCAAAGAAGGAAGAAACCGCGGGCGAGAACGTTTCATGCGCTTGCGAAACGATATAGAGCTTTGTCTTTTTGGACGGCGGCACGTTCATTTCTGCGCGCCGATTGCGGATTTGACGGATCGCCGTGATGAGAAGCTCCATCGAGGACTCTTCTTTTTCAAAGCAAAGCTCGCTTTTGTGTTCCGGATACTTTGCGATAACGATGCTTTCTCCCTTATGCGGCAAGGATTGCCAAATGGTTTCGGTGATAAACGGCATAAAGGGATGGAGCAGCTCCATTGCACCGCGCAGAACATAGGCAAGCACATGGCAGGCATTCTCGTAATCCTTGCCCTCCCTGACAAAAAGACGCGGCTTAACAAGCTCAATATACCAGTCGCACAGTACGCTCCACAAGAAGTCATAAAGCTTGGCAAGCGCCACGCCGAGCTCATATTTATCAAGATTTTCCGCGACCTCGGCAGTGAGCTTGTTGAACCGGGAAAGGATCCATCGATCCTCAAGGCGAAGCTCGTCTGTTTCGGGCAGGGAGGTATTCTCCATTTCTTCCGGAAGATTCATGAGCGCAAAGCGCGAAGCATTCCAGATTTTGTTGGTGAAGTTGCGTGCCGCTTCGACCTTTTCAGGCGAGAAGCGCATATCGTTGCCGGGTGAGTTTCCGGTGAGCAGGGCAAAGCGCAGTGCGTCAGCCCCGCAGGAATCGATGATTTCCATCGGATCGATGCCGTTGCCGAGCGATTTGGACATTTTCCGTCCCTCGGCATCGCGGACAAGTCCATGAATAAACACATTGGTGAAAGGTTTTTCCTTCATTTCCTCCATGCCCATGGCAATCATGCGCGCCACCCAGAAGGGAATGATGTCATATCCTGTGACAAGCGTTGAGGTCGGATAGAAATAATCGAGGTCCGCGGTTTTTTCCGGCCAGCCGAGCGTGGAGAACGGCCAAAGCCCAGAGGAAAACCACGTGTCGAGCACGTCCTCGTCCTGATGGATGTGACGGCTGCCGCACTTCGGGCATTCTGTGATATCCGTTTCGGAAACGGATATTTCTCCGCAGTCATCACAATAGAAAGCGGGGATCCGGTGTCCCCACCAGAGTTGACGGGAAATACACCAGTCGCGGATGTTATGCATCCAGTTCAGATAAATTTTCGAGAATCGATCGGGGATAAAGCGGATTTCTCCGTCTTCCACCACGCGGATCGCTTCCTTTGCGAGAGGCTCCATTTTCACATACCATTGCAGGGAGGCGAGCGGCTCGAGCGCAGTGCCGCAGCGATAGCAATGGCCGACGTTGTGTTTGCAGGATTCTGTTTTCACAAGGTAGCCGCCGGCGTCAAGGTCGGCGACGATCGCGCGCCGTGCCTCATAGCGATCCATCCCGTCGTACGGGTAGCCGCCGACGATTTTTGCGTGCTCGTCGATGACGGAAATCATCGGGAGGCCATGACGCTTTCCGACCTCAAAGTCGTTCGGGTCATGGCAGGGCGTAATCTTCACGCATCCGGTCCCGAAGTCGCGCTCAACGTATTCGTCGGCAATGACAGGGATCTCTCTGCCTACGAGCGGAAGAATCAGCGTTTTGCCGACGAGATGCGCATAGCGTTCATCCTCCGGATGAACGGCGACCGCCGTATCACCGAGCATTGTTTCGGGACGGGTCGTGGCGACAATGACAGCCTCGTCGCTGTCCTTCACGGGATAACGGATATGCCAGAAAGAACCGTCTTTTTCTTTATATTCCACCTCCGCATCGGAGAGCGCCGTGGCGCATTTCGGGCAAAAGTTGCTGATGCGGTATCCACGGTAAATCAGCCCCTTGTTATAGAAATCGACAAAGGTTTTCCGGACGGCCGCCGAGAGCGTATCGTCCATCGTGAAACGCTCGCGCGTCCAGTCACAGGAGGAGCCGAGCGCCTTGAGCTGTTCAATAATGCGGGAGCCGTATTTGCGTTTCCATTCCCATACAAGCTCCGTAAAAGCCTCGCGTCCCAGATCATGCCGCGTGAGTCCTTTTTCCTTTCGCAGCGTTTCTTCCACTTTAATTTGGGTTGCGATTCCCGCATGGTCGGTTCCCGGTACCCACAGCGTGCAGTAGCCGGACATCCGTTTATACCGAATAATGGTATCCTGGAGGGTTTCATCTAGTGCATGTCCCATGTGCAGCTGCCCTGTAACGTTCGGGGGCGGAATCACAATGGTAAAAGGCTGTTTCTTTTTATCAATTTGGGGAGTGAAATAGCCGGCACCGCACCATTTCTGATAAAGCGGCTTTTCGATTTCACTCGGGTTGTAAGTCTTTGGAAGTTCTTTTTTCATCATTTAGGTCTCCTTTGTTGTATAAATGGAGGGAGCAAAAGGGGATGAGGCTTCGTCCGTTTCCGTTCGACGCAGGGATAGACAGCGGGCCCCTTTTGGAACAGAAAAGGAAATAGCTTTCGGTTGGATTTCGATTTGAACGGTCTTATAGGGAGAGATTTCTCCGTCCGCACAGACGCCAAGCGCCTGATAGGATTCCACCAATATTTTTTTGCATTTTTGATACCGGATAAAGGGATACCGGCTTATTCCGTTTTCATCCACATGGCGGCCGGTTTTATACAGGGAAATCAGTTTGGCAAATTGGGTTCTCGTCACTTTATCCACAAGGCAAAGGTCCATATAACCGTCGTTCAGCAATGCCGTCGGCGCAACAAGAAAACCGTTTCCGTAATAGTTGGCGCCTGCGACCGCCATCAGGGTGAATTCCTTTTCCACGGTTTCTCTGTCGTCGATAACGACCCGAAAGCTCGTGCCGAAAGACCTCGTAAAAACGTTCGCAACGCTGAAAAGATAAGCAAGCCCCGAGGGCACAAGAGCGCTGCGCTTGATTTCCGACACCTTTTGCACAACGTCGCAGTCGAAGCCGATGTTGAGAACATTGATGCAGTATCTTCCATTGTACCGGATAAGGTCGAGCGCTTCCGGCTTGCCGAGGAGCTGACGCTTGATATCCGAGAAAAATTCCGGTGAAGAGAAGGCCTTAATAAAATCGTTTCCGGTACCGGTCGGTATGATAGCCACTTCCGTGTTCGGATAACTGACGGCGCCGTTGATAACTTCATAGAGTGTGCCGTCTCCGCCGCAGGCGTAAAAACGGAGAACTTCCCCGGAATTTTTTTCACATTTTTCACGCACGTAGCGGATGCCATCCCCGACTGTGACAGTGTGGTAAATTTCGAAATCGACGTTCAATTCTTCACAGGCGTAGGTGATAGCGCCGAGTACGGCGGGCAGCTTCTTCCCTTTGCCTGCCGCGGGATTCACTACGAATATGTGCTTCATGGAGAAGATTCCTCGTGATTCTATATAATTAAATTTTAATATATCATAAATTCCTTTGCCTGTCAAGGATATTGACTCTGGATTTTGCATGAAAGCTTTTGATGAGTAGGGAAGTCTTCCACTAAAAAGCAGAAAAGACCGACAGCGTTTGCCTGTCGGTCTTGGAGTAACCTATACAGAATACAGGAAGCTTAATTTTCCCGCTTCTTCCCCCAGAAGAACAGGGCGACCGTTCCGGGACCGGTATGACTGCCAATGGTGGTTCCCACACTGTTGATGAGCACCTTTCCGTCGAGGTGGGAAAAACGCTCCTCGACGAGATCGGCGACGGCGCGGGCATCCTCGTAGCACGCGGAATGAGACAGATAGCATTTGCCGGAGTAGTTCCGTCCGCCGTCCGCATAGGTTTCCATTTTATTGACGATTGCCTCGATCACCTTTTTCTTGGTGCGGATTTTTTCACGCGGGATGAGTCTGCCGAGATGGTCGACATTCATGAGGGGACAAATCTGCAAAACCGTGCCAAACCATCCGGAAGCTTTGGAAATGCGTCCGCCTTTCACGAAAAAAGTGAGGTCGGTCGAAAAGAACCAATGATGGAGCCGCAGCTTATTTTCTTCTGCCCAATCGCGGACTTCTTCGATGGAAAGTCCCTCGTCGCGCAGGTCGGCGAGCTTATCCATGAGAAGCCCATAGCCAGAGGAGGCGGCGAGAGAATCCACAACATAAATTTTACGGTCCGGGTATTTTTCCGCAAGCTCGTTTTTGGCTACGTTTGCAGCGTTGAAAACACCGGAAATGCCGGAGGAGAGAGATACGTGCAGAATATCGAGTCCCTTTTCCAGAAAAGGCGTGAAATACGCGATAAATTCTCCCGCGCTGATTTGAGAGGTGCTAGTCTCGGCGCCGTTTGCCATTTCCTGGTAAAATTTGTCAAAAGGCATGGTCTTGCCCAGATCATCCTCATATTGCTTTCCGTTCAGTGAATAATGAAAGCAGATATAAGAAATATCCCTTTGGGCGAAATGATCCGCAGAAAGGTCAGCGGTGGAGCAGCAGCTTAGCATGTAATTTGCCATAGGAAATCCTTCTTTCTGAAATGATAATTTTGGAAAACAGATAGGCTTAGCAGATAAAAAAGCGTTTTTTTTATAGATTGACCTTGTGAATGGGAGCCCCTTTCATGAAAGCTCTCAGATTTTCTGCCACCCTGTCAATGAGCCGAACGCGCGCCTCGTAGGCGGCCCATGCCACATGCGGCGTGATATAGCAGTTCTTGGCTGTCAGATAAGGGTGTCCCGGCCGCATCGGTTCCATATCCAACACATCGATACCTGCCCCACGCAGCCGCCCCTCGTTTAGCGCCGCGGCAAGCGCTTCCTCTTCCACCACGCCGCCGCGCGCGGTATTGATGAGAACGGAGGAGGGCTTCATGAGAGCAAGCGTGCGTGCGTTTGCAATCCCCTTGGTTTCTTCGGTAAGCGGACAGTGAAAGGTCAGATAATCCGATCGCGCAAAGAGCGTGTCCGTGTCCGTGAATTCCACACTGTCATATTCGGCGGGCCGGTGAGAAACGGCAAGCACACGCATGCCAAAGGCTTGCCCGATAGAACAAACCGCCCGTCCGATGGTGCCGAAGCCAAAGATGCCAAGTGTTTTTCCAGATAATTCATGGGTTGGATAGGCAAGATAGGAAAAGGTTTCGCAGCGCGCCCAGTCGCCATGGGCAACAGAGGCGGCGTAATCGTCCGCCCGGCATGCAAAATGCAGAATGAGCGCAAACACATGTTGGGCGACGGAGGAGGTGGAGTATCCCGGTACATTGCAAACGGTGATGCCGCGCGCACTTGCTGCTATAGTATCGATGTTGTTGTAGCCGGTGGCGAAAAGACCGATATACCGCAGGTTCGGGCAGGCATCCATGACCTGCGCTGTGATATTCGCCTTGTTGCAGATGACAGCGTCGCTATCCGAAATGGCATAGGCAAGCTGTTCCTCAGGAAGTGTATCAAAAAAGCGAACTTCCCCCAGCGCCTCAATGGGAGAGAGAGAAACGTCGCCCGTTGTGACGGTGCATCGATCCAAAACGGTTATTTTCATGTGGATGGATTCCTTTCCATAGGTATATCGTGTTTTATACACGCATTCTTTTTCCTTATTATAGCATAGTCGGCTAAAAAAGAGAAGGGGTTTTATGAAAAATTCGTCTTTTTCAGATGAGAAAGACATGGGCCCGTCAACAGAAAAACGTTTTTCTGGGAGAACACGGATACGCCGGCGTTTTCGCAGGAGAAAAGATGTTCTGATTTTGTCCTTTTTTGTCCGTGCAGACAAAATTCGACAAGGATTCAGACTCACTCTTGACAAACAGGAAGTTTTGAGCGAAAATAATAAGGAAAGTCTCTGCAACGGGGCTCGGTAAAATGAGAAACCTCTTTGACAGAGATACCGGCTTTTTGATATGCCGGATTTTTTGCCGCGGATGCGGTAGATTGGGGGATATGAAATTTGAAAATAGCCATTATAGGGGCCGGGGCGATGGGATGCCTTTTCGGTTCCTTTCTTTCGGAAAAGCATGAGGTCGTTTTGCTTGAACAAAATCCGGAACGGATAGATGCTTTGAATCAGAACGGGGTTACGGTAGAGGAGGCAGACGGAACCCGCCGTCACTATCCGATGAAGGCGGTTATGAGCGGCACTCCGATGCCCGGCGTGGAGCTTGTGATTGTGTTTGTCAAAGCGACGGTAACGGAATCGGCGCTTGAGACAAACCGCGCGCTTTTGGAAGAGGCGGATGTTCTGACGCTTCAGAATGGACTTGGAAACGATGAGATTATTGAAAAATTTGTCGGGAAAGAGCATATCTTTGTCGGCACGACGCGCCATAATTGTGTTGTTACGGGTGCAGATAGCATTTTCCACAGCGGAAACGGGGTAACGAAAATTGGGTCGCTCTGCGGAAATGACAAAAGGGCAAAGGAAATTGTAGCGGCCTTTGCCGAATGCCGTGATGGAATGCTTTTCTGCGAGAACGCGCGCCGTCTGCTCTGGGAAAAGCTCTTTATCAATATGACGCTCAATTCGCTTTCTTCTGTGCTCGAATGCCGGCTGTATGAGATCTATGCCAATCCGCATACATGGGCGCTTACCGGCAAAATTGTGGATGAAGCGATCCAGGTTGCCGCCGCGGATGGGGAAGTGTTTGAGAAAAAGCTGGTGTTGGATTCGATCAAGAAGCTGTGTGAGGATGCCAAAAACGGATTTGCCTCCATGGTGCAGGATCGCAGGGCCGGCAGAAAGACGGAAATTGATTTTATTAACGGAGCTGTTGTCAAGGGCGGGCAGAAATACGGAATACCGACGCCTGTCAATGAAACCGTCGTGGAATTTGTGCATGCGTTTGAGGAAAGCGATCGTGTGCGCGATAAATTGTTTGAATAAGAAAAACACCGCCGGTGCATATGCCCCGGCGGCGTTTTTCTTGACGGTGCCGCAGGATTAGGAAAATCTTTTTGATGGCAAGCGTTTTTGTCAAATATAATGTCATTTTGACTACACCGTATAGCTTTTCTTCTTTTCTTTTGTATGTATTTCCGGCGGAATTGTCCATAAATAATTTGCTTTTTTTACGTAAATTTTACATACTTTACAAATGTAAAAAAACGGAGAAGACAACTACAATTTGCATAATGTGCCTATTTTAGATGCTTGCACTCTGGGAAATTTCGTGCTACAATGAAAAAAAACAATCGGAGGCACTTATCCAATGAACATCGGAAAGTCAATTGCAAAACTACGATGCGATTTGTCTTTATCGCAGGAAAAATTCGCCGATCTTATCGGTGTTTCTAGACAGGCCGTTCAGAAATGGGAGTCGGAAACATCTTCGCCGGACATGGAGAATCTCGCGAGAATTGCCAACCAATTTGGGATTTCTCTCGATTTGCTTGTGCTCGGAAGAGATAAGAGGGAAATGGAGGAGCTTCGTGTAGTCAAAAAAATTGAACCGCAATATGATATGATAAACGGTTGGGATTCCTACGCCGACAACCTGATGATTGAATATCGTCAATCGATGGACGAGGGCAAGGATCTCGCACAGTATGAGGGCTTGTTCCAAGCCGTATCCGGGATGCCGAAGGGCGCTTCCAAGGAAAAAATGAGCAACATTCTGTTCGAGATGGTCATCAACGCTCCGCAGCGCAGTGACTACGCTTATAACGAGCCGTCGGAGCTCCCTGCGATTTTGGCACTTCGTCCGGAGAAAAAGATCCAAATGGGTGCGATTCCTGCCAATTTGGAGGATCGGATTCGCGGCGCATGGGTCGGAAGAATCTGCGGCTGTCTGCTTGGTAAGCCTGTGGAGGGATGGAGGACGAACGTTATCATTCCGTTCCTGAAGGAGACGAATAACTATCCGCTGCACCGCTATCTGTTGAAATCGGATGTGACCGAGGAACGCAAGGAACGTTATTTTACAGAATATAAACTTGCTTTGGAAAACCGCGCTTATGCGGATGCTCATGAATGTGCGCCGATGGATGACGATACCAATTACACGGTTATGGCGATGCGCATTCTGGAGAAATACGGACGGGATTTCACCCCCTATGATGTTTCGAGAACGTGGTTGGAAGCACAGGTGATTCGCCCGTATTGCACGGCGGAGCGCGTTGCGTACCGCAACTTTATCAACGGCTTTGTGCCGCCGGCGTCAGCAGTTTATAAAAATGTTTATCGTGAATACATAGGCGCGCAAATCCGAGCCGACTATTTTGGCTATATCAATCCGGGTAATCCGGAGCTTGCGGCAGAGATGGCATGGAGAGACGCTTCCATTTCCCATGTGAAAAACGGAATTTACGGCGAAATGTTTGTTGCCGCTATGATTGCGGCTGCTGCTGTGTGCAGTGATTTGCCTTCTGTCGTAAGAGCCGGTATGGAGCAGATTCCAAAGACGTCTAGATTGTACGAGTCTCTCACAGAAGTGTTGGAGTGGTATGAATCGGGCGTGACGGAGAAGCAGGCATTCGCCAATATCCACGAGCGCTACAACGAAAAAAACGGCTACGACTGGTGCCATACGATCTCCAATGCGATGATCGTGGTGATTTCTCTGCTTTGGGGAAAGGGCGACTACTCAAAGTCCATCTGTATGTCTGTGGAGGTTGGTTTTGACACGGACTGCAACGGTGCGACGGTGGGTTCTATTCTCGGTATGTTCTACGGAACGTCGGCGATCGAGTCCAAGTGGACGGATCCGGTCAACGGCGCCTTGGATACGACCATAGAAGGGCATACACGGTACCAGATAGACGATCTTGTCAAAATTACCATGAAACATATAAAGTCATAAGAAATATTAAGAAATATAAAGTAAAAATCCGCATATTTCCCATATGCGGATGATATAAAAATAATAATATTATTTAAGGAGGCTTTTATGAAACGGTTATTGGCAATTCTTTTGTCTTTATCCTTGCTTTGTCTAGTCGTTTTGGCTGCTGCCTGTGGTAATAACCCGGGCGATGAGACGACCAGTGGAACGACTCCACCTGAACAAACGTCTGGCACCACTGGCTCAGATTCACCGGACGAGACGACGGGTTCCGGAGAAGAAACCTCTGGCACGGACGAGACGACCGGCAGCACAGGTCCCACTGAGCTTGATTGGGATACGATGGATCCTTACGCAAAGCCGGCTGGCTTTGAGGATGTGGATTTCGGCGGAAGAACGTTTGTGATTGCAGCTTATATTGGTGCGGACGGCTGGGAATCGAACAAGGAGATTTACTCTGATGAAACGGATAGCATCAGCGTCGCGGTCAGACAGCGCAACCAGGTCATGGAGGAGCTTTACAACTGCACCATCCAACTCAATGAATCTGAAGCTCCTGGCGCATTGGTAACGGCAGACATCAGTTCGGGTGCTCACACGATTGATATGTATTGCCAGAAATACAATTTGGGTAGTTTGGCTTCATCCGGCAGCAATTATGACCTTTATACACTGGGAATTGATTTGACCAATCCTTGGTATGATCAAACTTATGTCAATACATACAGCCTTCGTGATCAGACAGGCAATATTGAGATTTACAGTGTGATTGGCGACTGGGCGATTTCCTGCTTTGAAGCGGTGCATTGTCTGGTATACAACAAGACGGTATATGAGAACGCAGGAATTACGGATAATATTTACGAGTTGGTCAGAAACAAAGAATGGACCATGGACAAATTTATGGAAATGGTGAAGTTGGCCGTTTACGATGCCGACGGAAACTCTGAGTATCATTACACAGAGGGCGACATACTGGGATGGGTCAGAACTGCACACGCAACGCATGGTCTGCATGTTGCCTCGAACCTTCCTATCATACAAACCGTCGATGGTGTTATGAGCTTTGCTATAACGGATCGTGTGCAGGAGTGGAATGACGTGATTGATACAGCTATTACGGTTTGGGCTATGCCGGAGGGAGAAACCCTTGGCTATTCGAGTATTCCTGATTGTGTGGCAAGCGGGCACACTCTGTTTGCCTCTGAAGTCATTGCGCTTCTTGAGCAGATGAGGGATATGGAGGTCTCTGTTGGCCTTGTTCCGTATCCGCTTTACAGCGAGTCGCAAGACAATTACGCACATTATACTGACAACCATTTGATGCCGTATGCGGTTCCGATTTCTGTTCCGGATCCGTTGGTGATGGGCGAGTTTATAGAGGTGTTTGGCTTCCATTCCAGATATATTGTCCGTTCGGCATGGGTTGAGGCATACGCATATGAGTATTGCAGCGATGTGGATTCTGCCGAAATGCTGGAAATCATTCTGGATACAAGAACCTATGATCCGGGTTATCTTTTGTATACTAATGAGGGAGACATCTCTTTGATGATTGATACGGCGCGCAACGACATTTCCAGATATCCGGACCGTTACGCTGCGAGAGCGGCTACATCTATCGCCACATTTATTGAACAGATTACAAACAATAACGCATAATTGACAAACATAATAAAGGACTTGCCAATATATTGGCAAGTCCTTTATTATTATGAAGCTTTTTGCGATTGTGCAACTAAAAACGATGCCATACAGAAAAATCAAAGCGCATCTTTTCTTGAGAGATTGATTCTGCCTTTCTCATCTGTGCCGAGGAATTTAACAGTCACCCTGTCTCCGACAGAGACGACATCCTCCACTTTTTCCACTCTTTTACTGTCAAGCTTGGAAATATGGATAAGTCCCTCCTTGCCAGGAGCAATTTCCACGAAAGCGCCGATCGGAATAATTCTGGTGACCGTTCCGGTATAGCAGCAGCCCTCGACCGGCTCAAAGACAATAGCGTCGATGATGCCCTTTGCCTCTTTGGCGGCTTCGGTATTGACAGCGAGAATATAGACGGTTCCATCGTCTTCAATATCGATTTTGGCACCGGTTTCGGCGACAATCTTCTGGATGATCTTGCCGCCTGTGCCGATAACGTCGCGGATTTTATCGGGATCGATCTTCATGGTGATGAGCTTCGGCGCATACTTGCTGATCTCAGGACGCGGCGCGGGAATGGCTTTTAGAATAATCTCATCGATGATATAGTCTCTGCCCTGATGAGTCGTTTCCAATGCCTGTTTGATGATTTCCGGCGTCAGACCGTCGATTTTCAGATCCATTTGGATGGAAGTGATGCCTTTGTGTGTTCCGGCAACCTTGAAATCCATATCGCCGTAAAAATCTTCGAGGCCCTGAATGTCGATCATGGTGTCCCAACTGCCGTCCTCGGCGGTGATAAGCCCGCAGGAAATGCCGGCGACGGGGGCTTTGATTGGTACGCCCGCATCCATGAGGGCGAGGGTTGAACCGCAAACGGATGCCTGCGAGGTGGAACCGTTGGAGCTTACGACTTCGGACACCAGACGAAGCGCATACGGGAATTCTTCCTTGGAGGGAAGTACAGGAACGAGCGACCTCTCTGCGAGAGCGCCGTGCCCGATCTCACGTCTGCCGGGAGAACGCAGCGATTTTGCCTCTCCGGTTGAATAACCGGGCATGTTGTAGTGGTGCATATACCGTTTTTCGGTTTCATCATCGAGCCCTTCCAGCATCTGCGCGTCGCTGAGCGGTCCAAGCGTTGCGACCGTTAGTACCTGCGTCTGACCACGGGTGAAGAGCCCGGAGCCGTGCGTTCTGGGCAGAACGCCGACCTCTGCCGCAAGGGGGCGAATTTCGTCCATGCGGCGGCCGTCTACGCGCTTTTTATCAACAAGCAGCCAACGGCGGACAATTTTTTTCTGAATCTTATAAATCAGCTCGGGAAGGATGGTTTCCATATCGGGGTATTCCTCGCCGAAGGTAGCGAGAATGTCGTCAAGAATGGGCTGCATTCTGGCGTCGCGGATGTTTTTGTCGTCGGTGTCCAGCGCGTGCATGACCGCCTGTTCGCAGTGAGCGAATACCTTGTCGAACATGTCGTGATCGAGCTCGCAGGAAGGGTACTCAAACTTCGGCTTGCCGACGGCAGCGATAATTTCATTGATAAATACAAGCAGCTTTTTGATTTCCTCATGAGCGAACAGGATGGCGTTATACATATCGTCGTCGGATACCTCTTTGGCACCGGCTTCGATCATAACCACTTTCTTTTCAGAGGCGGCGACAGTGAGCTCCAGAGTGCTGACCTTGCGCTGTTCGTAATCCGGATTGAGAACGGGTTTGCCGTCCACAAGACCAATAAAAGCACCGCCTATCGGTCCGTTCCATGGAATATCGGAGATGGAAAGCGCAATGGAAGCACCGATCATCGCCGTAATTTCCGGAGAACAATCGGGGTCAACAGACATGACAGTAAGGGTCAGAGCGACATCGTTGCGCAGATCCTTAGGGAAGAGCGGACGAATCGGACGGTCAATGACGCGGCTTGTCAGGACCGCTTTTTCTGAAGGCTTGCCTTCACGGCGAAGAAATCCCCCCGGAATTTTACCGACGGAATACATTTTTTCTTCATAATCGACGGAAAGCGGAAGAAAATCAATGCCGTCACGCGGCTTTTCCGAAGCGGTGGCACACGCGAGAACGACGGTTTCTCCGTAATGAATCATGCAGGAGCCGTTGGCGAGTCCCGCGACCTTGCCGACCTCCACCTTGAGCGGACGTCCGGCATACTCATACTCGAATACTTTGTAATTTTCGAACATTTTTTGTCTCCTTTTTGTATTAGTATTTATTTTCAGGCAAAAAATATCCGAAATTGTTTAGCACTTAAATACAGCGCGAGTCTCTCGAACCATATTTAACTGCTATACAAAATCGATTATTTCCCGCCATGAATCTCTGGGCTTGAAAACGAGGAAAAGGGACGAACCAAGTCCGTCCCTTCTCAAAATGGCTTATTTGCGGAGGCCAAGCTTTTCGATAATGGCACGATAGCGCTCAATATCCTTTTTCTGAAGATAACCGAGAAGATTTCTTCTTTTGCCGACCATTTTCAGCAGCCCGCGGCGGCTGTGATGGTCGTTGTTGTTACGCTTCAAGTGTTCGGTCAGATCATTGATTCGTGCCGTGAGAATCGCAATTTGCACCTCGGGAGAGCCGGTATCGCCCTCATGGGTTTGGTTGGCGGCAATCAACGCCTGTTTGGTTTCCTTTTGCATGTTTTCACCTCATCAAAAATATTTTTGCAGTCCGTCTGACCCAGCATACGGCGGGTGAAACGCTCGTCGAGCCTTTATCCGTATACCGAGAGAACGATTACATACGATCTATATTGTATCATAGGAGGTGTAAATTGTAAAGTGCTTTTTCGAAAAAATAAAAAAATTTCCTTCATCCCCTGAAAAATCAAAAATATATGTTGCAAAACATCGCTTGATGATGTAAAATATAGAATAAGTGATAAAAGCGGATTCTTGCGGTTATGAACCGTATCCGCGGAAAAGAGGTATGAAAATGGGGATTGTAACCACCACCGAAATGTTCAAAAAGGCCTATGAAGGCGGTTATGCGGTCGGCGCCTTCAATATAAACAACATGGAAATCATTCAGGCGATTACCGAGGCTGCTGCCGAGGAGAAGTCTCCGGTTATCCTTCAGGTATCGGCGGGAGCGAGAAAATACGCGAAGCATGCGTATCTGATGGCGCTTGCTAAGGCTGCTGTGGAGGACACAGGCATCGATCTTGCTCTGCATCTCGATCACGGCGCGGATTTTGAAATCTGCAAGTCGTGCATTGACGGTGGATTTTCTTCTGTCATGATTGACGGATCGAAATATTCTTTTGAGGAAAATATCGCGCTTACGAAAAAAGTGGTTGATTACGCGCACGCGCACGGCGTTGTTGTAGAAGGGGAGCTTGGAAAGCTCGCCGGAGTGGAAGACGATGTCAACGTATCTGCCGACGATGCCATGTACACCAACCCTGCTGAGGTGGAGGAATTTGTAACGCGGACCGGCGTCGATTCTCTTGCCATTGCCATTGGCACAAGCCATGGCGCCTATAAATTCAAGGGAGATCCGAGACTCCGCTTTGACATTCTGGACGACGTTGCGCACAGACTTCCCGGCTTCCCGATCGTTCTGCACGGCGCATCTTCCGTGATTCCGGAGCTTGTGACGGAGATCAATCAGTGCGGCGGCAATCTTGCGGGTGCGAAAGGTGTGCCGGAGGAGCTGCTTCGCAAGGCGGCGACGATGGCGGTCTGCAAAATCAATATCGATTCCGATATTCGTCTTGCTATGACGGCTGGTATCCGCCGCGTGCTTACGGCACAGCCGGACGTGTTCGATCCGAGAACCTATCTCACCGTGGGCAGAGAGGAAGTCAAAAAGATGGTCAAGCATAAATTTGAGGCTGTCCTCGGTTCGGTCGGGAAGGCATAAACCTCTATGGCTTTTAAGGGCTGACGTTTTAGCGGCAGCCCTTTTTCGCGAAAAAAGCAGCGAGCGGAGCTGTATTCATAAACTGTAGCGAGATATACTGTAATTTGCTTCATAAAATCATGATTTTGGAAAAATGGAGAAAAGCCATGGATTCATATGTGAACGGAACCGTGAAAACCGATGAAAAAACGATATCGGTTCGATGTGAACGGGGAAAAACGCTTCTTGCCGTTTTACGGGAGAATGGAATTTTGCTGTCTGCGCCATGCGGTGGGAACGGCACCTGCGGAAAGTGCCGTGTGACCGTATCAGGAGCTGTTTCCGCTATCGAGGCGCAGGAGGCACATTTGCTTCATGAAGAAGAAATTGAGGCGGGCATCCGTCTTGCGTGCATGTGCAGGATATCCGGAGATTTTATGGTATCCATCGAGAAAGCAGCGATGCGAATCGAAACGGATTACCGCGCCGTCCCGTATGACCTCTCGCCTATGATTGCCAAAAAAAAGGAAGGTGACATGTCGGAATTTTACAGAGACGGTATCCTTGTGGAGCGTGTCTTAGGCGATGCTGCCAATCTTGGCCTTGCCGTCGATATCGGAACAACGACCGTTGCCGTTTATCTGTGCGATATGGAGACCGGGACGGTGCTTGCGACGCGGGCTTTTCGCAACCCACAGGCCGCGTATGGCGCCGATGTGATTTCCAGAATCGATAAAATTATGAAGGATAAAAAGGCGCTTGCCGAGCAGCAGCGCCTTATCTCGAATGCGGTAAGAGAAGCGGGCATCTCCGCTTGCGGCGAGCGGGGACTTTCCTTTGCGGATGTCCGCGCGGCTGTGCTGTGCGGCAACACGGTCATGGAGCATATTGCGGCGGGCATCGATCCGAGCTCGATTGCCAACGCGCCGTTTACAGCGCCCACGCTGTTCGGAGCGTACTATTCTGCGGCAGAACTTTCTTTTCTTGAAAATGAACATTCCATTCTTTATTTTGCTCCGTGCTTTGCTTCTTATGTGGGAGGAGACATCGCATGCGGTATGATCGCGCAGGGGCTAGACGCCTGTGCGGACAACGTGCTTTATATCGATATCGGAACAAACGGAGAAATCGGACTTTCCACGAGGAACGGACTGTATTTCTGCTCGGCGGCGGCGGGGCCGGCTTTTGAGGGCGCGCATATCGAATGCGGCATGTCGGGAATTTCGGGCGCGATTGATAAGATATCTTTGAAGGATGGGAAAATCGTTTTTCATTCCATTGGAAGCGGAACACCTCTTGGCATTTGCGGCTCCGGACTGATCGATGCTGTTGCGGTTATGCTGGAGACGGGATTGTTAGATGAAACGGGACGTATTGTCGAGCGGGACGAGGCAGGCAAATACGCTGCTTATATCGACGAGGATGAAACGGGTGCCTCGATTTTCCTTATCGATAAGGAGCACTCTGTCTATTTGACAGGTAAGGACATTCGTGAGATTCAGCTTGCAAAAGCGGCAATTTGCGCGGGCATTTATACGCTGCTTGACAAGGCGGGGCTTTCGCTTTCCGACGTATCCTCTGTTGTGTTAGCTGGCGGCTTCGGTTCTCATATTGACAAGGCGAGCGCTTGCCGCATCGGATTGATTCCGCGAGAGCTTGAGGATAAAATCACAGCGGTCGGAAATGCGGCTGGCGCCGGCGCCGTTGCTATTCTTCTGGGTGGTTCACCCAGAGAAGCGGCCAGAACCATTTGTGATAAATCCGACTATACGGAGTTATCAGGTGATGCATATTTTATGGAAAAATATATTGAAGAAATGATGTTTGAATAATATAAGCTTTTGTATCAATGATTGTATCTCCAATATGGAGTTTTCAGTGAATGGAGGTGAAAGTGTGGGAGAGCGAAAATGGACCGTATCCCAACAGGATGCGATTGCATCGCGAGATAAATCTGTCGCGGTGTCCGCAGCAGCAGGCTCGGGAAAGACAGCGGTTCTGACGCGCCGAATTATTGAGCGCATTTGTGCGCCGGATGGTTTCGGATCTTTGTCCCGGCTTTTGGTTGTAACCTTCACCAAGGCAGCGGCAGCAGAGCTTATTTCACGCATTTCGGATGCATTGACAGAGGAACTTGCCAAAAATCCTGGTAATCGACATCTCCGTGCACAGAGCCTGCTGGTATCTTCTGCGCCGATTAGCACTATTCACAGCTTTTGTCTGGAGCTTATTCGCGCCAATTTTCAAAAACTGGGACTTCCGGCAGACTTTTCTACGGCAGAAGAGACGGAAGTCGATATTATGAAAAAGCGAATCGCAGAGGATTTGATTTCTGATTTTTTTGACGGGACGACGACATCCGATGAGGGGGGCATTGCGGATTTCGGTCATTTTGCAGATACGTTCGGCGATATCAGGAATGGTGACCGACTCGCGGATACGCTTCTGTCCTTCTATGAAACACTTTCTTCCACAGTTGGTTTTTTGGATGAGATCGAGACCTCGCGGAAAATTTACGAAAGGGCAGCACGAAATGGCTTTGACGGCAGCTTCTGGGAAAATTCTCTGCGGCGGTATCTTGTGGATTTTCTCGAGCATTATGAGTGTATCTATGAGGAAGCAGTGGCGTATATAAGAGAAAATGATAGCTATAAAAAATATTTGGACAATTTCCTTTACGATATCTCCTATATAAAGGAAATTTTGAATCTTGCGTGCTCAGGTGGCTCCTATCAGGATCTTTCCGCTGCGATGGCGGATTATGCGCCCAAAAAACTGTCTCCTGTGACCGGAGCATCCGGAGATAGAAAAATGAATTTCTATAAAAACGCGCGAACGGAATTTTCCGGAAGCCTTCGGAAATTTGCGAAGGATTTTTATGGGTATTCTGACGAAATACTTTGTGAGACGTTAAAGGAGTCTGCATCGCTGCTTGCTGATCTTTCGGTTTTTCTGCGGGCGTTTGAAAACCGATTCGCCAAAGAAAAACGCAGGCGAAGGATCGTGACATTCGCCGATATGGAGCGCTTCGCTCTTTCGCTTTTATGGGACAAGGAAAACGATGCTCCGAGTGAGCTTGCTTTATCACTGCGCGGTTCGTTTGATGAAATTTATATTGATGAATATCAGGATACCAACGAAATTCAGGATAAAATTTTTTGTCTGCTTTCAAGAGAGAACAATCGATTTTGTGTCGGCGATATCAAGCAGAGCATCTATTCTTTCCGCGGCGCGCAGCCATCGATTTTTCGAGCGGAGCTGGAACGCCGCCCGAAATATGAGCAGGGAAGCGTTTCGCCTGCTGTAAAGATTTTCTTGTCAGAGAATTTCCGCTCGACGACAGAAATATTGGATTTTTGCAACGGTATTTTTGAAAAGCTCATGAATACAAAGACATCTCATTACGGGGAGGAAGAGCGACTTCGTTGCGGCAGCGAGAGGCATGGCGTTCTCCCGGAGGTTTGCTTGATTCCAGCTATGTCTCAGGATGCTCAGGATGCTCAGGATGCTGACGATACGGAAGATATTTCAGCTTCGGATGCAGAAGCGGAATATGTGGCTGACCGAATTGCGGAGCTGCTTTCCGGCGCCGTGCATTTAGATGGTACGCCGGTGAAGCCGTCCGATATTGTAATTTTACTTCGAAATGCCAGCAAATGTGCCTCTTCTTTTGAGAAAGCCTTAAAGAAAAAGGGAATTCCATGCCGTAATTCGGGACAGACTGCCTTTTTTGAAAGTCCCGAGGTTTTGCTGATACTTTCGTTTCTCAATGTGATCGATAATCCGGCAAGGGATATTTATCTGGCGGCGGCGCTGAAAAGCCCGCTTTTCGGTGTCACGCTGGCTGAATTGCTTTATATTCGGCGGTATCAGAGAGAGAACTCTTTGTTTGATGCTCTCTGCCATTTTACGAAGGAAACGGGTTTTGCCAAGGGAGAGAAATTTTTATGTGAACGGGAATTCTACGCGAAGGCGGCGGTGGAAATGCCCTGCGATGAATTGATTTGGCAAATTTATACCAATACCGGTATCTTTTCGATTCTTTCCGCCGATGAGGAGCGCCCTCTCTATGAAATCGAACAGATAAGAGCCAATCTGATGATGCTGTACCAGTATGCAAGAGGTTTTGAGCGAGGCGGCTTCAAGGGGCTTTCCGGTTTTATTTCTTTTATTAACGAAGTTATTGCCGATAAAAAGGAAATAGGGCTTTCACAGTTTGCCTCTCCGGGTGAGGTTGTGACAATTATGACGATTCATCAATCTAAGGGGCTTGAATTTCCCATTTGTTTTGTATGTGGATTGTCCCGCGAATTCAATTTCAAGGATGCTCAACAGAAAGCTCTCTATCATACTCATACAGGCTTTTCCATGAAATTGATTTCTCGGGATGGCCTTGTCCGTTCAGATACATTGATGCGCAGGGTGGCTAGTTTGGAGATGCGGCGTCTTGCCGTAGAGGAAGAGCTGCGTGTGCTGTATGTAGCTTTGACGCGCGCAAGAGAACGACTGATTTTGACGGCTTCTCTGAAAAAAAAGAAAAATAGCGGGGAATTCCAGGAGAAAGGCCTGTTTTCCTTTGAGGGGGAATATGGGCTGGCAAGCCGTTTTTTTTCCGATTATGATGAAAGGAAGGCGAACAGCTTTCTTGCGCTTTTGCTTCCTGCTCTTTCAGAGATGCAGGGCAGATTTTCCCTTGTTCTGCCGAAAAGAGACGAGATAAAGACATGGACCGAGATATCACCCCGCTATCAGGAGAAAATGTGTAATGGCTCTGATAATGGGGAAGATATTTCCTATTATGAAGCAAAAAAGCAAGTGGCTGAGCGACTGGATTTCGTTTATCCGTACCGCCGGATGTCTAAAATTCCATCTAAGCTGGCTGTCTCCAAGCTTTATCCGGACGTGCTGGATGACATGGATGGTGCAGAGATGGAATCGTCGGTGCCCGCGGCGGTTACCATGCCGCATTTTCTCATGAGAGAGCCGGCTGAAGCGGTGACAGCGGCGGAGAGGGGAACTGCTATGCATACCTTTATGCAGTTTTGTGATTTCGAAAACGTAAGAACATTTGGAGTCGAGACCGAAATCGACCGGCTGATAGAGAAGCAGTTTCTTTTTGCTTCCGATAAAGCGAAAATGGATATAGCAAGGCTTGAGGCGTTTTTTATGAACAGGATTGCGGGGGAAATGATGGCGGCAAAGCGACTTTACAGAGAGAAGCGTTTTTTGATTAAATATCCAATCTCCTTGTTTTCATCGGAGAGTGAGGAGACTTTTGAGGGAGAAGAGCTGCTTGTGCAAGGGGTTATTGACTGTGCCTACTTTAACCAGGCGGATGAGTTGATTCTTGTGGATTATAAAACGGATTCTTTTTCCTCGTCTGCTTCGCGTACTTATGTAGAGAATGTTCTGAAAGAGCGTCATACAAGGCAGCTTGGTTATTATCGAATGGCATGCGAAAAGCTGTTTGGGATCTTACCTTCTCACACCTATCTTTACGCATTTGCGCTGAATGATGTTATAGAAATCTAAGCCATTACGGCTGGTCATAAGAAAGGATATGTATATGAAATCTACGATCGATGCCGGGAGGAATTTTAGTAAAAATACGGGAAAGCCGCAACGGAACAAAGGCTCGGGCAAGATGGTCTATTGGTTGGCGCTGCTTCCGATTCTTTCTGTGGGCTTGTACCTTTTGCTGATGTCGGCCGGACAGACGGAGAATTTTGCTGTTTTGGGTATTCTTGTCTTTCTTGCTGCCATTGGTGTATGGGGAATATGCGGCGCTTTGTTTGCAAGATGCGGCGTGATGTTTTTGAAATCTGTTTTGATTGCCAATGCTTTTCCGATTTTTTGCGGCATTGTCTATACGGTGCTTTGTGTCATTGCAGCCTTTACCGGGACCGAGGCGGTTCTGAATGCCGCGGAGCTTATCGGGGGACTTGGCATGGGGATGTTCGGTTTCTTTGGAACGACTCTTTATATGGTACTTCCTTTAAGTCTTTTTGAAGTGTATATCAATTTGGTTTTTTGTCTGCTTGTTTTTGGAATTGGATTTGCCATTGGTGCATCCAGACGAGCCAAGAGAAAGCCCGACCGCAGAAGTCACTGAAAAATCCCGTCACAAAAAAATGCCTCCCTCATAATATGGTAACAGGTAGGGGAAATCCACCACGGTTTCTTCCTATGAAAAACAAAGATTTAGCGTTCATATTTTGCTGACACCGTTGGCGAAGGGAGGAAATTTTTATGAACTGTCTGTGCAATCTTTTCGACAATAACAACTGCCTTTGGATTATTGTTATTGCGGTCATCGTGCTTTGCTGCTGCTGCAACTGAGCCGGAAAATAGAAAAATACGGGCGAACCGATACGGCTCGCCCGTTTTCTATAGGACAAATCGATTGTCCTTTTCTATTATATAAGACGGCAAACTTTTTTTGCATCCGTTTTTTTCATAGAATTCCTCTGCCCCCGGCTGCGCTCCGAAATATAACATTGTCGGCGTATTGTCTTTGGCCAGTGAAAGGAGCTTGCTTCCGATTCCCTGACTCCGATATTCCGGAAGAACCAAAAGCTCTGTTATGGTTCCGAAAAAATAGCCATCGGTGAGAATACGAAGACAGCCGACCAGCATATCGCCGTCGTATGCCGTAATATTGCATGTTTTTGACAGCGCCTCCTCTGTTCTGGCGATATCGTAATCGCCCTTCCATATTTGATTGACAAACGGAAGAAAAAGGGAAGCGTTCAGGTTGCGGTCATTGACTTTATACTCCATGACTTTGTCACCCCTGATTGGAATTCATCCTTTGCGCAGATATTCATCGATGGCCGCCGCCGCTTTTTTCCCCGCCTCCATGGCAAGAATTACCGTTGCGGCGCCTGTCACGGCGTCTCCGCCGGCAAATACGCCGGGACGGGAAGTCCTGCCCGTTTCATCTGCTACGATGCAGCCCTTGGGGTTGGTTACAAGCCCGGAAGTTGTGGATTTGATCAGCGGATTCGGTACCGTTCCGATGGCGATAATGACGGCGTCTGCATCTAGTGTAAACTCGGACCCCTTTTTGGGAATGGGCCTTCTGCGGCCGGAAGCGTCCGGTTCGCCAAGCTCCATTTCGATGCATTCCACCCCTCTCACATGGCCGTTTCCATCGTCTAAAATCCTTGTGGGATTGCATAGCAGCCGGAATTCAATTCCTTCTGCCATGGCATGATGGACCTCCTCGCGCCTTGCGGGAAGCTCCTCCATACTACGCCGGTAAACGATAGTAACCTCATCGGCGCCCATACGTTTTGCGCACCGCGCGGCGTCCATCGCGACATTGCCGCCGCCGACAACAGCAATGCGGCTTGCCTTTTTAATGGGCGTGTCATATTCGGGGAGATAGGCCTTCATCAAATTGATTCTTGTCAAATATTCGTTGGCAGAGAATACCCCGAGCAGATTTTCGCCGGGGATTCCCATAAACTGCGGAAGTCCCGCTCCGCTGCCGATGAAAACCGCTTCGGCGCCGTCGGAAAAAAGGTCATCTACGGAAAGAGTGTGTCCGATGATGGCGTCTGTGACGATGGACACGCCGAGCGCCTTAAGTCCTTCGATTTCCTCCTCCACGATTTGCTTTGGCAGACGAAATTCCGGAATCCCATACACGAGAACGCCGCCCGCCTTGTGAAATGCCTCGTATATGGTTACGTCATAGCCCATTTTGGCAAGGCTGCCGGCGCAGGTGAGTCCCGATGGGCCGGATCCGACCACGGCGACTCTATGTCTGTTTCCCTGCGGGGGGGCCATCTCGCTCTTTTTCTGTTTTCTGTGATAGTCTGCCGCAAAGCGCTCAAGCGCCCCGATGCCGACGGATTCCCCCTTAATCGCGCGGACGCATTTGCCCTCACACTGGTTTTCCTGAGGACAAACTCTGCCGCAGATAGCAGGAAGCAGATTGGTGGAATGGATCACCTCATAGGCCTTGCCAAAACTGCCGTTTCGGATTTCCCGGATAAAATCGGGAATATGTACGCCAACAGGACATCCTTTCATGCAGGGGGCGTTTTTGCAGTCGAGGCATCTTGCCGCCTCGGCTTTTGCGTCTGCTTCGGAATATCCGAGCGCGACCTCTTCAAAGTTGCCGGCGCGGCGCACCGGGTCCGCTTCCGGCATAGGTGTTTTGATGGGACTCATATCAGCCATGACGCATACCTCCTGTCAGACGGCACAGATGTGCCGCCTCTTCCTCTTTATAAAAACTGTTCCGTTTGATGAGCTCATCCCAATCCACAAGATGTCCGTCAAATTCCGGACCGTCCACACAGGCAAACTGCGTTTTTCCGTCTACTACAACGCGACATCCGCCGCACATTCCGGTTCCGTCGATCATAATGGGATTGAGAGAGACGATGGTTTTGATTCCATACGGCTCTGTGACCGCACAGACAAATTTCATCATAGGTGCGGGACCGATCGCCACGACTCTGTCGTAATGGATGCCGGAGTCAATCAGGTCCTTTAATTTATTGGTCGTGAAGCCTTTTTCACCGTAGGAGCCATCGTCCGTCGTGATATACAGATTCGAGCAGGCGCGCATTTCCTCCTCAAGAATGACGATATCGCGGCTGCGGAAGCCCGCGATCATATCGACCTCGGCTCCCGCCTCATGCAAAGCCTTGGCGACAGGATAGGCGATGGCACAGCCGACCCCGCCTCCTACTACAGCGACGCGGGAAAAGCCCTCGACTTCGGAAGGCTTTCCAAGAGGCCCGGCAAAATCGAGAATCGTGTCGCCTTCGGAAAGCGCGGCAAGCTTCTTGGTGGAGGCGCCAACCGGTTGGAACATGATGGTTACGGTGCCCTTTTCACGGTCATAATCTGCAATCGTGAGCGGGATGCGCTCACCAAATTCATCGATGCGGAAGATGATGAACTGCCCTGCAAGACATTTCCTTGCGACAAGCGGAGCCTCTATCACCATTTCCAAGGTGGTTTTCGCTTCATTCAGGTAGCGTTTTTTGAGAATCTGAAACATATGTTGCCTCCGTTATGGAACCTCTTTTGCTGTTTTTCCCGATTATTATATCATTCCTTCGCTGGATTGTAAAGAGTAAACGCTGTGTTTTTCCCAAAAAGTCTGTGTGCGCCGGAATGGTGCAAACGAGAAGCCGTTACAAAGGAAAATACCCGCAAAACGTTGCGGGTATTTTAGAAACACGTTTTTTATTTTTCGTCCTTGATAGCAGCCTGTGCCGCAGCGAGTCTTGCAATCGGTACGCGGAACGGAGAGCAGGACACATAGGTGAGTCCGATTCTGTGGCAGAATTCTACCGTGGAAGGATCACCGCCGTGCTCGCCGCAGATTCCGAGCTTGATGTCAGGACGCGTTTTGCGCCCGAGCTCGCATGCCATCTGAACAAGCTTGCCAACGCCGTTCTGGTCGATTTTAGCAAACGGATCGTTTTCATAAATCTTCTTTTCATAGTAAGCGCCAAGGAACTTGCCCGCGTCATCTCGGCTGAAGCCGAACGTCATCTGGGTCAGGTCGTTGGTGCCAAAGGAGAAGAATTCCGCATCTTTCGCGATTTCATCCGCTGTCAGGGCAGCGCGCGGAATTTCGATCATGGTTCCGACCTTGTAGTGCATATCGGAGCCTGCCGCTGCGATTTCTGCATCTGCCGTCTCGCAGACGACGCCCTTGACATAATGCAGCTCCTTGAGCTCACCGACAAGCGGAATCATGATTTCCGGAACGATATTCCAGTCCGGATGTTTTTTCTTCACGTTGATAGCGGCACGAATGACAGCTTTTGTCTGCATTCTTGCGATTTCCGGATAGGTAACGGCCAGACGGCAGCCGCGGTGTCCCATCATCGGATTGAACTCATGCAGGGAAACGATGATCGCTTTGATGTCGGCAACGGTTTTGCCTTGACTTTGGGCGAGCAGCTCAATGTCTTTTTCTTCTGTCGGCACGAACTCGTGAAGCGGGGGATCGAGGAAGCGGATGGTGACCGGGCGGCCTTCCATGGCTTCATACAGCTCCTCGAAATCTCCCTGTTGCATCGGAAGGAGCTTTTCGAGCGCGGCTTCTCTTTGCTCGACTGTGTCGGAGCAAATCATCTCACGGATGGCCGCGATTCTGTCGCCGTCGAAGAACATATGCTCCGTGCGGCAAAGACCGATGCCTTCGGCGCCGAGCTCAAACGCCTTTTTCGCGTCACGCGGCGTATCGGCGTTGGTTCTGACCTGAAGCTTGCGGTATTTGTCTGCCCAAGCCATGATTCTGCCGAATTCGCCGACGATGGTGGCGTCAACCGTTGGGATCTCCCCGTCGTAAATATTACCGGTGGAGCCGTCGATCGAGATATAATCTCCCTCATGGTAGGTTTTACCTGCCAGAACGAATTGCTTGTTTTCTTCATCCATATTGATGTCTGAGCAGCCGGAAACGCAGCAGGTTCCCATGCCGCGGGCAACAACCGCCGCATGGGAGGTCATGCCGCCGCGCACGGTAAGAATGCCCTGGGAAGCCTTCATGCCCTCAATATCTTCGGGAGAGGTTTCCAGACGCACCAGGACGACTTTTTTGCCGGCTGCCTTCCAAGCTTTCGCGTCATCCGCTGTAAAGACGATCTGACCGCAGGCGGCGCCGGGGGAAGCCGCAAGCGCTTTGGCAACAGGTTTGGCGGCTTTGAGCGCCTTGGGGTCGAACTGCGGATGGAGAAGGGTATCCAGATTGCGGGGGTCAATCATGAGAACCGCCTGTTTTTCCGTGATCATACCCTCATCCACAAGGTCGCATGCGATTTTCAGCGCAGCCTTGGCTGTTCTCTTGCCGTTGCGGGTCTGGAGCATATAAAGATGTCTGTCCTCGATGGTAAACTCCATGTCCTGCATATCATGATAATGATTTTCAAGGGTTTTGCAAATGGTCTGGAACTGCTCGAATACCTCCGGCATGATCTCCGCCATTTTGGAAATCGGCATCGGGGTGCGCACACCGGCGACAACGTCCTCGCCCTGTGCATTCATCAGGAACTCGCCCATGAGCTTCTTTTCACCGGTTGCGGGATCGCGCGTAAAGGCGACGCCGGTTCCGGAGGTTTCGCCAAGGTTGCCGAACGCCATCATCTGAACGTTGACGGCAGTACCCCAGGAATAAGGAATATCGTTGTCACGGCGATATACGTTTGCGCGGGGATTATCCCACGAACGGAATACAGCCTTGATGGCGCCCATGAGCTGTTCCTTGGGATCGCTCGGGAAATCCGCGCCGATTTTTGCTTTATACTCCGCTTTGAACTGTTCTGCGAGCGTTTTGAGGTCCTCAGCTGTAAGCTCTACGTCCTGCGTCACGCCTTTTTCCTCTTTCATCTTGTCGATGAGCTGCTCGAAATATTTTTTGCCGACCTCCATGACGACGTCGGAATACATTTGGATGAATCTTCTGTAGCAGTCATAAGCCCAACGGGGATTGCCGGATTTTTTCGCCATGACCTCAACCACTTCTTCGTTGAGGCCGAGGTTCAGAATGGTATCCATCATGCCGGGCATAGAAGCTCTTGCGCCGGAACGGACGGAAACAAGAAGCGGATTTTCCAGGTCGCCGAATTTTTTGCCGGTGATAGCTTCCATTTTCTCGATGTATTCCATGATTTGCGCCATGATTTCATCGTTGATCTGCTGCCCGTCCTCGTAGTACTGCGTGCAGGCTTCCGTTGTAATGGTGAAGCCCTGCGGAACCGGAAGACCCAGATTTGTCATTTCAGCAAGGTTTGCGCCTTTACCGCCGAGAAGCTCGCGCATGTTCGCATTGCCCTCGGTAAATAGGTAGACGTATTTTTTTGCCATTGTTGTTTTACCTCCGAGATTTTTTGGTTTTAGTGGTTAAAATTTGAAATAAAACCTTTCCGATACGGTATTATAACACAAACTTTCGGCGATATCTACACTTTTTATAAAAAATTTATAAAAAATAAAAAAAAATACACAAATCCGGAGAAGCGGGTAAAAAAGCATCTTGCAAAAATTCTATTTTATGTGTAAAATAATACCGACATGGTAAAAATTCCGTGGCTAATTTTTACAGAAAGATAAAAAATCCGTGTCTTGCTAGGGGTAAGGCGCGTACGGCATGGAGGATGACAATGCCGATAGAAGAGCTGTTCCAAAAAATCAAATCTATGAGAATGCCGGCGGGCAAGCCGGAATATATTGTGGCAGGACTGGGAAATCCGGGAAAGGATTATGCCGCCACGCGCCATAATGCCGGCTTTATGGCGCTTGACCATCTTGCGCAAAGGCTGAACGCAAAAGTCAACCGGGCAAAATTTGATGCGCTCTGCGGTGACGCCGGAATCGGCGGCAGGGCCGTACTTCTCATGAAGCCGCAGACCTATATGAACGCTTCCGGGATTGCCATCTCGGCTGCGGCGGAGTATTATAAAATCCCGCCGGAGCATGTCATTGTGCTTTGCGACGATATTACACAGGCACTGGGAAAGCTTCGAATCCGCCGCAGCGGAAGCGCCGGCGGCCATAACGGGCTCAAAAGCATCATCGGTATGCTAGACAGCGAAAATTTTCCGCGTATCCGCCTTGGAATCGGAGAAAAACCGTCTGCGGAGTATGATCTTGCGGCATGGGTGACGGGGAAATTTTCCGAGGCCGATCGAAAAACCTTGGCGTCACGCTTTGACGACGTATATCATGCGTTGGAGCTGATGATTGCCGGAGATTTTGAACGCGCCATGTGTCTCTATAACGGAGGCTGACGCCGATTTTAGCAGGATTTTTGCGGACGTGCTATCATGGCGCATAAAGAAATCCTGTCCGGTGCGCCTTTTTTGCGGCGTTTGCGATTGGCGCGCCTGAGGATGCTGAATGTTACGAAATGATCGTCCTGCCAAAACAGGAAAGGGAAAACATATGAATCTTCTTCTTGACTGTATTCGGAAAAATCGGGAATACGGAGAGATTATCAAGGCGTTTCGCGCGCAGAAACGTGCTGCGAGACGGTATCCGTCGCTTGTGACGGGACTTTGCGAGGGGGCGCTTGACGCATTCCTCGCCGCTTGTGTTTATGACGAAGAAGGGGGCCGTCCTGCGCTTGTCATGGCACCGGATGAGAAAGGCGCCGCGCGTCTTTTTTCTGCGCTGTCCTCGTTTGGGCTTCGTGTCGCTCTTTATCCGGAACGGGATCCTGTGCTTTATCATATTGTTTCCTCCCATGAGCTAGAGCATGAGCGCATCGCTGCTTTGACGGAGCTTGTGGAAGGGAGGCTTGACGCGGTCATCACGACGCCCACGGCTGCGCTTTCTTATACCATTCCGGAGGAAACACTGAGGGCATCGACGAGAATGCTGTGTGTCGGCGATACGGTCGGCATGGATGCGCTTGCCGCGTTTCTTTCGCAGGCGGGCTATGTGCGCTCTGACCTTGTGGACGGAAAAGGGCAGTTCAGCATCCGCGGCGGAATTATCGATGTGTTCCCGCCGCACCTATCTTCTCCTGTGCGCATGGAGCTTTTTGGAGATGAGATCGACCAGATCGGCTATTTTGACGTCATGACACAGAGAAAGACGGAGAATCTCTCTCAGGTGATGATCACTTGTGCCAGAGAAATCCTGATTTCCGAGGAAAAAAAGAAGAGCCTTGCCTCGCTGATTCGGGCGGCAGCGGAGAAGGCGGGGTCGCCGGAAGCCGCCTCCTCGCTTATGCACGAATATGAGGCGCTCGTAACCGGCATAGAGATTTCTTTTTCCGACAAATATATTTCCTACATTTATCCGGAAAAGACCACGCTGCTCGATTATTTTGGGCCGGACACGCTGACGCTTGCGGTGGAAACGCCGGCGATTCTTGACAGGCTTCGCGCGGATGAGGCACATATGAGGGAAACCACGGGCGAGCTGCTGAAATCCGGACTTCTTCTTCCTAAGTATTGCACGTTTTCCGCGGAAAGTTCTCATCTGCTTGCCTTTTTTGAAGGACGAGGGGCACTTCTTGTCAACAATTTTGTCTCTCAATACCCGGGCAAGCTTGCCGGCATGTATTCTTTTTCCGTGCGTCCCACTCCTTCCGTTTCCGGGGATTTTTCCTTGCTGAAAGAGGATATTGCGGCTTATCTGCGAGGGAAATACACGGTATTGCTGCTTTGTGAAAACGAAGCCGAGGCACAGACTATGACGGCTATGCTTTCGGAAAATGACATTCCTTGCGTGTATTCTTCCGCGCCGGAGGCAGATGCGGTTCCGGGCACGGTGACGGTGACCGTCTTTGACAGCCGTGGCTTTGAGATGCCGGCTGAAAAATTTGTTTGTATCTCTCTTTGCTCCGGCGGAACGAAAACGGAAAAAGCGATTCGCCGCCGCGCCGCAAAAAATGCCAAAGCGTCCTCCGCCAACAAAGAAAAGATTCTGTCCTATGCCGACCTTGAGGTCGGAGATTATGTCGTCCATGAGGTCCATGGCATCGGCATTTATCGCGGGCTGGAAAGCATTAAAAATTATGACGGCGTGCGCCGCGACCATATTAAAATCCAATACTCCGGCACGGACGTGCTGTATGTTCCGTGCGAGCAGATCGACACCGTTTCCAAATATATCGGAGCCGCCGCGGAAAACGGAACGCTGAAGCTTTCCAGACTCGGCGGGACGGAGTGGAACAAAACCAAGGCCCGTGTGCGCAGTGAAGTGAGGAGTATGGCAAAAGAGCTGATTGCGCTCTATGCCGAGAGGCTGCGCCGCCCCGGCTTTGCCTTTTCGCCGGACGATGATGTGCAAAGGGAATTTGAGTCTACCTTTGAATATGAGGAGACGGACGCGCAGCTTATCGCTGCCGACGACATCAAAAAGGATATGGAGAAGCCGGTCCCGATGGATCGTCTGCTTTGCGGAGACGTCGGATTCGGCAAGACAGAGGTCGCGCTTCGCGCAGCGTTCAAGGCGGTGCTTGATTCCAAGCAGGTGGCGATTCTGGTTCCTACCACCATTCTTGCGATGCAGCATTACGGTACCATTTCCGCACGGATGCGCGGTTTTCCGGTTAAGGTGGCCTATCTTTCACGCTTTAAATCGGCCGGAGAGCAGGATGCGACGCTGCGCGCCCTGCGCCGCGGCGATGTCGATATCATTGTCGGAACGCACCGCCTGCTTTCCTCTGATGTGGCATTCCATGACCTTGGGCTTGTCATTATCGACGAGGAGCAGCGCTTCGGCGTCGCTCATAAGGAAAAGCTTAAGCAAATTTCCAAAAATGTGGATGTGCTGACGCTGACGGCGACACCGATCCCGCGCACGCTCAATATGGCGATGACCTCCATTCGGGATATGTCCGTGCTTGACGAGGCGCCAGGGGACCGTCTTCCGGTACAGACCTATGTATTGGAGCACGACGACATTGTGATTTTTGAGGCGATAAGACGCGAGCTTCACCGAGGCGGGCAGGTTTTTTATCTGTATAACCGAGTGGAAACGATTCGTGAGAAGGCGGCGAAGATTGCGAGTCGGTTTCCGGAGGCGGTTGTCCGTTTTGCGCACGGACAGATGGAAAAGGATGAACTTGCCGATATCTGGCAGGCACTCGTGGATGGAGAGATCGATATCCTTGTCTGTACGACCATTATTGAAACGGGCGTCGATGTTCCGAATGCCAATACCTTGATTATTGAAAACGCCGACCGAATGGGACTTTCCCAACTTCATCAGATCCGCGGGCGTGTCGGGCGATCCGCCAGACGCGCATATGCGTATTTTACCTATCCCGCAGGAAAAGTGCTCACCGACGTATCGGCTAAGCGCCTTCAAGCCATCCGGGATTTTACGGAGTTCGGCTCCGGCTTCAAAATCGCGCTGCGTGACTTGGAAATCCGCGGCGCCGGAGATGTGCTCGGCGCAAGACAGCACGGCCATATGGAAAGCGTCGGCTATGATATGTATCTGAAGATCCTGAATGAAGCGGTCTTAGAGGAGAAGGGGATGAAGCCAAAGGAGAAAATCGAATGTGTTATCAACATCGGCAGAGACTGCTATATACCGGAAAGCTATATCCCATCGGCAGCGCAGCGAATCGATATTTACAAGAAAATCGCGTCGATTGAAAACGAAAAGGATGTGGACGATATTGCGGATGAGCTGCTTGACCGGTACGGGGACTTGCCTGCATCGGTGGAAACGCTTCTTTCCATTTCTCTTGTGCGGGAGATGGCGTGCGAATGCGGCTTTCTTCAAATTGACGAAAAGCAAAATGACGTTGTGGTTTATCCGAAAGAGCTGGATGTGCTTGCCTGGTCTGAGCTCGGGGGGATATATCCCGGGCGGATTATCATAAAGCCGACGGACAGGCCGCATGTTTTGTGTAGGGGACGCCGCGGGGAGCCTATTTTTACCTTTCTTGACGGTTTGTTAAAAAATTATATACAAATAAAATCAAAAAAAGTGTAGATTTTTTTTCGTTTGCCATGTATAATATTGAAATGAAAATCGCCTGTCCGGTTGGTTTTTCGCATGACAAACATTTTAAGGAGATTGAAAAATGAAAAAACGAAGTTTGATTCTGAAGCTTTTGGCCGCTGCGCTTGTCGCATGTATTTTCGTTTCGATGCTTGCCGGCTGCGGATCGGCACGGACGCTGATGTCTTTGACGATAGACGGAAAGACCTATACGATTGATACCGATGAGTTCGATCTGCTGATGAAAATCAAAAAGCTCGACATCTGCTGCGCAAGCCTGGTGACGAGAAACACTGATGCCTCTTTCTGGGGCACCGAAACAGAGGATGGCGAGACATACGAGACATTTTATAAGAACCTGATTTTGGATCAGACGAAAGCCGTTCTGGTGGAAAAGTATCTTTTTGATATTTATGGACTTACTATTTCTGAGGATACGATTGACGGATATAAGTCCAATATCAATACGCAGAATGAGCTTTATGGCGGAAGAGGCGCATATAAGCAGTATTTCGGCTATACGGCGGCAGATTATTATAACATTTATATGATGATGGTGTCCCGCTCCGAGGCGGTTTCTGATTTCCTTTGTGGGGAGGACGGGGAATATGCCGTGACAGATGAGGATTTGGAAACCTATTACACCGAAAATTATGTCGGCTATCAGTTTATCATGTTGGATATGGAAAATAAAGTGGTGCGTGACGAGGACGGCAATCGCGTCATTGCGACGGAGGAGGATGACGAAGGCAACGAAGTGGAGACCGAGGCGTATGAAACGGAAGAGCTCACCACAGAAGAAAAGGAAGAGAAGCAGACGCTCGGTCAGCTTATCCTGGATGAACTGGCAGACGGGGCAAGCTTTGAAGATATGATAGCAGAGTATTCCGACGCCTATTATTCCGTGGAATTTCCGGAGGGAATGTTCGTTCTGAAGGATGGCACCTTTATCAACAGCACCGTGACCGCTGAAATCGAGGACCTTGAAATCGGCGAATATACAGACGAGGTCATCAGTGTCAACAGCGACAGATATCAGTATATCATCAAGAGAGTGGAACTCAAGCCGAACGTATACGAGGATGAGAAATACCTTGAGCTGTTCGAGGACTATGAAGATACGGTAATGCTCGATAAATACGAAAATTATATTGAGACTTTCTTTGACCAGATCACAGTAGATACGGCCATCGCGGCGGAATACACGATGCAGGATACGTTCCTTTCCACCTATGCGGACCTGTATTATCAGCAGTATTGGGCAAGCCTTTACAGCGGTTCCTAAACGGTTGCTTTTGTGTTTGGCTTTGTAAAACCCTTTATTCCGAACCTGCGGGTCAAGGAATATGAATACTATAAAAGCGTTTATTGCGGACTCTGTCGTTCCATGAAAAAGCATACGGGAGAGATTTCCCGCGCGACGCTCAGTTATGACATGACTTTTTTTGCGTTGGTGAGGCTTGCGCTTTCGGGTGAGGATGTTCTCATCAAGCGGAAACGCTGTGCTGCCCATCCGATGCGTACCCGCCCCGTGATGTGTGATAACCCGTCGTTAGAATATACAGCGTATGTGAGCGCACTCCTCGTCTATTATAAGATTCGGGACACTATGGCGGATGAAAGAGGATTCAAGCGGCTTTCGGCCATGACGCTCTCCCCTTATGCGGGCGGCATGAAGCGCAAGGCACGGCGTGCCTATCAGGAAATCGAAGAGATTATCCGTGCGGCCATGGAGGAAATTGCCGCATTGGAAAAGGATCGGTGTCCGGTCCCTGATATGCCGGCGGACAGCTTCGGCAGAATGTTAGGCGCTTTGCTTTCCCACGGGCTTGAAAAAAGAGAGGCCGCCATCGCAGAGGAAATTGGGCTTCATACGGGAAGATGGGTTTATCTTGTCGATGCCGTCTGCGACTGCTCCGATGACCGCAGAACCGGCGCCTATAATCCGTTTCTGTTGGCATTTCCGGACGAGGCGCAAATGACGGAGTTCAAAAAAAATATGATGCGCGGCGTTTTGTCCATGGAGGCGGAAGCGACCGCCCGGGCGGTTGCTCTTATCGACTTTGGCGATCGCTTGTTGCTGCGCAGATGTATAGAAAATATTATTGACGACGGCATGGAAAGCGCGCTTTCCATGGCGCTCGGAAAGGAGGAAATAAGTGGCGAAGGATCCCTATAAAGTGCTTGGCATTGACCGAAATGCAAGCGATGAGGAAGTCAAAAAGGCTTATCGTGAGCTTGCGAGAAAATATCATCCTGACAATTATGCCAATACGCCTCTTTCCGAGCTTGCCGACGAGAAAATGAAAGAAATCAACGAGGCATATGAAGCGATTCAGAAGATGCGAAAGACTTCGTCCTCTAGCGATGGCTCTTATTATGGAGGCTCTGAGAGCGGAGGTTCAGGCTATGGGGGCTTTTCCAGCATTCGCAGTTATATTGCCCAGCAGAATTATTACGAAGCGGATATTCAGCTCAACTCTGTCCCGGCAGGAGAACGAAATGCTGAGTGGTATTACCTGAAAGGCTGTGTCTTTGCCGGACGGGGATGGTATTTTGAGGCCGCGAAGTATTTTGACAACGCGTGCCGGATGGATCCCTCGAACGATGAGTATCGTGTGGCGGCGGATAATATCCGGAATCACACGTCGACAACACGACGCGCACGCAATGACGACGCCGTCTGCAATCTTTGCGGCGGACTTCTTTGCGCCGACTGCTGCTGTGAATGCTGCGGTGGCGATCTTATATCTTGCTGTTAATCACGATGAAAAAAACGACGAGAATCACTCTTTGCGCCTTGCTTGCGGCGCTCGGCGTTGTCATTCTGTATCTTGGCGCGCTTGTCAATGTGCTGGACATCTCTGTTTCCATTCTTGCTTCTTTCTTGATTCTGTTTTGCGTGGCGGAGATTGGATATTCGTGGGCGGCGGCAGTGTGGCTGCTCACTGCCATCTTATCGCTTCTGCTGCTCCCGAATAAGGCGCCGGCGCTCCTTTATACGGCGCTTTTCGGGTATATGCCGGTGACCAAGTTTCTGTTTGAACGGCTCGGAAAATGGGTGTCATGGATACCCAAGCTCGTTCTTTTTAATGCGGCGGCGGTCACGGTCGGGTATTTCGGATGGGAGCTGCTTGGCTTCACGACAGAAAACCGGTTCGGGCTTTCTGCTGGATGGATGATGGCAGCTTATCTGATTTTGGCAAACGTCGTGGTTATTGTCTGTGACGTTCTCTATACGCGCCTTGTTTTGATTTATTTGAAAAAATACCGGAATAAAATCCGGAAATATCTGAAATAAAATCACTCTTCCCGTCATAAAATGAAGCGGGAGAGTGATTTTTTTATGAAATTTCGTGTTTTGCTCCTTATTTTAACAGCGGTATTTTTGGTTTCCTGTGCATCACCTCTGTCAGAAGATAGGGGAGATGCGGAGCAGGTACTGCGGAAAATACTGTCCCGTTTCGAGCTTCCTTGCGGCGTTGTGTACAGTGATGCTGAGAATGCTGAATATCCGCTTACCGATTCACTGATTGAGCGTATGTTTTCTGACGGCCATGGCGTGCCGGCATTTGAATATGTCACCTCCTGCGCCGTTTACTTTTCCCGCCATTTTACTGAGCATGAAATCGTTGTCATAAAAATTTGTGATCGATCACACAGGGAAGAGGTGATGAATCTTTGCCGACGGCGCGCGGAGAAAAAAGAAGACGCCGTCGTGTATGCCGACGGCGTATATGTGTATTTGATTTGTACAGATCAGAATCATGAAATTTTGAAAGCAATCAAATAACGGGCGCCACGCCGCAAAAACGTTTTCGGAAATACGCGATGGCATCCGCGCTTCCACAAAGGCAAAGCGGTGCCGGAAGAAACGGCGTGGCCTCCAGAACGGTATCTGCCGTCTCGCGCGAATTCAGGCGTATATAGAGAAAGCCGAGCTTCTCCGCCATTTCGTCGGCGTCATCGAGAAAGTCCTCGCTCGGATCAAGCGGGGACGGCAGAGAAGTCTGTGGAATATACACAACTTGCCGTGCGGTCGCCGCCATGGCCCCCACATCCGGAAGGGCGAGGCCTGTCGGAAATGTATCCGGGTCCCACCGGTCGAGAATTTCCCTCAGCGCTCCGATATGGCGCTCATCCGTTCCGCAGCATCCGCCGAGAATGCCAACGCCGGACAAGAGCATCCGCGCACATGCGTCGGCAAAGGCATCGGGACCTTTCGTGCCGGAGGATTCTGTGCCGGCATTCGGCTTGGCAATGAGCGGGATTCCAAGCGCAAGAGAGAGCGGGAGCAGGGGCGTGATATATCGTGCCATTTCTTCCGGTCCCGTCGAACAGTTGAGTCCGAAAGCAGAAATTCCAAGTTCTGAGAGCGTGACAAGACAAGCTTCCGGCGTGTCACCGGACATGGTTTTGCCGCTGTCCGTTACCGTCATGGTGACAAATACGGGTTTTTTTGAAACCTCCCGAATCCCGAGCACAGCGGCGCGCACGCAGGCAAGGTCCATGTTGGTTTCGAGAAAAAAGAAATCAACGGTTGGGGAAAGTGCTGAGGCCTGCTCCGCATAAACCGAGACAAGCTCATCAAAATCCGTATTCCCGGAAGGATAAAGAAAATCTCCTGTTGGAGACAGATCCCCGCCGACCAGCCCATGCTTTCCAGCAGCCCTCCGGGACAGAGCGGCGAGCGCGGCATTCATCGGAATGGTTTCATTCGCTAGCGAATATCGGGAAAGAACCGTCCGGTTGGCGCCGAAGGTGGGGGCGAGCACTGCGTCCGAGCCTGCGGCGATATAGCGGCGTTGGAGATCGATCAGCGTTTCCGGATGCTCAAGAATCCACTTTTCGGGGCAAACACCGGTTGGCATGCCGGCTTTTATCATCTCGGTACCGGTTGCTCCGTCGAGCAGAAACGGAAGAGGAAAGGGAAATGCAGGGTAGTGATCGTTCATTTTACTTGTCATAAAGTCGGCTCTTTCGGCCGGAATAGAAAAATCCGGCCTTTTCCTTTCTGGAGGTTGATTTTTTTTCGTTTCGTTGCTATAATCAGAATAATGGATTTGTCATTTACGAAGAGGAGAAAATCATGGAACCATTGAAGCTTTGTTCGGTGAAAAAACAGATTATCTGGGGAGGAGAACGGCTCGCGCGCGAATACGGGAAAGGAATCCCGGGCGAAAAAATCGCGGAGTCGTGGGAGCTCGCTGACCGTCCTGACGGAACCTGCACCATCTGCGGGGGAGCATATGACGGAAAGCCTCTTTCCGAATATCTCGCGGTGCACCGAGACGAGGTCTTTGCAGGTTGGAATGGAGATCGATTCCCGCTTCTCATTAAACTGATTGATGCCGCGGATGACCTTTCTATTCAGGTACATCCTGACGATGAATATGCGGCGGCTCATACGGACGATCTCGGTAAAACAGAGATGTGGTATATCGTGGACGCAGCGCCGGATGCGAAAATCATCTATGGACTGAAACGGCACTATACTACAGAAGAACTTCGGGCGGCCATAGCGGCGGGAACGCTTGAGCAGATGATGAACTATATCCCCGTCAAAAAGGGAGAGGTATATTTTATTCCGTCGGGGACGGTGCATGCCATCTGCCGGGGGCTTTTGATTGCGGAAATCCAACAAAATTCTAATATCACCTACCGTGTCTATGATTACAACCGGCGCGGCGCGGATGGGAAGCTGCGCGCGCTCCATGTAGAGGACGCGCTTGCGGTCATTGAAAAAATTCCGGAGCCGCTGTCCCGCCGCGCCGAATCCGATCCCGCGCAGGGGATGCTAGCAAAATGCGGATTCTTCACGGTGTATCATAAGGTGGGCGCTTTTTCTATGACGGCGGGCACGGAAAGCTTTGTCCATTTGCTATGTCTTGACGGAAGCGCGACACTCGAATGGCGGGAGGGCGAGATGTCTGTGCGCAAGGGAGAAAGCGTCTTTATTCCCGCCGGTCTCGGAAATTTTTCCATGTCGGACGGCGCGGACATTATCGTTTCAGCGCTCTGAACGGCTCCTGGAAGGACAGAGCTATGGTAATTTTGATTGCCGGCGCAACGCATACGGGCAAGACTGCGTTTGCGCAGAGATTGATGGAAAGCTATCATTTTCCGTATTTTTCTATTGACCATTTGAAAATGGGACTTATCCGCAGCGGCAATACGGCGCTGACACCGGAGGACGACGAGGCGCTTGAGACGTATCTTTGGCCGATTGTGCGTGAAATGGTGAAAACGGCGCTAGAGAACAAGCAAAATTTGATCGTAGAGGGCGTCTATATCCCGTTTGACTGGAAAGCGTCGTTTGATGAAAAAGAAAGAGGGTCCATTGCGTATGTTTGTCTTATCATGTCGGAGGCGTATATTCTCTCGCACTTTTCCGATATTCGGGCGCATGCCTGCACAGTCGAGCATCGCATGAAAGATGACGACCTTTCTATGGACGCTTTGATTTCGGAGAATGCAGACAATTTGAAAAAGTGCCAGCAATATGGTTCTCCGTATATTCTGATTGACGGAGATTATCAGGCATCCCTTGAGAGAGGGATGGAGAAACTTTCTCTTTGACAGAAGCCTTTCCGGCGTATTCCACCTGCGCCGGAATTTTTTTGCAAAATTTTGTCTTTATTCGGGCGCGCAAACGTATAAATTGATATCCCACGCAGGGATATAGGGATGCTTGCGCAGGAACAGCCGGTGATTCGGCATTTTTTCGTGGATGAGGAGCGGAAGCTCAAACAGATCGCGGCTTCTGTGATAAGCCGAAACGATAAGCTCTGTATGATTCTGTCCAATGGTTTCAAGGCTGCCGAGAAATGCCTCCCGTTCGGAGCCTTCCACGTCATATTTGATGAGCAGCCTCTCTCCGTGCAGCTCTGCTGCGTGATCGAGCGAATCGCAGGGGACAGAATGCAGTTTGGCGCCACTTGCCGTTTTTTTGTCCGGTGAGGAAGAATCCGGCTCGATCGCGGAATTGCGTCCGCCGCCGTCGGAGAAGAGCCTATCCGTTTTTTTATCCCATGCACAAAAAGGATACAGACGGCACATGGTATCTGCGAGCGTCCCGCAATAAGCAGCAAGCTTTTGAAACGGTTTTGCGGACGGTTCGAATGCAATCACTTTCCGTATGCCCGGAAAGCGGGTAAGCATTTCCTTTATGGTATCGCCCGTATAGGCGCCGAGGTCGGCATACGCCGTGTAGCTACCGCGAAGAAGATGGGAAAAGGCTTCCTCTTTCGGCGTGTCGGCATCGAAAAGATAGGAGATATCGCCGGAGAGCTTATAAGAAATGACGTCGTCGAAAACACGGCGGGAGTGCTCGTCGCAGAGCAGCGCGCGGGCCTCTTCGAAGAGGGCCCGGTTTTTACGGAAAAATTTTTCGTCAAAAAGCTCGCCGCCGCAGACGGGAACATCCGGCGCAAACAAAGGGTGCTCTGCGGCAAGCGCGCAGATGTGCTCTATGACGCCGCGCTGCGAGGAGCCAAAAACGAGCAGAATCACAAAATTCGCATATTTTTTTTGGATTTCTTCAAAAGAGAGTACGCGCTTCCCGTGAAAGCTATGTCCTCTGACAAATCCGTCGGAGGCGAAAAAATCTGACACGGTAATCCCCTTGTCCGCAAGAACGGCAAGAATTTTATCCGCACCGTTTCCCATACCGTACATGACAATCGGCAATGTCGTGTCTTTCAAGCTTTCCCAAAGGTCTTTTTCCGGCAGGAATATCCCGTTATTCATCGAAGATGGCGCGGAACGCCGGATGGCGGTAAATGGTTTTGGCGATCAGCGCGCAGCCGAGCGCCTTCGGGTGAACCCGATCGCCGGAGAGAAGATACGAGGAGCCGACCGCCTGCGCATAGGCATCCAGTGCGGACTGGATATCAATGTAGCCGATGTGATGGCTTTCCGAGAGTGCCCGATATCCGGCGTTGATTTCATCGCACATCATCCGCATTTTGTCTTTACGGTCAGTCTCCAGAAAAAACGGGGATAAAATAACGGGAACTGCGCCGCTTTTTTGCGTTTTTTCGATCATGATTTCCATATTGGCAACGGTTTGCGAAGGATAAATCAGTTCTTCCCGCAGCGCGCCGCTGTCAAAGTGACGCCAAACGTCGTTAATGCCTATCATGATGAATACATAGGCCGGATGATAGGACAGCACCTCTTCGTCAAATCTTGCGAGCAGCATATCCGAGGTGTTTCCGCTTGTCGCTGAGTTGAGATACCGGATAGAATGATTCGGCATATCCGCCCATGTGTCAATAAAAATTCTCGAAAGATAGCTGTTGCCGATGGTGTCAAAGCCGCATCCTCCCACCGGACGTGCGCGGCCGCAGTCGGTGACGCTGTCTCCTGTGAACATCACGTTTTTCCAATTCATGCTAGGTCATCCTCCCTTGTCTGTGAATGCTTCTTATTATAATTGTGAGATGAATTTTTGTCAATATTTTACGGTTTATTCTTGAAAATGAAGCGCGGGTATGGTATGATAAAAATAAAGACAGCGCATGGAGGCCTATCATGGAAAACGAAAAGAATACGGCATTTCGGAATGCGATAAGCGGCTATAACAAAACCGATGTGAAGGAATATATTGCGAAAATGGCGGAGCAGGCATCCCGCCGTGCGGATGCATGGGAAACCGAGCGGGGCAAGCTTTTGCGCGAGGCACAGGACGAGCGCACGGAAAAGGAGCAAATCGCGGCGCAGCGGGATGAAATGGCTTGTCAGCTGTATGCGGCATTGTCGGATATCAAGGAAAAAGAGACGGCCTTGGAGGCGAAGGACGAGATGGAGGCGCAGCTCAAAGCATCCGTTGCGGGACTTTCCGCAAGGATCCATGAGCTCGAGTGTGCGCTTGCCAAAAAAAGCGGGGAGCTCGCCGCTGTGGAGGACGCCGTGGGGATTCGGAAAATCGACAGTGAAACGGATGACGCCCTTTGCGATCGGTTGAGTGAGAAGGTGGAGAAAATCATGGCTGCCGCCGGCAAAAGCGCAGAAGAGATCGTGACAAGCGCGCTTGCCCGCAGTGACGAGATCATCGCGGAGGCGGAAAAAAAGGCGGAGAAAATCCGGTGTGACGCGGTGGCGAGGTCCGATGAAATTACCGGTAAGGCAAAGGCCGATTATAAAACCGCCGCGGCGGATTATTATGACGAGGTGATGCTGTTTGCGGCGGAAATCCGAGATAGTCTCAATCGTCTGACGATGGAAATTGGCGCGAAGAAAACAGAGGTAGAGAACAAAATCGAGTATATGCGTCCTTCTATGGAGCCGAAGAAGCTGCAGGAAGCTCCGAGCGGAGAAAAGGAGACTCTGGCAAAGGATGGCGGAAAGCTTCCCGTAAAGGAGACGACGGGCGGCGCCGTTTGCGCCATGGACAGGAAAATCGAATCGCTGTTTAAGAATACCATTCATAATATCAACAGTATGTCCCGAAAGAAGAAATAAGAACGGCCGGGCGCAGCAATTGGGAAAGAGAGGTAATTCTCGAAATACGGCAGAAAAGATCGGAAAATTTTGCTGCCATTTGTCGTTGAATGGCCGCCGCTGACTCCTTGACTTTTGTATAAATTTGTGATAAACTGTTGACACTCTAGGGGAAAGCGAGGCGAAGATTATGGGGGAAAAGAAGAATAAAGCCATCGCGCAGAACCGGAAAGCGCGCCATGATTTTTTCGTCGAGGATACTTATGAGGCAGGCATCGCGCTTTTTGGAACGGAAGTCAAAAGTCTCAGGCAGGGAAGCGTCAATCTCAAGGACTCCTATTGTTATATCAAAAATGGCGAGCTGTTTTCGACGGGAATTCATATTAGCCCGTATGAAAAAGGCAATATTTTCAACCGCGATCCCTTGCGTGAGCGCAAGCTCTTGATGCACAAGCGTGAGATTTTGAAGCTTCAGGCGTTAGTTGGCCAACAGGGCTATACGCTAGTGCCGCTTTCCTTGTATTTTTCCGGCAAGAATGTCAAAATGGAGCTCGGCGTTTGTAAAGGAAAAAAACTTTATGACAAGCGGGAGGACGCGGCGAAAAAGGCGGAAGCGCGAGATATCGAGCGCTATGAGAGAGAACGGCAAAGAAACTGAAAATATGGGCCCGTAAAGGTTTCGACGGGGGCCTTGCAGTACGGTAAGCGAGCCGAGATGGGATACCTCGTTAAACAATCTCAATTTAAAAATAAACGCTAATAATAGAAAAGTAGCACTCGCCGCCTAAGTGCGGCGCGTCCGGCGCGGGAGCACCGCGGCCTGCGTTCGGGCGTCATTTTGCGGTAAATGTGCACAGCCCGTTTGCTTTTGAAGCTGTCATAAACAAAAAAGCTACTCTTTTCACAAGCCTGTTTGCCGGCGTGCGATAAGGGGAATCCAAAAGACAAAATGCGCTCGGAGAAGGCTGTATGAATCGGTTTTCGGACAGGGGTTCGACTCCCCTCGGGTCCACCAATCAGGTAGTGCCTGCACCTTATTATCGGAGAGATGCAGTGAACGCCAAGCTTTATCACACGATGGCGTGGTTCGGATTTAAGCTCGACCGTTCTCCTGAAGCAAAAGAGGTTGATCTCGGAAAAGGTTGCCTCTTTTTCTTTTTAGATTCATAAAGTCCCATGCAGATCATTCGGCGAAGGGTTTGCTTCCTCATTTTACGAGGGAGCAAAATGAAGAATTTTTCGTACCCGTGATTAATCGTGTGGGGCGTTATGTCTTATTTCGAAAAAAGTTCAGAGGTATTTTATGAAACGATATGGTCCGGATCCCAATCAAAAATTTCCTAGCGAAAACATTCCAAGCGTTTGTTTTATCAAAAATGTCGTCACAAGACCGAATATTGTCATCGGAGATTATACCTATTATGACGATCCTGAAGATGCGGAAAATTTTGAAAAGCATGTGACGCATCACTATGAATTTTTGGGTGATAAGTTGATAATAGGAAGATTCTGTGCCATAGCAAAAGGCGTAGAGTTTATCATGAACGGCGCTAATCACCGGATGAATTCCATTACCACCTACCCGTTCAATATTATGGGAAACGGTTGGGAGAGGGCAACACCTACCTTGCAGGAGCTTCCGCTAAAAGGCGATACCGTCGTTGGCAATGATGTCTGGATAGGACAAAATGTGACGATACTGCCCGGCGTTCATATCGGAGACGGTGCGATTGTCGGGGCAAATTCGGTTGTGTCAAAGAATGTTCCCGCTTATCATATCGTAGGAGGCAATCCCATTCGGACCATTCGCAAGCGTTTCGACGATGAGACGATTGATTTTTTGCTTCACTTAAAATGGTGGGATTGGTCCGATGAAAAAATATTTGAGAATTTGGAACTTTTGTGCAGCGGAGATATAACAAAGATAAAAGCAAAGTTTGGCTTATAGCGGCATGGAGGCCGTTACGGCAAAGGACCAAAATACATACAGAGAGAGGTTTATATGGAGCGGTATATCAATCGAAGTGAAAGGTACAAGCTCGCGAGGGAAATTGCGGAGGAGGGCGTCATCCTTCTGAAAAACGAAGGGGGGATTTTGCCGATAGACGCCTCACGGAGGCTTGCGGTTTTCGGAAGAGGACAGATTGATGTCATTGCATGCGGGACGGGTTCCGCCTATTGCCGGAGCGAGTATTGCATCGATCTTCTCGCGGGACTTGAGGAGGAGAAAATTCCCTTTGACAGCGAGCTTGCCGCCGCTTATCGGCAGTTTTCGGCGGAAAACCCCATCGCCGCTTTCGGGGTGTGGGGAAGCGGCTCTCATTTGCAGTCCGAAATGTCTCTGTCGGAGGACATGGTAGAGGCGTCCGTCCGACGCGGTGCGGATACGGCGCTTTTCGTCATCGGCAGAACGGCCGGGGAAAATGATGATGTTTCGCCGATTCCGGGAGATTATGGCCTTTCCTCTGTAGAGGAAGAGCAGATTTCTCTCATTTGTCGTTATTTCGATCGGGTCATTTTGGTTATCAATTCCGGAAATTTGATAGATTTATCCATAAGCGAACGTGCCGAGATCGGCGCCGTCCTGCTCCTCAGCATGCCCGGTATGGAAGGCGGCAGAGCGCTTGCCGGCGTTCTTTCGGGCAGGGTCAATCCATCCGGCAGGCTGACGGACACCGTCGCCCGCTGCTATTCGGATTATCCGTCGTCCTCTGCGTTCGGCAGGAGAGGAGGCCTCATTCAGAACTATTCAGAAGATATTTTTGTCGGATACCGTTATTTTGAATCGTTTCCTCAGGCAAAAGAGAAAGTCCTGTATCCGTTTGGCTTCGGTCTTTCCTACACGTCCTTTGAAATGGTCTGCACGGAATTTTCCTCCGAGAGCGGCACGATAGAGGCAAGAATTGCCGTCACCAATACCGGCGCCGTCTTTTCCGGCAAGGAAACCGTGATGCTTTACAGTGAAAATGCGGATGACCGTTTTCCGGGACCGAAGCTTGCTCTGCGGGCTTTTACCAAAACCAAAGCTCTGTCTCCCGGCGAGACGGAGGTCCTTCGCCTTTCCTTCCCGGCATGGGATCTTTCTGCCTTTGACGATACCGGCGTGTCGGGCCATCGTGACGCATGGGTTTTGCCAGCGGGGAAATATCGGATTCTCTTTGGCAATCAAGTCAGAAATCTGCGTCTTGCGGGCGTCTATGAAAATAAGGAAAGCCTGTTCCGTTCCTGTACCCATTTGCCGACGATGCTAGAGGAGCGGCTGTGTCTGTCCGGTGGGACGGAACGCCTTGATTTTGTGCCGCCGGATACGACAAGGGGTTATCCTGTCCTGCCGCTTGGAGAAACGAAGATCCCTGGAGATGCCTTTACGTCTGAAAAAGACGGATTTTCCGTGAAGCTGTCTGTTTCTGCACGCGGCGCTTATCGCTTGAGGCTCCTCTTTTCGGGAACTGTCGCCTGTGGAAAGGGAGGCCGCATCTGCTTATTGAACGGCGTTCGTCTGGAAAATGTCAGGGAGGACGGGACGGTTCCGGATGTGCTCTTGGAGGCGGGCACGTCGGTGCTTACCGTGAAAGAGGACGGTATCTGTCCGATAGAAAGTCTTGTCATCGAGAAGCAGGACGACGCGATATCCATCGGAGCGGGCGTTTCCGTTGTCGAGGGCGGTCGGTTTTCGGAGGCGGCGCTGTATGTGGTGGCAAAGCCTTTTTCGGATGACGGTCCGTGTGGCAGCGGGCAGGCGCTTGCCCGTATGCATACGCCGGGGCGGTATGCGCTTTATCATCTGCATGTGGAGAAAGCGGGGCTTTATGACGTCTCGCTTCGGTATGACAACTGGTATCCGGCGATGGATATCCGGGATGCGTTTTCTTTTCTCATTTCCAATGTAGGGCAGGAGATAGAAGCTGTCACGTTGAAAAATACGACGAAAAGAGAGGACGGCGCTCATCTCTACGCCACTTCCGCACCGATTCAGCTTGCGCTGCCAAGGGGCGATTGCTATTTCAAAATCGTGTCCACGACGAAAACGGCGCCGAATATCGCTTACTTCTTGTTTACACCGAGCGAACGTCCAAAGGTTGCCGTGCAAAAGAAAGCTGCCGACACAGTTCCCGAGGCGCAGACAGAGGAGGTTCGTGTCCGCCGCCCGCTTTCTGATAAGACGGAAGGAACGGATTTTCGGGAGGTGATGGCGGGCGCGCTTTCGCTTGACACATTTATCCGGTCGCTGACGGAGGAAGAGCTTGCCGCTCTTTCCTGCGGAAATGACAATGGGCAAATCGGATATCTTCCGGAAAAAGGAATTCCGGAGGCCTATTGGGCGGACGGACCCATCGGCCTTCGGCTGGAGGCCGAAACAACAGTTTATCCGTCAGGAACGATGCTTGCCTCCACATGGAATACCGAGCTTGCTTTTGAATTTGGGCGTTCTATCGGCTGTGAGGCAAGAGAGCGCATGGTGGATGTCTGGCTTGCGCCGGGAATCAATATCCACCGAGACCCATGCTGCGGGAGAAACTTTGAATATTATTCCGAGGACCCGCTTTTGACTGGAAAAATCGCGTCGGCGGTCGTTCGCGGCGTGCAGAAGATGCATGTGGCGGCAACCGTCAAGCATTTTGCCGCGAACAACACGGAATATCAAAGATTGCGCTCGGACAGCCATGTCAGTGCGAGAGCGCTTCGCGAGATTTATATGAAAGCGTTTGAAATTGTCATCCGTGAAGCGGGCCCGTATGCCGTTATGACCTCTTACAATTTCATCAACGGAGAGAAGGTGCCGGAAAGCCGTCTTCTCTGCACAGATGTCCTGCGCGGCGAATTTGGGTTTGAGGGCGTGCTTGTAACCGATTGGGGAAACGATTCCGATCATGTGAGAGAGCTTGCCGCGGGACACGACCTGAAAATGAGCTTCGGCGCGCCGGACAAGGTTGCGCAGGCGATGGCAGACGGCCGTCTTTCCCGTCGTCGCGTGGAGGAAGCGGTGGGACGGATTCTGATGCTGATTATGAAAACAGCGGGAAGCCATAATAAATAAAAAAATAAGCGGCTCTCTTTTTGTCGGGAAAAGAGAGTCGCTTGCTTCCCGCCGTGCGGCTTTTGTCTTCAGAGGGCGCGGGATCTTATTTTTATGGTGACGCTGCAAAAACTGGCGCATGACGTGCGCGAGACACTTGACATGAAGCTGTTTTATGATATACTGAGAGGAAAGAGTATGACGGACTCATTCGTGTTGATTGCGGGGCTGGAAAGGGGAAAGCCACCGCGACCGGTGGAGCTTTCTGTGCGTGCGGCAGGGAGCGGAAAGCGTGTCCTTGTCGAACAATTTCTTGAGGTCGGCACACTTTGTGACAGGGCGGATTATATCACGGAAATGCAGAAGAGAAAGCGTCCGTTTGACAGAGGAATTTCATCGAGAAAAGGGATTGAATATTGATATCCGCTCTAAAATGTACCTATAGGGGGAACTTTTCTATGAAAAATGAACAGGATGACCGCTGCGAGAGCTGCTCCAAGGAAAAAACGGACAGGATTCCGATCCGGCGTGTGGTGGAAAAGATAGACGAGGCGTTTTCGAGAAACGATCTTGCAGAAGCGGGAAGGCTTCTTTCCTTTTGGGAGGGAGAGGCACGTGCGCTTGCTGATATCCATGGGCTGCTCGAAATTTTAAGTGAAGAGATCGGCTATTTCCGCCGGACGGAAGAACGGACGCGCGGACTTGCCGCCGTCACGGAGGCATTCGCCATTATGGAAGAGCACGGACTTTCGAACTCGGTTTCCGGAGGGACCATTTATGTCAATGGAGCCACAACCATGAAAGCCTTTGGAAAGGCCGCCGAGGCGATGCCGTACTATAGGCGAGCAAAGAAGATTTTTGAAGAGAAGCTGCCTCCTGACAGCTATCTTCTTGCGGCGCTTTTTAACAATATGGCGTCCGCATACGCCGAGCTTGGAGAATGGGAAAAGGCGGACGAGAACTACCGTGCGGCGATTCGGATTCTCGCGAAAAGCGGAGACAATGACGGAGAAATTGCCGTCAGCTATGTCAATCTCGCTCATCTTTATTACGATAGAGACGAGAAGGACACCCGTATTGCCTCCCTTTTGGAAACCGCATGGTCCTATCTGATGTCGGAGCGTCTCCCTCATGACGGCAATTATGCCTTTATCTGTTCCAAATGCGCGCCGTCGTTTGGGTTTTTCGGCTATTTTGCCAGAGAGGAAGAGCTTCGCCGCGCGGCGGAGAGCATTTATGAAAGGACTTGAGCTTTCCCGCGCCTTTTGGGAGGAATGCGGGCGCCCGATGGTGGCGGAAAAGTTTCCTGAATATGCGGGGCGGATCGCGGCGGGGCTTGTCGGTCATGGTTCGGAATGCTTTGGCTTCGACGATGAAATTTCCCGCGACCATGATTTCGCACCGGGCTTCTGTCTTTGGATAACCGAGGAGGATGAGCGCCTTTTCGGTTTCCGCCTGTTTCGCGCCTACGCAGCGCTTCCGGCGGAATTCCGCGGGGTTCGACTGAAGGAGAGCAGTGCCATGGGCGCCGGAAAAAAGGGTGTGCATACCATATCGGAATTCTATTCGGCTTATACCGGCAGGGAAGGCGCGCCGGAGGAATGGCAGGACTGGCTGTATACACCTTCCTTTTATTTTGCCGAAGCAACGAATGGAGAAGTGTTTGCCGATCCGCTCGGCAAATTTACGGAAATCAGAGAGACGATTCTGCACGGAATGCCGGAGGATGTCAGACGCAAAAAAATCGCGTCGTGTGCGTTCGTCATGGCGCAGACCGGACAGTACAATTATAAAAGATGCCTGGCGCACGGAGAGCAGGGCGCGGCGGGGCTTGCGCTCTCCCGATTTGTCGAACATAGCGCCGATATGATTTTTCTTCTCAACAAAGTGCATGCGCCGTATTATAAATGGAAGCTGCGCGCGATGCGGCGGCTTCCGGTATTGGGGGATAGGGCAGGGACTTTGGAAAGGCTGCTCTCCGATGCCGCGCCGGAACAAAAACTTCTCTGGATAGAATCGGTGTGCGCGGATGTGATAGAGGAGCTTCGGGCGGCGGGACTTGCGCCGCCGCTCGGCGATTATTTGGAGCCGTATGCCTATGCGATCAATAAAACCATTAAAAATTCGGAAATCAGACATTTGCCGGTCATGCTAGAGGATTGAAGAAAGAATTTAGTAGAAAATCTTGACAAATTTAATCGTATATGGGATAATAGTAGTACTATAATAGATATATCTGTAATTTTATAGTTTTTATTGGCTGTACGATTGTGATAAAAAAGCGCGGCATTACTGAAAAAAGATACCTATCCGGATTCGCCGCTGATAGAAGGAACAAGGAGGTTTTATGACCAAACAGTTGAGGCGGCGGCGGAAAGCGCTTGTTGCAAAAGCACTTGCCGAGGATTCGGATAAGAAGTTTGGAAAACAATTTGCTACCGTCATCGTCATACTTTGGGCATCTACCCGAGTTGTGCAGGTGGCATCCGGACTTCTGTCGAAGATTCTTGGCAGTCTGATTGTGGATTCCACGCACACGATGATTATGTTCCTAGTGATGGCAATTTATCTTTGGTCGTTGTATTCGGGCTTTCGATGGGTGGTCGTTTTTCCTGTTTTTATGGGAGGAATTTTTGTCCTCGAGACCTTTCGCTTTAATTTGTACTATGTTCTGATTTCAACTCGATATGCGTTTGACGCCCATCTGTATGCGCTTACTTATATTGTAGCCGCATATGCTCAAATTCTTTTTCCCATTATGCTGGCCGGCAGTCCTCGTTCCTGGCTTTATTTCAATACCGTCAATCAGATAACACAGGAATTGCAGATTGAGCAGATTCAAGCGAAATATGAACAAAAAAGAAAAAAGAAAATGGAAAAGAAAAAGAATAAGAATAAGAATGAAAATCAATGAAAAATCCGGGATACTATCCCGGATTTTTTGTCATATTGGTGAATTATACTATTAAGTGCAACAGAAGAAGATAAAAAAGGAGTTCATACAAATCTGTGGTAAAATAGAGTTGCGAAACAAAATTTACTACAAAGGAGATCTGTATGAACTATCACCATTTTACCATAGAAGAGCGCTGTTGTCTACGAGAATATTATGTCAAAGGGAAAAGCTATCGGGAAATAGCAAGGCTTTTGGGCAGGAACGTCAGTTCTGTATCTCGGGAATTGAGACGGAACTGTACCTTTTTCAGGGATATCCCCAGATACTATCCGCATACGGCACAAAAGAAAAGCGACTTACGCAACAGTTACCGCCACCGCGGAATGTTCTGGAAACAAGAGGTGTTGGATTACATAGACGAGAAGTTATCTCAAACATGGTCGCCGGAACAGATATCCAATACCCCGTGCGGGATGAAGATGCCGTCGTTCAAGACGATCTACCGTTGGATAGACGAAAGATATCTGCGTTCCACCCTGAAAAACCTGCGGAGGAAAGGAAAAACACGCAAGCGCTTAGGGAACGGCGGCAGGTTCACGACGGGGAAAAGCATACGCAAACGGGATAAAAGCGTATATAGCCGCAAAGAGTTCGGGCATTGGGAAGCGGACACGGTAGTATCGGGGCAAGGGAAAAGCAAAGCGTGTTTTGCAACGCTTGCGGAGAGAAAGACAAGATATTATATCGCAATTAAAATCCCTGACAGAAAGGGTGAAACGATGGCCAAAGCCATTATAGACGCACTTTCCAAATTTCCCAAAGAGGCGGTAAAGACGATCACCTGCGACAGGGGCAGCGAGTTTGCCTGTTGGAGGGAAATAGAGAAGGCCTTGCACTGTGATATGTACTTTGCGGATCCGTATTGCGCCTGGCAGAAAGGTACAAACGAGAACTTGAACGGACTTCTACGGGAATTTTATCCCAAGGGAAGAAACCTTTCGAGAGTGAGCCCTGCAACATTAAAAAAGAACCTGGCGCTTATAAACGCCAGGC
>QALR01000020.1 GCA_003150035.1 Clostridiales bacterium
GCTCCTTTTAATATGTTTTGTTTGGTCACTTACATATTAACACAGCTGATTAGCTATGAGTTTATTTTATGTTGCACTTGTTATGATAAATTATCAATAGTTAATGTCAGCTTTTTTAATTTTTATCTTGTGAGCAAACTCTGAAACACTTCTATTATTCTTTAATAGATTTGTGTAGGCAATAGTACCATCAGCTTCTTCTTTTAAGAAAGATACAAGTTTAGCATCAAAGACTTGAACGAAGGCAATTTGCTCTCCGCCTACTGTCGGAGACTTGTCTCCACCACTTCTTTGACCCATGTATTGAGTTCTGATTATACCAATATTAGTTGTATCAGCATACTCTTCTGGATTGGCAATAAATTCGGACATGAAAAATTCTTGATTAGTTGCATTTTCACTGTCACTTTGTTGGCCACCCTTTACGAAAAGTGAGTCAACCTTATCGCTAAGTGAAACTGATGTAGTCTTAGTGTAGGATGAATAGTCCATTGAAGACTTGCCTGGTGCGTAAGCGTATATCTTCTTTGCATCGTCACCATTAGTGATACGCATTTGAACTATATAGTTCCTATCTCCTAGGTCCTTTGTTCTTAAACCTTCTTTTAATACTAAGTTAATAGGTAGATTCTTTCTTTGGTTTGTTCTGTCCCCAGTAGCTCTACCAATGTCTAGTAGTCTTTCTTTCCTGTCGTTAAATGGCTTTAAGTCATACTTTGTTTCACCATCTCTACCTACAACATAGGACTTGTCATAGTCGATATATTGGTCAAGGTCTCCAAAGTTGAACAATGCTCTGTACCAAACTCCAGAAGTAGCAGCTGCCTTTTCCCTGTAAATGAGTCTAAGGACTGTTCTACCATTGGCATCAATAAATGCTCCGTCATAGTTTACATCGTTCATTTCCAGTGGGTCTGATGTGGATACCCTCACTAGTCTTTGGTTTTCGCCTATAGGCCAACGAGACTTGTCCTTGATTTTGTTTTCCCAGTTGGCTTTTCTGTAGTAGGTTGCACTAGATAAAGCATCTGTTTTAGGTTCAGGATCTTGTGCAAATACTCTTGGTGGTACTGAGGAAACCAACATCGTAGTTGCAAGTGCCAAGCTGATAACTCGTTTTAAGTAGTTCGTTTTGATCTTCATTGTTACCTCCTTAATTTTTAAAATTTTTACTTTTCAATAAATCCTTTGATAATATTGAAAAATCCATTTGGGCTATTCTCATTAATTATGAGCCTCAATTTTTTAAATAATACAGATTTAATCACCTCCTTATTGTTTTGGATAGACGCCCAATTTAATAATCTATCCTTTATATCTAGTATAGCACATTGTCAGATTTTTTGTATCTTCATTGTGTTTATATTGTAAATTTTTTTTGATTCACTTACAATATTTTTCTTAACTGGATTCATTGGTTCTATTTTTCTTCTTCCCATAAGAAAAGTTCTCCTATGATAATAATTTTACCTTAGAATGACTTATAATTTTGCAGACTTTTTACATAGACTCGAAAATAAGAAAGAACTCAGGATTTCTCCCAAGTTCTTTCTTTTAACTTATTTACTTAGTTCATTAAGAACTTTTTCACTTACCATACTTGTACCACCAATTGCTGTAATCTTTTGGATTCTTTCTTTAGCGATATAGTCTTTTAGTGATTGTGGTGCGCTGTTTGCCTGTGTTAATAGGATTGGCATATCTAAGATACCACCTACTGGTCCTATTACAAGTGCGTCCATCCAATGTTCTCCATTTGCTAAGAATATTTTGTTAGTATTAAACTTCTTAGTTGCTATATCAATAGCTGTTTCGTATCTTGTTCTACCACTTAATCTTTCTGCTACTGTTGGTAGTGAAGCTTCTAGTGATTTATTTACTGTTGTGTATCCACCTGCTATTGTTACTTTGTTTATAGCTAGTTCTGTTATAGCATCTTTAACTGATTTTGGTAAGTTGTTTGCTCTTACTAGTAGTATTGGGTAACCTTGTCTTGATGCGTAAGGTGATACTGTTAGTGCGTCGGCAAATACTTGTCCTGATGCTACTACGCCGTGTCCAAGTTTTCCTGTTATTCCTACTACTCTTCTTGCAACTTGTGCTGAAGTTTCGTATCTGTCTCTACCGTAGATTCTTTCTACTGTATCTTTATCAAATTTAGCTAATTCTTTCTTAACTGCTTCTGATACTGATTTGTTTCCACCTACGACTATTACATCTTTTGCTCCAAGTCTTTGAATTTCTGCTGCTACTCTAGGGTCAAGTTTGTTAGTATCTGTTAGTAGGATAGGTGCTTTTAATAGCTTAGATAATACTGATGCTGTCATAGCGTCAGGGAAATCTTTCCTATCTACTACAATTACTGTGTTCGCTTGTCCAAAGTATTTCTTAGAAATTTCGATTGCAGTTTCAACTCTGTCTTTACCATGAACTCTACCGCTTTCTGGTTTTGATGGAGTTGATGGTCCTGATGGTCTTGATGGTCTTGATGGAGTTGGAGGTGTTGGTGGTGTTGGTTTTTCAACTTCTTTGAAAGTCCAAGTTAAAGTATAAGTGATGTTTCCACTCTCTATTTTCTTAGCCCAAGTGCCAAACTTCCATTCTCCAACCTTTTTACCATCTTTCATTTCAACAAGAGCTGCTGTTGCTTCTGCTGAAGAAGTGTCTGGTGCTGTAGGATCTGCTGGCTTATTGTCTTCATAAACAGCCTTATCTCCAACTAGGTCTTCTGGTTTTAATGCCATTAAAGCATCTGGAAGAGTTTTAATATTTGGATTGGTTTCAAATACATATTTAACATTAACCTTGCCTTTTTCAGTAACTGATGCAAATATAGTAGTTGCTTGTGCAAATACCTTGTTAGTGTATTCTGCTTCGATGAAGCTAGCATTGTGAGACTTTTTGTAATCATCTTTAAGCTCTAATTCTGGAGCTGGAAGTGTTACTGTAGCCTTAGGATCAACTTTGAACTTAGCTTGTTGTCCGTCTTTGATATCGGCTTTATCAGCATCATCATCTTTAACTTTAAAGTCTACAAATACATAGTTATCAGGAATTTCTTCCCCATTTTTGCCTTTTTTGTCATCTGCATTTTCAACAGGAATTACATCATTTGCTGTCTTTTTCCATTGTGCGAATAGTTCTGTGTTGGCTTTTATAGCAAACTTTGTACCTGCTGCATAAGCAGTACCCCTACCGTCAGCTTGAGTGTTCCAGCCAGTGAATTTATAACCAGCTAGTGTGTTGTCAGCTGCTAAAGCTTTTACTGTAACTTGATCCTCTTTCAGGTACTTATCTGTATCAGTTGGAGCTGTTCCTCCTACTGTTAAGCCTTCTGGTGCATTTAGATTGTAAGTTACAGTTAATTCATCAGCTTTTCCAAATACAGCTTTATAAGTTACGTCAGCATCTACTTTAGCAAATTCTGTAACCTTAGTTCCATCTTTTTGCCATTCTTTGAATGTGTAGAATTTATCCTTACCTACAAGTTTCGGAGCGTTTCCAGTTGCATTTTCTTCTGGAACTACAACTCCACCTGTAAGAGCGTCTGCCCATTCAGTGTTCTTTAATACTGCATAAGCAATACCCTTAGCTTTTTCAGCGTCGCCTTCTTTGATCTTACCGTTAACATCAGCAACGAATTTTACAGTTACATATTCTGCATCTTTCTTGCTGTCATCTGTAGGGTCCTTAGGGAAGTTTGTTGGATTTTCTGGATCGTCAAGTTTAACAACTTTGTCTTTTCCAGTAGCCTTAGCAGTGAAGACTGAATCTGCTGTTACTTTGTAGTCATTATCTGTTGCTACTGTTGTTGTTTCGCCCTTGTACCACTTAGCGTCTTTAAATCCTTCTTTTGCAATTACTGCAGGTGCGTCTGCTTTAACATCAGTATCCGGTTTAACATATTCAGTCTTTGCTGTACCTGTTACACCTTCACCAATCTTAAAGTCAACCTTTACAGCATCCTTAGGTAGATTAGTGTTGTCGTCATTCTTGTGAGGTGCTACATAAAGTGTTTGGTCCTTAACTTCTAAAGAAGAACCATCTTCAAACGTAACTTTTAAGTCGCCCTTTTGTCCATTTGGAAGATTTGCATTAGATGAATTTCTGTTGTTTTCATCAGTAACTCTAGTTTCAGTTTTATCTAAAATCGTTTTAAGATCTGCGTTAGCTTCTTTAAGTTCAACACCCTTCTTCCAGTCGATTTTTGAACCATTTGTATCGGTTTTGTCTTCCCATACCTTAATATCAGCAGGTTTTAACTTGTCTTTAAATTTAACTGCTGTTTTGTCAGCAACCTTTGCTGTTAAAGTGATTTCTGTTTTAACTACTTTATTTTGAGTGTCTTTTGCTTGAACAATTTTATAATCTGTTCCAGTTATAGTATTTGGATTGTATGTCCACATATCATTATCGGCAACATTGTAAAGATTTGCGTCCTTTGAAACAGCAGCTACGTTAGCTACATTTTTTATAGCTATTCCTTCAACTGGGTTTACATAGTAAACAAGTGGTGATGTTGCATCTGCATTATCAAGTTGTAACTTAGCTTTTGCGTCATCAGCTGTAGCAACTTGATAAGTTACTTTTGCATAATGATTTTTAACATCTGTAGTTACATCTGGATTGTCTTGACCATTCTTCTTTTCTGGAATAATTGATTCAAGTTTTTTGTAAGGAACTTCTACTGTATATCTACCATTTTCGTCATACTTTTTACCAGTTACAACGATATCGCCACTTCTTTCATATCCGATAAATGCTGGCTGAGGAATTGATTTCGCATCAACATCTTCACCCTTGTTTCCTTCAGCAAATTTTGGATAATCTACACCTTGAACCTTATATTTGTTATCAATAGCGTCACCAGATTTATCTACATACTGAATAGCAACTTTACCTTGTGCCTTTGGTGCATATACTGCGTAGAATGTTACATTGTCTTTTACTTCATATCCATTTGGATCTACAAGTTTATCTGCATTTTGTCCATTGCTAAAGTCTAAACCTTTACTAGCTTCGTCTTTAACCCAGCCAACAAGTTCTTGGTCTTTGTTGTCTTTTTTTGGAATGTTTGAGATTTGCTTCTTTGTTGGAACTGTAACAGCTTTTAGATCTCCAAAAGTTTCTCCAATTTTCATAGAGTGTCCAATTGCTTGTTCAGTCTTAACAGCTGGGTCAAATGTAGCTCCATTTGGATCAAATTTAACTTTTAGTTCTTGTCTAACTGTTACAATATGAGGATGTTCATAGTCCCCAGTTACCAAGTAATAGTATGGAGTTCCGTTGTCTGTAAATTGACCAGGACCTCTGTCATAATCTGTTTTACCTGGAACTTTTGTGTAGATTTGTACTAATTGTGAAGCGTTTAAGTCGTTACAGCTATAACTATCCTCAGTCTCAGCTCCCGATTTAATTACATCTATAGTTTTGCCCTCATAATAAACCCTTGCAGGTTTTTCTATAAAAGAGTAATATTGGTTTTCTCCAATATTATCCTTGTTTATATCTACTTCTTTCACCTTATTCTCTAAGTTTCTTCTGTAAACTTTTAGTGCTGGTTTTGAAGAATTTGTATAATACTCAGCTCTGTATAAAGTCATGGCTCTTTGAGTAACATCAGCTTGAAAAACTGCAGGCGCTTTTCCAGAACCGCCAGCGGTTATTAGCCTGATATCAAATCTTACTTCATTAGGCCACCTTACTCTCCATTTTTTTCTATCTGTACTTACACCAGTAGTTCCCCAATCAGCTGTTTTTTTGAACTTATAGTGACCAGTACCTGTTACCATATCTGTCTTGGCGATAGTCTTTTTACTTACAGAGTCCCATATTGTGAAATATACCTCTGTACCTAATTTATCAGGAGACATGCTCCACGCCGTCCAATTAACTTTCACCTGATAATTATCTGCATCAGGGATTAAGTCGCCTACAGACCTTCTTCTTCTTATTATTGTATTTTTAGATTGATTATTCTTTTTTACTTTAGTGGCATTTATGTCTACAAGGTCTGTTAATTTACACTCCTTATATTGCTTGCCATTTTCGTCTACTATCCTATAGCTTACTTCATTAATCTTGTTATTGACAGTAGCTGCATTTATTGGAGATGGAGTTATAACCATCCCCAATAAAATCACTAAAGCAAGACAAAAAGAAATTATTCTTCTTAATTTGTCCATCTTCTATCCTCCCTTTAATAAATTGTTTCTGTATATTCTCCAGGATTATATCCATCCTTTGTTGCATTTACTATAATCTCATCACTTTCAGATAAACCTTTAGTAAAGTCATACCCGTCTTCATTTATGTTTCCGAAGAAAAGTGTATATGTTCCGAATGCATCTGTTGTAACATAATCAACATCAACTAATTTTCCCTCTTTATTTCTTACTTTACTTTTTGTAATTATCTTTCCATTTATTGACACTGTAATTCTTGCACCTGGAACCGATGTTCTTAAGAATAGTGTTTGTGATCCAAAGGTAACTGCTTTAAATGATACTTGTATTCTTTCTTGGTTTAGAATATTAATAGCTTTTTCAATCTCGTTTGTTTTTTCACCGAATTTACCTTTTTCGTTATTATTCAAGACATCTTTACCATCTTGTATTGTATTTTTCAATTTATCAATATCTTCTTGTGGTTTCTTTGGTGTATCATTTGCTCCAGTTACGTCGTCTTGTTTTAATCTATCTTCTGCTTCTTTGATTATCTTGATTAAGTCAAGTTTATCTTGAAGGTCTTTCTTGATAGGATTATAGTCATTTGCATTTGGATCTTTACTTCCTGGTATTGCATCAATCTTATCTTGTGCATCCTTAATATTTTCAGGTGTTGGATTGTCCTTAGCTTTATCAACTGCTGTATCGGCTACTTTTTGTGCAATTGCCTTATCTAAGTTATCTTTAGCTTTGTCAACTGCTTTTTGATCTGTATTAGAATCTCCGTTATCGCCTTTTTCCTTAACTTTTTTACCCTTATCTAAAGCATCTTTTAATGCCTTATCAACTGGATTTTCGTCAGGCTTAAGATTTGCTCCGTCTTTTCCACCGATTGTTGGATCTTCAGCCTTATCAATTGAGTCTTTTAGCTTAGATGTATCAACTCCTACTACCTTAGGATCAGATGTGTTGTCAGCTTTACCTGGTTCGGATGCTTTGACTACAACTGTATCCCCATCTACTAATGGATCTGTTGTTACCTTGTAGCTTCCTTTTCCATCAGCCTTGCCTGTAAATGTCTTTGGTTCTCCACCCTTAGGTGTCACTGTTACTGTAACTTCCGCGTTTGGTGCTGCAGTACCAGATACAGAGTTTTCATCTTTGTTAGCTCTGTCGATTGTAGGTTTCTTAGTTGCAGCCTTATCTTCAACTGTAACTTTTGCTTCTGGTGAAGCTTTACCTGAATCGTTGATTGTTGATACCTTAATAACATCATCTTTCTTTGCTGATGGGTCAAGTGGTACTACAATCTTACCGTCTTCAACTTTAACTTCCTTGTTTGGATCTTCTTTTACTTTCCAGCTACCATCTTCTTGTTTTTCAACAGTCATTGAATCGTTGTCACCAACTTTAACTTTAATAGTCTTAGCTGTTGGGTCTGCTGCTGTTGGATCTGCAATTTTTACACTCTTGTCGCCTGTGTAAACTGGGTCAACTTTTGGTGTTTGACTTGCTTTTTGAACAGGTGCCTTATCGAAAGCTTCATTAGCTGGATTTTCTCCATCTTTAAATGTTACTTTGATTTGGTCTCTATCGTTTAGTGGAAGTGTTCCCTTTACAGGAATTGCAATCTTGCCATTTTCTTCTTTAACTTTAACTTCTGGATTTGATCCGTCAACTTTCCAAGTCTTACCTGTTGTATCAGCAGGATCTTTTGTAAGTGTTACAGTTTTTCCATTTTGGTCTGAGACTTCAATTGTTTGGATTTTGTCTTCAGCCGTTGGAGCTGTTACTACAACTTTTTCATCCTTTTCTCTTATTGGATCGATTACTGGTGTTGAAAGTTTTGCTCCTGTGTCTGCTTTCCAGTTTCCATCCTTATCTCTTATAACAGTTGTTTCTGACTTTGGAGATTCTGACTTACCTGGTTCTGTTGCTGTAACAAATACTTTTGTTCCTGGATTTAACAATTTGTTAAGATCTGCAGTAAATTCTCCGTTAGCATCTGCTATAATTGTTGTTCCTTCTGGAGGTAGGCTATTGCCATTAGCATCTGTAATCTTGATTTCAGCTCCCTTAGTTGCCTTACCCTTTACCTTAGTAACTGTAGCGTCACCTTGGTTAGCTGCTACGACATCTGTAGGTTGTGCTGATTGGTTTTTGTTTACAGTTAGTGCTGTTGGTGTTTCATCTTTTATAGCTTCTGTAACTTGTGTGTTGTCTGTTGTATCAAGTGTTACTACAAGCTTTCTACCATTGTGACCATCTTTTGCAGTTTGAGCATTGTAGTCTTTTGAAGAAAGTTCAGTATCTTGTTTTAAGTCAACTGATAATCCTGCATCTGTAAATTCTTTGTTACCTTTAGAATTGTATGTGAAAATCTTTTGATTTCCATTTACATCTGTAAGAAGAACTTTTAGTCCGTCAAGATTTAGTTTGTCTCCATCAGAGTAAACCATCTTATCTGGAGATGCTACTACTTGCATTCCTGTTGTTTTCTTAACATCGAAATCTTTTGCTGAGTCTGGTTGTCCAGTTCCATCAGTGTCATTAAATACTACTACAGTTTGTTTTAATGATTCAGCCTTTGGTGCTAATGTTGCTGTTACATCAATCTTAACACCTTCATTGATAGGTTTTTCATTTTGTTTAGCTTGGATAGTGTACTTACCAGTTTTTGAGTCTGCTGTTGCAGTTCCTACTACTTCATTATCTACCTTAGCTGTAACTGTTGCACCCTTTTCAGCTTCACCAGTAATTGTAGTGAATTCTGGTTTCTTACCGATATTAGAAGCAAGTGCTGCTGGTCTTTCTGTTTGACCTGCCTTAGTATCTGGAATCTTGTCGCCGTCTAAGTCGTCGAATACTTTGACAGTTTTTTCTGTTGGTTGTTTTTCTCCGTCTTGAACAGTAACTTTTACATCAGTACCATCTTTAAGTTTTGGTGTGATTTCTTGAGTTAACTTTCCATCTTCACCTGCTGTAAGATTTTCAATCTTTTGTTGATGTCCTTCTTTGTCTGTGTATTCAATAGTAACTTTAGCTTTTGGTTTAGTTTCTATTTCAACTGTTGTCTTTTGTGGATCTTTACCAATATTACGTGCGATTACATCTGGCTCTGGTGTTTGTTCAGTTCTGTCGTCCACTCCATTGCCATCTTTATCAAGAATAACTGTAATGTTTTCTTTTGCTGTTACGCTTGGCTTTGTATCAGCGCCAGTAACTGTAACTGTGAATGGAATAGTATTTACTGACCCATCTTCTTTTAATCCGATTTCATCTTTGTCCGCTGGAGATAATGTGAACTTACCTTTGTTTTCATCTTTTATGATGTCATCGTAATTGTAAGTTGCTGTCTTGCCACTTGCATCAGTTAATCTAATGATTACTCCCTTAGCGTCAAATGGTGTTTTATCAGTCTTTTTTGTTACAGAGTATTTCATCTTATCTGGGTTTTGTAAGATTTCAACTTTTGTAGCTTTCTTGATGTCGAATTGTTCTTGATCGTCTGCTACACCATTGCCATCTTTATCAAGTTTAACTGATAGATTAGATGTTGTTGCTTCTTTTTTAGTTGCACTTTCAACATTAAGTGTTACCTTAATTGGTTTTTCATTCTTGTCTAATCCAATTTCAGCTCCATTTGCTGGTTCTACTGTGAAGTTTTTAGCATCCTTTGCAATTTCTTCTGCAGTAAATTTCTTTTCTACTCCAGCATTGTCTGTTACTTTAACTACCATACCCTTTGTTTCAAGTTTAACTGTACCATCTTCTTTGGTTACTAGGTAGTTCATCTTAGCTGGGTCGTATACCATCTCAATTTTATCTGCTTTTGTGATATCGAAGTTTTGTGACTTGTCGTCTTTACCGTCGTTATCTTTGTCGTCAAATACTTGAGTTTTTACTTCTGGAGAAACTTTCTTTTCTCCGTCTTTAGCTGTTACTGTTACTACTGTATCTACCGGAAGCTTAGGTTCGATTTCTAGCTTATAAGTTCCATCTGTAGCTGTAACAGTCTTAGTAGTTTCTTGTCCACCTTGAGGAGTGTACTTGATTGTAACTGTTGATCCCTTTGGTGCTGTTCCTTCTACTGTTGTTTTGTTATCAGTTCCAATGTTTCTTGCTGTTACTGTTGGTGTTGCTGTTGTTTCAGTTTCATCAGCTTTACCATTTCCATCAGCGTCAAGTTGAACTGTTACTTTTCTATCTGCTTTAACAGTTGGTTTTTCTTCTTTAGTTGCTCCTGTAACAGTTACTGTGAAGTCCATTGAATTTGTCTTACCTTCTGCTGTTAAACCAAGTTTTTGGTCTTTCGCTGGAGATAATGTAAACTTATCTTTGATGCCATCTTTTTCAAGGTCTTCAGCTGTGTATGTTGCTGTCTTACCTGAAGCATCTGTAAGTCTAATCAACAAGCCTTTTGTTTCGAAGCTTGCCTTGCCATCTTTTTTAGAAACTAGGTAGTCCATCTTATCTGGATTCTTGATTATTTCTACTTTTGTAGCTTTTGTTATATCGAATACTTCTTGATCGTCTGGTTTTCCGTTGTTATTTGCATCTAATTTAACTGATAGCGCTCTTGATGTTTCTACTTCTTTTGTTGTCATGTCAGCTGGAGCATTTTTAAGTGTTACTTTAACTTTCTTACCATGGTTGGCTTCAATTGTAAGGTCTGCTCCATTAGCTGGTGCTACTGTGAAGTTTGTTGTATCTTTTGCTAATTCTTCAGCTGTGTAAAGTTTTTCTTTACCTGTCTTGTCAGTTAATCTAACTAACATTCCTGTTGCATCGAACTTAACTGTTCCATCTTGTGTTGTCACAAGGTAGTCCATCTTGTTAGGGTCGCTAACCATTTCAATCTTTGCAGTCTTTGTAATGTCGAAGTTTTCTTCGTTATCTGCAACTCCATTACCATCTTTGTCTGCTTTTACTATGGCTTCTGTTGGATCAGATACTTTTTTAACTCCAACTTGTGCAGTTACATTTACTTTTGTATCAACTGGAAGCGCAGCACCTTCTTTTATTGCATTTATAGTGTATTCGCCAGTTTGTGCATCTGCTGTTGTTTCGCCAACTTTTACATTGCCTTCCATTGCTACAACTTTTGCACCTTTTTCAGCTTTACCTGTAATAGTTGTCGATTGTGGATCTTTTCCAACGTTAAGCGCCTTAGCTGTTGGTGCTGGTGTTGTTTCGTCTTTGTCAGCTTTTCCATTTCCATCTGCATCGATTTCGATAGCAAACTTGTTTGTTGATGTTGCTGTTGCAACTGTTTTTTGGTCTTCAGTTGCTCCTTGTTTTTCAACAACATTCTTTAGTTTAACTTCAATGTTTTTTCCAACTAGAGTTGCTGGGTCATTCCCAATCTTATCTTTTGTACCATTTGCTGGTGTCACAGAGATGTTGGCATTATCCTTCATCAAGTCTTCTAGAGTCATGATCTTGGATTCTGTCTTTTCGCCGTTTTTGTAAGATAGTTCAAGGTAAATTGCTTTTCCTTTTCCATCTTTTCCTTCAAATGTTACTTCTGTGTCTTTAGTTTTAACTAGATAAGTTAGGTCTGGTTGGTCAACAAATTTAATGTCTGTTGCTTTGGCAATGTTGAATCCTTCATCCTTATCTGGTTGTTTGTTATCATTCTTGTCATCAAATACAGTTGCCGGTGTTGGGTCTGATTCTTCCATCTCACCAAGTTTTGCTGTAACTTTGATGTCTGTACCATCTGCAAGCATTGGTTTAACAGTTGCAGTGTATTTTCCATCTGGTCCAGCTACAACTTTTTCAGGTTCAGTTGTTAATACTGTTCCGTCCTTGTTAGTAATCTTAATTACTGCACCTGGTGTTGCCATACCTTCTACTGTTGTAACTTTAGGATTTTCTCCAACGTTTCTAGCCATTGCTGATGGTGCTGGAGTCTTTTGTTCTTGACCATAGTCAGGGTTACCATCCTTATTAGCATCGTAGAATACCTTTAATTTATCTGTTTCTGCTTCAGAATTGTTAGGTCCTGTAATTTTAACAGTCTTACCATTGTCACCTTTTGCAGTAGCAGATGTTTCTGGTGTTAATTTTGCACCATGAGCTGGTGTTGCAGTAAGTCCTTTGATTTCTTTTGTAGTATCGTCATACTCTACAAACTTACCATCGCTAACTACTGCAAGTTTTTCCTTGCCAGCCTTGTCAGTCATTCTTACAATCATGCCTTCAAGGTTTAGCTTGAATACTTTGTCTGCTTCTGACTTATCTTTAGCAATATAGTCAAGTTGTGGTTGTTTAACGACTACAAGTTTTTCAATCTTTTCTGGATCAAAGTTTTGAGTTCTGTCGTCTGTTCCATCCTTATCATAGTCTGGGCCTACACGAAGAACGCCTTTTGTTTGAGCCTTAAGTGGAGTTTGACTTCCTTCTGGTGTGTACTCAACTTCGATAAACTTAACGTCATCTTCAAGTGTAAGGTCTCCACCGTTTTTGATTTCTCTATCATTAACTTTGAATTTGACTTTTGGATCTGTTAGTTCGACCTTAGTCTTTTTACCAAGATTATCAACTAAGTTAAGTGTCATACCTGTAAGGTCAAGTTTTGCCTTGCTATTCTTTTCAGTGATAAGGTATTTCATATTACTTGGGTCAGTAGTTACTTCGATTGCTGAAGTAGTTCTTGGCTTAACTGTAAGTGTCATTTCGTGAGTAACTTCTGCATTTGATTTATCTTTTGCAGTGTAAGTTACTTTGTAAGTTCCTACAGTGTTTTTAATAGTAGAAAGATCTGTAACTGAAGTTTCTTTTCCTTCTTCTACTTTTTTAACTTCTACCTTAACCTTTGATCCATCAAATTCTACTAGGTCGTCTGCTCCGTCGCCGTCTGTAACTTCAACTAATGCTTTAAGATCTAAGTCTTCGCCTACAAATATTTCGTGAGTCTTTGGACCTGAAATAGTAGGTGGGATGTTAGCTGTTAGTGCCTTAAGAGCTTCTTCTAAAGCTTTAACTGCATTGTCGATTGCTGTTTGGTTTTCTGCAGTGTCTGTAGCAGTTGCTTTGCCCTTAGCATCAACAAGTGGGTCTGCAGTTGTGATCGCAGTGTTAAGTTTATCTAATTTTTCTTTAATAATAGCATTTTGCTTTTTACTAAAGTTTTCCTTTTGTGTCTTAGCAATTGGTAGTAGGTCTTTTAATCTGTCAGCGTTTAGCTTAACTGTCTTTTCAACCGGTTCAGATGCTTTTCCAGCCTTTGGTAGTGTTACTCTTACCTTGATTGTTTCGCCGGCTTGTAGTTCTCTTGTACCTGCGATGAATGAACCATCTGCTTTGGCAAGTGTGATACCAATTACTTTGTTGTCCTTGTCAAGGATTTCAACTTTTGCACCTTCAAGTGCTTCGTCACTCTTGATTTTACCCTTTACTACTTCGTCTTTGTGGCGAGGTGCGTTGGCGTCTTTGTCGCTATCTTTATTGTAGTCGATTTCGACCTTGGTATCGATAACTGTAAGTTTTTGGTTTTGTACTTCTATGAATGAGCCATCTGAGAAAGTAACTTTAAGTGTACCTACTTTTTCGCCAGCTTCTGTTGTTGTTCTGCCAGATTCATCAGTAACTTTGGCTGCATCTAATAGTTTTTGAAGGTTTTCGTTAGCTTTTTCAAGTTTAACACCCTTCTTCCAGAAGTCTTCGCCCATTTCGTCGCCCTTATAGGCTGTAAAATCGACTGGTTTTAAACCATTGTCTTTTGTAATCTTATGTGATTCAAGTTCAGTTGCTCTTGCAACAAAGTCCATAGAAGAATTGATTACTACTTCGTATGGTTTTTCAACTTTGTCTGAACCGACGTACCATGCTGGGTCTTTGTAGCCTTCATTTGCCCTGTCTGCTATGGCAGGGAATTTGCCCTCTGCAAGTTTATCGCCAGGTTTTACTGGATAATACTTTGTTGGAACAGTACCCGCTTGGATGGATTCAGTATCTTGACTTACGGTTACTTTAAACCAACCATCTGGTATTGGATCCTTTTCGCCAATTTCTTCACCTGATTTTACGAAGTATGCTGTGTAAATTTGACCATCTGCTGCCTTTCCAAGAACTGGTTTCCATTGAGTAAAGCCATAGTGTTGTGCTGGAACAGTTGTTATCTCAGTTTTTTGAGATAGGTCGATGCCTGGTTTTACTTTTGCAAATACTGTTTCGCCTTCTTTGTCACCGATTTTAACCTTACCTTTTGTTTCACTCTCTGATTTGAAAGTTATTGTTACATAATTAGTTGGTATTGGAAGTCCGTCCTTGTCCTCTGTAGGAACTTCTTCGCCAGGTAGGTAAGGAATTATTTCTACCTTACTTGTTTGATAGGTTGCATTTAAAGTTTTATTTTCTTTATCTGCAGCAGTACCAAGAGTAGATAGTTCTGGTGCCCATGCCTTAAATGTTTTTCCAGCGTCGACTTTATTTTCGCTAGTTAATGGGAATGGCTTGCCTTGTTTTTCGATTTCAGCTTTGGCTGCAGTGTAAGGCTTACCAGCTCTTACGTCTACTACTCTTGTTGTATCAGTAGTATTGTCCTTAGTAAAAGTACCCTTAATTCCATTTCCTATTTCATCAGCTACAAGGTTAATTCTTGCATAGCCTGCTGGGATGTCTCCAGGATTTTTGGGATCTTTTGGTGTTACTGCATCCTTTTGTCTCTTGATGGTAACTGTGCCACCCTTAATGTTGTCGTATGTTGAAGATATTTTGTAGTCGATGCCACCAGATGTAATTTTGTTTTTAGCCAAAGAAAGAGTAACGGAAGATTCCACTAAATCCCATTCATCTAACTCTTGTTCTTGCCAAAGGATTTCAGTGCCGTCATTCTTTAAATTAAAGGTTGCTACTGGATCATCCGTTCCATTTCCAAGCTTTCCTAAATTTTCAAGGTCAGTATCCGCCGGCTTTTCTTCCTTAGCTTCTTTCAAATCAATTGCCTTGCCGTACTCGTCGATTAAATTGTAAGTAATCTTAGTGCTTACAATTTGATGGACGCCCAGTTCGAAGGTTAACGATTTTGTTTCTTTATCCGATGTTAATGTCGGTTCATCAAAAAATGCATTGATACTAAAAGAATCTGGCTCTTTATCGTATTCCGTTACGATGTAGTAGTTGTCAACAGTTTTGGAAGCATCCACCACTATCTTGGTTTCAATGGTTCCTGCTTTACTGATGTCGAAAACATCGGAAACTCTTTGTCTTATAGGTCTGTTTTGGTCATCTTTTTCGCCTGCATAGGCAACTTCAATCCAAGCTTGGAACTTTTTATTTTGTCCAAAGGCTTCCCAGTTAAATGTGCCTTTATCAAGACCTGTTGCAGTTGTTTCAATTTTTACTTTTTCTGATTTTGTTAAATCAACGTCTCTGGTTCCAAAGAGAGATCTGCTCCTTGTAGTGAACCAGGATAATTTTGGTTTTTCATTATTTTTGAATTCGAATACTTCTGATCTCTTACCTATTTTTTGACCTTCAGATTTTTGTATTGTTGGGTTAACTCCTTCCATGGCATTGACTGGAGTTTGGAATGCAAAAACTTGAAGGGTCATTAGAATAGATAGAATCAGCGAAATTATTCTCTTACTATTCATTTTTTCTCCTTTTGTATTATTACCCGGGGAGTTCCCTCCCCAAGTAATAGTTATTTTCTTACATTTTGTTTAAGCTTAATTAGTCTATAAACTTTTTCCATGGATTAGTAGTGTATACTTTGTCGCCTTCAGTGCAAGATCCTTCTAATTGGACATAGGTACCTTTTTCCATCTTGTAATTGTTTTTAAAAGTGAATTTTTGGAACTTGTCAGCATCTTTTATTGTAACAGTTTCCTCATGAGCCACTTTTCCTTTTTTGTAGAAGGTTAATTTTACACTTGTATTTGCTCTTTCAGACTTCAATCTTAAATAGTTTCGTCTCGGTCTGATTCCCGTAGTGGTTACAGCCAACTGATAAGTTTGGTCGTAAGTCAACTTAGTTGTCTTAGTATTACCAAACTGGTCTGTCGCTGTGATCCATACACCATGGATTGTATCTTCTGTGTGAACAACTTGGTTGTAGAATTTAATCACATCAGACTTGTCGCCAGTAAATGTCTTATTGCCTTCTGCCCCTTGTTCACCTGCGAAGCCTACTTCTATAGTAACTTCTTTGCCCGGTGCTTCCTTAAGTGTAGCATTGATGTCGATATAACGTCTGAAGCGTTCGTCTGTTGCTTTACCTTCTGCTTCTGGTCCTTTAAGGTCAAGGATTAGGTAACGGTTCTTGTCTGCTACTGGGTTAGTAGTATCGTTAGGGTCTGGTACAAGTGGTGTATAAGCGCCGTCTTTTTCACCAACTGAGTAAGCTTCTAATTTACCAGGTTCTTTAGATTTGATACGGATTAGGTCTCCGTCTTTTATGTCGCCTTCCAATTTCATTTCTTTCTTAGAACCACGTTGGTTACTTCCTTCAATTTCTAAGGAACCGACATCCACCCAATTCTTTCCGTTAAATTTTTGAGCTGTGTATACTGTACCTGGTACTACTTGGTCTGTCGGTCCCTCATCTGGAACTGTAAACTCAATTCTAGCTGTTTCTCCATCTCTCTTTAGGATTTGTTCCATGTGTTTAACTGGGAAAGATGTAAGAACTTGAGTTATTACAACCTTACCTGGGTCGCCTTCAGCTCCATCCTTATTTACGTAAGTTCCATAAATAGTTCTATTGTTTTCAGGTGCTGGAAGATTACCAAAATCAAAACCTCCCTCAGGAGTGAAGTTGCCGATAGTAAGTTTGCCAGTATTTTCATTTAGAGTAGCTGTCATGCCCTCTGGTCCTGTGAATGTCTTGCCATCTGCTGCGATTGTAAACTCTAACTCTTTTAGAACAGATTTATATTTTGGTTTATTAGTTCCCTCTTCAACGCCGTCTTGAACTGCTGTTGGAACTTTTAACTTAAGTTTTGTAAGTTTTTCATTTACAAGACTTGGTCCAAAGTTAATGTCGATTGTTTTGTCTGTATCCTTAACAGATTCAAAATCTGGGCTTGGGATTGATTGTGGTGTATTTGTAAGAAGGATGTTGTATCCTTTTACTTCTTCTGCACTCTCTGGAGTTTTTCTTACAACAGCTTGTCTAGATGTAGCTGATGTAAAGGCATCTATCTTGCCCTCAGTATTTACTGTAAAGGCTTGTTGCTTAGCAAGACCGATTCCGTATGGGTCCCCTCTGTCGACAGTTTCGTGTAAGTTTCTTGGAGCTCCCTTGTCAAGCTCAGCTGAGTCACCGGCAACCTTAACAAATGTTGTGAAGCCTAGTGAGTTCCAGTCGTAAATCTTACCAGTATCAGGATTTTCTTTCTTGAATTTGTGGTAAATATCTGCCTTGCCTTGTGGTACTACAGTTGCTACGAAGGATTGTCTCATACCTTCACGGTCGTAGCCAGGCACCTTCCAGCTAAGAATCTTATCTGGGGTTCCGTCCCAGTGCTGAATAATAGGACTGCTATCGGCTATTTCTTTTTCTGTAAGTGGGTTGTATGTCGCACTTTGTAGAACTGTAGGTTTTTCATATGGTGTAACCGCAGTTCTATATAGTAGGGCAATGTCTAATGGTTTCTTCTTAGCCTTATCTACAGTGTTTACATACTTTCCATATTTGTGACTTACATCAGCAGTTTTGTCGATATTCTTATAACTTGGTTTAACCTTTACATCGAAGTAAGGTCTGTAGTTGGCATAAAGGTGGATGTCTTTTCCTTCCTTCATCAATAGGTCAAAGCCCTTTGATACTGCAAAGTTATATCCGTTTGGCACGTAGGCGTCACGCTTGCCACTTAGATACTGACTTGACTCAGTTCTAACTGGTAGGCTCCTACCGTTTATGGCAAGGCCCTTTTGAATTTCACCGATACGGTCGTTGTTGTTACCTGCAACGAACTCTGAATTTTCATCGTTTGAGTAACGCTTCATTGTCCAGCCGACAAAAGTACTACCTTCTTTGATAAATGCATCTAATTCAGGCGCGTAGTCCTCGCTCAAGCTCTTGGACTTGTAGCTGTAAGGGGCTAGAGGAAGCTTTTTAATGACGTTCTTTTTCTTTAAGCCGTCCTTAGTAGCTGATGTCATCGCATCTATAATGTTATTTGTCGTCGTAATATCGTCTTTATTATAAGGGATACGGACGATTACTTCTTTATCTAAATCAGTATTGTTAGCATGTAGTACTAAGCTTGGTGTACCCCAAACAGCGTAAACTGTTCTGTTCTTATCAACTGGGGAGTATTCGTTAAAGATATAAGTTTTTTCGCCCTCATCAACATCCTTCCATTGCTTAATGTCGCTCAGAACCTTTTTATCTTTTTCAAGATCATAGAATTTGTCTATGGCAGATCTTGTTCCATCATCCTTTAGTTCCTTAGTTGTCCATCCGATTACGACCTTGCCATCTGCTCTTTTATTATTGTTAGGATCAGATGATAGCTGTCTGTCAAATTCTGGGTCTGGATATAGACGCTTAATGAATTCTTTAACAGCTGCATCTCTTATAGTTTGGTCAGAGCTGTTTACTCCGTAAGCATAACCGTCGTGGTTAAGGAAGTTAGGGTAGGTTACTGCCTTATTTTTATTGAAATTGTCTGTTTCTGTTAAAGATTCTCTATTCACTGTTACAGTCTTTGCATTTTCATCTACACGGATGTTGTCTTCATTTGGTTTTGCTTTAAATCCATTTGGTTTGTAAGTTGGATTTGGCTTACCAGTTGTCTTTAATCTTGTCACTTCTTCAAGTCCTTGGGCATTAAGTTTTTCTGGTTCTATGGAGTATTCCTTGTTAAGTGGAACTATTTTTTCCATATAAGCACCTTGATCTGGGTAAGTCATAAACTTAACTTTTGCTTGAACTTGTTCATAAACTGGTGCAGATTGTAGTGATGTATGTCTAAAGGCATTAAACATAACTGGCTGGTCCTTAATTAACTTGAAGCCTGATATTAAAGTTTCATTATCAGAGTCTTTAAATTGATCTCCACCGCTGTATAGTTTTTTAATAGATGAATTGTCAAATCAAATGCAACACCTATGGTAAGAGACCAAAAAGTTCTTCTATAGGTGTATTATATTTTATACATTTTCTAGGTCTATTGTTCATTAAATTTAAGTTATGATTTAAATCATCTATATCTACTTCTGATAAATCCATACCCTTAGGATAAAACTCTCTTAATAGCCCATTACTATTTTCATTTGTACCTTTTTGCCAAGCGCAGTAGGGATCACAAAAATATGTTTTGCATCCTAACTCTTTTTCTATTTTTTCGAATCCTGAAAATTCTTTACCTCTATCAAAGGTTATTGTTTTTACTAATGCTTTTGGAAAATCTTTTAGTGCATTGATTATTGCTAGGGTTACATTTTCTGACTTTCTATTTTCAACCAGGATTGCTATATAATATCTAGATTTTCGTTCTGCTAAAGTTACAAAACAATAACCACTTTTCCTTTTATGGTCGTTTCTGCCTGATTCTACAGTATCTCCTTCCCAGTGACCTATCTCTTGCCTTTTATATATTTCTTTAGGTCGTTTCTTAATAGTTCTGCCTTTATCATTGAATTTCCCTCTCTTTTCTGCTGGTCTTTTAAATTTTCCTTTTCTTCTCAAATTTTCCATACTGGTTTTTGGCACCTTTTTTGCGCGTATGAGTCTATATATAGTTGATGTAGATGGCATTTCATGAATCACACTTGTTCTTCTATTTGATATTTGTTCAGGTGACCAATGTTCGTTAATCTTTATAGTTAAATATTCAATGACATCTTTGGAAATATTACTTTTTCTATGGCAGTCCTTCCTTCTATCAATATATTTGTCGTTTGCCTTTACTGGGAAGTACTTAGTATAACTTCCTCTACTAACTTTTATTTTAGAAGAATTTCTTTTAATTTCACGAGATATTGTACTAGGTGACCTTTTAAGTGCTTGTGCAATTTTCCTTATACTCATTCCTAAATTTAAAAATTGATAGATACAAGCTCTCTCTTCTATGGTAAGATGGTTATAGCTCATAGTTAATCGCTCCTTTTAATATGTTTTGTTTGGTCACTTACATATTAACACAGCTTATTAGCTATGAGTTTATTTTATGTTGCACTTGTTATGATAAATTATCAATAGTAAATCTAAAACCTTTAAAAGTTTTGTCTACTACTTGGTCTTTTTCGTTTTTGCCTTTTACGGTTCTTTCTTCTTGAATCTTGTTTGGAGAAATGGATTCTGGATTTTCCCCTACTTTAAGTTTACCGTCGGTTCTTTCGTAGTTGATAATTTCTCCGTTTTTATCGGATTCAGAAACTAACCAGTTTTCACCGAAGTGTTCTTTAGTTCCATTTGCTTCTGGTTTGTATAGAGAAGCTAGGACACCACCTTCAGTTCTCATAATACCTGTAAAGTTTTTTGAGTCTGTAAAGATTTCATCAACGATAGGTGTATATTGTTCTCTGATTGCAGAACCACCAATTGTTGACACTGTGTTTTTAATATACATTGGATCGTGGAAGACATCAGAACCATTTTCCTTAGTTTCCTTAGTTAGTGTAACACTGTTTCCACCTGTTAACGACTTTTGATCCTTAAGAGCTGTAGGCGAAACTCCCTTTTGGCTTCCGGTTACTAGGTCAAAATGAACTTTACTTACATTCTTTGATTTGCTTTCCGGTATATAGACCGTAATCGGCGTTCCAGCCTTTATAGTACCACCTATTCTTATCGGGTGATCTGTCATGTAGAACTGCTTACCATAGGTTGAAATGGCATAATCTTTTGAGCCTTCATCGAACCAGGCTGCACCTTCACGCTTCCAAGACTTCCAGATTCCGTTAGGACCACCAATGTTCAAAACAAAGTCTACAGCTGTATTCTTGCCTGAAACGCTAGTATTTAACGATGTATAGTTTTGAGTACGGATGCTATAGAAGTTTTTTGTATTTGGTCCGTAGACTATATCTTTTTGAACAACGCCTGTATACTTACGCATACCTTCATTGTTAGATGTTAAGTAACGAGTGTCGAACATGAAGTTCTTAGAGAACTCTTTATTCTTAATCATAGTGGCGTTAATTAATGAAGGGTCGATGTTGTATTCAAAAACACCAAGTATACCGTTACCGTTGTTAGTAGGGTTGTAGATGTTTACACCAGCAGTTGTCTTTGTGAATATATAATTTGGATCTGTTGAATCAGGATTTTCCTTGTCCACGAATTCTTTTGTACCAAATTGTATAAATACAGACTTGTCTTTACGGGTATAGATTGGGTTGCCGTTTTCATCAATGGCAATTTGTCCTTGAGGAGTCTTCTTAACGCCGTTTAGGTCTCTGGCATAGATGTCAATTGTCTGTGCTTCTAGAGGACCATCCTTGGATGGCAATTCCGTTTCGTGATATAGCCTGAAGGTACCGATCTTTGCGTCCTTATCTGTTAAGTCTAAGAATCTAACAAATTCAGGGTCAAGGGATTGGCGAAGTGCTAGGTCTTCTCCAAGAACCTTATATTCAGAGTTTGGTGTTCCTACAGGAGCATTGGTATTAAGCTTTGCAATATTGTATATAATCCTTACTTTTTTATTCTCTTTATCTAGTTGTAGCGTGGAGTCTGCTGTGTGGAATACATCGTTATAAATATCTTGCATAGATATTGTTGTTGATTCCATAAGGTCTCCAGGACGCTTTGAAAGGTCGCCAACAACAGCTGTTTTTGTATGAGTATTGTAACCAAAAGATGTAAACCTATAATCTGAACCCCAAGCAGATGTAGAGAATATCTTTAGATTGTCGTTGTCTTTATTGTAAAGACGAAGTTGGATTACTTGTGATTTGCCTTCAAAGTCCTTTTCCCAATTAACGTCTTTTTTAAGAACTACGTTAACCTCACGGTGTTGGTATTGTGCACCGGAGTTTCTAAATGGGAACTGATAAGTAAAGGCTTGTTGGTCTGTGACGTCTGTATTATAGAACCTGTCAAAGTTATCGATTTTATAGACTTCGGTCTGTTTCCATAATACAAAAGAAGCTTCAGGATCTACCGCTTGGTAGAGCTCCTTAGGGAAACGCATTACATACCTAGACCAAACTGACGAGTTAGCTGTCGGTCTATGACCGATATCAAACTTAAGTACGATACGTCCTTGATCATCTAGGTATTTACCTAAGTAGGTAAAACCAAATGTGTTTAGTGGGTCTGGACCATTGTGAGCATTGACAACAGATACACCTGCTGGTAGTGACCAGTATGTTGAGCCGTCGTCGCGGTCTTTCCCGTGTGTCTTATCCCACTCAACTGGGGGTTTGCCTTCTGCGTCAACTGCTCTAGATGAAGTTCTCTGATTTGTAGAACCATCTTCTGAGCCTTCAGCTAAAGCATTTGTAGGCACAAGGCCTATCATCATTACGATTGCTAGTAGTAAAGATAAAACTCTTTTTAAACTACTATCACTGAATTTCTTCATGATATCTCCTTTCTTTTTTTATCTGTCCATTTTTCATGGTATTTCTTCATTATATCTCCTTTCTTTTTTTATTTGTCCATTTTTCATGGTTGGACTTCCATTTTAGTTAAAGGCCTTCTTTAACTAAGACAGTTGAATTACTGCCTTGTAATGTCCTAAAGTGATAGCGTGTATCTATCTTCAGTACACTACTTTAGTCGGTGGTTGTTTTAATTGCTTATAAAAAAATATTGGTGCAAGTTGGCCACCTTCTTAACCTTGCATAATTAGAAAGATAGTTTTCAAATACAAAAATTTAAATTTGGACTTACAGACCCAAACCGGAAAACAAATCTATAAGTTTTAATTTTAAATTAAAAATGTATTATTTATATGGAAAACATATCTTCGCATCTAACTATATTATATCATATTGTTAGTTTATTTCAATTACAAAATTGCAATATAATTTGTACATTTTTTGTCCTTCCCATAGCAAAAGTCCTCCTATGATAATAATTTTACCATAGAAGGACTTATAATTTTACAGACTTTTTGCATAGACTCAAAAAAGGCTGTGAGCATTTAAACTCACAGCCTTTTCTCTTGCCACCTAAAGACTCTCTAATTCAGTTTTTCTAAAATCCCTAATCAAGTGAGCCTTTGACTTCTCTTTTTTAGTATTAAGCATAGCTATAAGCGGAGTTCTGTATTAGATGATCATCTTTCTAGACCTATTGTCACCAATAGGTTCAAGCGGCCTACCTACCGGGAGATGCGAGCAACATCTCTTGTTCCTAACTTGGCCTTGCACCAGGTGGGGTTTACATAGCCATATAGTCACCTATATGCTGGTGAGCTCTTACCTCGCCTTTCCATCCTTACCCAATGGGCGGTTTATTTCTGTTGCACTATCCTTAAGATCGCTCTCACTAGGCGTTACCTAGCACCCTGCTCTATGGAGCTCCGACTTTCCTCACGTATTGCTACCTGCGATCATCTGCTATACTTAACTAATATAGTTTAACATATATATGTACAAAAATAAAGATTTTTTTAGTATACTAGCACCTTATCATCTAATTTGTATAGATTGTACCTCTCTATAAGTCTTATCAACTTATCTGCATATATCTTATTACCGTTCTTGTCCTCTGTAGTAGCATAGCCTGCATCTTCAAGGGCCTGGGCCTGTGACTTATAATCTTTTTTATCAAATATACCTGCCCTTTCGTACCTCTTGTTCTTGACCAAAAAATCCGTATGGTCTTCTATAGAATGTTTCCATGACCTGTACTTTCTGAACTTGGCATTGACCTTAGAATTATAATATTCTCCCGTAGAAAAGGTCACACTACTTCCCCACCAAGAAGAATCCGCCTTGATGCCAAATAGGTTGTTGGCATCCTGTGTAAGCTTTGACCTACCCCAATTTGATTCAAGTATTGCCTGGGCTACAGTGATGGATGGTAGGATGCCTGATTTTCTATACTCAACTATGGCTATATCATCTACCTTGTCTATAAAGTCTTTACCGGACATTGTATACCCACTTTGACTTGATTGGTATTCAACAAATTCAAAAACAGACTTGGCTGTGTATAATGTCGATATCAATACTAGCAAGATAATAATCTTCCAAAACCACTTTCTTTTTGGTCTAGTAGTTTTTTTCTTTTTATATGTATAATTCTTAGTGTACTTCTTTGCCTGTTTCTTTGTTGTTTGCTTATTTGCTGTTTGCTTATTTCTTGTTCCTTTTTTAGTCCTTGTTCTAGTATTAGACTTGCCTAGTTTAGCCATCACACACCCCCTATCCTTTAGGATATATTATTCAAATTACTAAAAATATACCACCCATAAATAACATTCTAAGTAATGCATCCTAGGGTGGTTTTATTTTTATTATTATCTCATACTATTCTTTAGTTACTCTTTATTTCAATCCATGCCTTGTCATATAGCTTGATATTTTTTTCAAGGTCTAAAAAGGCTTCGCATTTTTCCAACAACTTCTTATCTGGATAAAGAGTAGGGTCATTTCTCATCTCTTCAGGCAGTTTTTTCCTAGCTTCTGTTATAGGAGTAGAATATGCTATATATTCAGTGTTTCTGGCTGCTACATCAGGGTCACATAAGAAATTTATAAAGGCCTCTGCCCATTCTTCATTATCAGCAGTCTTAGGTATACATATTCCATCTGTCCATATATTAGATCCTTCTTTAGGTAGGGCATATTCTAGGTCAGGATTTTCTTCCTTCATCATTCCTACATCTCCTGAGTAGAATATACCTAGGGCAGCTTCTCCAGCAACCATCCTGTCCTTGCCATCATCATTTACATATGCAAGTAGCTTTGGTTTTTGTTTTATAAGCTCTCTTTTTGCATCCCTCAGCTCCATCCTATTTACGGAGTTCATGGAAAATCCAAGTCTTTTTAAAGACACACCGATTGTATCCCTAACTGAATCGAACATGAGTATATTTCTCCTGTATTTGTCATTCCATAGTATGTCCCATGAATCTACAGGATCTTTGACCATAGACTTGTTGTATACTATGCCTAGAGTTCCCCACATATAAGGCACTGAGTACTCATTTGTCGGATCGTACTTGACATTTCTAAATTCCTTGTCTATGTACTTGTAGTTAGGTATATTATTGAAGTTTATCTTCTTTAGCAGGCCTTCTCTACTCATCTTCTGGATCATATAGTCTGAAGGAAATACTAGGTCATATTTTGTGCTTCCACTCTTTACTTTCTGGTACATCATCTCATTAGTGTCATATGTTGAATACTGGACCTTGATACCTGTCTGCTCTTCAAACTCATCAATCAAGGATTCGTCAATATAGTCTCCTACATTATAAACATTTAATACCTTGCTAGAATCCTTGCCAGCCCCACATCCGGTCATGTTGATTCCCATAATCAAAGAAAGGGATAGGATAGAAATGCTCTTTATTATCTTTTTAATATTCATATTTACTACCTCCTACTTGCCCCTGTTGATTATATTGTTCTTGATAACTGAGTCCTTCTTGTTTGAAAGTATCAAAAGTATCATAACTGTACCAAACATCAGTGTAGATAGGGCGTTTATTTCTGGCTTTATACCACGCCTTGCCATACCGTATATCTCTATAGAAAGGTTGCTTACACCGTTGCCTGTATTGAAGAATGATATTATAAAGTCATCTATTGACATTGTAAATGCCATTAGAAATCCTGATATCACTCCTGGTCTTATCTGTGGTATGATTATCTTTCTGATAGCATACCAAGGTGTAGCGCCCAAGTCCATGGCTGCATTTTGAGTGTTCTCTGGCAGCTGTCTTAGCTTAGGTAGGACAGACATTATAACATATGGTGTACAGAACATTATGTGAGATATCAACATAGTCTTGTACCCAAAATTCATATTCAAAAATGTAAAAAGAGACATGATGGCCACACCTGTTACTATTTCTGTATTTAAAACAGGTAGGTAGTTGATATTCAGTATAGCCTTTTTCATCTTGCCCCTCATCTTGTATATACCTATAGATGATATTGTACCAAATATTGTAGATATAACAGATGCAAGTATTGCTATTGTAACTGTATAATATAAGGCACTAAGTATTGAACCATTTTTGAATAATGCCGCATACCACTTAAGTGTAAATCCATTTAAGTGACCCATAGACTTTGAGTCGTTGAAGGAGAATATTATAAGGGCTGCTATAGGTGCATATAAGAATATAAATACAAGCACCAAGTATGCATTTTGCATAAATCCCCTACTCTTACTATTTAATCTCGGTAGTTTATTAGTCTTGTTAAATATAGTAATCTCCTCCTTCCGATCCGTCCTTGTCTACCTTGTTCATGATAGCCATAGACACTAGTATTATTATCATCATAACAATAGAAAGCGATGAACCGAAGTTCCAATCACCAACTGTTGTAAACTGCTGTTCTATCAAGTCACCTACTAGCATAGTCTTACCACCACCTAGTAGTCTAGATATTGCAAATGTTGTAACACAAGGCATAAATACCATAGTTATGCCACTCATAACGCCCGGTATACTAAGTGGGAAAACAACCTTTTTAAATACCGTAAATCCGCTCGCTCCTAGGTCCTTGGCTGCGTTTATAAGGTCCCTATCCATCTTCTGTAGTGATGTATATATAGGAAGGACCATAAATGGCAAGAAATTGTATACCATGCCCAACAAAACTGCAGAGCTAGTATATAGTATTGAGTTTGGATGCACACCAAAGAATGCCAAAACACTATTCAATAGACCATTCTTACCCAATATAGCTATCCATGCATAAGTCCTAAGAAGGAAGTTCATCCACATAGGAAGTATAAATAATATAATAAGGTTGGCGCTCTTTGAAGGGCTCATCCTAGATATTATATAGGCAACAGGATAGCCTATTATAATACAGGCAATTGTAGCTAGGCCTGATATTACAAAGGACCTAACAAATACCTTGAAAAACAATGGGTCAAATACGTCCCTGTAGTTAGCAAGGGTAAATAGTACACCACCATCATCTGTCTTTCTAGTAAAAGAATAGTAGACTACCAATATAAGTGGTATTACTATAAATATTGTAGCCCACACTGCATAGGGATATGCTAGCCTAGACTCCTTTATCTCAAATTCTGTGTTTGTCTTGTTATCGGCCTTCATTACTACACCTCGCTTTTGTGCATGATATGTATATCCTCAGGATTAATTATCATACCTAACCTAGAACCTATTGGTGCAGTCTTAGTGTTCTGTAAGAGCCACATCCTGCTGTTCTCTTCTACCTCTAGTTCATAATGAACACCCTTAAATGTAGATGAACGAACTATACCAGATATCATACCCTCGTCTTCCTTGACCATTATTATATCTTCAGGTCTTACTACAACGTCTACTGCCTGACCCTTTTCAAAGCCCTTGTCAACACAGACAAACCTAGTGTCTGAGAATTCAACGTCGAAGTCGTCATGCATAATTCCGTCGATTATATTTGATTCACCTATAAAGTTGGCTACAAAGGCATTTTCTGGTTCATTGTATATATCAACTGGAGTACCTATCTGCTGGATCACACCCTTGTGGATTACAACCACAGTATCACTCATACTTAGGGCCTCTTCCTGGTCATGTGTTACGAAAATAAATGTTATACCAAGCTTTTTCTGGATCTTCTTAAGCTCGCTCTGCATTTCCTGTCTTAGCTTTAGGTCAAGGGCTGCAAGAGGCTCGTCCAAAAGAAGTACCTTGGGTTCGTTTACAAGGGCACGGGCAATAGCAACTCTCTGCTGCTGGCCACCTGAAAGTGAGTCTATAGACCTGTTCTCAAAGCCAGCTAGGGATACCATGCTCAGCATCTCCTTTACCTTGTCATCTATTGCCTCCTTGTCCATCTTCTTGATCTTAAGACCGAATGCCACATTCTCATATACATTCATATGTGGGAACAAGGCATACTTCTGGAATACTGTATTGATGTTTCTCTGGTATGGAGGGGCATTATTCACCCTATAACCACCAAAATATACATCACCTTCATCAGCAAATTCAAAACCACCTATTATCTTTAGTAGTGTAGTCTTTCCACATCCACTTGGTCCAAGTAGTGTCAAAAATTCATTTTCATTTATCGTTAGGTTAAAGTCGTCTAAAACCGTATTGTCATCGTAAGTCTTTGATATATTTTTTAGTTCTATTAGTTTATTATTCAATATATACACCCCTTATCTATTTAAAATGATGGAGGACTGCTGACCCATACCATTGCTACTGGAGTCTTGCCCTCGTTTGTAATATAGTGATTAGCCCTTGCCTTATAGTAAAAGCTCTCACCCTTTTTAACCTTGTATTTTTTGTCTCCCATATATAGGGTCACTGTACCCTTAATGACATATCCAAACTCCTCACCTTCGTGGGGTTTTTCTTCCTTGTACCTTCCTCCTGGCATTATCTCAACCATTACAGGCTCCATGTCATTCTTCTGTGAATTTGGGACCAACCACCTAAATGTGTAGCCTAGGTCTTCATCTTCAACCTCAAACATATCATCCTGCTTAAATGTTATTTTTTCATTTAGGTCTTCTGAGAAAAACTCCTTTAAATTAGTTCCAAGTATATCCAATATATCTATAAGAGTTGCTATGGACGGAGATGTCAGGTTATTTTCTACCTGAGATATAAATCCCTTTGACAGCTCACACCTATTAGCCAACTCCTCCTGGGTCAGTTGTTTCCCAGTTCTAAGTCTTTTGATTTTTTCACCAATATCCATATTAATCGCCCTTAGAGCCCCTCCTATCCTAGCATAATATAAGTTAATTCCTATCATAAGCCATGTCATGTCATCCTTGTTAGACAAGACTTTATATCTATTTTTCAAAGTAGAGTTTTCATCTACTAAACTTTTAGTTTAATAATACATCGGTTACTTTTTACTAAACTATTAGTTTATTTTTATTAAACAATATCTATTATAAAGGTCGAGTTAAGATTTTGCAAGACTGAATTTCGTAATTTCTACCTTGGTATTAACCTTTATTTTTAAGGTGTTCACCATATACTAGCCTTCTTTTACTTTATCTAGCATAAACTTATAAAAAAAGACTGGAAAAAATCCAGTCTTTTTTATATCTATGTTTCTATAAAATTAATATCCTAATAAGTCTTTTGTTATAGCATTAGTTCCACCTATAATATAGTTCAATTTGCCATTTATAGTATTTTTTACCTGATGACTCATAGCATTCTTATCAACTAATAAAAGAGTTTTTCCACCATCATTCAATAAGTTAACTGAGCTTAGTGCATCGGCAAATACCCTTCCATTGGCAAGTATATGAACATCATATTTTACAATTTCAGCTACAATAGCTGATGTCTGTGCCCTGTTTTTACCAAAGGTTCTGTATAAATTCTTTCCAGGCATTTTAGACTTGATATTCGCTTCAATAGCTGGACTTACTGAATGGGCTCCACCTACTATATATGCGTCATGGTAGGCAAGAACCTTAGGCACCTTGTCTTCCTTGTCAACTAATAGTATAGGAGCGTTCAATTTTTTAGCAAGAGGTGTAGCTGAAAGTGCGTCTGCAAAATCTCTACCATCTGCAAAAATTATATGTTTTGAAGGTCCAAATTCATTTAAAAGCATCTTGGAAGTTAGGTACCTATTAGCTCCTGCTATCCTTCTAACATTCAACCTTGCAAGCTGGTTTTTAACAAGCTCAGGAACAGAATTTGTACCACCTACTATTATAACTTCCTTGGCTCCAAGGTCTTTTATAAGTTTGACAGCTTCTGGCTTTAGGCCTGTCTTTGTTGAAAATACGATCGGAGCATTTTTCTTCATAGCTAATGGTCCTGCTGAAAGTGGATCTGCAAAGTTTTCTCCTGAAGCTACTATAACTGTTTTTGTAAGACCCATTTTAAAGCTGTGTTTAATGGACTCTAGGTTTGTTTCATACCTATTTATACCACTTATTCTCTTTGAATTTGGATCCACTATTGCACTAGTAGAGTCTGAAACTATAACAGGTATAACGAAGTCTCTTGATAGGCCCTGATATGTAACCCTTATCTTAGCTTCTTTATTACCCTCTGTTGAAGTATCAGCTATAGATATATTCTCAAGATTAGCATCTTTAGGAAGTCCCACTATTGCATCTTTTGCATTTACCTTTTCTCCAACCTTTGCCTTTATTGAGTTCACACTAACAAACTCAGTGTTGACTAAATATGTCTTTGTTTCTATTTTTTCTGTATTATCATATTTAAACCTGTAAGAAATACAAGTAACTAGGTGGTCTCCAGGCTTTAAGTCTACATCCTTAAGAGGAATCGTATATGAGCCATCTTCATTACTTATCTTGAACCTACTGTCAGTCACTAGTTTATCTGAAGTCAAGACTGCTTTTGATTCAGCATATTCTTTATCTGTAATACGATATACAGCGAGGTCTACGGCCTTATTTAGCCTACCACTAGTAACTGTATCTGTCCCGCTGATTATATTTTGTATAGAAACATCTTTCTTAAAATCTTGCTTCAATTTAGCCTCAATATCATTGAACTTTTCAATTGCTATCGGCTTTGTATAATCAGGTTCTTGGTCTTTATTCACAGCACCTGTTGATTCAACGAGTTTTATAGCTGATGGGTTTAACTCAGGCTCTATCTCCAAGGTAACATCATCTGCAAAAACACTTGAATAACCTAGACCACTTAAAAACATTGTAGCTGATAATACTATACTAATATTTTTTTTCATAGTATCCCTCCCCTATATTAATATCTTATTATTATACCACATATTGCAAGTTGTTTCAAAAAAAGATAATTTGAGTTAATTGTTTGAATAATACAATTAAATATAAAGTTAGTATAAAATATTAAATTTTCCTATACATTTTCACCACCTTGTTGTATGATAGTCTTGGTGAGAATTATATTCATTATGAAGATAAGTTTTGAAATACATATTAGAAGATAAAGATTACAAATGGAGGTAAGTTTTGAAAAACAGATTAGAAGATAAAGATTACAAAATGCAAACCTTAAAACTTGCCCTATTCTTAGGAGAGCTCTTGATTAAAAACGGTGCTGAAACCTACAGGGTTGAGGACAGTGTCCTAAGAATATGCAAATCTAGAGGATACAACCATATAAATTGCTTTACTACTCCGACCGTAATAATAGTTTCAGACGACAAATTTGACGGTCTATGTTTTATGAAGACAATTGTAACGAGGTCAATAAACCTAAATAAGCTTTCTATTTTAAACAATTTTTCAAGAGAGTTTGTCAATAAGGTAGATCCCGATATGGAAGAAGAAATAAAAGAACTCCGTAGAATAGACCAGCTAAAGGCATACCCTACTTCAATGTATTTTTTAGGGACAGGTCTAGGCTCTGCAGGCTTTGCAGCTACACTAGGTGGTAATCAAATAAATACATTTATTTTAACAGCTATAACTTCAGTAATAGCAACTTATGTATATGACAAAACTCTTAAATACAGTTCTATTGTCATGTTCTCAACTATGCTATCTACTATAATAATAACTGTAATGGGTGTTTTGTTCTACCACTTAGGTTTTATAGATCAACCAACAGCTCTAATAGTTGGTTCTATAATGCCTTTACTTCCAGGTGTTGCCTTTATCAAGTCTATGAGAGATTTAATATCTGGTAATTTAATGTCTGGTACTGCTCGTATATTTGAGGTTCTTATGATAATAACGGCTATAGCTTCAGGTGTTGCCTTAGTTCTTGGAATAGGAGGTGTGTAAAATGATGGATATACCAATTTGGGAACATTTTCTATTTGCGGCTATGGCAACTTGTGGTTTTTCAATATTTTTTAATGCACCTAAAAAACTGCTCCTACCATCATCAGTTGTAGGTGGAGTTGGATGGATAATATACCTTGTGATGTCGGTTCATTTCGATAATCCACTAGTATATGCATTTACAGCAGCTATATTTATAGCAGTATCATCAGAGATTTTTGCTAGATTACTAAAGCAACCTGCTATTGTAATCATTATTCCTGGTATACTACCATTGGTTCCTGGTATCAGTCTATACAATACAGTATTGTACACAATCCAGAAAAAGTACGAGTTAGCTGCAAGTACTGGAACTAGAGCTATAATCGTCAGTATAGGAATATCACTGGGCATACTTGTAGTCGCATCCCTGTCTAGAATGTTCAATATATACAAGCTAAAGAAGGCCTTCTCTAGCAACGATTCTAACAAGTATATCAGTTGGGTAAACATAGGTAAAATAAGAACCAACAACACCTATGTACTCAACAAGGCTGAGATGAACGACCAGCTCAACAGTATGAATCTGGAGGATATTGAAGAAGATAAATGCAAGTCCAAGCCAGAAAATAGCTTTGTAGAAGAAGAAATCATTTGTGATGAATCTGAAAAAACAAGTGATATTAAAAATAAGCAAGATTCAGACTCATAAATCTTATAAAATAAAAAATGCTAAATTCAACAATATAAAAAGTTGAAATTTAGCATTTTTGCTTTTGGGTAAAAAATCACTTATGGGTTAAGACTTTTTTAGTTACCCTTTTAAAATATTATATATTTTAGTATCTATCTATATACTTTTTAAGGTCCTTTGCAAAGTAGGTAATTATTATGTCAGCTCCAGCTCTTTTTATAGACTGGACACTCTCATATATTGCTTCTTCATTTAATAATCCCTGTCTCACAGCAAATTTAACCATTGAATACTCACCACTTACATTATATGCAACAACTGGAACACCAAATCTTTCTTTTGCCCCCTTTATTACATCCAAATAAGCAAGGGCTGGTTTTACCATTATCATATCTGCGCCTTCTTCTATATCTAGCTCGCATTCAAGCATCGCTTCCCTATAGTTGGCTGGGTCCATCTGGTACTGTTTTCTGTCTCCAAATGATGGTGCAGAATCTGCCGCATCCCTAAAAGGTCCATAAAAACTTGATGCATACTTAGCGCTATAGGCCATTATTGGAATATTGACAAAGCCATTTTCATCTAGTATTTCCCTAATCGCTGCTACCCTTCCATCCATCATATCAGATGGAGCTACCATATCAGCACCTGCTTGTGCATGACTTAGGGCAACTTTCTGAAGATACTTTAGAGTAGCATCATTATTTACATATCCATCCTTGTCAAGAATACCACAGTGACCATGGTCAGTGTACTCACACATGCATACGTCAGTTATTACTGTTAATCGATCTGTTATTTCCTTTACTCTTCTAACTGCTCTTTGTACTATACCATCCTCTACAAAAGCTTCTGTAGCACATGAATCCTTCTTATCAGTAACACCAAAAATCATAATGTTCTGTATATCGTGATTCAATATATCCTGTATCTCTTCATCTAGTCTGTCTATTGATACATGGTAGACATCTGGCATACTAGGTATTTCTCTCCTTATATCCTGACCTTCAATCACAAATATTGGATAGACCAACTCCTTCATGCTAAGTCTAGTTTCTCTTACTAAATCTCTTATAATCCCTGTTTTTCTTAATCTTCTTGTTCTTTTCATAATCACACTTCTTTCCTTTTATATTATACCTATAACATTATAACACTTTAAAATAACATACACAAGTTGTCATTTTTTTAATTTAATTAAATAGAGTGTCTCAATAATGAAGATTTTTAAGACGAAAAAAACGAGAGCTAAGCCCTCGTTTAAATCAAGTAGTTAAATTATCTGCTAATTACCTAATTACTATTATTATTTTTTTATTATATCTTTTTTACTAAATTCTATACTATATTTTTTACTAGTTTTATAATATTTTTATAGTATTTATACTACCATCATGAATACAAGGTGGGCAAATATACCTGCTGCTAATCCACCAATAGTATGTGATATTATTGCCTTACCTGCTAGTTCTCTAGTCCCTAAGGCGTCCATCATACCTATATGAGTACTTAGGTATCCTGACCAACACATACCCATAGCTGTAAATACTGCTATGTCATTTGGAGTTATTGCACCACTCTTTATAAACTCTGGTACAAGTGAAATGGCTGCTCCAACTGCACCCAATGCTGTTATTGGGAATGCTATTGCTTCTGGAGACTTAAATCCAAATAATGGCTCAATTATAAAACTTATCTTCTGTCCTAGGTAAGGAAGAAACTTTACACCCTCATATGCAGCACCTGTATATCCATTCTTTCCAGGACCAAATGTTAGCATCATAACGAATGTACAAACTATTAGGACACCTGGTATGATAGCCATACCCATGTCAACACCATTCTTTCCACCCTCTAATAAGGCATCAAGAATTCTCTGGAACATACTTCCATCTCTGACATATCTAGACTCTACATGATTTTCCATATCTTCAGATGACATAGATTCATCAAATGGATCGAAGGCCTTGTCCGCATAGAACTTTTTGGTCTGCATCAACATTAGTCTAACACTTATTACAGAACCAACGATAGCACCAAGATTACCAATCAATGCTGGAGCTATAAACTGGTCTCCCTGTGCAATCATAAATGTTGTTACTATTAGACCCATTCCGAAAGATGTACCAAGGTTACACAATGCTGGAACTTGATATTTCTTAAAATATTGAGTGAAACTCTGGTCTTTCGCAAAAGGTATAATAGCTGGATTATCTGATAGATATGTTGCTACTACTCCTGTTATACTTGCACCTGGAAGTCCCCATATAGGCTTCATCAAAGGAGCAAATATCTTATTGATCAGTGATATCGCACCGAACTCTGACAGTAAGCCACTTATAGCTCCTGCTATAACGGCCATAGCCATAATAAAGAATACGGTCTGTAATAATAAATCATGAGCTGTTGCCATCATTGTCTTAAACATAAGCCCTACGCCCATAACGTGACCAATCCAAGCAAAACCACCAATGAATATTGCTAGGAAAACAAACGTCTCTAAACTTATAGCTTTAACTTTTTTCCGTCCGTTCATAATCAATACCTTCCTTTCATATTAGGTTATTTTATTAACGTGTCATATTACTACTTACCATTATTATACTTTATATTATAGTTTTTTGCAATATTTTATTTAAAATATACCATTAAAGGCTTATTTTTAAATTGTATTTAAGTTTTTGCAAGTTTCTATTCATTTTTCACACTTATCCTATCGTTATTGTCTGCACAATAATAACCAAATTTAAATAAGGTAACTTAATACCTTTTATTAAGTATATGTCCTATTTTAATCTTGATTACTTTATAATAATAGTTTTACCCCTGGTTTGTATAGGGCAATAAAAAGACATTTCGGACCTTATGACTTGCAATTTTAAGTCACTACCTTAAAATTATATTCTGAAAATAGACCTGCAAAAAGTATATCCCGAATTCCAACCCTCGAAGTCTCCAGAAGACACCGAGGCTTCTCCAAACCTATAAATACCCATTTTTTCTTCTGAACTATGTACAACTATACCATCATCCACTTCCACAATTTCTGGTGTATTTTCATCAACGTCAAATATAGGTGGCTCATCATCAACAAATCCAAAATAGAACTCCCACTGACTACTCGGAATTGCCTCAAAATATCCAGCAAACACAAACTCTATTTTATAACAGTCTCTTGAAAAAAACGCACCCTCTTCAGCCTCAGTAAAGACCGGAATAAATTCAACATATACTTTATCCATATCAACACCAAAACTTTCAAAAAATTTTCGTGTTGATTCATCCAAAAGTATACTACAAAGATCAGATAAATGTAAATCGAGTAGGGAGGACTTTCTCCTCCCTCTCACACCACCGTACGTGCCGTTCGGCATACGGCGGTTCAATTCATGTAATAATCTAAACAACTAATGAGTCCTCGCTTTGCGAGGATTTCTTTTGTTATCTTGCGAAGTCCGGCTGTTTTTGCTACCGCCTGATAATGGTCTGCAAATCCTACGGATTGTCTTGCCATCCATTCGGGTACGCCAAGTTTCTTTAACCCCCACATCCTTTTCTCACTGGTTTTCCACTGTTTCCAGATGACTATTCTCATACGGTTTCGAAGATGTTCGTCTATTTTTGTCATATTTTTCTTCATTTTACCTATCCTAAAATAGTTTATCCACCCTCTTATCACCTGATTTAGTCTTTGTATCCTGTAGTCCATAGATACTGACCACGAACGATATGTTAGTTTCTTGAGTTTCCTCTTAAACCTATTTATCGAATCTTTATGTGGTCTGGCTTCCCATTTTCCATTCATTTTCACAAAGCCAAATCCTAGGTACTTGAGCCTCGTTGGTTTTGTGACTTTGGATTTAGTAGCATTTACCTTAAGGCTTAACTTCCTCTCTATCCACGATGTGACCGTATGCATCACTCTATTTGCAGCTGCACTGCTTGCAACGGTTATTATACAGTCATCTGCATATCTAACAAAGTGCAATCCTCGTGCTTCTAACTCTTTGTCTAATTCATTGAGCATTATGTTACTGAGCAGAGGGGATAAGTTACCTCCTTGCGGAGTTCCTATAGTGGTTTCTTTGTATTTCCCTTTTACCATAACTCCAGCTCTTAGATACTTAGTTACAAGAGATATTACATCTGGGTCTTTCACCGTTTTGCCTACTAGGTACATAAGCTTGTCCTGTGGTACGTTATCAAAGAACTTTTCTAGGTCGATGTCTACTATGTATGTGTATCCATCATTTAGATATTCTAGTAGCTCTAATATTGCTTGCTGTGCTCTTCTACCTGGTCTAAATCCATAACTATGTTCACTAAACTGTGGCTCAAACATTGGTGTTAGAATTTGGGCAATTGCTTGTTCTATGATTCTGTCTACTACTGTTGGAATTCCAAGGTTTCGTACTCCACCGTTTGGTTTTGGTATTTCTACTCTGAGTACTGGTTGTGGTTTATATTTCCTTTTCAGGATTTTCGTTTTGATATCTATCCAGTTTTCTTTAAGGTATTTGTTAACATCTTCGATATTTATACCGTCTATGCCTCCGGCACCCTTATTGGCTTTTACCTTTTTGTATGCCATTTTCATATTTTCTCTGGATAATATTTGATTCATTAGTTGTCCCATAGATTGTCTCACTTTCCTAATTTT
>QALR01000024.1 GCA_003150035.1 Clostridiales bacterium
TCAGCGCTATTGTGCTCATATTCCGTGCCGTAGCTGTGTCCCGTTGCCGGAAGCACCGTGTCCGCCAACGATATCTCTATCGTTCCGGCGGCGTCCTCATAAATCTTGCCGCATACCGAGCATGTGTAATACTCGATATTGCCGTCCTCTGTGCAGGTCGCGGCTTTCGCATCCGTTCTCGTGAATGCATGCTCATGATCCAGCCTCGGAACAATCGTCCCCGCTTTGATCATTACGCCGCATCCCTTACAGTAGGTGTCCCCTGTATAGCCTTCTCTGTCCATCGTCGCCGCTACCGCATTGCGTACCTCGCTCGCATACGCATGATTGTCCGGATCCAACTCTCCGTATCTCTCTCCGCATACCGAGCATCTTGCCGCATGTGTACAGGTCGCTTTCCCTCCAAAGTGGTCATCTTGGCTGAAGGTGTATACAATCGTATAGGTCGAAACCTCGCCGCCCTGTGCCGTTGCCGTTACCGTCAACGTATATACGGCGGAAGAGCCTGCCCCAGGCATCTTGAGCTGTGCCGATGCTTCTGTCCCGATTTCTGCCCCTTTGGCGTCTTTCCACAAAAATTCATATGTGTATCCCTTAGGAGCCGTTATCCCGGAATCCAATGTGATGCTGTCCTCACTGCACGGATATTCGAATGCCGTTTGCACCGGAACAAACTTTGCGTATAGGGTTAAGGTCGTTCCCGTATCCGGAATCACATCGTTCTCAAAATCCCATTCCTCTGTCAGCGCTGCGTCCGTATACCACCCCTCTACCGTATATCCCGGTTTCACGGTCCCTGCCGGTTCTGCTATCTTGTCACCAACGAGCAAGGATGTTGCAAGTCCTGTGAACGTCTTGCCTGTCGTTCCGTCAACGAAGCTTATCTCCACAACCGTCTTTATGACATAGTTGCCATTCTCATCTATATCGAACTCAACGCCGTCTGCCAAGTATTCCTCTGGGATTTCCGTAGAGAAAGTCCCGCCGGAAATTTCGGTATCTACCTTGCCGACAAGCTCTGCATTGCCGTAACCGGCATCCGGAGTCTCAACGCCGATATCCGCAAGCGTCAGCACCTGATAAGCAAGACGTGTCGTCGAATTGGTCGTCAGCACAGCGTTTCCGGAAATGTCAACGTTTGCATCCTGTCCCGTTCTCGCAAGGTCATAAATCGCCACAGCACTTCCTTGACCGTTGTTGCAAATGAATTCACCGCCCGTGATATTCAGAACGAAAGAATTCCCGTTTGTTGCATCATTGGATGTATAGGTTCCGCCTATCACATAAAGGGCATCAGGGAACCATGCGTTACCGGAATAATTGTAATACTCCGCAGGAGAATCGATATTGTCGGTGATCGCGTTAATCGTGCCGCCCGAAATATTGACCTGGCCCATGCGCAGAGAAATACCGCCGTTCAGCACACCGTCCGTTATCGTCAGCGTGCCCTGTCCCGGCATATAAATAGCGGGACCGTACTTTGCCGTCAATGTACCGCCGTTTACCTCAAAATTCATATTGCCGGTCGTGTTGTTGCCGCTAAGCGGTGCATAGTAGGAATCAATCGATCCGCCGTTGACAATGGCGGTGGCGCCATTCATGCAATAAATACCGTAGTTGTTCGTGAACTCAAGCGCACCGCTCTCAAGTGTGAACTTCGCGGTGTCTCCGTCTACCACAATGGACCCCTGTGAGGTCAGCTTTCCGCTGCCAGCAGAATCCTCGATCACAAGCTCACCCAAAACCGTGATATCTTTGCCGGAATGGGTCAAGGTTTTTCCGTTCAGGTCCAGCGTGACGGTTTTGCCGGCTGGCACTGTGAACGTCCCGGTATAGTTGCCAAGCAACGTCACCGTTCCTTCCGTGTCGATTGCGTCGATGGCATCCTGGACGTTCATGTAGCCTACATCATCCACTTCCGCAATCGCAGTAGCTTCATCGACCCCGATCACGTAGTTGCCGTTCCCATCGGGGACAGGTTTATTGCCCTCCGGGCAGAATTCCGCAGGGAACTCGCCTGAAAATGTACCGCCGGTAACTTCGATGTATTCGCTCGTGGTGAAATAATTCGCGATCGGTGCGCCGGTGCTCGTGAAGCTGCCGCCCGTGATCGTCAGTTTACCCTGATCGTTTGCCGAGGGCGTCATAGTGGAAGCACCGTTGAGTATGCAGTTGGCTGCCGTGCACGCAAACGTTCCGTCTGTGATGGTGGCTACGTTCCAGTTCAGGACCGCTGCCTGTGTCGTATTGGTATAGGAACCGCCGTTGATTTCGAGAATGCCACCGTCGTCGTTCTTGACGGAGTTCAGTCCGCCGATAAATTCGCCGCCGTTAATCGTCAGCGAGGGATTGGCTGCATTGACGCCCTCCACATAGTTGTTTCTCGAATTGGTGCCTGTATAGCTGAAGTAGCCATTTTCGATCATGCTGCTGAAGCTGCCGGTATTTTTCACCGTCACGCCTTCACCAATCGTCATCGTACCATGGTTGCAGATGGTATACCAGCTGTTTCCGCCGCTCACGTCGGCACTTTCGCCGGTTTCGGACGTGCGGTCATAGGTGCCGCCGTTCAAAATCACAGTGCCCTCGTTGAAAATTGCCGCTCTTCCGTTCGATTTGTTATCGACTGTGCCCGTACCGTTGATCGTCAGGGTAGCACCAATCTTGACCGTGATGGTATCACTTGACACATTGGTGAGCGTGCAGCCGTTGAGATTAAGGGTAATGTTCCCGCTTGCAATCACAACGTCCTCGCTCGTGCTCTGAAGCAGGGTCACGGTACCGTCTTCCCCGTCCAAAGATGCAATAGCGTCCTCAATGGTAGGATAACCGACACCATTCACTTCTGCAATCGCAGTGGTCTCATCAATGCCGAGAGACAACGTGCCGTCGTCATTGGGAACGAGCTTGTTGCCGGCAGGCGTAACGACATCGGTGTAGGTTCCATCCTTAATCGTAACTTCTGCTGTATTGTTTATCGTAAGCGTACCGTTGATTGTACCAGTGCTTCCACTGTTAACAAGAGACAACTTGCCGGATACCGTCATGTCGCCCGTAACCGTCTTGCCGTTCAAATCAAGAACAATCTCTTTGCCTTTTTTCACATCGGCGTCTTTGGTCTCGGTCGTATCGACAAGAAGTTTAATAGTCTCTCCGTCTGTCGAACTGAATACCGCTCTGTAAAGAGAAGGGTAGTAGGTTTTTGTATCTTCATTATACACCGTCATACCGTTTACGGTGCCGTTGTTCACAAGCTCGCCCTCGACTGTCAGTGTTCTGCTGTCGCTGATCGTATAAGTAACGCCCTCGTCAACGATAAACGTAACACCCGCCGGAACTTCCAAGCTTTTATTGGTCAAATCCTCGGTCAACGTAACGGTGGCGCCGGCCTCAGCGTAGGTCAGCACACTGCTTACTGCCTTCGCATTTGCGGAGACCTCTCCTTTAATGCTCGCTTTTCCGCCGCCGGAACTTGTCGCGATAATGCCCTGCGTGCCGGATGCCGTAAGAGTTCCGCCTTCAATGACGACTTCCGCCGTATTGGTGTCGGTCGCATTGTATTTTTTTGCATAAACAGCATATTTGCCGCTGAGATCACATTCCACCAGTGTGATCGACGAATCCTTGCCGCCGTCAGCCCCGGCCGTAGCAAACACAGCGGGGGCGTTCGCTCCGCCGTCAACCGTTGTGTTTGTCAACGTCGCGATTCCCCAGTTAAGTACTGCTCCGGTATCTGCTTTTGTATATGTCGATGTAATTACGCTGTCCGTCATCGTCAGCGTGGCGTCGTTTTCATTTTTTACTGCAACAAACGCACTTGAAACAGAAACGCCCGTCAACGTAAGATTGCCGCCCACATCGTTGCGCACACAGCTCGTACTGGTAGCCGTGCTGACAATAGCCCCTTTGGTCGTGCCGTTATCCACGATTTCCAGTGTGCCGGCATTGTCAACGGCATACGGGGTAGGCGTTGTCGCCGCGTCGTGCGTCAATGTATTGCCGTTCAGATCAAGAACGATATTGGCGCCTGCGGGGATCTTGATATTTTCCGTCACACCCGCTTGCAGGACAATCGTCGTCTTCGTACCGTCAGTGGGAACATCCGCCACAGCGTCTTCCAAAGAGGTATACTCTTTGTCTCCGATTTGGGCTACCACGCCGTCCACCGCCCATGCCGTAAACGACAAGCCGACCATCACAGCAAGTGACAGCAAAATCGCAAATAATCGCTTTTTCATGTACTGTTTTCCTCCCAAAGTTTAGTTCTCGCTCCTTCAAGGAGCCATAAAAGCCATCCTTTAAATATATAGTCAATAGTATAAAGAATTATAGCACACGGTTTCTTTTTTTGCAAGAGAATTTTAAGAGATTTAATATATTTATAATTTACGGGATTATGGGAAGCTTTTGAAATTTTACTTTTTGAGCAAAAACCCTTGATCTCCGTTTTTTCGTTATGCCCACACCTAATTTTGTTTTATTGCCATGCCCGATGTCTCGTTTTCCGCCATTTGGCATATGCTATAAAATGTGGATGGCATGCGTGATTTTTGATTGCAACAAGTATTTGCAAAATTTAGATATTAAAGTTGGTTGAAATCAATGGTCTATCATGGTATTCTATTACCGATAATGGCAAGTAGCACAATTTTATTTTAGATTTATGTGCAATCTTTCCATGAATTGGACAAATTTTTGTAAGGAGGAAATACCCATGAAGAATTCAGAAACAGGGCAAACGAGGGTGAGTTTGATTACCACCATTGTTATTGCCGTACTTCTGGTCGGCATGATGGTAGCAACGCTTGTCAGCGTGGCTGACGTACGCAGTGCCGTTCGGGCGGGAGAAGAGTCGCGGGCGGCGCTGGAGTCACAGCTGGAAGAGCTGATGGCAAGCTTGAATGGCGACTGGCAGACAGAATTTGAAAATATGCTGGCCGAAAAGCTTTCCGAGGTGGATATCCGCCTTTCCGATGCGGAAAGCCAAGAGGCGATTGCTGCCGCAGTATCCGCTGCTCTTGAGGAGTACGGAGCGGCAAAAGGCGGAAGCAATGGACTGACGGAGGAGCAGCTTGAGGAAATTGTTACCAGAACGCTTGCCGGTTCCCTGACCGAGGCACAGGTGGAAAGCATTGTAAGAAAATATGCCAGCGACGACCTGACAGCCTCTCAGATTCAGAGAGTAGTCGAGCGTGCCATTGAAAATTCGCTGACGGCGGGTGCAATCAGGCAGGCGGTAGACGATGCTTTGGAAAGCAACGCGACGCTTTCTGAGATTGACGCCATTGTCAAGAGTATTTCCGAGGATGTAGAGAATATTCAGAAGAATGCCTTGACAAAGGAGGACGTCGAAAATATCGTGAAACAATACATAGGGGGTACGCCGATACCGGAGCCCGAGGAGTTCGACGCGGAAAATATTGTATTTTCGTTTGCCGCTATCAGCGACATTCATGTGAAAAACAGCACGACGGACACCTATTCGACAAAATTCAAAAACGCACTCGAGCAACTGCGCGACTATGCCGCACTTGACGACACGGATGGAATCGACGCGGTATTCGCGGTCGGAGACCTAATCGATGACGGCTCGACCGGACATTATGAACAGATGAATACCTTCAAAAGTGTATATGAGAGTGTGTTCTCGCCCACGGAGGTTCCCATGATTTTCACGGTTGGAAATCATGACGTGGAGGGTGCATACGTTTGGAATGCCAGCACCAAGGTCAATACCAACAAGCTCAATACGATTCTCGGTGACGATTATTTCCTTACCGATATAGATGAGGCAATGTTAGCAGCGGAGAACAACCGGCATTGCGTGGTGAACGGCTTCCATGTGGTTTCGGTGATTCCGCAGTCGTCGAGTCCCGTCACCTATTCGCAAACCACAAAAACATGGCTGGACGAGACGCTTGCTGAGATCACAGAAGAGAATCCCGATCAGTTCGTTTTCGTGCTGACGCATCCGATGATCGAGGGAACCGTATACGGAAGCGATCTCGGAACCTATTGGGCAACGAGTGACATTACCGACATTCTCTCGAAATATCCGCAGGTCGTGACATTTGGCGGACATCTGCATTTCCCGCTGAATGATCCGAGGAGCATTATGCAGACGGCTTTTACCTCTCTCGGATGCGGATCGGTCCGCTATATGGCGATCGAGAACGGCGGATATGAAGATATGGCGAGTGCCACCACGATGAACGACAAGGATGAGTTCTCGCAGGGCCTGCTTGTGCAGATTGACGGGGACGGCAACATGCGCATCACCCGCATGGACTTCTATCATGAAGAAACCATTGGAGACGCGTGGATTGTCGAAAGTCCGAAGGAGGACGGTTCCCATCTGACGAAATACTCATGGGCGCGCGGCGATGAAGAGAATAACGAAGCGCCTGTCCTGTCCACGCTGGAAGTAACGACCGGAAGTGCGACAAGCGCAGGTGTCAGAGCGACTCTGACCTTTGCCGCTGCGACGGATGATGAATTTGCGCATCATTATGTGGTCGAGCTGAAAAACAGCGCGGGCTCGACCTTGACGACGAAGAAAATTTTGGCGGACTTCTATCGCCACGGAAATACGGCGGATATGAAGGACAGCTATGAGATAGCGCTAGGCAGTCTTGCCATGGGCAGCTACACCGTGACGGTGACGGCGTATGACTCGTGGGATGCGGCAAGCAGCGCAACTTTGAGTTTTGAAATTACCGAGCAAGGCGTAAGCCCGTCGGAGCTTCCCGAGGCCTATGTGGATATCAATTTTGACGGCGGCACAATCACAGATGCCAAGGGCAATGTAACGGTTACCAACAACGGTGCGACGGCCGGCCAGACGAGCGTGACGCTCGGAGGCAATACCTATACGGTGGATGCGCTTCAGATTACAGAGAGCGGCCAGTATGTTCTTTGTGAATTCAAAAATCTCGCAAACGCGGCGCAGATGAAAGCGTGGGCAGAGGGCGGCTTCGCGGTCGAGGCGTTCTATGTCATGGGAGATAAAGGCGGAGATGGACAGGGCATTGTCTGTGCAACAGAGCAGTATCCGCTATCTACCGGTCCTCGCGGCGGCTGGGGAATTGCGGAAAGATCAAACGGTCGGCCGTATTTCATCACCGCGGCAAGCGGAAACAAGTATATCAGCACCGATGCGTCTTCAGCCTCCTCAACGACCGAGCTTGTGCATGTGGTCGCGGTCTATGATTACGAGAATAAGATTCAGTGCCTCTACATCAACGGTACGGCGGTGAATACCGGAACGGCGATCACCGGCGAATTTGCCCCGGTGGTGGATGCTGCCGGCATAACCAATCAATTCCTGCTCGGTGCGGATATTTATGTGGAAGATCCGATCCACTTCCCGTCTCCGAACATGACGATGGTAGACGCGAAGATCTATTCGCAGGCTTTGAATGCAGCGCAGGTCAAGCTTGCCTATGATGCGGCAGTGGCGCAGCTCAGCGAAACGGAAACGCCCGATCCGGAACCCACGACGCTTCCCGAAGCTTATGTGGACTTCGAGTTCACCGGCGGCACGATCACGGATGCAAAGGGCAATGTGACGGTTACCAACAACGGCGCGACGGCCGGCCAGACGAGCGTGACGCTCGGCGGCAATACCTATACGGTGGATGCGCTTCAGGTTACAGAGAGCGGTCAGTATGTGCTAGGAGAATTCAAGAATCTTACAAGCGCGGCGCAGATGAAAGCGTGGGCTGAGAGCGGCTTTGCGGTCGAGGCATTCTATGTTATGGGCACCAAGGGTACAGCGCAGGGTATCGTCTGTGGAACCGAGCAGTATCCCAGAGCTACTAGCTCTACCCCGGGTCCTCGCGGCGGTTGGGGAATCGCGGAGAATGCAAGCGGTCAGCCGTATTTCATCACTGCGGCGAGCGGAAATAAGTATATCAGCGGACCGACGGCGTCTTCAGCATCCTCGACGACGGATCTTGTGCATGTGCTTGCGGTCTATGATTATGAAAACAAATTGCAGCACCTCTACATCAATGGTGTCGCGGTCGGTGCCGGAACCGCGATCACAGGCGAGTTTGCTCCGGCGACAGACGATTCCGACGTATTCAACCAGTTTGCGCTTGGTGCGGATCCCGGTACCGGCAACATATTGGATTTCCCGTCTCCCAATATGACGATGGTGGACGCGAAAATTTATTCGCAGGTATTGACTGCCGAGCAGGCAAAAGCCGCTTATGACGCTGCGGTTGCGGCGCTCGGTACACCGGTGACTACGGAACCCGATCCGGAACCCACGACGCTTCCCGAAGCTTATGTGGATTTTGAGTTTGGCAGCGAGGGCGTTATGGACGCCAAGGGCAACGTGACCGTTACCAATAAGGGCGCATCTTTTGGAAAAACAAATGTGACGGTAAACGGAAAAACCTATGAGGTAGATGCGCTTCAGATTACGGAGAGCGGACAGTATGTGCTTTGCGAGTTTGAGGACTTTACCGAAGCGGCGCAGATGAAAGCGTGGGCCGAGGGCGGCTTTGCGGTCGAAGCGTTCTATGTCATGGGAAATAAGAGTAGCATACAGGGCATCGTTTGTTCTACAGAAAGAATAGGCGGCGTGGCAGGTGGTTGGGGAATCGCTGAAAATGCAGGTAAGCCGTACTTTATCACCGGTGTGACCGGCGGATATTGTACCGGACCGACGGCGTCTTCGGCATCCTCGACGACGGAGCTTGTGCATGTGCTTGCGGTCTACGATTATGAAAACAAATTGCAGCACCTCTACATCAATGGTGTGGCAGTCGACGCCGGGACCGCGATTACGGGTGAATTTGCTCCTGCGGGGGCTGAGGCGTTCAATCTGTTCTGCCTCGGTGCGGATTATCGTGCGCAAGCCAATGTTAATTCGCAGTATTCTCTCGATTATCCGTGCCCCGATATGACGATGGTGGATGCGAAAATCTATTCGCAGGTATTAACCGCCGAGCAGGCAAAAGCCGCTTATGACGCTGCGGTTGCAGGGCTTGGTGAGGCGTTGTCCTAAAAACAGATGAAAACTCAGTGAAATTTTTTCACGGTGTATGCGGGATTTGCTTCTGAAAACAGTAAGAGTTTAAATGAGGCCGACAGGATGAAGGCGCCGATAAAGCGTTTGTCGGCAGAAAAGAAAAGCTTGCTTCTATGCCGCGCTTCGGCGAAAAACGAGATGAGGGATGCTTTGTCCGGACGCGGCATAGAACCGAAAATGATGCGGGGACAAAGGCGAGAATTTGTCATTATATTTTTACCATAAAGGAGGCAAGGAACATGAAAAAATTTTTTGCGCTTCTGCTTGCGGCTATGATGGTGTTTGTTTTCGTTTCCTGCGGCGATACGCAAGGGGATGAAACCACGAACCCCTCTGACGCGACAGAAACCACGGACACCACAGGGCCAGCCGATACGACAAATACCACGGATACGACGGAGCCGACTGACACTACCAATACCACCGCCGATACAGAAACGACCGATACCACAGGCACGCCAGAGCCGGAACCGGAACCCGCCGAGCTTCCCGAGGCGTATGTGGACTTTGAGTTCACCGGCGGAACGATTGCCGATGCCAAGGGCAATGTGGCAATCACCAACAATGGCGCGACGGTTGGTAAGGCGACTGTGACGGTAAACGGTGAAACCTATGAGGTCGACGCGCTTCAAATCACGGAAAGCGGACAGTATGTGCTCTGTGAATTTGAAAATCTGACGGATGCCGCGCAAGTGAAAACATGGGCAGAAGGCGGCTTTGCGATCGAAGCGTTCTATGTCATGGGAGACAAGAGCGGCGTGCAGGGTATCGTCTGTGCGACGGAGCAGTATCCGAGAGCTACCGGCACGCGCGGCGGTTGGGGCATTGCCGAAAACGCGGGCAAGCCGTATTTCATCACAGCGGTAAGCGGAAATGCCTATTGCAGCGGACCTACGGCGGCAAATGCAACCTCAACGACCGAGCTTGTGCATGTGGTTGCGGTTTACGATTATGAAAATAAACTGCAGCACCTCTATATCAATGGGGTGGCAGAGGGAACCGGTCAGGCGATTACCGGGGAATTTGCTCCGGCAACAGACGATTCCGGTGTATTCAATCAGTTCATGCTCGGTGCGGACACCTACACTGGAGACGTGCTTGACTTTCCAAGCCCGGATATGACGATGGTAGATGCGAAAATTTATTCGCAGGTGCTGACTGCCGAGCAGGTTGAGACTCTCTATGAGGCAGCCGTTGCGGCGCTTTCATAAAGCGGCATGATTGCTGTGAGGACTTAATTGCAAAATCTCTCAACAACATATATTTGCTTGAAAACAGCAGCGGCTGCCTAAATCGGCAGCCGCTGCTGTTTTGTGAAAATATAACTATATACAGGGAAAAAAGTGCGGTTTCTCATGCGTTCCTTGCCATGGACAGCACAAGGCGCGGATTCCAATCCCATTCGCGCTTATGGAAGAAACGTTATCCTTTGGACAAATTCGGGTGCAGTTTGGTATGCCGGAAACCCTGGCGAATTTTGCATCCCTCTCGTTTTACAAGCCAACTCACCGTATCGCGCAGCGTTTCAAAAAGCTCGCGGGGCGCATAGCCAAGCTCCTTTGCCGCCTTGTCATGCGAGAAACGGCTGTTGACATTCAAGGTGGAAAGGGAATAACCGGTGAACAGAGGCTTTTCTCCGTGCCGCAGCGCTTGACGTTCCAGAATAGGCGCTGCGATCTTTGCCATCCAAAGCGGAACGGTGCCGACTCTTTTGCCGGAGATGATTGCACGAAGCATCCCGACCACCTCTTTGACCTCATAGAAGTCACCTGAGAGAATATAGCATTCTCCCACACGTCCAAACGAAATGGCGGAAAGTATGCCGTCGGCACAATCCCGTACATCGACAAAATCGTATCCGCCCTTTACAATGGCGGGAAGCTTGCCTGTTATATAGCTTCGAATCATCTGAACAAGGTGATTGCCCCCGCCGAGATAGGGGCCGACGATGCCAGAGGGATGAACGACGATAGCGGGCACACCTTCTTTTACACTGTCCAGAACAAGAGCTGTTGCCGCTGCTTTTGTTTTCGCATAGGCGCCATCGACGAGCGCGGGAGAAAATTCTTTTGTTTCTCGAATGACACGTCCTTTTGCGGGAGTAGGAATCGCGTGAACGGAGCTGACATAGATAAGGCGCGAAACCTTATGTTTTTTACACATTTCCAAAATATTTTTTGTCCCGCCGATGTTGACGCTTTCCATCTGCTTTGCTGCGTTTTCTGTAATATTGACGATGCCGGCGCAGTGAATGACAATCCGCTTTGCATGCTCTCCGGTATCAAAAAAAGTTTCCAGCTCATCTATGTTGCATACATTGCCTCGAACAATTTGCACCCCGATAGAATGAAGAAAGTCGACGTTTTCCCCCGGCAGCACAAGGGCGCGCACTTCGGCGGCTCTTTCACACAGAGCGGCACAAACGGCGCTTCCAAGGTGCCCGTTTGCACCGGTCACAAGATAAATGGTTTTCATCCGCTATCACTCCTTTCGTGATTTTATGGATTTTCATACGGATTATTTTTTCTTTGTATTTGAAATGTTCAAATTTATGTGCTACAATAAAAATCAAAAGAAAAAATCTTTCTACAATTTTATTATATCCATCACGCAAGCCAGTACAATCGTTAATTTACGGTGGAATATAGAGATAATCGACATGGCGGGCAGTTTTGTACGGAAGGGGGACAAATCGGTGAAAACTGACAGAGAAGATCAGCGCACAAGAATTACAAAGAAGCTGATAAGGGAGTCGTTTCTTGCGCTTTTATCCCGGAAGGATATCCGGCACATCACAGTAAGAGAGCTTTGCGAAACGGCGCAAATCAACCGCGGGACCTTCTATAAATATTATCTCGATGTTTATGATCTCAAGGAGCAAATCGAGAACGAATTTCTGCAGGAATTTTCCGATTCCGTGAACCGATTCGCCCGTTCCGGCGCTTTGGATTCCGTTTATGAGGTGTGCCGAACGGTGTTCGCCCTTCTGAAAGAAAATGCCGAGCTTTGCCGGATTCTTTTGGGGCGGGATGCAAACGACGGTATTATCGATAAATTTGTGAAAATCGGACGGGATATTTTTATTTCCGTCTATCCCGGCATGTTCCCCAAAATTGAAACGAAAAAGCTCGAGCGGTATTATCTGTTTATTTCGGGTGGATGCGTGGTTTCCGTGCGCAAATGGATTCTTTCCGGCATGAATGAGACTGTGGAGGAGATGGCGAGGGAAATTTCCGGCATTATGACGGAAGGCGTCGGCTATCTTTCCGAAAAAAACACATGAGGTGCGTCCGTTTCCGGTAAGAAGCTGAATAGAAAAGGGATGCTTTTGCGGGTATCCTTTTTGTTTTGCTGCATCGAATGTGCCGGGTCGGTCTTTGAGGACAGCACAAAGGACCTTTTATTTAATTTTGACGTCGAATTTTTTTCCGCAGCGGGGACAAATGCACGAATGCTCTCCTTGAATTTTTTTCAGCCTGATTTTCGCCCTGCAGGAAGGACAGGTACGGTAGACATGGGTCCTGCGGTATTTCCATTTGTTCTTTTGCAGCAGGAACCATTCTCGGATTCCTTTTGTCAGCTTTAGATAAAGGTCGTTTTCCGCTCTTCTTTTTGCGAGATTTCTTGACAGCATACGGAAAATGACAAGAACAAACAGGGCGAGAGAAACGGCCCAGAGAATGATTTTAACGGTCAGGTTCGGTATAAAAATCGCGGCGATTTCAAGAATAAAATAAACAATGATAAGAAACAGATTCAGCTTGTCCGACCCATATCTTCCGTAAAAAAACGAAGCGAGCTTTTGCCTCATGATGACACCCTTTCCGAACAGAATCACAGAATAGCATCGATTCTGTATAAATGTATGATACCATTCTTCCATATCAAAACTGTGAACGCGGAGTGAAATTTTCATAAAATTGGGAGAAGGGACAGGTCCGTCCCACCCATTGCCCACGGGTGTCTGTCTCGAAAAAATCTCCGGAAGCCAAAGGACTTCCGGAGATTTTTATGCGAGAATTATCGAATTTGCAGCAGCACGTCGCAGTAGCTGCCGGGTGTGGGAGCCGCAGCAGCGCCTGTACGGACGGCGTAGTCGGCAATAACGGAATATAGATCTTTGAACATGCTATAGCACATGCGGTCCGCGTCGTCGGACAGATGCTTGGGAAAGAGCTTTTTATAACCGGCGATCCACTTTTCCGCAAGAGCGGAATAGTCATCCATCAGCGCAGACAAATGTCTTTCCACGATTTGCTCAAACTGTGTCATCTGTTCGTCGGTGAATGCGGGAGCCGTGACAAAGAGGCTGCCGTCCTCTTTTCTCTGCAGATATCCCTGCTGTACGGCAAGAGCTGTGGCGTCCCGATCGTCGGAATGTCCGGTCCTTAAAATGTCGATGCATGCGTCGATCTGTTTGTTAAACATCGTCTCGCGGCGGGGCAGTCCGGCAAATCCGCAGTAAACGGTATGGGTATATCTTCCGCGCACGCCTTCGTTCCCACAGTGCAGGGTAGTCAGTTTGATTCTCTTGTGCGCTCCGGTTTCCATATTCCCGACGTAGCACCATGCGTTACCGTCATATTTTTTCTTGATTTCCGGATAGGGCAGGCGGCAGAACTTCTTTCGCTCTGTTTCAAATGCGAGGATTCCATAGAGGAAGAACAAATCCGCCGCGCTTTTGCCTGCTTGATAGAAGTCGATGCCGCCGGCTTCTGCCGCGATGGATTTTAGTGCCAACAGCAGCTTGTCCATAATAGGCATGAGGGCCTTTTCCGCAGTCTGCTCGCAGTAAATACCATACTTGTCCGACCAGATGATAAAATCCGTTCTGTACTTGTCTTTGCCGGCCCGAACAACGGCCTCCCGCTTCATGAGATTCTCTATGCGGTCCTCTACGTAATACGCCGGGACGCCGCACAGCTTGGAAATCTCCTCGATACTCTGTGCTTCTTCATAACAGAAATACAGGATGTTTTGCGACAGAGCATCGTTGATATATACATCCGGAAAAGGTACGTCACAGCCAAAGTTTCCGCTTCCGTATATATCGATTCTCAGTTTTACCGGCTTTAATGTGAAATCTTCCATGGTTGAACACTCCTTTTTTAGTTTATTCCGGGCTTCTGACAGGCGCCATGTGACAGTGCCCTCGGGAATCTTCAGATGCTCGGAGATTTGTTTTGTGGAAAGGCCGTCGTAATAGTAAAGGAGAATGATTTCTCTGTATATGGCCGACAGCATCGCAATTTTCCGGCGCAAAAGGGCGTACAGCTCCTCGTTCTCCGAGTCTGTATCCTCCTCATACGCCAAATCCTCCGGAATATCGTAGGAAAACATCGCGCGCTGTTTCCCCTGCTTGCGCCGGAAGGACTTTGCGACGTTCTGCGCAAGCGACCAGAGCCAAGGTTCGAAGCGGCTTTCATCCCGAAGCCGCGGAAGCTCGCGGACGGCGGTGTATAGAATTTCCTGCGAAAGCTCTGCCGCCTCCTCATCGGAAAAGGTTTTTTTCACCGCGTAAGCGTAAACCTTGTCTACATAAGCTGCGATTCTGTCAGACATCATTTCTCTCTCCTGCCTTTCGCTTATAAAGTGCCCAAAAGAAAGCGTTCGTTGGGCTATTTGAAAAAAATATATAATAAGATGTTCTGAGAAATTTTTGGAGTGCTATATATCCCGGTGTCGTCTTTGGCACAGTCTGTCATAGGAAAGCGGGCGCGAACTTTTCTATGCGGCGGTTGACAAAAGTCCGTTCCGGATGATATACTAATCTCATATCGCTGATATGGATGAAACAGAACGGAGAAAACAAATGAGCAAAATCATAATACCTGAGGGGTATCGCCCCACACTCGGACTTTACGATACGCAGACTGCCATCGGTATGCTGAAACGGATTTTTGAAGAGAAGCTATGCTTTGTGCTGAATCTCAAGCGAGTATCCGCGCCGCTTTTTGTCGATCCGGAGACCGGACTCAACGACGATTTGAACGGCGTGGAGCGCCCGGTTCGGTTTGATATCAAAGAAACGGGAAGAGATGCGGTTGTTGTCCATTCTCTCGCAAAATGGAAGCGTATGGCGCTCTATACCTATGGTTTTTCCGCCGGAGAAGGACTTTATACGGACATGAATGCCATCCGGCGCGATGAGGATATGGACAATCTTCATTCCATTTATACCGATCAATGGGATTGGGAAAAAATCATTACACGTGAGACACGGACGATAGAATATCTCAAAAATACCGTGAAAGGAGAGGTTGGCGCGATTTGTGACACGCTGGATATGCTGAAGGTGCGTTATCCGCAGATCGAGGTGGCACTAAATCGGGAGGTGAGCTTTATTACTGCGCAGGAGTTAGAGGACTTTTATCCCGCGCTTACACCGAAAGAGCGGGAAAACGCCTATCTCAAAGAACATAAGACCGCTTTTATCATGCAAATCGGAGATAAGCTGCGCTCCGGTATTCCGCATGACGGACGCGCGCCGGATTATGACGATTGGCAACTCAACGGGGATATTTTGTTCTGGAACGACGTGCTGGGCTGTGCGTTTGAGGTTTCCTCCATGGGGATCCGCGTCGATGAAAAGTCGCTGGATGAACAGCTTCATAAAGCGGGGGCGGATGACAGACGCCGGTATCCTTTTCATCGCGCGCTGTTAGAAGGGAAACTGCCGCTTACGATGGGCGGCGGAATCGGACAGTCACGTCTTTCCATGCTGCTTCTCGGAAAAGCCCATATTGGGGAAGTTCAGGTTTCTGTGTGGGACGATGAAACGCGCCGCCTCTGCACGGAAAACGGAATCGTTTTGTTGTAAAAGAGAAAGAACCCGCAAAAGGGTTCTTTTTTCTGTTCCGAAAGAGAGAAAGTCATATTTTCACCATAAATGGCATAGCTTCCGGAGACACATAGAGATGTTCGCGGCTTTGCACAAGCGTGAGCTGTTTTTCCCCCCCGAGATTATGATACATCGCGACAACGCCGGCAGGCGGCGAGGTGTAATCGCCGAGCCCCGCTTCGATGATCGTTTTTATTTTTGTATATTTGGCGCGCAGGGTAAGGTCAAAGTAGCAGATGGCATTGCCGCTGAAATCCCCCCAGCCGCATAGTCTGCCAATACTCGCTGCCTGCGTGTCGCACAGCCACGGAATGTAAATATCGATAAGGGATGTCTGCTCGATCATGGCCGCCGCCTGCATGGCTTGGACCGCCCCTTGGCTGCCGCCTCTTGCGATGAGCGTGTGCCCATCCCATTCGGGAAGCGTCATCATATACCGGAGCGCCTGCGCCGCACGAATCATCATATATTTGAAATAGCAGGTGTGCGGATTCCTGTTTTCTTCTTTGTCAAAGCCATAGCCGGCAAGCCTGCCTTTTGCGAGTGCGTCGTAATATTCCTGCGGCTCGCGGTTGTGGATGCCATGGGCGTTGATGCAAAGGATGTTTTCTTCCTCCGAAAAATTAAACCAAGCGCTTTTGACGCCGTATCCCTGATAAACAACGCGGCAGGGGCGTTTTTTCTCGTTTTTTGGAATGGTCAGAATGCCGGAGACCGGTTTTCCTCCGGCGCAGGCGAGCTTGACATCATAAATCCGATGATGGGGATGCTCCGGGTCGTCAGGAAGGGCGATTTTTTCGATTATTTCAGGCTCGACAGCCAAAAGCTCCGTTTTGCAAGCGTCCCAGAAGGCATGATAGTCATCCGGTTCCTGCGTGACGGCCCGAATGTCGGAAATATCAACGCCGGCACCGCCAAAAAAGCCGTCGGATTCCGGAGCGGGATTGCCGTTTTCATCTAAGGCTGTGGCGGTGACGTAAAGAAAGCCGGGGCGGTCAAGGGAAGCTTCGAGTGTAAGCTCTCCCGTGCTGCCGTCGGCGATGCCTTCTTTGGCAAGACCGAAATCGCCGGCGATTTTCCAACGAAAGCTTGCGGCGGGAACAGTTTTTCCATCCTCACGGTATTGAATATGAAAGCGGACTGTCTCACCGCACCGATAGGCATACGGGGCTTTGTCGGTTTGGCAGGAAAAATATTTGTTTGACATAGGCTCCTCCGGTTTTTGATTTCAAAAAATATTGTAGCATGGAGAGGGTGAAAAATCAAGGGAATCAAAAACAAAAAGCGCCGCCGGATTTCCGGCGGCGCGGGAGTTATCGCTGATAGAGTGCCCAAAGAAGCCCCACGAGGGAGATGAAAAGTCCAACCGGAGCAGCAATAACTGCCACCATTATGACTGCTGTGCCGGGCAGTGCGCAAATTTTCGCAAACAGAAGTACGGCAATGCCGAAAAGAATCAGTGCGAGGGGTTTGTTATTTTTCATGGGTTAGCTCCTTTCATGAACTATGGAATTCCTGCCGACCATGCACTTATTTTTGTTTGATGCCCCAAAGAAGCCCGGTGAGACAAAGAGCAAGTCCGATGATGGCGGCAACGATCCCTATCATAAAAAGCTGCGTTTCGGGAACGGCATAGGACCACGCAAACAAAAGCATGGCGACTCCGAAAAGAATCAGTGCGACGGGCTTATTGTTTTTCATGGGCTACTCCTTTTTTATGCTGTTTTTTTGCATATTTCTGATCATATTATAGTTTGTATAATAAAATTTGTCAATATGGAATGCAAAATAAATAAGAACAAAAAGCGCCGCCGGATTTCCGGCGGCGCGGGGGTTATTTTTGCTTGAGTGCCCAGATGAGCCCCACAAGAGAGATGAGAAGCCCGGTGCATATGATGGGAAGTGTAACTAAATCCAACGCTGCTTCTATACCGGTAAATGCAGCGGCAGAAAGAATCAGAGCAAGCCCAAAAAGGATAAGGGCGATAGGTTTATTGTTTTTCATGGGTTTCTCCTTTGCTTTTATTTTTATCAAGCTTGATGATTTCATTGTAATCTGTTTGGTGGATTTTGTCAATATGGTTTTGCAAATTTTGAAAAAAATTTTCCAAAATCGTATGTACGAATCGGCAGTGGATCTAAATTGGTAAAATGCTGCGGCTTATGGGACGCAAACGGGGGAGAATCCAACATCCTCCCTTAGGATGGGAAGGGAGGATGCTTTTCATAATATTCGCTGTTTTCCACGGCCCGTTCATGCTTTTCCATTCGATCGACATAGGCGTGCAGCTCCGCCGCCGTACGAATCCACCTGCCGTACTCCGATATCGATAGCTGAGTCGATACCGGCAGAGAAAGGAAATATTTCCTTGAGCTGCTGCTATGGCTTACAAGTTCATGAAGACTTTGATAGGGCATCGCCGTCACCTCCGCTTATAGAATGGGAAGATTTTCGTTTCTTTATGCGGGAAAAGGGACAGAGAAAAATATACGCAAGAATTTTGTGAAAATTCAACAAGGATATATCTTCCTTTAATGTGGTTTTACTCGTTTTTAGTGAAAATTGAAAAAATAAAAAACGGTATTGACAAAATCTCATTAGCATGGTATGATTATGGAGGTTAGTTTATACTAACTTTCGAGGCGGGATAAAACCGCTGAAATTTTTTCGCAATGGTTAGACATGACTAACTTCTGTGCAAAGGAGAAATGATAGCGGAAAAACGAGGAACCAATAGGGGAACTTCTTTCGAAGAGGCTTTGATTGAACATTGTGCATCGATGCTAGCGTTTATCAAAATGGCAAATTTGTGATGCCATACATTTTTGTCGGAGAGGAAAATGGATGAAAATTCCCGATTTTGGAAGGAGTTTTTACGTACGAGGGGCTTACCATTATGTCTGGCGGATGACCTTCTGCGGCGCGACCTTATCTGCTGAGGGATATCCCCTGTCTTTAGTAAGGTGGAGATGCGTTTGACAGCTTACCATGGCTGTTTAACATAAATTTATATCAAGAAAAGAGGGCTTGGAGCATGAATAAAGTTGCAGTGGTATATTGGAGCGGGACCGGTAATACCGAACTGATGGCTGCTAAGGTAGCGGAGGGAGTCCGCTCGGCGGGCGCCGAAGTGACGCTTGCCAGGGTTTCTGATTTTGACGGCGCGCGCATAGACGAATTTGACGCAATTGCGTTCGGCTGTCCGTCCATGGGAGTCGAACAGCTTGAGGAGACGGAATTTGAGCCGATGTTCCTTTCTTGCGAGTCAAAGCTAAAGGGCAAAAAAATTGCTTTGTTCGGCTCTTACGGTTGGGGAGACGGCGAATGGATGAGGAACTGGGAGCAAACATGCCTTTCCGACGGCGCAGTTCTTGTGCACAAGAGCGTCATTTGTCAGGATGCGCCGGACGCGGATGCGGAGGCTGCCTGCGCCGCACTTGGGGCGTCGCTTGCCTGAAGAACTTTGTAGGTTGGCGGCTTGACGGGGAACGGAGGTGGCTGGATGCAGGTGATTCTATGGGCAGCGACAGGTACCGGCTTTACCTTTTTGATGACGGCACTCGGCGCCGCTATGGTGTTCCTTCTCCGCGGTTCAGTAAAGGCTTCTGTGCAGCGGATTTTCCTTGGCTTTGCTGCCGGTGTGATGATCGCCGCTTCTGTGTGGAGCCTTTTGCTCCCCGCCGTTGAAGAGGCGGAAGCCTCCGGACTTCCCGGATGGCTTCCCGCTGCGGGCGGTTTTATCCTGGGGATTGCCTTTCTCATGCTTTGCGATGTGTTTCTGCCGCATCTGCATCTGGACCGTGGACGCCCGGAGGGGCTTCGTTCTTCATGGAAGCGTACGACTCTTTTGGTGCTTGCGGTGACGCTTCACAACATTCCGGAGGGAATGGCGGTAGGACTTTCCTTTGCACGCGCGGCCTGGCATGATTTTGAGCCGACATCCCTTTCCGCTGCCGTCGCTTTGGCGGTCGGAATGGGCATTCAGAATTTTCCCGAGGGTGCCGCTGTCTCTTTGCCGCTGCGGGAGGAAGGGCTTTCTTCAGGGCGTGCGTTCCTTTTGGGGAGTCTTTCCGGCCTTGTTGAGCTGCTTTTTGGTGTACTCGTCGTTTTGATTGCAGGCGGTATACAGCCGCTGATGCCATGGTTTCTGTCTTTTGCGGCGGGCGCTATGATGTATGTAGTGGCGGAGGAGCTGATTCCAGAGGCGCATCTCGGAGAGCATTCCCATGCCGGTACGCTCGGCGTTATGGGTGGATTTCTTGTCATGATGGTCTTGGATGTGGCGCTCGGATGACATTCCATCCCTTGAGCAGCGGAGAAAACGGCCTATTTTTCACTGAGGAAAAACGATTTCGGCTGATTGCCGAAGAAAAAGGAGAAAACAATGAACAGCACGAAAATACCTATTATATTTTCCACTATTACCGGCAATGCTTTTAAGCTTGCAGAAGCGGTGGCGCCTGTCGTTCCGGATCACCTCGGACCCTATAACATTCGTTACATAAACGATGGGGTGATAGAACGCTTTAACACGTTTGTTTTGTCTTATTGGTGCAATCACGGCACTGCCGATGATGACACCATCGCGCTGATCCGCAGAATGAGCGGGAAGAATCTTGTTGTTATCGGTACGCTTGGCGTTGCACGCGATTCCAAGCACGCGGCGGATGTAACGGAGCGTGTGAAGGCGCTTGCCTCGGAAAACAATACGCTTCTCGGGCACTTTTTGTGTCAGGGCAGCATTGATCTCAACCGTACGGCGCAGCGCTTAAAAATTCCGGAGGGACAAAAAGGACACCTTTCCCAGGAACGTTTTGAAAAACAAAAGCTTTCGCTCGGGCATCCGGATGAAAAGGATCTTGCCGACGCAAGAGAAGCGGTGAGGCGCTTTTTTGCAAACCTATGACGGCATCCCAGATTACTACACAAAAGAAAAAAAGCTCGCCTTATTTCGGCAAAATACTCGTTATTCTGGTTTTTGCCGTGATGAGCGTCGCGTCGCTTTTCATCTGCGTCGGCATCGGCACAGTGAAGTTCTCGATTGCCGAGGTATGGCGGGCGCTTTGGATAGACGATGACAGTACGGCGCGGCTGCTTGTTTGGAATATGCGTTTTCCGCGCGTGCTGGTCGGCGGGCTTGTCGGGATTTGTCTTTCTCTTTCCGGCTGTATTCTGCAGGGGGTCATGCGCAATACGATGGCGTCTCCTTCCACCATCGGCGTGACGGGCGGTGCGAGCTTTATCGGCTATCTTACGCTTGTGGCGTTTCCCGCCTATGCCTATCTTTTGCCGATTGGCTCGATTGTCGGCGCATTTGTGACAACCATGCTGATCTATGCGCTGGCATACCAGAAAGGCGTCAGTCCTGTCAAGATGATTTTATCCGGTATGGCGGTGTCGGCGCTTTTCGGGGCTTTCAATGATATGATAAAAACCTTTTTTGCCGATTCACTTGGAAACGCTTCGGGTTTTCTGGTCGGAGGCCTTAACGGCAGCGTTTGGGAAAGCTTTCACAGGATTTTGCCGTATGCTTCGGCGGGCATGTTTGTCTGTCTGTTTTTGCCGTCTAAAATGAACATCTTGATGTTAGGAGACGAGACGGCGAACTCTCTTGGGCTGCGTACGGAGCGCTTCCGCCTTTTTCTCATTGTGATTTCTTCCTTGCTTGCAGGCGCCGCGATTTCCGCCGCAGGACTTATCAGTTTTGTGGGGCTTGTCGTTCCGCACATAGCAAGGCTGCTTGTCGGCTCGGATTATAAATATCTCTTTCCTGCGTCGGCGCTGCTTGGCTTTACGCTTGTGACGGCATGCGATACTGTGGGGCGCGTGATTATGCCGCCGGGAGAAATACCGGTGAGCATTATCCTTTCCTTTATCGGCGCGCCGTTTTTCCTCTATTTGCTTCGCACAAAGAAAAAGGACAGGGAGTGAGTATATGTATTTTGGATTTCGCGATATTACCATTCGGTTTGGGAAAAAGACGGTGCTCGAAAATCTGAATCTTGATATCCCGAAAGGAAAGATCGTTTCCATTATTGGACAAAACGGCTGCGGAAAATCCAGTCTGCTCAAAACCATTTCCAAGGCAGTGACGCCAAAGTCCGGCGGCGCTATCTATGAGAATAAGGAGATAAAGCGCTATCCGCCGAAGCTGCTCGCGCAGAAGATCGCTTATCTTGCGCAGGTGCATACATCCCCGCCGGATATTGATGTGCGCACTCTTGTTTCCTATGGCAGATATCCCTATTCCAAGTTTGGCAGGGGACTTGCGGCAAAAGACGGTGTTATCATTGACAGCGCCATTGAAATGACGGGGCTGCGAGGGCTGCAAACACAAGCGTTATCGACGCTTTCCGGCGGTGAACGTCAGCGCGCGTGGATTGCGATGGCGATCTGTCAGGAGCCGGAAATCCTGATTTTGGATGAGCCGACGACTTACCTTGACATTAGCTATCAGGTCGAGGTGCTAGAGCTTGTCCGAAAGCTGAACAGGGAAATGGGAATTACCATTGTCATGGTTCTGCATGACCTCAATCTCGCCGCCCGGTATTCAGATTATCTCATTGCCATCAAAAATAGCAGGATCTATGCTGCCGGCGAGCCGAAAGAGGTTTTGACCGAGAAAAATCTTGAGGAAATTTTCGAGATTGAAGCTCAGGTATTTGAGGATACCCGCCATGGGTGTCCCTGGTTCATACCAATTCAAACAACATTTCATAAAGGAGTAACAACATGAAAAGATGGATTTCTTTGATTTTGTGCATTTGCATGCTGACGGGGGCCGCGATGCTTTCCGGCTGTGCCGAAACAGGTTCGGATGAGACAACAGGGAGCAGCGGGACATCTGATTCGACAACCGGGAAAAATCCCGGAGACACGACAGCGCCGGGCGGCGACAAGGAGGAGCCGAATCTGCAGCGTGAGCAATTAAAGGCGCAGTTCCTCGCCGAGGCGGACAAGGTTATCGTGACCGACGATGCGGTTACGTTTTCCGATGCGTCGGTGACAGATGGCGGAACCGTTACCATTGCCAAAAACCCCGAAAAAACGCTGAATCTGTACGCAAGCTTTACCACGCTGTGGTATGAGGCGGGTGGTACTGTAATCGGCTGCATCGGCGGAAACTCTTCTGTCGAGTTGTATAAGGAATACATTGGCAGGGATATTACGCAGGATGAAGGCGTAACGGTTGTTGCAACCTCTTCGGCAGGAAAAAATTGGGATGTGGAGACCATCATCGAACTAAATCCGGACCTTATCATCTGCTCGACGGCGATGAGCGGGTATTCTACGATTCAGGCGCCAGCCGCGGCGGCGGGAATTCCGCTGATTGCGGTCAGCTACGACGATTTTTCCGATTATCTCAAATGGTTTAAGGTTTTCTGCCATATCAACGATCAGCCCGAGCTTTGGGACAGCGTCGCAATGAAGGCTCTGGATGAGGTGTTGGACGTTCTTTTGGAAGCGCCTACGGAGCACAATCCGACGGTGTTTAGCATGTTTTCCGGCTCAAACAGCCTTCAGGCGAATACTAGCAATACCGTGGTCGGTGGCATGATCAGCGCCTTGAATGCAGTCAATATTGTGGACACATGGGAGAATGCGACCGGTGCGGAAAGACTGGATATCAATTTGGAAACTGTTTTTGCCGCTAATCCGGATGTCATCGTTGTTCAGTGCCATGCCGGTGCGGAGGATGCGATGGCTCAGGTAGAGGAGCTTTACGGCGACAATCCGGTGTGGCAATCGCTGGATGCGGTGAAAAACGGCAGAGTGTATTATCTTGAAAAAACGCTGTTCCACAATAAGCCAAATAGCCGGTTTGCAGAGGCTTATCAGAAGCTTGCGGAAATCCTGTATCCGGACACGGCGTTTTCCTTCCAAACAGAGGATAATTGACGGTCCATGTATACCGTTCGCTATAAATCGCATCATGACGCATCTAGCGCGCTGAAAAAGCGGTATACCGCCGATATGGCTCCGAAACCTTATGTCGAAGAAATGTTAAATAAGCCGGCGCAAAGCCGGCGAGTCATCTATCTGCATGTGCCGTTCTGCAATAAAATATGCAGCTTTTGTCCGTTTCATCGTCCAGATGAGTTAAAGCGACGGGAATATCATGGGTATCTTATCGATGAAATTCATCGGATATCCGATTACCCGTATATGCAGGCGCCGATTGATGCTATCAATTTTGGCGGGGGAACGCCGACCGCCCTTGCGCCGGAACAAATGGACGCGGTTTTGAGTGAGCTGCATCGTTGCTTTTCAATTGCGCCCGGTGCGGAAATCAGTGTGGAATCCTCCGCCACGGAGCTTACTCTCGAGATGCTAGAGGTTTTAAAGCGCGGCGGCGTCAATCGCCTTTCTATCGGCGTTCAGACGTTTGACGACAAGGGCAGGCATCTGCTTGGCAGACGCGGAAGCGGTGAACATGCGGCATCCCGTGTCAAACAGGCGATCGATTCCGGAATTGTCAACACCAGCATTGACCTTATTTATCATTATCCGGGCGAAACAATGGAAACGCTTGAGCGGGATCTTGCCGTTATCCGCTCGCTCGGGATTGCGGGGATTTCCTTTTATTCGCTCATTCTGCATGAGAAAACGCCACTTTTTCGCAGGTTGGACGAAAATGCACGTGCGGCGCTTTTGAGCGTCAAAGCAGAGTATGAAATGTTTATGGCGATTCTTCATACACTTGGAAAATCCGGCTTTGCCCCGCTGGAACTTACCAAATTGGTCAGAAGCGGTATGGATCGTTATGACTATATGAGAATTCGGCATAGCGGCGGGAGCTGCATTGCCATCGGCCACGGCGCGGGCGGGAATTTAGAAAATTATCTCTATCATAATTCCGCGACGGTGCCGCTTCTATCCGAAGCGGCGCCTGTCAGCCGCGCAGGCAGAGTCGTGCAGCCTGTATACCGTCTGCTTGACGAGCTCATTTACGAATTGCAAAAGGGCGGGGCCGATCTGTCGCTTTGGTCAGAGCGGCTCCAACGAAATCTTCTGATAGAATGGGAGCCTTCTTTAGAACGAATGCAGAAGGAAGGCTTGCTTATTCTTGAAAACGGACGAATTTCTTTGACAGAATCGGGTCTTTTCTGGGGCAACAATATGATTGATGAATGGATGCGGCTGCTTTGAATCTCCTGCGGCCAGCTTCTATCACTTAGGGGTATTTCCCCCGCCGCTCCGGCGGCGGATCCCCTTAGCAGGGAAAAGGGTCTCCGACAAAATGCAAGGGATAGCTTTTCTGGTCCTTGCCGACCACATGATGGGCGGGTCCCCTTATGAAAGCATGTAAAAACTGCTTTGTTAAGAGGCGAAATCAGAAAGACCTGCACGATTTGAATGTGAAGAGACTTTTCAGTAAAAAAATAAGCCTCCCTCCACGGCGATATGTCGCCGCAGAGGGAGGCTTTATGATGCCTTACGAATTTTCAGACCTTTTCGACGCCGAGCGTCAGTTTTTCATCTCCGATGCTCCATTCCTTGGAAGTGGGGCAGGTTTTGTCAAAAAGAAATGCCTCGCATAGGGTTTTTCCTTTGACGTCATCGGCATTCCGCTCCATTACCTCATACAGCGCTTTACTCCCGCTTGCATATACGCGGATATGGTCAAGCACCTCAAAGCCCGCGTCTTTGCGCATCGTTTGGATTTTTGAGATAATTTCGCGCACATTGCCTTCTTCGATGAGCGCCGGGGTGAGATTGGTATCCAACACAACGGTGATCCCATGGTCGGAAAGCGCCTCGAAGCCCGGCATTTGCGCGGAATCGATGAGCAGGTCCTCGCGTGTGAGCTCTACCGTCGTGTCACCAAGGTCAAGTCTGATAACGCCTGTGGTATTCAGCTCGTTCATGGCGGCATTCCCGTCGAGCTTCGGGAGGAGCTCGCGGATCTTGCCAAGCTGCTTGCCGTATTTCGGTCCCACCGTGCGCATCTGCGGCTTGAACGAATAAGAGGTAAAGGCGCTCACGTCATCCGTATAGCGAACCTCTTTGACATTCAGTTCATCCTCAATGATTTCCGTGAAGTAATCCGGAAGTATAAGCTCCGCTTTGACATACATCGCGGCAATCGGTTGGCGGTTCTTGATGGAGGCGGCATTGCGGCAGGCGCGCCCGAGCACGACGATATCCAGAACCTCGCCCATTTGCTTTTCCAGCTCATGGTCGATCATGTTCTCGTCCGCTGTCGGATAGTCGCAGAGATGGACCGATTCCGGCGCGACGGCATCGATGCTGCAGACAAGATTGCGGTAGATATCCTCGGTCATAAACGGAATCATCGGCGCCGCGAGCTTGCAGAATGTGACCAGCACCGTGTAAAGCGTCATGTAGGCACTGATTTTATCCTGCGGCATGCCGGATGCCCAAAAACGTTCACGGCAGCGGCGAACATACCAATTGGAGAGCTCATCCACAAAATCCTGTAGGATTTTTGTGGTTTGCAGAATTTCATAATGCAGGAGATTATCATCCACATTTTTGACTACCGTGTTCAGCCTGGACAAAATCCACTTATCCATGACGGAAAGCTTGTCGTACTCCAATTTATATTTTGTCGCGTCAAAATTATCTATGTTGGCGTACAAAACGAAAAACGCATAGGTGTTCCACAGCGTGCCCATGAATTTGCGCTGCCCCTCCACAACGGCGCCGCCGTGAAAACGGTTCGGGAGCCACGGTGCGCTGTTGGAGTAGAAATACCAGCGGATGGCGTCGGCGCCATAGGTTTCCAGTGCCTCGAACGGATCAACGGCGTTGCCTTTGGACTTGGACATTTTCTGCCCGTTTTCATCCTGCACAAGTCCCAGGACGACGACGTTCTTAAACGGCGCCTTATCGAAAATCAGCGTGGAGATCGCAAGCAGGGAATAGAACCAGCCGCGCGTCTGATCGACCGCCTCGGAAATAAAATCGGCTGGGAAATGCTCCTCAAAGACTTCTTTGTTTTCAAAGGGATAATGCCACTGAGCAAACGGCATAGAGCCGGAATCGAACCAACAGTCGATGACTTCCTTTACGCGGTGCATTTTGCCGCCGCACTTGGGGCATCGGATGGTCACTTCATCGATATAAGGGCGATGAAGCTCAATATGGTCGGGGCAGTCGTCTGACATTTCATGCAGCTCAGCGATGGAACCTACCGCGTGACGATGGCCGCATTCGCACTCCCAAATGTTGAGGGGCGTGCCCCAATAGCGGTTGCGGGAAATGCCCCAGTCCTGCACGTTTTCTAGCCAGTCGCCGAAGCGTCCTTTCCCGATGGATTCCGGAATCCAATGGATGGTATTGTTGTTCCGGATGAGGTTTTCCTTTACTTTGGTCATTTCGATGAACCAAGAATCGCGCGCATAATAGATAAGCGGCGTATCGCATCGCCAGCAAAACGGGTATTCATGCTCGAAATTCGGTGCGTCGAAAAGAAGCCCTGCCTCTTTTAGGTCCCGCAGGATGAGCGGGTCCGCGTCCTTGACGAATTTTCCGGCGTACGGCGTATTTTCCGTCATATCGCCGCGGCTGTCTACAAACTGGACGAACGGCAGGTCATACCGGCGTCCGGTTTTAAGGTCGTCCGCACCGAAGGCGGGCGCTGTGTGGACGATGCCGGTACCGTCGGTCATGGTGACATAGTCGGCACAGGTGACAAAGTGCGCTTTTTTCCCGGTTTTTGCGACAAACTCGCCGGTGCATGCGAAAAGCGGTTCATATTCCCGGTATTCGAAGTCACGCCCCTTGTATTCCTCTAAAATTTCATAGGCGGACGCGCCGTCTTTTGCGAGCTTGCCGAGCACAGTATCGGCCAGCACCTTTGCGAGATAGTAGGTATAGCCATCCGCGGCTTTGACCTTGCAGTAGATCTCGTCCGGATTGACGGTGAGCGAGACGTTGGAAGGAAGCGTCCACGGCGTCGTCGTCCACGCAAGAAAATAGGCGTCCTCTCCTTTTGCTTTGAAGCGGACGACAGCAGAGCGTTCCTTTACGGTTTTATAGCCCTGCGCCACCTCGTGGGTCGCAAGCGGCGTACCGCAGCGGGGACAGTAGGGAACGATCTGAAAGCCTTTGTAAAGCAGGCCCTTTTCATAAATCTGTTTCAGCGCCCACCATTCGGATTCGATATAATCGTTTTCGTAGGTGACATATGGATGCTCCATATCGGCCCAAAAGCCGACGATCGCGGAGAAGTCCTCCCACATGCCTTTATATTTCCAGACGCTCTCTTTGCATTCCTCGATAAAGGGTGCAATGCCGTACTTTTCGATTTGTTCCTTGCCGTCGAGCCCGAGCTTTTTTTCCACTTCTAGTTCTACCGGAAGACCGTGTGTATCCCACCCTGCTTTGCGGTCGACTTTATAGCCCTTCATCGTGCGGTAACGAGGGATCATATCCTTGATGACACGGGTGAGAACATGCCCGATGTGCGGCTTGCCGTTTGCGGTGGGGGGACCGTCGTAAAAGGTGTAGTTCGGGCAGCCCTTTCGGTCCTCGATGCTCTTCTCAAATATTTTGTTGTCTTCCCAGAATTTCTCGGTTTTCTTTTCTCTCTCGACAAAGTTGAGGTTTGTCGATACCTTTTCGTACATGGAAAATCCTCCTTTTTGCTTTCTCCGGCAAAATAAAAATCTTCGTCCGTTTCATAGGACGAAGATTTCCGCTTCGCTTAACCACCTATCAAACATACAGAGACATATGCCGCTCCGTGACGGGGAGCTCCGTCGGCAGCTAATGAGAAAATATCCGTTCGCCGCCGCGGCTCGGAAGTGATTTTCCCCTCGACCTACTGGATACCGGACTTCCACTGTCTCCGGTTCGCTGTGTTCTTTTGTGACGAGGCTACTCTCTTCTTCAACGCCTTTTAGGATATAGATTACATTTATTTTATTCGATCATGCTGTATATGTCAAGAACTTTTTGCTGATTTTGTCTTTTTTCTGAAAAAAATATGGGGAAAGTCGCTTCCATAAGGGGCCGTCGCCATGCGGTGTGGCAAGGGCCGGAAAGGACAAACTAAATATTCAGTCGGGAATCCTATCCCCCGCTGAATGCGAAAAGGAATCCGTCACCGAAGTGGTGAGGGACATTCCCCTAAGTTATATTTAGCAAAAGGGGGGCGTGTCCGCCTTTGCTTGTCATGGCTTCGCTTCTCCATATAGAAGCGGGAACTTCCGGTCGACGCCGGAGCCGTAGCGAGTGGCGAAAATCATTTGCCGCAATGGGCTGAACGTAAAAATGTCCATGGCGGTTTCGCTTGCGGAATACGGTTCACGCTCGTAAAGAATGCCTGCGTCGTCCGGCGCTATGCCGGAAATTTTCCGTCCGGCGGACATGGTCGTAATAGAGAGAAAGCCCGCCTTGTCGTAGGTTACGGTATCGCAGTGGCAGTGCCCGGCGATCCTGGCGGGAATAAAGTGGGAACCGTTCCGGAAATCCGCTTGGATACGATAGGAAAAATCCGGCGTATCCGAGGACAGGCAAAGCGTCTCCCCTCTGACAAAGGCCCTTGTGATACGGTCGAGCGCATCTCCTCCGATGCGGACGCTTTCAGCATGTCGGATGTCGTCAAACGGAATATGCTCGAGGAAAATCACATGTTTCGGAGCATGAGAAAGCACGGTGCCGCAAAGCCATGAAAGCTGAACGCCGCCGTAGGCGTTGTCCCATTGCCCGTTATACCGCAGGGTTCCGTCCGGCTCCGTGATATACGGAATGTCGCTGCTGTTGAGAAAGACAAAGCGGGTATTCGACGGTTCCGCGTCCCAATAGCCGTAGAGAAGCCCCTTTCCAGCGGGATGATAGTTCGAATATTTCTCAGCGTGAGAGAAGAGAATTTCATATTGTATGTCGTCGGGAACCTCCGTGCCCGAGCGGCAGGTGTGTGTGCCTTCTATCGCGCCGTGGATGGAATTGTCGTCATGGTTCCCCTTCAGGCAAAGCCACGGAACCTCGCAAAAGGAGAGCCTTTCGGCAAGGTCGCGCATCATCGCGAGATGGTCTTCCCTTGAGGGCGGATAGTTTCCTACGTTGTCGCCGCCAAGACAGAGAAATTCGATGGATCCTGCCCCGGAGATTTTGTTTACCGCCCCTACGAGGTTTTTGACGGTGACTTTCATTTCTTCATTGGATTTATAATGCAGGTCGGGGACAAACGCAAACCGGACGTCTCCCGGCATCATGACGGGCAGCCTCCTTATGACGCGATCCGCTTCCTTTTGTGCATAGTCGGCCATTTCCATGTCTGAGAAAGCTCTCTTTCATTTGTTTTTTTACAGGATTTTTTCCATCCCAATCTTCTGCGGCGTAAGTCCGCATTTTTCGTAAAAGCGAAGGGCGGCGGGATTACATGACCACACGTTAAGAGTCACATTGTAGCAGCCGGCCTTCTTGGCATAGGCGAGCACATAGTCATATAAAGCCGTTCCGATATGCCTGCCGCGGCACGTTTCGTCCACGCATAAATCATCGATATAGAGAGAGCGGATGTCTGTCAGGATGTGACTTTCTGTGTTTTGAGTCAGCATGCAAAAGGCATAACCAAGTACGGCCTCCGTCTCGTCTACTGCGACAAAAACAGGCGTTTTTTCCTCCTGAAAAATGGCGGCAAGCTCTTTGTCCGTATATTTTTTTGCATTTGCCCGAAAGAGGTCGGGTCGGCCTGTGTGATGCAGATTTTGAACTTGGAAAAGGAGTCTGTCAACTCCGCCGATATCTTTTTCCGTTGCTTTTCGGATGGTCATTTTTGTTTTCTCCTGATAAAAATAGAATGAAACGAGCCTGCGCCGGTGCCGGTGCTTATGTCATGTCTTTGGCCAGAGAAGCGGAATCAGTTTGGTGCCTTTATCAGAACACAGGCGATAAATGTGGTCGTGTTTTTCCCGTTGTAATAAGGAATACCGCAGCGCTCGCAGACATCGGAAACAAGCAGTCCCGCCGCTTCCATAGAAGGCATAGCGAGCTCCGGTGCGCGGCACGGGGCGTCGGGATAGGTGCATTCCTTACAAATGGTGCAGCGCCCTGCGCCCATCGGAAAAACCACATACCCCTTTTTTCGCAGTGCGGCCACCAAAGCTTGAAAATGTTTTTTATGGACGGCGGCCGCGGCTTCTATGGATTCATAATCGAATTCATCCTCCATTTTTCCGATGGTTTCGACAAGAATCCCCTCTGTAAAAGCGGAAACCTTTTCCCGCATCTCATCGAGTGTCCCGCAGCCAGGCGGGCAGGTCCATGTTTTGTTATAGCTGCGGCAGCGGTCCGCACGGCACATGGCGCGCACCTCCTCGCGGAAGATGAGCGCGTCCGTTGTAAGCGTGCCCGATTTGTCAAAGCCGATATCCGCGGCAAGAGAGCGGGCTTCGGTGAGAATGGCATCCATATAGTACCTCCCGGATTACAGAACGTTTGCCTATTTGTAAAAATATAACTTAGGGGATGTCCCCCGCCGCTTCGGTGGCGGGTTCCTTTTCGTATTAGTCAGAATGCTCAGGTTGCCTTTGCCGCGCTATATGACGGATAGACCCCTTATAGAAAAATTTTACCGCGGTGCGCAAAATGTGAGGGCCTTTTACAGCAGGAATCCCCCGTCCGCAGTCAGAACCTGTCCTGTGAGAAACGTAGCGTCCTCCGCTAAAAAACAAACGCAGCTCGCGATTTCTTCGGGAGTGCCAAGTCTTCCGAGCGGTGTCTTTTCCGCGAGCATGCGCAGGGTGTCTTCGCTGTAGCAGGCGTTCATGTCGGTGTCGATGACGCCGGGCGCTACCGCGTTCACGCGGATATGAGAGGGCGCAAGCTCCTTTGCGAGCGCTTTGGTAAAGCCGATAACCGCCGCTTTGGAGGCAGAGTACGCAACTTCCCCCGATGCGCCCGAAATACCCCACATCGAGGAAAGATTGACGATGGAGCCGCCGCCTGCTGCGACCATTTCCTTTGCCGCTGCCCTAGTAAGAAAGAACATCCCTTTCATGTTGACGTCGAAAACGCGGTCATATACCGCCTCGTCGGTCTCGGTGAAAAGGCGAGAGAGTGCGATTCCGGCGTTGTTGACAAGCACGTCGATTCTGCCGAACTCCATCATCGCTTTGGATACGGTGCGGCGGCAGTCGGAAAGGTCGGCGATGTCCATTTGAAAGGGCAGGGCGACACCGCCTGCCGCGCGAATGCCGTGGCACACGTCCGCCGCGCCGTCAGAATTTTTTCGGTAACAGACGAGCACGCGGTATCCTCTTTTAGCAAGCTCCTGCGCGACGGCGCGGCCAATGCCGCGCGACGCGCCGGTTACGATTGCGCTTTTTGCCATATCTGTTTATACTGCCGCAGAAACCTCCTGCGGCAGCCTTTCTTTGTTTATTTAATCCATTGTCAGGTATTCGTCGCGCTTTGCGCCGACAGATACATACCGGATGCGGCATTCCGTCGCTTTCTCGATATATTCGATGTAGCGCAGCGCCGCCGCGGGAAGATCCTCTTTTTTCCGGCAACCGGAAATATCGCATTTCCAACCGTCCAGATATTCGATGACAGGCTTGGCTTCGTCAAGCTTTACGCGGTCTGTTGTGAACGCGGTTGTCCGCTCTCCTTCGATTTCGTAGGCGACGCAGACGGGAATTTTCTCCATATAGCTGAGGATATCTAGCTTTGTGAGGGCAATCTCCGTTGCACCCTGCATCCGCACGCCGTATTTCGAGGCGACCACATCAAACGGGCCGACTCTGCGCGGCCTGCCCGTCGCGGCTCCGTATTCGCCGCCCGCTTTCCGCAGTGTCTCTGCTTCTTCGCCGAACATTTCGCAGGTAAAGGGACCCTCTCCCACGCAGGTGGAATATGCCTTCATAATGCCGAGCGTGTAGTCGAGATGACGTCCGGGAATGCCGGCGCCGATCGGCGCATATGCGGCGATGGTAGAGGAGGAGGACGTATACGGATAGATGCCGAAATCGATATCACGCAGCGCGCCGAGCTGCGCCTCGAACATGATGGTTTTGTCCGCCTTGTCCGCCTCGTCAAGATACGTGCAGACATCGCAGACGTATGGCTTTAACGGCTCACCGTAGGTTTTCAGCCATTCTATAATGGCATCTGTTTTTTCTCCCGCAGCGTGGTATACGCCTTCGATGGTGAGGTTTTTATATTCGACAAGCTCTTTTACTTCCTCGTATAAGACAGCTTCCGGCGCGAATAAATCGGCCATTCGCAGTGCCTTTTTCATGTACTTATCTCCATAGACCGGAGAAATGCCGCGCCTTGTAGAACCATATTTTTTATCGGCAAGCCGTTCCTCCTCGAGGCAGTCGAGGCGGACATGATAGGGCATACAGATAACAGCCTTGTCGCTGATTTTCAGATTTTTAGGGGTGATGACAATTCCGGCGTCGGTGAGCTTTTTGATTTCTCCGCAGAGATGCTGAAGGTCAATGACCATTCCATTCCCCATGACGTTCGTGACCTCGGGACGCAGGATCCCGGACGGCAGCAGATTCAGAATAAATTCTCCCCGGTCGTTGATGACGGTATGTCCTGCATTGTTTCCTCCCTGATAACGGCAGACGATGTCGCTCTTTTCCGCGAGCAGATCGACCATACGGCCTTTTCCCTCATCGCCCCAGTTAATTCCGACAACAGCTGTAAGCATATATTTGACTTCTCCCATCCATATTTGAATTTCTCCCCTGACAAACAGGGACATATAATTATAGCATAGATTTTGTTATTTGCAAAGATACTTTTGCGAAAAATCATAAAAAATATAGATTTACGCATCTTTTTTCGGTTGACTTACAGGGTTAAATGTGATAAATTGTTAAATAAGGCTGATGCAGAGCCGATGGATTCTGCATGAATCTTTGGAAGAAAGGGGGTGAGGAAATGTTTGGAAAAAAGAAAAAACTGCCCGGCTGTATCGGATTTGTGGATTTCGAACACTGGTATATCTCCCTTGAGAGGCACTACGGGGTAAAGCCGGATATCAAGGGATGGAAAGCGGAGCTTGAAAAGAATTTTGATGTGAGAGAAATTGCCGTCTTCGGTGATTTTTCCAATCCCGGGCTTCGGGCGGAGCTCGATAAAATCCGGGATGTGACGCCTATGATATTCGATACGAAAAATCCGAGCGAACACTATAAAAAGGATTTTACGGATTTTATTATGCTCGACTATATTTATCAGAAGGCAATGATGAGCCGTGATACCGACACATTCATTATTTTTACGGGAGATGGCCATTTCTCTTCTGTGGTTCGGTTTATCGTAAACCAGTGCCACAGGAAGGTCGGAATATACGGCATTACAGGCGCGATGAGCTCACAGCTCAAATCTGCCGCCACATGGTATCATGAAATCCCGACCGATACCGAGGTTTACAGGACATATTATAAGTGGATTGCGCAGAATTTTGATTATCTGACTGTACATCGGGAATTTGGGACGGGCTCGACACCGGAAAAGATTGTCGAGAGAATTTCTCGGAAAAATAAGGTAGCGCAAGTGGAAATTGCCAAGGCGCTCTGCCAGATGCTAGATGAAGGCTATGTTTACAAGGCGGTCGGCACGGATGAGAAGGGGAAAAAGATATCCATTCTCAAGCCGAATTGGGAGCTTCTTGCTCGCGACGGCTTGTGGAGCCGATAGCGTTCTTGTTCATGAGGGAAAGCGATTGACAAAAAAACGATTTCCCTCTATAATACAGTAGAAATGCTTGAAAAAGTGATTTTTGAGAAAAGCCGGGCGGCCTCCGGCTTTTCTGCTTAACGGATGCGCCGTGTGCGCAGCAGAAAAGGAGCGATATATGATAGATACGAGAGCGATGGCGTACGTCAATGCTTATGGTGTGCTCGGCACACTCGAGGTGCTTTGCGAGATCGATGAGCCGGCAAAGAAGATCCTTGCCGATCTCAAAAAGCCGGTGTCCTTATGCTTCGAGGTGGGGAACGGTCCTGTATGCACCTTTCATTTCACAAAAAGCGGCTGCAGGCTAGAGGAGGGCGACTCGAACAGCACCTGCAAGATGCGTTTTAGCTCCCCGGAAAAGTTCAATGCGCTGATTGATTCTGCAAAGCCGGGACTGCCTGTGAAAAATCCGGTTCAGGTGATAAGCTTTCTTACCGGACCTTTTACAAGGCTCGCCGACCGGCTGACCGCACTGCTGCGTCCCACCGAGGCGGCAATGGCGGACCGTACCTTTTTTGAGGAAAGCACGATTCTCACGATGTATACCGTCGCGGGCGCCGTATCGGCCCTTGCCAATACGGACCCGATTTCTCGTGTATCCGCCTCCAATACCGTGGACGGAGAGGTATATGTCGGCATTCGGAATGTTGCAGTGGCGACGATTGCCGTAAAAAATCATCAGTTCCGCACCATTCGGCGCGCGCCGAAAAATCCGCGCGCCGTGATGGAATTTGCCGATGTTGACCTTGCCCACGGCCTGTTTGCCGGCACCGTGTCCGCTGTCGGCGAGGTGTGCCGCGGAACTATCCGGCTTTCCGGCATGATATCCATGATCGATAATATCAACCGTATTCTTGACCGTGTTTCGGTTTATCTTGGCGGGGAGGGTGTAAAATGAGCAAATATCCCGAATATCAGCATACAAAAAGCAGAGAGTGGTTTGACAGGGCGCTGCGCGCGATCCCGTCAGGCGTCTACGGGCACCTCGGACCGTCTGAGGGCTTGTTTCTCCCGCTTGAAAAATGGCCGCTCTTCTCAGAGAGGGCGCAGGGCACGTATTTTTGGGATGTCGACGGAAACCGTTATCTTGATTTTATGTGCGCATATGGACCGAACATCCTCGGCTATGGGGATCCGGATGTGGAGCGCGCCGCCCGAGAACAGCTTGAAAAAGAGAACTGCGTGACCTCCCCCTCTTATAAAATGGTGGAATGCGCTGAGCTGCTTGTGGACACGGTCGCTTCCGCCGACTGGGCGTTTTTCATGAAAAACGGTACGGACGCCACGACCTTTTCTGTCATGTGCGCCCGCGCCCATACCGGGAAAAAGAAAATCTTCTTCCTGCGCGGTTATTATCACGGAAACGATCCATGGGCGATGAAGGCGGATTATCCCGGCATCCTACCGGAGGACGTGGCAAACAACGTCGTCGTTCCATGGTTTGATACCGAGGCGCTAGAGACGGCGTACGACGCCTGCGGCGGCGATGTGGCGGCGCTTATTGCACAGCCGTATGATCATGGCAATTTTGCGGACAACCGTCCGGCGTCGAAAGAATATTGGGAAAAAGTGCGGGCGTTCTGCGACCGTCACGGGGTACTGCTCATCATCGATGACGTGCGCACGGGATTCCGGCTTGACCTTGCCGGCTCCGACCATTATTACGGTTTTCGGGCTGACCTTATCTGTTTTTGCAAGGCGCTTGCCAACGGATACAATATGTCCGCCGTTTGCGGAAGGGAAGAGCTGCGCACGACGGCCTCCTCGCTCTCGTTTACCGGCTCTTATTGGATGAGCGCCGTGCCTTTCGCGGCATGTATCGCATGCCTTACCAAGCTGAAGGCGCTTGACGCGCCGCGGCTTTTCAGAGAAAAAGGCACCAAGCTGACGGATGGCTTTGCCGCAGCGGCGGCCCCGCATGGCTTCCGGCTTGTTGTGTCCGGAGAGCCCGCGCTGTTTTATCTTCGCATTGCGAATGACGACAGCCTGATGCTCCATCAGGAATGGATAGCGGAATGCGTTTCGCGCGGCCTGTTCCTCACGAGTCATCACAATCATTTCCTGAATGCCGCTGTCACGGATGAAGATATTGCGCTCGCCGTCGATATCGCGGACGACGCATTTTCCGCTGTGGCGGGGCGCCATCCGGAAATGGGTTTTACGGTCTGAGCAGGCAAAACAGAAAAAAAGGGCCGCCCGGCATTGGGCGGTTGTCCGTAAAACAGTTAATCCTCCCTATGTTTGCGTTCATAGGGAGGATTTTTGTTTGCTGCTCTGGCGTGGGCGTACCCGAGGCTCCTCTGCAAGGGGGCGCTGTCAGTGAAACTGAATGAGGAATTATCGTACAATCCGTTTGATCCATGCAGACAATCCCTCCGTCGCGGATTGCGACATGCCGCTTCCCTTTAGACAAAGAAGCTATCTTTTCATTTCATTCCCTCTAACGGCCAAAATCACATCTAAATAAGGCGCAATATTTTCCAATATATATCCAGTTCGTTTTAAATACTCATTTTGAATATCGGCATCATACCTTAACAAAAAATAAGTTCTCGCAATGTCATACAGTGCAGGGCCCTTGCATACATTCATCATATCTATCAATACTAGATTGCCGTCTTCATCAACTATTACATTTTCAAAATGAAGATCGCCATGTATAAAGCCATTGCCATCAGCCAACAGATTGATTTTCGCAATGGTTTCTTGACTCGTTGCAAACATTCTTAAAAAGTCTTTATAATCCATAGCATCCTTTGCTTTGTGCTGCCATAATCGCTTGTGAAATTCAACAAATTTGTCCATCCAAATGCCGAATGATGTTTGATTTTTCACATTTATTTTACGGCAAAGCTCTTCCCCAATAATTCGGTCATAAATAATCCCCTCTCGGCCATTGCAAATGATGAGTTCATGAGCGAATGGTGTTCGTATTCCCAATTTCCACGCCATAGTCGCATTGCAAAACTCATGCCTAATATATTCCTTTGGATATTCGGGATAGAACAATTTGCATATCCGATTTTCACCATACTCAAATATTTCTGCCGTATTTCCTTTCGCTATTCGTTTCATGGATTATTCATCCTCCAAATGCAAGTTTATCGGTCTGTTTATTTATATACTATCGCACAAAAACAAATTATGCAAGAACAGGAATAGCAGCTTCGGCTGCTTTTCCTGTTAACCGCTTTATGAGTCCCCCCACTTTTCCCGGGACGATCCTTTTTGTGGCTCTGTGCCGTGCCGTTTGTGTCGGTTAGCTCAGCGATAATAGACATAATAGGCAATGACCGTGCGGACTTTGCCGCCGCTCTCGAGGTCTGGCGCCGTGATGATGACGCCCTCCAGGCTCATGAGCTCGGAGGCCTGCATTTCGGGAATCCGGCAGCGGAATACCACACGGTTGTCCGCCGAAATGATAAATTCGTCGCCGCGGATATTGAAGCCGCCGTCCCGCCCGATGATGATATCGGTTTCACCTTCCCGCTCCGTCAGATAGCGCAGGCGGTGAGATGCGATTTTTTTTGCCATTTGCGCTTTGAAGCCGGGCGTGTCCTCTGGCTTTTTCTTTTTGAACAGTCCCATATTTCCTCCGTTTCCGGTAAATGGTGAGAAATTTGCACTAGCAGATCGACAAAGATGCGAGATGCCTAAATATTTTCACTATTTTAACATAAAAATGGGGGAAATGCCACAGTTTCCATAAAAAAATAATAATTTACAAATTCTTTGTTCACAAATCCGCCTTTTGGTGGTATAATACCTATAATTCATCGAATGGGGCCGCTTGAGACTTTTCGAGAAATGGTATCTCAACGGATAATAACCCTGAAAGGCTCCATTGCGGCGGTTTTCTTTTTGTGAAAATAGACAGGCATATCTACATTTATCATTTTGCCGTCTTATGGCGGCGGATTGGAGAGAAGATGAAAAATGGCGACAAAGAAATGAATCGGAAGGATACGGCCCCCGATGCTGTGACTTCCGGTGCTTTGGACGGTACGCCCGCGGCGCTGCTGCCCGAAAAAAAGAAAAAGAGTTTTAACGGTTATTATCTGATTGCGGCGTTTTTGATTCCATTTGCCATTATGCTTGGCGTTTACGCCTGTCTGGGAAAGCATCCGTTCGGCAACAATTCCGTTCTGACACTGGACCTTCAGGCGCAATATGTCTATTATTATGAAGCTATCCGCAGGCTCCTTGTCGAAGGCGGCAGTTGGCTTTATTCTTGGGAGCGCACGCTCGGCGGAGAATTTATGGGCATTGTCGCCTACTACATGGCAAGCCCCTTTAACCTGATATTGGTGCTGTTCCCGAAGTCGATGCTCGCGGATGCCGTGATGTTTATTCAGCTTGCCAAGGTCGGTGCGATGGGACTGACTTTTGCGTATTATCTGCGCAAGACAAGAAAAACCTCGGATATGCAGACCATTGTGTTTTCGATGATGTATGCGCTTTGCGCGTATGCCATTGTCAACCTTGTCAACCCGATGTGGCTTGACGCGATGGTATTCCTGCCGCTGCTCGTGCTTGGCATCGAATCGATGATCAGGCAAAGGAAATTTATCCTTTATACCGTATCCCTGATAGCAGTCTTCGTGACCAACTATTATATGGGGTATATGTGTGCCATTTTTACTTTTATTTACTATCTTTATTATTACTTTCTAGTTCGGGAGGAGCTTGCGCAGAATCAAAAGGCGCAAACCGGAGGCCGCCTTTCTCGCGCGCTGCATTCACGCGGTTTTGAGACGTTTATGCGGTTTGCTGTGTTCACGGTCATTGCTCTGCTTGCTTCCGCCTTTATGCTGCTTTGCGCATGGTATTCGCTTCAATTCGGAAAAACAGAGTTTGCCACAACCAATTACACGCCCAGTCTGCGGTTTGACTTCCTTGATATTTTCGTCAAAATGCTTCCGGGTTCGTATGACACGGTTCGTCCGAACGGGCTTCCCATGATTTACTGCGGAATGCTGGCGCTGCTTGTGCTGCCGCTCTTTTTCATGTCGCCGACGATATCGCGGAAAAAGAAGCTGCTTTCCGCCGGTGTTTTGGCGGTCCTTCTGGTTTCGTTCTCCGTTAACACCATCGACCTTGTCTGGCATGGCTTTTCCGGCCCGAACTGGCTCAATTACCGGTATTCCTATCTTTTCTCTTTCTTTGTTCTGCTGATGGCGTGCGACGCGCTGCGCGGCATTCGAAAAATCCGTTTTGGCAAGGTTCTGGCAGTCGGCGTTTTTGTTGCTGTGCTTGTACTGATTGTACAGAAGCTGAATTATGTGTTCGATCAGGATACCAAAACCAATCCGCTCGATGATGCACAGTGTATTTTATTGTCGCTTGTGCTGATTGCGGCTTATATGATTGTTTTGCGGTTCCTAAAGAGCGACGGAATGGCGAGCGCCGGTTCGTTTGCGCTAGCGGTTGTCGTATGTGTGGAAATGTTCGCCGTTTCGCTGATTACCGTGACGGACGAGCAGATGGATGTCGGCAGCGTGCGGTATGCCAATTATCTTTCCTCCAGCGGAAGCACGGAATATTATGACAGCTACACGGGCTCTATCAAGCGGATCGAATCGGTTGTGAACGAGGTGCTGGAAAAGGATCAGTCGTTCTATCGCATGGAGAGTACCGTCTACCGTCGGCTTGGCGGTGTAAATGAGCCAATGGCACACGGCTTCAACGGCGTTTCCCATTCGACCTCGACGTTGAACAAATCGGTCATTACGCTGATGGATAAGCTTGGTTATGCGTCTATGTCTCATTGGACAAAATATCTCGGAGGGACGCCGATTTCAGACGCGTTGCTCGGAATCAAATATGTCATTACCAGAAATGACAGGCTGGATGAAAATTTCTATACAGTGGCGGCTTCCGGTCCCGAATATTATGAGTATATCCCCTCCAGCGCGACCATTTATGCGATGCAGAATACGAAAGCGCTGTCTGTTGCTTATGGCGTCAGCCCGGACCTGCTTGCAGAAACTGAGGGCTTCCTGTATCCGCCTTATTATTCGGGATTGGATTTGCAGAACCGTTTGATCAACGCCATGCTTTCAGGCGTGATAGACACACCGAATGTTCTCCGCGGAATTTATGCCCCCCTCGATACGGTAGATTGCACGCATCATGCGCGGGCCCACAGCCATTCTTATACGGATGAAAACGGAGAGACGCAGTATGTAGATCAGAATTATTATTTTATAGACGGGGAAAACGGAGGCGGAACGGTGCGGTTCGTCTTTGAAGCGGAAGCTGACGGCGACATTTATGCGCATTTCCCGGGTGTTTTGTTCTCCGGCATGTCTACAGAATGCGGACTTTATGTCAACGGGAGAAAGGTCAGCGATTACTTCACCAATGAAACATGGGTGATTCAGAATCTCGGGACCTTTGAGGAGGGCGATGAGGTTGAGGTGGAGCTTCGCTTTGAGAACGGCGACCTCTATATTTCCCATGCTTCCAGCTATTATTTCTATTATATCGATTATGCCGCGCTGAATGCGGCGTTCTCCGAGCTCGAGGCCGCCTCGATGTACGTGGAGGAGCACGGAAACGATTTCCTGAGGGGCACCATCGATATCCCTGAGGGACAGGAGCTTGTCTTTACGACCATCCCCTATGATGAGGGCTGGAAGGTGTATATCGACGGGGAACAGGTCGAGCTTATCAAAACGCTCGGCTCCCTGCTCGCGGTGGAGACGACGCCCGGCTTCCATGAGATCGAATTTGTATATCGCCCGGACTGTGCCGTTTACGGCGGGATGCTTTCCATTATTGGCATTGCGCTGTTTGCCCTCTTTGTGTTATGGAGCAGAAGCGCAAAGGTGCGCAGGATCTTCCGCCGCAAAGATGAGCGGGATACGCACTTCTTCTATTACGGCGGTGACAGCACGACAGGCTGGCTGCTTGAGGATGCCGAAATGAGAGCGGCGATGGCGGGAGATGCCGCAGACGGTCCGCTGTCGGAATCCGCGGATGTGGATGTGCCGCAGGAGGCGGAATCGGAAGCATCTTTGGGCGGGGATGCGTCCTCTGTCCGTGAACCATCGGAGCCCGAAGACGAGGCGGTTCCCACAGACGATGCGGTTCCCACAGACGATGCGCAGCATGTCGGAGAGAGTGGAGAAAATGAAGATTTTTCTGCACCAGAGAATTCCGAGGATGATACGCCGCCCGCCGGCGATAAGCGATAAACGTTCTGTTGTCCTGCGGGGAAACCGCAGGACAACTTCATGTGGCGGCATGTGCCAAAGGACAGAAAAAGAAGGAGAACTCTATGAAAACAGTGCTGTTTGCGCTGAACGCCTCTTATTCCCATACGAATCTTGCCGTGCGGGCAATCGGAGCCACTCTGCGGCGGGCAGGTTTCGAGACAGTTCTTGTGGAAAAGAATCTGAAAGATGCCTACCATCGTGTGCTGTGGTCACTTTATGAGGAAAAGGCGGCGGTCTACGGCTTTTCTGCGTATATCTGGAATGTTTCGGAAATGCTCCGGCTTGCCTGCGAGCTGAAAACGCTTTTGCCGGAGGCGGCGATTGTTTTCGGGGGACCCGAAGTTTCGTTTTGTGATGAGAGCTTCTTTGCGCGCTATCCGTTTGTAGATTTTATCATTGCCGGGGAAGGCGAGGAGGCGTTCCCGCAGCTTTGCAGCATGCTCTCCTGCGGCAAAACGCCGCCGCACATCCTTGCGGCGCGGCCGTACCGGGACTTTGTGCATGGCGGGATTTATTATGACGAAATCGGGGATGCGCCGCGTGGGCTTGTCTATTATGAGTCTGTGCGGGGCTGTCCTTTTTCCTGCGCCTATTGCCTTTCCTCGGTGACGCAGGGCATGCGAGCAAAGTCTGTGCCGCACGTGCTTTCCGACCTTGCGGCGTTTGAGCGGTACGACGGCATCCGCACGGTCAAGCTTGTGGACAGGACCTTCAATTTTGACCGCGAACGCGCGGGGACGATATGGCGCGCGCTTGCCGGGGAAGCTTATACGAAGGAATATCATTTTGAAATCTGCGCGGCGCTGCTTGACGAGGAATCCTTTGCGGTGCTTGCCCGTGCGCCGAAGGGAAAATTCCGATTGGAAATCGGGGTGCAAAGCACAAATCCCGATACCTTGCGCGCCGTGCACCGTGCATTAGATACCGATAAGACGCTTACCGCGATGAAGAGACTCCATGCGATGGGGAATCTGCACATTCATGCGGATTTGATTGCCGGACTGCCGCACGAAGACTTTTCATCGTTCGGTCTGTCGTTTGACGCGGTATACGGGCACTGCAACGTATTGCAGCTTGGCTTTCTCAAGCTGCTTCTCGGCTGTGATTTAAGGGAGAATGCGGAAAAATGGGGCATTCGGTATTCACCGTATCCGCCTTATGAGGTTTTGGAGACGGCTGACCTTTCCTTTGATGAGCTGACGCGGCTCCGGGCTATAGAAGGGCTTTTGGAACGATTCTCGAACAGCGGCAAATTTCCTTACACCTTTCCGTATCTGCCGCTTTGTGGGAAATCCGCTTTTGCTTTTTTCTCCGGACTTGCTGCGTTTGCTGCCGAGACTTTTCGGTGCGATGACATTTCTCGCCTTTCCCAAGCGGAAGCGTTTCGTCTGATTCTTGATTATGCGGAAAAATTGGAAAAGGAAGGCGCGCCGATCTGCCGCGAGGAGGTGCGGGAGAGGTTGATGATAGATTTTTTGATTGGCGAGCGGCGCAGGCTGCCGCCGTTCCTCGCTTCCGTGCCGGTGACGGACAAGGAGAGAGAACGGGCGCTTTCCTCGGTTCCGTGGCAGGCGCGCGCCGGATGTGAAGTGGTGCGCTGCCGTTTTATGGGGGACGGTCTCCTTGTTGTAGACCGGGCCGCGGGAGCGCTGATTCGGACATCGGATATAGCAGATTAACGGCGGAGACGAAAAAGCGCCGTCCGTTATCCGATGGGAACGGAAGAGAAAAAGAAAACGGAGGAATGGATATGGCATATGATGCGGGGATGGCGCGCGCCGTTTGCGTCGAGCTTGCCGCAAGGTTTTGCGGCGCCAAAATTGAAAAAATTTATCAGCCGTCGAGCGACGAAATCTTGCTGCTTTGCAGACGGCACGGTGAGAGCCGAAAGCTCCTTTTGTCCGCGTCTGCGTCCGGTGCGCGCGTATGTGAGACGGCGGCGACAAGAGAAAATCCGAAAACGCCGCCAATGTTCTGCATGCAGCTGCGCAAGCATTTGACAGGCGCCGTCATCACGGGAATTTCGACCCCCGGCTTTGAGCGGGTGATAGAAATTGCCTTTGATGCATTCGATGAGATGGGCTTTGCCTGCCGGAAGTTCCTTGTGGCTGAGATCATGGGCAAGTGCAGCAATCTGGTTTTTCTGACGGAGGAGAATGGGCGAAAAAAGGTGACGGGCGTTTTAAAAAGCGTGGATTTCTCAACGAGTTCCAAACGGCAGGTGCTTGCGGGAATGACGTATGAGCTGCCGCCCGCACAAAACAAGAGGGATCCGCTCACGGAAGACAAAGAACACTTCCTTGCTGCATTTTCTGCCTATGGCGGGGAACGCGCGGCGGAAAAATTTATACTCGATACGTATCAGGGGCTCTCTCCTCTCGCGGCAAGGGAAATCGCTTGTCGGGCAGGCTGCCTCGGCGACTCTCTTGGCGATTCCGACGCGGACGCTTTGTGGCGCGAGCTTGCCGCTTTCCGCGACCGGATCCTTGAGGGGACCTTCCTGCCGCTGATGCTCTCACGCACAGAGGGAAAAACGCTCGAACCGTTTGAATATTGCTTTTTTGATGTGCTTCAGTATGAGAATGCCGTAACCAAAACCGTGTTTCCGGATTTTGCCGCGCTTTTTGATGCTTTTTACGGGACGCGGGAAGCGATTGCTACCATGAAGTCCCGTGCTCACGATATAGAAACGGTTCTTCACGCGGCGAGGCATAAGCTTATAAAAAAGCTTCCTCAGCTGGAGCGGGAGCTTGCGGAATGCGATGAAATGGAAACCTATAAGCTGTGGGGAGACTTGATTACGGCTTCCGCCTATATGCTGAAGCAAAAGGTGCCGTTTTGCGAGGTGACCAATTATTACAGCGAAAATTTGGAGACAGTGAAGATTCCTCTTGACGCAAGAATCACGCCGTCACAAAATGCAGCAAAATACTATAAGAAGTATGCAAAACTCAGAACGGCAAAGGGCGTTCTCACCGAACAGATTGGGAAGACAAGAGAGGAGCTTTCCTATCTTGCCTCTGTTGAGGAGGCGGTCGCGCGCGCAGAGACGGAGGCGGATCTTACCGGCATCCGTGCGGAGCTTGCCGCTTCCGGCTACGGTTCGGGGAAAAAGCGGACGGAAAAGGTGCAGACGGCGAAAGAAGCATCGTCGGCGAGCGTATTCTATACCTCTTCCGGACGGGAGTGCTATCTCGGCCGAAACAATTTGCAAAACGATTATGTTACGACAAGGCTGGCAAAAAAATCCGACTGGTGGTTCCATGTGAAGGGAGGTCACGGGGCACATGTGGTCATGGCATGTGAACCGGAGGAGGAACCGCCCGCGCGGGATTTTACCGAGGCCGCTGCCGCTGCCGCCTATTATTCGGAAATGCGGGACGGGGAGAAGGTTCCGGTGGATTATACTCGGGTGAAAAATGTAAAAAAACCTTCCGGCGCCGTGCCGGGCAAGGTGATTTATACAACCAATTATACGGCCTATGTCGATCCGAAAAAGCCGGAAAACCTAAGGTAAGCACTTTTTTCGATAAGAAAATTTGATTTGGGATATCCATGAATTTGGATATCCTTTTTTGATGAAAAGACGGGAAAAAGAAAGAAATCCTGAGAAATAGAGAACAAATGTTCTCTATTTTTATTGACACACAAATGTTCGTGTGGTATAATGGCGGCACAGGGAACAAATTGATTTAAGAAGGGAGGGCGGTCACGGTGGATTGGCACAACGAGAGCTTTTCGGAAAAAAATCGTGACAAAATCAAGAAAAACTCGGTGATTTCCTATTGCGATCACTGTGGATTTGCGATTTACAGGTCGGACGACGCACTGATGATAAACGGTACGGAGGACAGGATCCATTCTGATTGTTGGGAGGAATACGCAATAGAACATATGTTTGATTTTGCCAAAAAAATACCAGAGGACGAATGGTTTGACCGCGAATTTTGAAATGAACGCCCCGTCGGAAAAGGACGGAATCACGCCTGCCGTTTTTGCCAGAAGAGCCGCAAGCTATTTTCGCGGGTGTGACAGCGGAACGGCGAGCGCTGCATGCGACACATGTGAGGTGCGGTTCGGAGATGCACGATGTGAGGGATGCCGGAAGAAGCAAACAAGGCCCTACACGCTTTCCGGACTTTGCCTCGCGCTTGGCATTCCCAAGCGCACCTTCAAGAGCTTAAGAAGGGATAAAAAGTTTGCGGAGGCGGTCGAGATGGCGCTTTTGAAGATTGAAGCGTATATCGAGGAAAACAGTATTTCCGGACGCATTAACGGAACGCTTGCGCTTGCGATTCTGCGAGAGAACTTTGGTTGGGGTGAAAAGCCGGAGATGCCGGAGACGGTCGAGGTCGTACTGTCGGAGGAAGCGAAGCGATATGCAAAATGACACGCAGAAAACCATATTTTTTGATGTGAAGCTGTCGGAAAAGCAAAAAGAATTTTTCCTTTCCGAGGCGAAATATACAGCGTACGGCGGCGCGCGCGGCGGAGGAAAAAGCTTCGCTCTGCGGTATAAGCTCGTGCTGCTTTGCCTGAACTATCCGGGGATCCGCGTGCTTCTTGTCAGGCGAAGCTATCCGGAGCTTCGGGAGAATCATATCCGACCCTTGTGTGGAATGCTTTGCGGGAACCCGTCGCTTGCGGTGTACTGCGAGCGGGACAAGTGCTTTACCTTTGCCTGCGGTTCAAGACTTTTACTCGGGTATTTGTCGGGGCATGGGGACCTTCTCCGATATCAAGGGCAGGAATATGACATCATCGCCATTGATGAAGCGACACAGATCGATGAAGAGATGTTTTTGATGTTGGCGGCGTCTCTGCGCGGCGCAAACCGTTTCCCGCGGCGCATGTATCTTACCTGCAATCCCGGCGGCGTCGGTCATGGTTGGGTCAAGCGGCTTTTTATTGACAGAGCTTATCGCAAGGGGGAGATACCGGAGGATTATCGGTTTATTCCTGCGTTTGTATACGACAACGAGGTATTGATGCGGGAGGATCCGGAATATGTGAAGCGGCTTGAAGTGCTCCCTGAATCACTGCGTGCTGCATGGCTTTATGGGAGATGGGATGTTTTTTCGGGTCAGTTTTTCCCGGAATTCGATGAGGCACATCATGTCTGCGACCCCCTCCCGCCGCCGCGGGATGCTGCTTATTATTGCGCCATCGATTACGGGCTTGATATGCTGGCGGCTCTTTTTATCGCGGTGGGCACCGACGGACGCGCCTATGTTTACGACGAGGTCTATGAAAGCAACCTCATTGTCCGTGCTGCGGCGGCAAAAGTCCGTGAGAAACTGCCGCAGGGAGCTACTGTTCTTGCACCGGCGGATCTGTGGAGCCGCGGGCGGGACAGCGGACGTTCGGCCGCGGAGCTGTTTGCAGAGCATGGCGTCTATTTCACGAAGATCGTGCCGGACCGTGTGAACGGTTGGTTGGCACTGAAGGAGTGGCTTGCGTCAGATCAGGATGGTTCGCCGCGTCTTGTGGTATCCCGGAATTGCCGAAACCTTATCCGATGTCTGCCGCAGCTTTGCCACGACGTGCATCGGCCCGGCGACGCCGCGACGGAGCCTCATGAGATCACACACGCGCCGGACGCACTTCGGTATTTTGCTTCCTTCCGCGGGGCGGCGCCGGGAGAAAAGAACCCTTTACGCAGCAGAGGGACATTTCAACGAACAGAAAGGAATCGATATGAATTTTAGGTTTTGGAAACACCCAGATGGGAAGAGCGCCCCGTCTGACAGGAGGGATGCCGCGTTCCGAGAGAAAAGCATTGCCGCCTTGCTGTCAGACGCAAGAGGAGCGCGGAGCGCTACGGACGCTTATTGGCGTCGGATGCGTGCCTATTATGATGGAACGCATGATACGGCGAAGCAAACCGGAGAATTTTGCGCGTCGCTTGATCTGCCGTGGCGGCCGGCATCCGTCCCGGATGGTTATCTGCATGTGGAAAGCCAGATCGAGGCAACGCCGCCGGATTTTGAGTTTTCTGCCAGAGGCGACGGGGATGAGACAAAAGCAAAGGTCCGGGAGAGAGTCGTACGCTATGCCGTGCAAAATTCGGATTTGACAGCGAAGAATGCCGTCAATGAAAGACGGCTCGGTATTTGCGGCAGCGCTGTGTGGAAGCTTGCCGTCGGACGCGGAGAGGACGGAGAGCCGGAGGTCGCTATTGAAAATCCGCCGCCGGAAACCATTTATCCGGATCCGGCAGCGACAAGCGTGGACGATTGCGAATACATCGCCTGCGTATATCGGATGAGCGCTGCCCGTGCTGCGCGTTTGTTTGCCGCAGACCTTCGCAGGCTCGGGCTTTCGATGACGGATATTTTGCGGGGACGTGACAAGCCTTCGGGTAGACGCCTTTGTGCTGCCTTGCCGGATGACATGCCCCGCACCGATGAAACGGTGGAAATCACGGAGTGGTGGTTTCGTCAGCCGGAGGATGGGGAAGCAATTTGCGGCTTGTGCGGCGACGATGGGGAAGAACAGGTAACATACCGGTACCGCTCGGGGGACATTGCGCTTTCCGTTTTGATAGAAGGAACGGAGATCCGATATGTCCCGAAGTTCTGGACGAAGACGTCATGCCGTTGGTATCCGATCGTGATATACGGAAAAATTCCGCAAGAGGGTACAGTCTGGGGAAAAAGTGAGCTTGAGACGATCCTGCCTCTCATCGACGCTGCGGATAGGCAGCTTGTGTTTGCTCAACTCAATACAGCGTTTCTTTCTAATGATATTCTTGTATATGAGGAAAACGCGTTTTCTCCGGATAGCTATCCGGAAAATCGTCCCGGCGCCATCTGGAAGCTGCGCCCGGGCATGATGGATAAGGTCAAGCGCCTTGGCGGTCTTGCAGGAGAGAGTATTTCTCATTATGAAATTGTCGACCGGTACCGGGCGATGATGAAGGAAGCGCTGGGAAACTATGATTTTATGCAGGGGGACAGTTCCACGCAGGTGACCACAGCGACTGGTCTTGCTCTTCTCGGAGATTATGCCTCACGCAGGATGCAAGCAAAAAATATCTGCAAGCGCACGGGCTTTGAGCGATTGTATCGCCTCATTGACATGATGGCGCTAGAGCTTTTTGATACGGAAAAAGTCCGTGCCATCACCGATGGCGCAGGAGGCTACTCCTATGAGGGATATCTCGGCACGCTCGGATACGTTCCTTCGCTGGATATAGCGGTGCATGTCGGTGAGGGGGTGGAAAATTCACGATCCTTTACGCTTTCTGCGCTTTCGGAGCTTGTAGGGTGCGAACTTGCTCCTGAAAATTACCCGGTTGTACGCGCGTATATCAACGCACTCGGTATTCCGGAGCGCGCATCATTGATAACGGCTTTGGATAAAAAATTTTTAACAGAATCGGAGGAATTCAAACATGAATGAGGACTTCATGCTGCCCTTGGAGCAGACAGCGGAAGAAGAGAAAACGGTTCTGCCTGTGACAAAAGAAGAACCGTTCGCTCTTCTAATGGAGCAGGAAAGGCCGTCTGAGGATGAAGTTGTTTTGACGGAGGAAGCGGTGCAGCCCACGGAGGATGTACGAGAAGGGGAAGAGGATGCGGGAGAATATGCGGATTCCATTGCGGATGCGGCAGCTTCTGAACAAAGCGGCAGGGAAGAGGAAAGGCAGATGTCAGAGCCGCTTTCTGAGACACGGATTGCAGAGCTGGCTGCAAACCCGATGTTTGCGCATTTTGCACACGGGAGAACAGGAAGCCTGAATACGATTCTGCGTGATTTTGAAAGAATGCTTTCTGCCGGCGGGAGGGACCGTCCCTCTCGGATGTGTGCATCCGATGCGGCAAGGGTAACGCCCACTGCGCAGATAGCAACGGCAGATGTGGCCCTAAACGAACGTCAGCGCGCGCTTGCCCGCGCGGCCGGCATGAGCTATCGGGAATATTATGATTTAGCAAGCGATGTTCCCGGCTTGAATTTATTTTATAAAAAGGAGAATCACAAATGAGCAATGATATTTACACATGGTCCGGTGACATGTATCCGCTGGTCAAGAAGCGTTTCGACGAGAGGTATGTGTCAAGAATGAACCTCATCGGCAAACTTTGCGGTGTTGTCAAGCAGAACGAGCTTTCCTATGAGCTGCCCGGGCTTGGCGGCTATGGAGAACTTCCGACTTATACCGGGGAGCTTTCTTATGCAGACGATAGCAAGACATTCCTGACAATGGTGAAGCCGGAGGAGCGTGCACTTGCCATTCCGGTATCTTATAAAAAAGCCAAAATTGACATGGTGGGGGAAGCGGAGAAAACCGGCACGAGACTAGCCGATTCCGCCTATATGACAGTACTTGCCGGCTTCTACCGTGTCTTCGGCAATGCCTTTACAACGATTGGGGCGGACGGAGTCGCATGGGCGTCTGCGTCCCATCCGATTGATACGAGCGAGGAGAGCGAGACATTTTCCAATTTGATCACAACGGAGCTTTCCGTTGCTGCCATCTGTGCGGCGCAGACAGCGGCGGCAAAATTTGTAACGGCCGACGGGCTTCCTTTCGTTTCCAATTTCGATTTGCTTTTGGTAGCGCCGGAGCTGGAGGGCACGGCAAGAACGATCTGCGGCGAGGATGCTCTCCTGACGCCGGAGGAAGGTATCGGCGGAAACAAATATGGCATGAAATATATGGTGGCGGGCGGCGGGGGGCTTGGCTTCTCCGGGAAAAAATGGGCGCTTGCAGATAGTATGCTGCTGCCTGAGGTGCTTAAGCTTGTCTATATTACAGAGCCAACGGTTGTCGTTTCGCCGAGGGAAAATCCGCTGATGACGGATTATATCTCCTATGTGGATTTTGCATTTGGCTTTGGGGATGCAAGACCGATCGTTTTTTCCAACCCCGCATGAGTGGGAAGGATAAGGTGTTTCCGGAGGAGGGCATATCCTCCTCCGGAGAAAGGAGAGGAATATGACCTACGGAATGTTGAAAGAACAAATTTCCGCTTTGTTAGATTTGGAAGATGGGACAGTGGCAACGGAGGGAAGCCTTCTTAACATCTTGAACGCGCGTATAACACCTGCGGTTCGTTCTGTCGTACGAAAGGTCGCTATGTATCAAAAGGGCTTTGTGAAGCGGATGACGCTTGAATTTGTCCGTGATGGGCATGTAGCGTTGGCGCTGCTACCGGCCGATTTTATTTCTGCCATTCGTCTGCAGCGCGCAGGTAAAGCTTATGGGCGTGAATCCTTTGTGCCGGAGGGAAATCATCTCAGACTGCTTTCTGGCGGGGCAGGTGCTTATGAGCTAACTTATTATGCGTATCCGGCCTTTACGGATATGGAGGCGGACGCAGACACGGAAATCGGTCTTGACGATTTTGCGTCAGATGCAATTGCCTATGGAGCGGCAGCAGAGCTTTGTCAAAATATTTATCCCGGTGATATGACGCGGTATATGCGCCTTGTCACGGAATGGGAGGAAAGGATTGCCCATATCTGCCCGACATCAGCGGAGACGAAAATTTCCAATACCGTTTTCACAAAAGAGAGGAGGCATGTATGAGTTATCGCAGCGTTCGCGGTGCGGACGGACTCTCTGAAGCATATGCAGCGTTTGCCAGATATGACACACCGTATGAAAGCGCTGTGATAGACGACTTTTCAGGCGGTGTCATGACAGGCGTATTCCCGGGAGATAAGAACGCATCAGAAATTATCAATATGGAGCCTGTGGGAAGGATGCTTTCTTCTACTTGTGCTCCGGTTGCGGCATTTTCCTCTTCAACAGTATCGGGGCCTGTCCACTTTTCCTACTGCTCTGACGGACTGTGGCTTTTTCGTAAGGGGAATACGCTTTATGCATTTCAAAACGGAGAACTTTCTGTTGTTGGAGCCGCTGGGCAGTTCACGTCGGATAAAACGGCGATTTATCATGCTGGCGACCGGTTCTATATCCTTGACGGCGATGCCATATATATGGTGGACAGGGAACTGAACCTCACACAGCCAGAGCAATACATTCCGACGTGCTATACGGATGTGTCGGATGACGGGACTGTCAAAACTGAGGCGGAAAAGCCAAATCTTTTTTGCCGGTATATTGAAATCGTTCTTGCTGTTGAGTCTGTGCCCATGCCGTCGCGCACGCTTCCCACCGATATTGCGTATGACCCCACCTATATCCGCATATGGGACGCTTCCGGGACGGAACTCGGAGATTCTCAATTTAATTTCGAAAACGGAGAGATTTATTTTTTCGGATTTTATTCGCAAAAATTTGTCGTTCGTCTGAAGCTTATTGAGTCAGAGGACATGAGCAAACTTTCGTATACTTCACTTTGTAAAAAAAGGGAGATATTGGTGTGTCCGAAAAGGATCCTTTCTCTTCCGGAAGGGCGCGGCTTCCTTTACTATGGAGGGGAGAGCGGTGCGCAGATCATAATGCTGAGGCCGAATCCCGTGTATGGTTTCGGTTACTTATCGGAAAATAATATAATAAGGAAGGATTACGGGCAGATTATCTCTTCGGTGGTCGAATATTCCGACGGATATCTGGTGTTTTCTGCGGAGACCATCAAAAAAATGGCGGTGTCGGAGGATGAATCCGGAACCCCGGTTTTTCAGTTTGAAAGCTTCAAAAGCGATTTTGGTTCAGATATGCCAGGCAGTGTTTGCGGCTTTGATGATAAAATTATTTTCGCGAACTCTCAGGGCGGAGTTTTTTATATCAATAAGTTTGGAATTGAAGAACGAGATGTCAGTCGTCATATTTCCTCTGTTATTGAGCAGGGCGAGAAGGGATTTTTTTCCCATACGTCTGCGGAATATGACGCTGCGGCTGCGGTTTGCGCATTCGGCAAATATATGTTGACCGTGGGAAATATCACCTATATCTGGGATTATACCGCTAGACTGCCCTCTGCGACGCAGAGCCGTGAGGACGAAAATAAAATGGTGTGGACGTTAAATGATGTTGTTACCCCTTCTACTTACCTGCTCCAGATTATGCGAAAGCTGTATTTTATCGATCAGACGACGGGAGATATCCGCTGCCTGCCTGGCGGCGTTTCCGGTTTGGATACGATCGCTTCGCGCGTGACGACAGCAGAAAGCGATTTGGGCACGAACGGAAAAAAACGATTCTTTCTCTCGATGTGCGTTATCGCGCCGCAGGCGCGGTCACGCTGAAGCTTTTCTTTGACGGAACTCTCTCCTGCTTTGAATATTATCTGCCTGCCACGGATGGCCTTCAAACGCTGACGTTGAGGGTTCATGCGCATCGATTTATCACGTGTGCAGCGGCGCTTTCATCGGAATGCTCTTTTTCGCTGGAAAGTCTTTGCTTTCGCTATTTGCCGACCAAAATGTAAAAAATAGCCGGAAATTCGTTTTTTCCGGCTGTTTTTTTCTTTTGTCTGTGGTATAATACATACAATCTTGACTTTTATAGGCAGGTAGCGAGTGCATGGCGGGGTATCCGCCATGTTCTAATATGCTTTTTGTCGGTAAAATAAAAAAATTTTATGAAAAAATGTGACCATAACGCAGGCTCATGCGTTTTACATACAGGAGGGACAAAAAAGTGATCGTATCCAGGGACAGCAGGATGCTTCTTGAGGCGGCGTATGATAAATATGCCAATATGCTGTATCGACTCGCTTTCTCACATCTGCAAAGACGCGAGGATGCCGAGGACGCGGTTCAGGATGTCTTCACCAAATATATGAACACATCTCCTCGGTTTACCGATGATGAGCACGAGCGCGCATGGCTTATCAGAGTGACCGTGAACCGATGTCATGATATGCTGCGGCGAGGAAAGATCCGCGAGCATGATTCCCTTGATGATATTTCTGATCTGCCTGAGCAGACGGACGGACCCACAAACAGCGTGCTACGCGCGGTGTTTGCGCTTCCTGAAAAATATAAGACGGCTATAACCCTTCATTATCTTGAGGGCTTTTCCGTCGAAGAAATCTCATCCATGCTTGGAATTTCGATGTCCGGTGTGAAAATGCGTCTGTCCCGGGGAAGGGAACTCTTAAAAGATCTGCTTGATAAGGAGGAGAACTATGTTTGATAAAAAAACCGTTGATGCCTATCAAAATATAAAGGCGCCGGATGATTTGAAAGAAAAAATTTTGTCGTCCTATGCGGTTTCTAAAGCGCCGGAAAGAAGAAGCTGGATGAAAAATATGAGGCTGATTTCGTCTCTTGCTGCTTGTCTGCTTCTTGCCGTGGCGTTCTCCGTCTTTGCCATCCGGAATTTTGGAGAGGTTTCTGTCTCTGTAGGAGGAAAATCGCTTGCGTCCGAGCCTGTGGAATTGTCCGAACTCAATATCAGCCCCGCGCTGTATTCTATCGAACCTAGGGTTTCATACGAGGCAAATGTTCCGGTTGAAATCAGGGTAACCGGAGAAACTCGAGTTTCTGTGTCGGACGGCACAATGGTCATCAGTGATGCCGATACGGGCACGGTTCTTTATACCGGGTCGGAGTATACAGCCGGGGAGGATATTGCGATCCTTTGGACCGTAAGCAGCGGAACGGATACGGAGCAGTTTGAAATGCTTATCGATAGCAGCAAAAAGGATTTTGTTCTTGTGCTGAACTATGATGAGAATACGGGAGGTTGGACAATTCGCAAGGAAACCTTAACGGATTGACAGGAGGAATATGACAATGTAGAAAATCATTGCCTTTGTACTTGCCGTGGCGCTGATGCTTGTCTTTGTCTCGTGCGGAAATACCGGAACTACGGACACCACGACGGGCACGCCGCAAGAAACGCAAAATACGCAAAATTCTGAAACTTCGGGAGAGCAAACGGAGAAACCCGAAAATACGACGGGGTCCGAAAATACCTCCGGGGAGGAAACAACGGCGTCTGAGGAAACCACAGAGTCCCCGGAGATGCCAGAGGAAATAGCCGACACGCTTCCGGAAATCATAAATCGGACGATTTGATTGTGATGGCAATGACCTCTGAGAAAGATGCAGAAGGACTTATTGATGCCTTCAAGACACTGTGCGGTGGAGAGTTGGATTTTATACTGGAACAGTGAGATATATATCAAAAAACTTTTTATCAATAAGGAGAAACAAAAAATGAAAAAGTTATTGGCATTTATTTTGGCAGCCATGATGGTATTGGCATTTGTATCCTGCGGAAATACAGAGAACGACGAGACCTCTGGCAGCACGCAAAACACGCAAACCTCCGAAACGACGAACAGCGGCACGGAGGAAACAGAGGATTCAACGGGTGATGAGACAACGGGAACCGAGAACACGACTGACACGCCCGACGAGCCGGAGACGCCCGAAACGAGCGCCCTGGATATTCTGAACACCATTTGGAATTCGTATGCCGACGACGAGAAATTCGCTATCATCGGCGGTAGCGATATGACGATGAACGCGCCCGGCGTGCTCGATCATACCGACACGCAGACCATGAGCAACAGCTACTATATTCCGGAAGCAAATGTTTCCATGGTGGATGATGCGGCTTCCATGATCCATATGATGAATACAAACACATTTACCGGGGGCATCTATCATATCGCGGATTCCTCGAATATCGCCGATTTTGCGTCCGCCGTTAAGGACAGCATCCTTGGGGCACAATGGATTTGCGGCTTCCCGGATGAGCTGCTCATCATTTCTGTTGACGATTATGTCATTGTCGCTTTCGGCGCCACAGAGCTGATTGATACCTTCAGCGCGAGAACCACTGCGGCTTATGAGAACGCAGAGATCCTTTACAACGAATCGATTACGGGTTAATTCCAGAACATACTGCATCACCGGGAGCTCGTTTGCTTACGCTCCCGGTGAAATAAAAATACACACGGGTAAATCATTATGTTATTTTCAAGTATTCCGTTTCTTTACTATTTTCTGCCGTGCGTTCTGATTCTGTATTTTATCGCGCCGAAATGTCTGAAAAATTCGGTTCTGCTTCTTTCAAGCTTGGTTTTTTATGCGTGGGGCGAACCGAAATACGTCATTCTCATGGCGATTTCCATTGTGCTTGGCTATGTGTTCGGGCTTCTTATCGAAGCCTGGCGCGGCACGAAGCTCTCAAAGTTCTTTTTGATTTTATCGATCGTGACAAGCCTTGGAATGCTCGGTTATTTCAAATATACCGACTTCTTTATTTCAAACTTCAACGCGGTAACGGGGCTTTCTGTGCCACTGCTGCAAATCGCACTGCCGATCGGTATCAGCTTCTATACGTTTAAGATCCTAAGCTATACAATCGACGTTTACCGCGGTAAGGTGACGGCGCAGAGAAATTTTATTACCCTTGCGACCTATGTTGCTCTGTTCCCGCATCTCATGGCAGGTCCTATTGTGCGGTACGCCGATGTTTCGGCGCAGCTTGAATCGAGGACGCACAGTGTTTCCAATCTCGCGCTCGGTATGCGCAGGTTCATCCTCGGCCTTGCCAAAAAGATTCTCTTTGCCGACACACTCGGCGAGCTTTGTGATATCTTTAAGAACTCCGGCGACAAGTCCGTGCTGTTCTTCTGGCTTTATGCCATTACATTTGCATTGCACATCTATTTCGACTTTTCGGGCTACAGCGATATGGCCCTTGGCCTTGGCAAGATGTTCGGCTTTGATTTCCTCGAAAACTTTGATTACCCTTACATTTCGGGGAGCGTTACCGAGTTCTGGCGCCGTTGGCATATGTCGCTCGGCTCGTGGTTCCGGGATTATGTGTATATTCCGCTCGGCGGAAACCGTGTATCCAAGGCCCGTTGGTTCCTCAATATTTTCATCGTCTGGCTACTGACGGGCTTCTGGCACGGCGCGGCGTGGAATTTCATCGTATGGGGACTTTTCTTTGCCGTTCTTCTTGTGATTGAAAAGCTGTGGCTTTTGAAGCCGCTTAAAAAATCCAAGGTGTGGAGCCACATCTATGTGCTTTTCTTTGTTATGATCAGCTTTGTTATTTTCAACGCGTCGGATATGCAAGAAGCATTTACCTATATCGGCGGAATGTTCGGCGCCGGCGGGGTACCGTTTATCTCGGATGAGTTCCTCTATTATCTGCGCAGCTACGCCGTGATTTTGGTGCTCGGCATTATCGGCGCAACACCGCTTCTCAAGAAGGCGGTCCTGGCGATCAAGAAGAAGCCTGCGGGAGAAAAGATCATGAACATTGCGGAGCCGATCCTTCTCGTCGTGCTTCTGCTCATGCTGACCGCTTATCTGGTGGACGGTTCGTTCAGCCCGTTCTTCTACTTCAGATTCTAAGGAGGTGACTTTTCGATGACGACCAAAGTGAAAAATATTGTTTCCGTCTGCGTCATGGCGGTTCTGCTTTTCGGCCTCTCCTTCTATTGTTGGGCGAAACCGGCGGACGCTTTCTCCAGCAGCGAAAGACGGGAACTTGATCAATTTCCTGAGATCACATGGGATTCCATTGTGTCGGGTGATTTTATGTCGGACTTTGAGGACTACACACTTGACCAATTCCCGCTTCGGGATGATTTCCGAACGTTGAAATCTCTCTCTAAATTCTATCTCTTTTGGCAGAAGGACAACAACGATATTTATATTGAGGATGGCTATGCCTCCAAGCTTGAATATCCGATGAATGAAAGCTCGATGGACTATGCCGCTTCGCGGTTCAAATACCTGTACGATAAGTACATGGCGGATAAGGCATGCAACGTTTATTTTTCCATCGTTCCGGATAAGAGCTATTTTCTTGCCGAGCAAAACGGTTATCTGTCATTGGATTATGCAGAATTTTTTGAAATGATGCAGGAAAAGACCGATTTTATGGAGTATATCGATATCACGGGATTGCTCAGCATTGAGGATTATTATAAGACGGATACGCATTGGAGACAGGAGCAGATTGGTGATGTTGCGCAGAAACTCGCAGAGAGCATGGGCGTGACGCTTTCCGGCAATTACACACAACAAACATTGGACAATCCTTTCTATGGGGTGTATTATGGACAATCCGCGCTTCCGCTTTCTCCGGAAACCATCTACTATATGACAAGCGATATTCTGGAGGACTGCACGGTTTACAACTATGAAACCGGAAGCCCTGAGGAAATGTCGATTTATGATATGGAAAAGGCATATGGCAGGGATCCGTATGAGATGTTCCTTTCCGGCTCTCTTTCCCTTATCACCATTGAAAATCCAAATGCTACCACAGATAAAGAACTTGTCATTTTCCGCGACTCCTTCGGAAGCAGCCTTGCACCGCTTCTGGTCGAGGGTTATGCCAAGGTGACGCTGGTGGATATCCGCTATATCTCCAGTGATATTGTCGGAATGTTTGTCGATTTTGAAAATCAGGATGTTTTGTTCCTTTACAGCACGCTGGTTCTCAACAGCAGCTCGACGCTGAAATAAGAAAAAGAAAAGATGCCGCTCCATTTTGGGGCGGCATCTTTTACTTGACAGGAATTTTTTCCTATGTTATTATCATAACGAATAAACATGTATGCGATTTCAGTGACAAGGGAGGACATGAAATGGAAAATCAAAACTCTGCCATGGAACCGGAAGAGAATGCCGGTCCACCTAGCATGAGGGATTTGATGCCGGAAGGGGATGGGACAGCGGTCCGCCGCGGCATGAAGAAGCAATTCGGCCGAATCGGATGGACGTTTGTCCTCGTTCTCGTCATATGGATGGCGTTGATGTCTCTTGTTGATCTTGTTGCGCTTTATTTGGAAAATACATTTGCCATACCGGCAATAGACGCCTGTTCCCGGTATATCATGCTTTTCAATGAGGGGATGCTTGCCGCGGCGATTGTTCTCGGCAGTTTGCTTTTGCGCCCGCTCCCACGCACCGAGCCGGAGAAAAAGCCGTTCTCCGGCGGGCGTTTTGTTCAGCTTTTACTGATATGCTTTGCCGTTTCTATTGCGGGCAGCATCATCGGCTCTATCCTGCTTGCCATTTGGAACGCGGTGAGCGGCCATTCCGTCGGAAATACGGTGTCAGAGGTCATCATGGTCAGCGATCCATGGCAGAATTTGCTTGCTGTGGGTATTCTGGCGCCCATTTTGGAGGAATTGCTTTTCCGTAAGCTTTTGATTGATCGGACATTCGTATATGGGGAAAAGGTGAGCATCTTGCTTTCCGGACTTCTGTTCGGCTTGTTCCATATGAATTTCAGTCAGTTCTTTTATGCGTTCGGCGCAGGGGTGCTTCTTGCCTATCTTTATTGCCGCAGCGGAAAAATCTGGCTTTGTATGCTTTTACATGCTATTTTCAACTGCTATTCCGGTGTTCTTGGCTCACAGGTGCTCGCATGGATGACAGAAGCAATGAATTCCTTACAGGATATCACACCGGAAGCGATTGCGGAACTGTCGAGAGAGACCATGACCGCCATTTTTGCCGCCGGACTTTATTATATGCTGTTTTTCGGTATGGCGATTGCCGGATTCATTCTTTTCTGTGTGAAAATCCGACGTTTCCGTTTCCGGCCGGGAGAAATCATGCTTCCGGAAAGAACCCGCTCGGCTGTCTTCGGCAACGCCGGTATGATAGCGGCGCTCATTTTTGCCGCGGGGAGGATGGTTTATTCGCTGTTTGTCTAATACAACAAAAGAGCATCCGTTTTCGGACAGAGGCTTTTTTACAGGAGCTATAAATTTTAAAAAATTTCATGATTGGGTGAGTGATTTTTTCTTCTCGATTGTATAATAGACAGATTTCAATCGAAAGGAATGATGAAAATGAAAAAATTTATAGCACTGTTTTTTGTTCTGACAAGTCTTTTGTTGATTTTTGCTTCTTGCATGGGGGCGGAAAAGCCTTCGGAATCCTCTCAGCCCGATGATACCTCGGGTAACCTGCCAAATCAATCGGAGAGTACGAGTGGAAGACCGGAGGAGACGACGGATACGCCGGAAAATACAACGAATGAACCGGAAGAAAGCACAAAACCATCAGAGCCCAATGTGATCAATACGATCGATCTCGCGGAGCTTACCGAAATGGTGTACGCTTCTTGCGGCAAGTCTATGGACGGCTTTTATAATACGGAGCTGGATTCGGAAAGTCTTGCGCGCTATTTCGGAACGGATTTTGAATTTGAGCAGGCATTTGCTTCTGAACTAATGATAGGCGGCGGCTATTCCTTCTGCCTTGTCAGAGTGGATGCTGATAAAACGGAAGAGGTTGCGGCTCTGATAGAGGAGCATGCCGACCCGTGGAAGTGGATTTGTATGGGTGCTGAAGATAAGGTTGTGGCGGTCAATGGAAACGTTGTCATGCTTTGTATGGCATCCTCTGAGGAATGTTCGGCATTAAAGGCTGCATTTTTGGCGATACAATAAAGACAATGATGAGAAAGGGGGTCTCTTGGTGGAGGGAGAAACATTATTTCGTCGCTATTTATCCGGGGAAAAGGGCGCATTTGATGAAATTGTCAGCCTTTACCGAGAGAATCTCATCTTTTTTATCAATCGCTATACGCACGATTTGGATGCCGCCGAGGATTTGTCGCAGGATGTTTTTCTCGTGCTTCTTATGGCTCCCCGCAAATATGATTTCCGGGTGAAGCTGAAAACCTATTTATTTACAATTGCTCGGAATAAGGCTCTCAATTATATGAAAAAGCATAAACGAGAAACGCTGATGGGCGATGATCTTTCTGAAAAATCTGAGGAATATGCCGCCTTTGAGAGCGAGATGTTCCGCCGTGACGAAAGGCGGGCCTTGTTCCAAGCGATAGAAAGGCTGAAGCCGGATTACGCGGAGGTGCTTCATCTTCTCTATTTTGAAGAAATGTCTTATCTGGAAGCCGGGGGCGTCATGAAAAAATCGCAGAAGCAGATCGAAAATCTCGCCATGCGGGCAAGACAGGCTCTGAGGGCTATCATGACAAAGGAGGGATACGTTCGGTGAAATCGGACAGCGAATACAAACGCACGCTTTATGAAAAATATGATAAGCGGATGATAGAACGCAAAATGACCAGAAGAAGCACATGGATTTCATCATTGTCTGCTGCTGCCTGCCTTTTGATAGTCTTTGCTTTCCTTGCGTCGCCGTTTGTCAATCTTTTTCATCTTTATGATGGGGAGGCTTTTCCGACACAAGTTACGATTTCTGAAAATGATACGATCCTGCGGATATATACGGATGAAAAAACGGTTTCTGCCGTTTGTGAAATGCTGGAGGAGCTTTCACTTTCCCCGTCTTTCGAGGAAATAACTGAGGGAGAGGTGCTGTATGTTGTAACCAAACAGTATTCAGACGGAACAGAAGAGACACTCTATCATGCCGAAATCGGCATAGGGGTCGGGATAACCGCCTCTTCCTCTTCCATTTCGATGCAGGATATTTTGGACCGATATCCATAAGGCGTGGGATCGGCGGCCGGAATCTCCGGAACAGACAAAATGAAAAATGAAAGCCCGAAAGCAGGTGCCGATACCAAGCTTTTGGGCTTTCATTTATGCAATACGGTTTTAAATCCATTCCCGAACCCGCAGCTCGACGCCGATGGCATCGGCTACCACACGGCACTTTTCGATATCTTTCGGTGGAATGGTCGTATCGACAACCGAGAAGATGACGTGCCCGACATACGGCTTCACGTTAGCGGCAAATGCAAGAATCGCGGGATAGGCGGCTTTTCCGTAGCGGGAATGACATATCCGGTCATACGTATCGGCGTCGGCGGCGTTCAGGCTGATGGAGACGATGTCAAAGAGTCCGTTCCAAAGCGGTGTGCTGTTTTTTCCGTTGATGAGTTCCGACTGCCCGTTGGTGTTGATGCGAATGCGGATGTCGGAAATTTTCCGGATGCGGCGGCAAATATCCAGCATATCCGCAAGGCGCTCGGTTGGTTCTCCATATCCGCAGAATACAAGTTCTGAAAAATGAGAGAGGTCATGTTCTTCGATGGCGGCATAAATTTCATCTACGGAAGGCTCCCTCTCAAGCCAAAGATCGCCATAGAGAGCATCTCCATGGTTGCGCACACAAAAATCGCAGCGATTGGAGCAGCGGTTAGTCATATTGACATAAAGTCCATCTCGATGGGTATAGGTGATGATCATGATAAATATCCTTCATATGTTATAAGCGGTATACTTAAATTTTGAAAATAGCGCGGGCGTTAGCGGCTTCCGCCTCGCAGAAGGCTTCGTATTCCATGCCCAAAAGCTCGGCGGCGTGGGCGGCGGTATAGTGCAGATAGCCGCTGTGATTGAGCTTCCCGCGCATGGGGACCGGCGCAAGATAGGGACAGTCTGTTTCGACAAGGATCCTGTCTTGCGGTACTGCACGGACCGAATCCAGGATACCGGCGGCGTTTTTGAAGGTGATCGTACCGGAGAAAGAGATATACCATCCCATTTTCACATATTCCCGCACCTGCTCACGGGCGGCGGAACAGCTGTGGAGTATACCGCGCACCCGTCCGCGGTATGCACGGATGATGTCGAATACATCGCCGTGTGCCTCTCTGTCATGGATAATGACGGGAAGACCTGTTTCGGCGGCCAGGTCCATCTGTGAGCGAAAGAAGCGCATCTGGGTTTCGCGGTCGGAAAAGTCGTAGTGATAGTCGAGCCCGATTTCTCCGATGGCGACGGCCTTTTCCTCTTTCAAAAGCGTATGGAGTCTTTCCATCGCCGCGGGGAGCGCCCCCGCCTTGCCGCATTCATGCGGATGAATGCCGGCGGCTGCCCATACGTTTTCATGGGCGGCGGCAAGGGCGATGCACGCTTCGGCATCGTCAAGGTCTGAGGCGACGGTGACGATGCCGCCGATCTCTCCCGCGAGCGCCTGTGTGAGAAGCTCTGTATCACGCAGGCGCTCGTCGGTATAGTGCGCGTGGGTGTCAAACAGCTTTGCCATCAGAGACCAGCCGCCTTTTCCGCTTCTAGCTCCGCGAGTGTTTTTGCCTCGTCAATGCGGGCAAAAAGCACGCATTGTTCGCCGACGGTCCCGCCGGGACGGGTCACACCGAACGCAGCGGCGGAATCAAAGTCATGTTCGGGCGTGCCGATAGAGGAAAGGATTTTTTCCGCCGCATCGGGAATGGCAGGATGCAGCAGGATGGCGGAAATCCGCAGGACCTCAAGCAGATTGTAGAGCACGGTGCCGAGACGTTCTTTCTGGGATGATTCTTTTGCGAGTGCCCACGGCGTTGTTTCATCGATATATTTGTTAGCGCGGCGCAGCAGCGAGAATACCGCCTCCAAGGCATCCGCCGCGCGGAAGGTATCCATCGCTTCCGTGAATCCGGTATAGGCATCTTTGGCCGCCTCTTTCAGCTGCACGTCGGGGCCTTCATCGCCGGCGGGGCAGGGAATGATGCCGCCGAAATATTTTTTGGTCATCGCCACGGTTCTGGAGACGAGATTGCCAAGGGTATTGGCAAGGTCGGTGTTGTAGCGCGCGATGAAGCTTTCATATGTGATGGAGCCGTCGTTCTGATAGGACATTTCGGAAAGCAGGTAATAGCGCACGCCGTCAAGGCCGAAGCGTCTTACCATGTCGTCTGCATAGATGACGTTCCCTTTGGATTTTGACATTTTATCGGAGCCGAAAAGCAGCCACGGATGCCCGAAAACCTGCTTTGGAAGCGGCTCTCCGAGCGCCATGAGGAAGATCGGCCAATAGATCGTGTGGAACCGGATGATATCTTTTCCGATGACGTGCACATCGGCGGGCCAATATTTGCGGTAGTTTTCTCCTCCGTTCTCTCCGTCGAAGCCAAGCGCAGTAATGTAGTTGATTACTGCGTCGAACCAGACATAAACGACATGGTCCGGATCGAAATCGACCGGGATCCCCCACTTGAACGAGGAACGGGAAACACAAAGGTCCTGAAGCCCCGGCAAAAGGAAGTTGTTGACCATTTCTTTTTTGCGCGCTTCCGGCACGATGAAATCCGGATGGGATTCCATGTATTCCATGAGCCTATCCTGATATTTGCTCATTCTGAAAAAGTAGGCTTCCTCATGCTCGCGCGTCAGCGGACGTCCGCAGTCAGGGCAAACGCCTCCCTCCGCCTGTGTGTCCGTGAAAAACGATTCGCAGGGCACGCAGTACCATCCCTCATAGGCACTTTTATAGATATCGCCCTGTTCATACAGGCGCCTGAAAATTTTCTGAACGGCCTTTACATGGTGCTCCTCCGTGGTGCGGATAAAGCGGTCGTAGCGGCAGCCAAGCATATCCCAGATTTTTCGGATCTCGCCGGAGACGCCGTCTACATATTCCTGCGGCGCGACGCCGGCCTGCTCGGCAAGCGCCTCGATCTTCTGCCCGTGTTCATCAGTACCGGTACAGAAGAACACGTCATAGCCTCGCGCACGTTTGTAGCGAGCAATCGCGTCGGCGAGCACAATCTCATAGGTATTGCCGATGTGCGGCTTGCGCGACGCATACGCGATCGCTGTGGTGATATAAAATTTTCCTTTGTTTTCCATAGTCTTCTATCCTTTCCTGTGCGGCGGCAGCATGCGCCGCGCGCGGTATTTTGCCTGTCATTTATATTTTTCTGCCTGCGCAGAATACCGACCGGATATTCATCTCCCTGTCGCACAGCAGAATATCCGCGCGCTTGCCGGTATCGAGCGAGCCGCGGGAATCGTAGATGCCGACCATCTCCGCCGGCGCCTTTGTTGCGCAGATGAGCGCGTCCTCAAAGCGGATATCCGCAAATCGTGCAAGGTTTTTGACGGCGGTAAAAAGATCGAGCGCGGAGCCGACGATGGTGCCGTCCTCGCGCGCGGCTTTTCCGGCTTTCAGCGTAAAGGGAATGCCGTTCATCTCATAGCTTCCGTCCGCGAGCCCTGCCGCGGGGATCGAATCGGTGATGAGGACGAATTTGTCACCCTGCATTTGCTTGGCCTCGTAAGCGATGCGAATGACCGCCGGATGGACGTGAATGCCGTCACAGATGAATTCCGCATAAGCGTCCGAATACAGCGCGGCGCCCGCCGCGCCGGGCGCGCGGTGGAGAAGAGGCGTCATGGCATTGAAGGTATGCGTAAAAGCGCTCGCGCCGTCCGACAGCGCCCGCATGGCGGTATCAAAATCCGCGTCGGTGTGTCCGATGGCGACGGTGCCGCCGCGTTTCCCAAAGCATGCACAGAAATCGCGGATCCCGCCATCTGTGTCCTCCTCGGGCGCGATGGTGAGATGGGGGAAAAGCGGAAGAATGCGCTCACAGAGTGAAAAAATTTCATCTTTGACAGGGTGTCGGATGGCGGAAATGTCATGGCAGCCCGGCTTTTTTTTGCTGATATACGGTCCCTCTATATGGATTCCCGCAAAATCTGCCGTGTATTCCGCGGCTTTGATTTTTTGTATGGCGTCCTCGATTTTAGAAAGGGGGGCGGTCATGACCGTCGGAAAAACCGTCGTGACGCCGGATTTTGCATAGGCGAGTGAAAGCGCGGAAAGAGCTGTTTTGTCTGCTTCCATGATATCGATGCCGCATCTGCCGTGGGTATGGACGTCAATAAGTCCCGGTAAGACATAACCGCCCTCGGCGTCGATGACGGTGTTGGGAATAGCGGGCGCATCTAAGATCTTTCCGTCCCGGAACCAAAGCGAACCGGGCTCAAAGCAGCGCTTCTCTGTATTATAGATTTGTGCGTTTTGGATTTGAGTCGTCATGGCTTCCCCCATCTAAATAAGAATCTTCTTTTTTCATTACGATATTATAAATCCTGCTTTTGGCGACGCCGCGGTCATGGGCCGCCTGCTTGATAGCGTCGTTTTTTGTCATCCCGCGGTCAAGATAGAAGGCCACATGCTCCCATACCGTCAGATCCGACCAAAAGGCATTTTCTTTGGGCGAGTCAGGTTCCGCTCCCGCAAGAACGAGTACAAATTCACCGCGGGGAGACTGGATCTCATACCGCTTTACCGCTTCGGAAAGGGTGGTGCGTATGATTTCTTCGTTGAGCTTGGTTAGCTCCCGGCAAAGGGCGATCTGTCTGTTTCCCAGTACGCGCAGAAGGTCTGAGAGCGTGGTTCGCAGCTTATGGGGTGCTTCGTAAAGAAGAATGGTCCGTGTCTCTGCTTTCAGCCGCTCGAGGGTTTTCATCCGTTCTCCCGTCGCGGTGGAAAGGAAGCCTTCAAATACGAATTTTGCGGTAAAAAGTCCCGAGACGGCAAGCGCCGCAATGGCGGCGCAGGGACCCGGCACCACGGAAACGGGAATGCCGCGTTCGGCGCAGAGACGGACGAGATCCTCGCCCGGATCGCTGATAGCAGGCATGCCGGCGTCTGTGATAAGAGCACATGCCTCGCCCGCCTCTATTCGGGAGACGATGACCTCTCCCCTCTCGCGGCGATTGTGCTCAAAGTAGCTTATCATCGGCTTTTTGATACCGTAGAACGCAAGCAGCCTTCCGGAATTGCGCGTATCCTCTGCCGCGATGAAATCCACCTCGGAAAGGACCTTGCGCGCCCTCTCCGAGAGGTCCGCAAGATTGCCTATCGGTGTGCCGACAAGGTATAGCGTTCCTTTTTCCGTTCGATTTTTCTGTCGGTTCTCTGGATAATAATGTTCAGGGCTTTTGATACTGCTCATGAAACGCTCCGTTTTCATAAATATATTTCATATCATCGGTATAATTCTCGTTTTTCTGCTCCAGACCCGCGCGATAGATGATAAGCGGCTTTGTCAGAAAAAGTCCCGGTGCGCCATGCTTTTTTGCTTCCAGAAGTACAAGGGAAGGCGAATGGGCTGTCGTCGGAAAGACGAGCGTCATGCGCTTTGGCGTGAGCCGGTGCTGCTTACATGCAAGGAGAAGCTCCGGAAGCCTGTCTGGCCGGTAAACGGTGTAAAACAGTCCGCCATACCGCAGATAAGCGGCGGCCGCCGCGGCAAAATCCATAATCCCGCCGTAAACCTCATGGCGGGATGCCGCATCTGCCGCGTTTTCACTTTCTTTACCGCATCCGCGGGGCAGATAAGGGGGATTGGCGAACACAACGCCGAACGCTTCGCGAAAGGCAGGGGCGTTTTGCCGGATATCGGCGCATATCACGTCAATTTTAGCGGAAAAACCGTTTTTTTCGACATTGTATGCCGCAAGAGACGCAAGCGGCTCCTGAATTTCCACCGCCGTGATATGAGAAAATCTGCCGCGTGCGGCGGCAAGAAGAGAAACGACGCCGGAGCCTGCGCCAAGCTCACAGGCCGTTTGCTTTGGCGCATGCCGCAGATAAGCAGAGAGAAGATACGCGTCCGTGCCGAACGCAAGAGAACCGGGGTTTTGGAGAAGTGTGATGTCATCGTTGATTTTTTCAGGTTTTTCAGTCATGAAGCGCCCCTCGGTTTTGCCGGAAAATTTCAAAGGCGAGAACAGATGCCGCCGAGGCTGCGGAAAGAGCAGCGCCAAACCGCCTGCCGTAGGAAAGGGAGACGACTTTGTCGCATCGGTCTAGCACCGCGCGCCGGATGCCTCGCTTTTCTCCGCCTACCACAAGCAGGATGGGATACCGGATCTTCGTATCGTAAACGGGCACCGCTTCGCGGGAAAGGTCCGCTGCGACGACTTCATATCCTTCGGCATGAAAGGCATCCACGACATCGGCGGGTTCGCCCATAGCGATCTCAAAAAGCTCAGAGGCGCCTGCTGACGCTCTGCAGACGACGCCTGCCGCCGAGAGCCAGCTTCGCGGTCCGACGAGGACGCCGTCTGCGCCCGCGGCGTAGAGCGAGCGCAGGCAATAGCCGAAGTTATAAGGATCCTCGATGCCGTCGAGCATGACATAAAAGCCGTTTTCTTTGATTTTCAGGGATGAAACGGGCACAAGCGTCCTTTCCCCGCAAAGTGCGACGATACCGCCGTGCGAGGAGCCGACGACCATGGCGCCGATGGTCTTGGCGTCGGAAAACTCGACGGTAAAGCCGTGACGTTCCGCTTTTTCCGATAGAAAAGCAAGCTCACGCGCCTTGTCCTTCTTTTTCTCACGATCGAAAAGAACCTTTATGATTTTTCTGTTGTTTGTGCCGGCTTCCCGCGCTCTTATGATAGCGCGGATGGAGACCATTCCCTCCATTACAGTGGAATCGGCGAATCGTTCGGCTTCCTTGCGCATGCCACTCTGCCCGTTTGCCCGCGGGCGGGCTTTTCCCCCGCGGACCTATCCTTTTGTGAAATTTTCCGCGGAAAGCAGGCGATAAAGAATCAGCGCCAACTCTTCGCGCGTCAGTACTTGCTTCGGACGAAATGTGCCGTCCGTATATCCGATCATGATTTCAAAATCGACGACCTTGCTTGCGTTAGTTTCAAAATAGGGATTGATTTCATCGAAATCCGAAAAATTTTCGCTCTTGCCGGCGGAAATTTCCGCTGTGCAAAGCGCGCCGAACAGATAGGCGGTTTCCTCTCTCGTGATGTAGTCATACGGGTGGAACACATATCCGGCCTGCAGCTGCATGAGTCCGTTTGCCAGCGCCGCCCGCACATAGGGAAGCAGAGAATCGGGAATGTCCGCCTCGTCGGCAAAGCCAAGCTCTTTGCTTTCATATTTTCCCGGATCGATCTCGAAATAGGTGACAAGCACACGGGCAAGCTCCCCTCTTGTCACTTCCATTTCCGGATAAAAATAGACTTCGCCGTTGATAGTATAAGTATTCATAAGCCCAAGCTCACAGACCTTGAGGATGGCGTCCTCGGCATAGCTTTCGGAGACGTCGCACGGTGGAATGTGATCCGCCGAGACAAAGACGCCGGACAAGGCGGCATAAACGATTGTCAGAAGAACCGTCAGCGTGAGCAGGGCGACGCCGGCGGCAAGCGTGATTTTTTTATTCATATTTCGTCATCCTTTCGCATAGTATGTTTGGTTCTACTATAACATACAAGATGCGAGAAAACGCTCGAAGCGGGACGGCGAAAAAAAGAATCTTTGCTTTATCTGCGTCGCTTTTTGCCGGTGGCTGCCATCGCCTGTCGTCTGGATTTGGCGTGCTTTTTGATAGCATGAAAAATTTTCATCCTGTCACGAAGCCGAAAACGGCGCCCCCCGTTCATGGCTTTCAGTTTTTTGACGGCCTCGGACAGGGTATAGATTTCCTTTTGCCGCTCATAGGTAAAGACAGCGCGGGTAGAGGTGAAAATGACGAGACTTTCGATCTTTGGTGCCGGTGTGATTTTTGCGCTTTTCAGAATGCGGGATAAGGCCGAGACATGGCGGGCGTTCTGCATAATGGGGTTGATAAAATCTAATTCCTTGCGCTCGCCGTTTCTCATCACGGCGCTTTGGTGCCATGTTTCAGATGGCGGATTGTAGATGGAACCGACAAGCGACTTTACCTCGATGACGGCGATCCTGCCTTTCAGAATCACGATACAGTCGACTTCGGTATAGCCGATACCGTTCTGTGTCCGGTAGGGAAGATATCGGTTGCAAATCACATTGGAGGCGCCAAAATGGGACATAAGCAGCGCTGCGACGGTTTCCTCTGAGGCCTTTCCGTAGGAAAGAATTTTCCGTCTTGCCGCCGTACTGCTGATGAAAAGCGAGAGACGCATGAGCCCATATGCCACGAGAACGAATAGGGCGCATATAAAAATCGGCGTCAGAAATTTCATGCGACTCCTCCTTTTCGGAATGATAAAGCCGATAATGCAGAGCGGCTTTCTTTTTTTCTGAAATACTGTCTCTTTTCGTCAGATGCTCATATTATAGCATAGAATCTGAGACGGTGCAAGACGTGCGGAAAAAAATACCGGATTTTCTTGTAATCCGATGAGAAGGGTGGTATACTGATGAAAACCGGTGATTTTTCTTTTTTGAAAAATCACGAAACCACTTGGGAACGGGATATTATGATTTCACTGCTTGCTAAAATCTTTATAAAAAACAGGGACGGCGAATCGCCGGAGACGCTTCGTCTTCGGTACGGCGTGCTCTGCGGCGCGTTTGGCATTTTTCTCAATCTGATGCTTTTTGTGGGAAAGCTTGTCGCCGGTATGCTTTCCGGCTCTATTTCGGTGACGGCGGACGCCTTCAACAACCTGTCTGACGCAGGCTCCTCGCTGATTACGCTTGTCGGATTTCGGATTGCCGGCCATAAAGCGGATTCCCATCATCCTTTCGGACACGGGAGATTTGAATATATTTCCGGACTGCTTGTGTCTATCCTTATTATATTGGTGGGCTTTGAGCTTGGCAAAAGCTCGGTGGAAAAGCTTTTTGCGCCGGAGCCCGTCGTCTTTTCGGCACTCACGCTTTCCATTCTTGCGGTGTCCGTTGCGGTGAAGCTGTATATGGCGTTCTATAATAAGAGAATCGGGAAAAAATTGGATTCTCCCGCCATGGAAGCGACGGCAGTTGACAGCCTTTCCGATGCGGCGTCGACGTTTGTCGTTTTTATCTGTATGCTGCTTTCTCATTTTTTTGAGTGGGAAATCGACGCTTGGTGCGGCCTTGCGGTATCGGGCTTTATTCTGGTTTCGGGCATCCGCTCGGCGAAGCAGACCATCGATCCGCTGCTCGGACAGCCGCCGTCGGCGGAGCTTGTGGGGCGTATCGAGTCCATTGTAAGGAGCCACCCGTATGTCGTCGGCATCCATGACCTTGTCGTGCATGATTACGGGCCGGGCAGACTCATGATTTCTCTGCACGCGGAGGTGCCGGCGGACGGCGACCTTTTGAAGATTCACGATTCCATCGACAATGCGGAAAAGGAGCTGAACCATGCACTTTGCTGCGAAGCGGTTATCCATATGGACCCGGTGGAAACGGATGATGCACGCACCAATGAGACAAAAGAGAAGATAGCCGCGCTTGTCCGAACGCTGGACCCCCGGATTACGATTCATGATTTCCGCATGGTATCGGGAGAAACGCATACAAACGTGATCTTTGACGCGGTCGTACCGTTTGATGTGAGCCTGGATGAAAAAGAAGTAGCGGCGCGAATATCGGAGCTTGTAAGCGCTTTGGATGGAAATTACTACGCGGTTGTGAATATCGACAAGGCCGTGGTCAAATAAAAAACAAAGGAGCCTAAAATGAATGTAAGAGAGAATACGATGGCGATTCTTCACTATGAGCCCCATGACAGATTCCCCGTTGTTCACTTCGGCTTTTGGGGGGAGCTTTTGCAGCAGTGGAGGGCGGAGGGAAGAATTGAGAGCGATTTGCGCAACTATGTCGAGGTGCGCTCGGAGCTCGAGCGCAAGCTTGGCTTTGATTTTGAATGGGTGAGTCAATATTATCCACAGCGCTCGCTTTTGCCGGGCTTTGCGCGCGAAGTGCTAGAGACTTATCCGGACGGGAAAAAGAAGATTCGGAACAGCTCAGGGCTTATCGAGATCATCCGGGACGGAGTCGTCAGCATTCCTGAGACGGTAGGCACGGTGTTTTCCGGCAGGGAAGCGTGGGAAAAGGAGTATAAGCCGCGTTTGCGTCCGTCGCCCGAGAGGCAGAATTTTGCAGCGCTTGACGGATTGATTGCCAGACAAAAGGAACAGACATATCGCCCCGTCATGTTGGAGGCGGGAAGCCTTATCGGCATTATCCGCGATATGCTGGGCGTGGAGGAACTGTCTTATCTGTATGCCGACGACGAGGAGCTGTACCGCGAAATCATCGACACGGTGGCGGAGGTCCAATATGACAACGTCAAGACCGCGCTTGAGAGAGGACTGCGTCCGGATGTAGCGCATTTCTGGGAAGATATCTGCTATAAAAACGGACCGCTTGTCACGCCTGCTGTTTTTGCAGAGCTTGTCGGGCCGCATTACAAACGGATGACATCGCTGCTGAAAGCGTATGGATGCGATATTGTGTCGCTTGACTGCGATGGGTGCATCGACACGCTGCTCCCGATATGGTTAGAGAACGGTGTCAACACCATGTTCCCGATCGAAGTCGGGACGTGGCATGCCAGCATCGCTCCGTGGAGAGAAAAATATGGGCGAGAGCTGCGCGGCGTCGGAGGAATGAATAAAAACGTATTTGCGATGGATTACGCCGCGATAGATAAAGAATTGGAGCGTCTTCGCCCGCTTGTCGAGCTTGGAGGCTATATTCCGTGTCCCGACCATAGAATTCCGCTCGGCGCAAAATGGGAAAATATTCAATATTACTGCGAACGCTTCCGGGAAATTTTCTAAAATCGAACGCTAGCTGGTTTCGCAGTACAGATTGAAGCTTTGATAAAAAACGGCCCGGTCCTATCAGGACCGGGTCTTTTTGACAGAGTGAGAAACGCCGCGTATCAGGCGCCGCTTCTATTATTTGAGTACGACCGAATCGTCTCCGAGCAGCTTTTTCAAAAGCTTCATCATATTGGGCTGAATATCGGCTCCGCGGCCCACGGCGCGGATGTATTTTTTCTCGTCGGAAATATAGAAAACAACGGGGATGGCTCCGACGAAAATATCGAGCAGGCTTTGTACGCGCCCAAAGAGATGTCCCCCCTGATTTTTTACACGCAAATAAAGCGTTTGCGGCTTGTCCACCCCCTTGGCAGACAGAGGGTGAGATGGCGGGGCTGGGTGCGCGGCGTCCCGTCGCTCGCGCAGTGGCGTTACGGAATCTTCTCCGAGATTAGCGAGAAGCATTTCCATTTTGGAAACCAAAAGTTTTGGTGCCGCATCCTCGGAGGCAGAGATTTCTCCCAATACCGCAACCGGGACGCCCGGGGTTAGAAAATAAGAATATTTTTCAAGTATTTTCGGAAAAACCACAAGCTCAATTTCCGCAAGCCGGTCTTCGAGGCGCAAAAACGCCATAGACGCGCCTTGCCGCGTCTGCTTGTTGGTCCTTGCGGTAAGGATTCCGGCGACTGTCACGGTTTCCTTGTCATGGTAAATCTGCTCCTCTCCTTCCTCAAAGGAGGTTAGGATATCGGATATTGGCACGGCGCCGAGCAGCGTCGCATGCTTTTCATATTCGTCGAACGGATGCCCGGAAAAATACATGCCCATACTTTCCTTTTCTTGATAGAGACGCTCTTTTAAGGGCAGCTCCGGCATATCGGGATAGCGGTAATTTTCCTGCGGCTCATCCTCGGGCGCGGCGTTTCCGATGGTGAAAAGATCGAATTGTCCTTCCAGGCGGGAGCGGCTTTTCTTTGTATAAATATCGATGATTTTTTCATATTCGGAGAGCAGCGCTGCGCGAGAGGTCCCCAGGGAATCGAAGGCTCCGCTTTTGATTAAGCTTTCCACTTGTCTTTTATTGAGCTCACGTCCGCTCATGCGGGAAATGAAATTCTCGAATGACGTGAACCTTCCCGTGTCGCGTTCCCCCACTACCTCGGTAAGAAAGGAGCGCCCCACATTCTTGATGCCAAGCAGCCCGAACCGGATGGCTTTTTTCCCGTTCTGGACGACAACGCTGTAGGTCTCTTGACTTTCGTTGATGTCGGGACCGAGCACGGCGATTTTCATTTTTTGTGCCTGATCCGCATAGACGGCGGTTTTGGTCATGTTGCCGAGCACGGAAGTGAGCAGAGAGGCGAGATATTCGCACGGATAGTGCGCTTTGAGATAGGCTGTGCGGAAAGAAGTATAGGCGTAAGCGGTCGCATGACTCTTATTGAAGGCATATGCCGCAAAGGAGGACATGCTGTCGAAAATTTCACTTGCGACCTGTTCAGAAAGCCCGGCGGCTATCGCGCCGTGACAGATTTCGTTTCCGTTTTCGTCTTTTTCGCCGAAAATAAACGCATGGCGTTCTGCTTCCATTTCCTTTGCTTTTTTCTTGGACATCGCGCGGCGGATGATATCGGCGCGCCCGTAGGAAAAGCCGGCAATCTCCCGGCAGATGGTCATGACCTGCTCCTGATAAAGAATGCAGCCGGAGGTCTCGTCAAGAATTTTCTTTAGCTGCGGGCAAGCATACCGTATCCTTTCCGGATGCTGCCTGTATTCAAGAAACTTGGGAATGGATTCCATCGGCCCCGGACGGTAAAGCGAGATGGCGAGGATGATATCCTCGATGCATGCGGGCTGCATCTGGACGAGCAGCTTGCGCATGCCGCCGGATTCGAGCTGGAATACGCCGTCGGTCTTGCCGGAGGAGATTAGTTCGTAGGTTTTTTTGTCGTCCAGCGGGACGCTCCCAAGAGCGAAGGACGGATCGCTGCGCTGGATTTGCTTTTCCGTATCCGAAAGGATGGTGAGATAGCGAAGTCCCAGAAAGTCGAATTTGAGAAGTCCGAGCTTTGCCACAGTATCCATCGGAAACTGCGTCAGCGTCATTTCGTCATTGACGGAGACGGGGACGTATTCATAGACGGGGCGCTCTGTAATCACAATGCCGGCGGCGTGCGCCGAGGCATGGCGCGGCATGCCCTCGAGCGCTTTTGAGATATCGATAAGCCGGCGTACCTCATCACTGCTTTGCACCATGTCGCCCAGGGGACCCTCCAATGCCTTTTCAATGGTGATATGCAGGTCGTTTGGGACTGCCTTCGCTACAACGTCCACATCGGCGTAGCTCATGCCAAGCACACGTCCGACATCGCGGATGACCGCTTTTGCGGCGAGCGTTCCAAAGGTGATGATGCCGCAGACATGATCATGTCCGTATTTGTCGGCGACGTATTCGATGACCTCGTCGCGCCTGTCGTAGCAGAAGTCTGTGTCGAAATCGGGCATACTGATGCGCTCCGGATTGAGAAAACGCTCGAACATCAGATGATACCGGATGGAATCCACGTCAGTGATGCCGATAAGATAAGCGACGAGGCTTCCGGCGCCGGAGCCGCGTCCCGGCCCCACCGGGATGCCGCGGGACTTGGCGTAGCGGATGAAATCTGCTACGATGAGGTAGTATTCCGCATATCCCATTCGGATGATGACGGAAAGCTCGTAATGGATCCGCTCGCGATAGACTGCCTCTGTGTTTTCTTCTGTAAAGGCAATTTCCCCTTTTTGCATTTTTTCCGTAAAGCCTTCTTCGGCGAGCCTGCGCAGACAAACCTCCGGCGTCTCTCCGGTGTCGGGCCGGAAGCGGGGCAGGTAAACGTGAGAAAAATCGAAGTCGAAGTTACACATATCGGCGATTTTCTCAGTGTTTCCGACAGCGCCCTCATAGTCTGCAAAAAGGGCTTCCATTTCCTCGGTGCTTTTCATATAGAACTCGTCCGTTTCAAAGCCGAAGGGACGTCCGTCCGCGATTTTGCTGTTTGTCTGGATGCACATGAGAACTGCCTGCGTATCTGCATCCCCGCGGCGCAGATAGTGTGCGTCATTGGTGGCAACCATCGGAATACCGGTTTCGCGGGAAAGGCGGAGAATGCCGGCGTTAACTTCTTTCTGCGTTTCTATGCCGTGATCCTGAAGCTCAAGATAGTAGTTCTCCTCGCCGAAAAGCCGTCGCATGGCAAGCGCGTGCTCCTTTGCCTTGTCGTATTCGCCGGCGGCAAGCATGCGCGGAATGTAGCCGGCAAGGCATGCAGAAAGGCAGACAAGCCCTTCGCTGTGTTCTGAGAGCAGATCAAGGTCGATGCGCGGCTTGGAATAGAAGCCCTCCGTAAAGCCTTTCGAAACCATGTAGCTGAGGTTTTTGTAGCCTGTCTCATTTTTGACAAGCAGAATCAGGTGGTAACGGGTGCTGTCCGTTTCGTGTCGCTTGTCAAAGCGGGAGCCTGCCGCGACATAGACCTCGCAGCCAATGATGGGCTTTATGCCGGTGTCCTTGCAAGCGCGGTAGAAATCCACGGCGCCGTACATGACGCCGTGATCGGTGATGGCGACGGCGTTTTGCCCCAGCTCCGCCGCGCGCTGCGGAATATCCCGGATCCGGCAGGCACCGTCGAGCAGACTGTATTCGCTGTGCAGATGCAGGTGCACGAATGGCATATCAGAGCTCTCCTTTCCGTTTTTTTCCTTGCTGTTCTTCGTAATAAGCATAGATTTTTTGCAGGCGCTTGCTGATCTGGGACTTGGACACCGGGGGTTCCTCTAGCGCCGCAAGCTCGGCGAGCGTCGCCGTATCGTTTTCCAACCGGAGCTTCGCGGTATGGCGCAGTTCCGGGGAAAGTTTTTCAAAATCGCCGGATTTTATCAGTGCCCGGATCGCTTCTGTATAGGTGGCGGCGGCGCTTACGGTTTTGGTAAGATTGGCAATTTCAAAATTGGCTTTTCGATTGATCTCGCTGCGCTTTTCCTTGAACATCTGTGCATTGATGATGTCGAACGCCGCCTTGTTCGCGCCGATATAGGAGAGAAAATATTCGACGCTTTCCGCATCCCGGTAATACAGAATCTGCTTTCCGCGCCGCACAGAGAGCTTCGGCAGGCGGAAATGGCTCGTGAGCGCCGCGGCGGCGTCGCAGGCAAGGTCGGCGTCGAGCGCGGCAAGCTCCAGTCTTGCCGGCTTTTCCGGCGGATTCACAAAACCGGAGCAAAGAAATGCGCCGCGGAAAAAGGCGGCCCCGCAGCTCTCGCAGACAAAGAGATCCTTGATACCTTTTTCGGAAAATATTTGCGGTGCGTGTTCCCGAATGGCTCCTATCGAAAGCCGTGTTTTATAGATACCGCTCACTGTGTGTGTGAAAACAGAAATCCCCGCCACGCGGGAGAGCAGCCTCTCCCAAGCATCGGCGACATCCCTTGCCTCTGTCCTGAAAAGGACGTCGCCGTCTTTCACCGGGGCAAAGCGAACCATACCGGCGAGCATGGCAAGCCGGCAGCAGGGCCGCTCAGGAATTTCACGCGCGAGCGCGGTTTTAGCTTCACTCGAAAACGACATACATTGACTTCCTTTGCTTGTTCGTTAGTAGGGAACACGAATGACCTCTGGTTCGAGCAGGATCCCGGTTTTTTTGAAAACGGCCTCCCTGACAGTCTCCATGAGCCGCAGAACATCCTCTGTTGTGGCGCCGCCCCGGTTGACAATGAAGCCGGCGTGCTTTTCCGAGACTTCGGCACCGCCCTGCCGCAGGCCCTTGAGCCCTGCCTCTTCGATAAGAGCGCCGGCATACGCACCGGGCGGACGTTTGAAAATGCTGCCGGCGTTTGGATATTCGAGCGGCTGTTTTTCTCTTCGGGCATTCATATAGGTTTTGGCGCGCGCGCGGATCTCTGCGGGATCGCCGGGGAAAAGCGTAAAGACGGCGCGGATAACGATGTCTCCGGTTTTTCGGTAAATGCTAGATCGGTATGTAAATTCATGGGCGCAGTATCCGCGTGTGAGAACGTCGTCCCCTCGCAGATAATCGCTAGAGAGGAGAATATCCGCGATTTCCGAACCGTAAGCGCCGGCGTTCATGTAAACGGCGCCGCCGACTGTTCCGGGGATTCCGTATGCGAACTCTAGCCCGGAGAGTCCGTGTGCGGCAGCGTCGCGGGCAAGGGCGGTGAGGGAAACGCCGCAGTCTGCGGTGACGCCTCCCGCGCTCCACGTAACACCGCGCAGCCCTCCTGTGAAAATGACGAGTCCATCGAAGCCGCGGTCATCGAAGAGAAGATTGGTGGCGTTTCCGGAGACAAGATACCGGACTCCTCGCTCATTTGCCAACCGGACAAGATGAATCAGCGCCTGTATGGTTTTAGGAAAAGCGGCAGCGGCGGCGGGGCCGCCTGTTTTTATCGAGCTGTGGCGGGACAGCGGCTCGTTTTTCAGGATTTTTATGTTCTCAGGCACTGAAAATTCTCGCATAGACCGTCTTCCCTCCGGCGACAAAATGATTCAATTTTATTATAGCAGAAATTTATGAAAAAAGATATAGATTTTCCGTTTTTTCCCGAAATCTTTCTTGACTTTCCGGGGCGGATGTGATACAATCAAAACTGTTCCAAATGGAACACTTTTGAAAGGATGTGGTCATGTGGCGGAGGATGTCACTTCCGGGGAAGTCATAAAAGTTCTGCGCGGCTGCCGTATTTTTTCCGGTATGTCGGAGCACACGGAGCGTCTGCTTGCCGATATGGCGCCGATATCCTTTTCCGCAGGCGAAATCATCGCGGGCACAGAGACTTTTTTGCCGCGGCTTGGTGCGCTGCTTTCCGGAAAAGCGAATATTTACGGGCGCGGCAGCGGACGGCGCGTGCTTCTCAACCGAATCGGGACGGGAGATGTGTTCGGTGCGGCAGCGGTGTTTTTTGCGGAGCCAAAACATGTCAGCACGGTTGTTGCCGCCGCAAAATGCCGAATCCTTTTCATAGAGCGCGGCTGTTTGGAAACAATAATCAAAAGCGACTTTTCCGTCGCTTCGGCGTACATTGAGTTTTTATCCGGAAAAATTTGCTTTCTGAATAAAAAAATCATCGCCTTTACCGCTAAAAGTGCGGAATCGGCGCTTGCGGGGTATTTGCTTGAGAGGGCGGGGCAGGGGGATACGCTTCATGTCACAATGGCGCGGCTTGCCTCTGTTCTTGGAATCGGACGCACAACGCTTTATCGCGCGCTTGATACATTGGAGCGCGATGGATGTATTGCCTGCGAAGGAAAAGAAATCCGCATTTTAGATAAAAATCAGTTGGAAACGAGGTATTGAAACATGAAAAAAATTTTGGCAGTTTTGCTTGTCCTGTGTCTTTCCGTTATGCTGTTTGCCTGCGGAAGAACGGAGGGGGAGGACGTCACGGTTCGTGTGGTCACGCTCCAAGGCCCGACCGGCATGGGCATGGTGCAGCTGATGACCAGTGACGAGGCGGGAACATCCGCCAATGATTATGAGTTCACGCTTGCATCCTCTCCCGAGGAGGCACAGGCGGCCATTGCGAATGTCGATATCGCGGCGCTGCCCGTCAATCTTGCGGCGGCGCTCTATAACCGCGGAGAGGATATCAGCTTTGCTGCAATCAATACGCTCGGCGTGCTTTCCATTCTCGAAAACGGGAACACGATAGAGAGCATCGAGGACTTAAGGGGAAAGACGATCTATGCGACGGGACAGGGCTCCACGCCGGAGTATATCCTCAACTATCTGCTTGAAAAGAACGGCATCGATCCCGAAACGGATGTTACCATCGAATATTTGACGGAGCATACGGAGCTTGCGACAAGACTTGCCTCCGGCGATGCGGCGATTGGGCTTCTGCCGGAACCGAATGTTACGGTGGCGCTGACGAGTGCTGCCGCAAATGGCAATACGGATCTGCGCATCGCGCTCGATGTGACCGAGGAATGGGCAAAGCTTGGCGAGGGAGAGCTTGTGCAGGGCTGCATTGTCGTATCAAACGAGTTCAAAACCGAGCATCCGGAGCAATTTGAGGCGTTTATGGAGGAATACAAGGCTTCCGTAAACTATGTCAATACGGATATTGAGGCTGCCGCTACGGATATCGCAGAAGTTGGTATCGTGCCGAGAGCGGATATTGCGCAAAATGCCATCCCGAACTGCAACATCTGCTGTCTTGACGGAGAAGAGGGAATTGCTTATATGGAGGCTATGCTGACGGTCCTGTATGAAGCAAACCCAAGCTCTGTCGGCGGCAAGATGCCCGACGATGCGTTCTATGGGGAATAAGCTGCCGCTTCGGATTTTGAGAGGCATCCTTTGCCTTGCGTTTTGGATTTTCGTGTGGCAGATGCTGGCGCTCGCCGTGAGGCGAGTGCTGGTCCTGCCGACGCCGCTTGCCGTAGCAAAGACGCTCGGCTCGCTGCTTTCCGACGGGGAGTTTTATCTGGTTTGTCTGTGGTCGCTCGGCCGTATTTTTGCCGGACTTTTGATAGGACTTTTCGCGGGGCTTCTTTTGGCGGCGCTCTGTGCGGCAAGCAAATTTGCGGACGCCCTCATTTCACCTGCGATTTCCGTCATCAAAGCGACTCCTATCGCTTCTGTCATCATCCTGATGCTGTATGTCATCGGCAAGGGTGCGGTTCCGATGGTCGCAACGCTTCTCATGGTGATCCCCATTGTATTTGTCAATGTGCGGCGCGGTATCGCCGCCGTTCCGGAACCCATGCGGGAGGTTGCAGCGGTCTATGGCTTCGGACTCCGTAAGCATGTGCGGTACCTGATTTTGCCGTCCGTGCTTCCGTATTTTGTCGCGGCCTGCCGTTCGGCGCTCGGCCTTGCATGGAAGGCGGGCATTGCCGCGGAGGTCATCTGCATGCCTGACCTTTCCATCGGAGATAAGCTGCACGAGGCAAAAATTTATTTGGAGTCCGAGGCGCTTTATGCATGGACCATTGTGGTGGTGTTGCTCAGCGTTTTGATCGAAAAGGGCGTTGTGCTTCTTTTATCCAGACTGTCGGAAAAAGGAGGGGTCGGCGTTGCTGAAGCTTGAGCACATTGAAAAATCCTTTGGTGAAAAGCGCGTCCTTTCTGATGTTTCGCTTTTGGTTCCAGAGGGGACGGCGGCATCGCTTTCCGGCATGTCCGGCAGCGGAAAGACTACGCTTTTGCGGATTGCGGCGGGGCTAGAGAGACCGGACGCCGGGGTGGTGCAGGCGGATGGAAAAGTGGCTGTTGTCTTTGCGGAGCCGCGTCTTTTCGATTCCGCACGCGTCCTGGAAAACGTGACCTGTGTCATGTCCGGTGAGGGAAAGGAAAAGGAAGAAAAGGCGAGAGAGCTGCTTGCGGCTTTGGAAATCGGGGACGCGGCACGCTTGCGTCCGCGTGAGCTTTCCAGCGGAATGGCGGCGCGGGTTTCTCTTGCGCGCGCGCTTGCCTATAACGCGGACGTCTATCTGCTCGACGAGCCGTTTAAGAGCCTAGACGGAGAGCTGAAACGTCGGGTTATGGCATATCTCACTTCCTTTTTTACGGGGAAGACGGTGCTGTTTATCACACATGATGAATCCGAAGCGGCGTTTCTCGCCGCCAAGAGGTTCTATTTATCGGAGGGTACGCTCTCGGAGTTTTATGAAAAGCAAAATCTATGAAAACCGCATTTTATGCGGTTTTTTTGCGCTTTTTTGCACGAACATATTTATCTTGTGTACTGAATATACTATCGATGGAGGTGATCGTGTGAAAATCAAATGGAAACCGCTTCTTATTTGCGTGGCTATTCCTCTTGCGGTCGGAGGACTTGCGGCACTTTTGACAGGGGACAGCATGTCCGTCTTTTCCGAGCTTGAAAAGCCTCCGCTTTCACCGCCAGGATGGCTGTTTCCCGTGGTCTGGAGCATCCTGTATATTCTAATGGGTATCGCTTCTTACCTAGTCCTAACCTCTGATGCGGATAAAAAAGCGAAAGACGGCGCATTGTGGGTGTACGGCCTTCAGCTTTTTGTTAATTTCTTCTGGCCGATTCTGTTTTTCCGCCTTGAACTGTATACCATTTCTTTTGTCTGGCTGCTTTTCCTTTGGCTTTTGATCCTTGTCACGTTCGCACGCTTTTGGCGGATATCGATGCCGGCTGCGTGGCTTCTGGTTCCTTATCTTGTTTGGGTTACGTTTGCCGGTTATCTGAATCTTGGTGTGGCGCTGCTAAATTGATTCCCGGAAAGAAAATGGTTTTTCCCTGCAAAAACGGAAAGGCTCCTGCTTTTCTCCGCGTGGGAAAGATTTTCCGGAAATGCCGGATTTTCCATCGATTTTACTTGCGTTTTTCGGGATTCTGTTATATAATATAAACAACAAAAGCAAATTCGAACGGTTCCGGCAGATTTTAATAGGAAACGGGGGCTTCGGCTGTGAAAAAACATGGAAGCGGCGACGACTATGCGGCATACCTCTTTTGCGAGGGCACCAATTTTTATGCTTATGACCTGCTCGGCGCGCACCTGACACGGCAGGGGAGCTCCTTTCTTTATACCTTTCGCGTGTGGGCGCCGAACGCCGCGGCGGTTTTTGTGTGCGGAGATTTCAACGGATGGGACGAAAGCCTCCCCATGGAAAAGGATGCGGACTCCGGCATCTGGCAAGCTTTCCTTTCCTCGTCCTCTTCGCTTGCCGGCACGCGGTATAAATATAAGGTGATTTCCGCGGGGGGCGCTGTATTCAAGGCAGATCCGTATGCGAGGTTTTCCGAGACGCGCACGCATACGGCGTCCATTCTCACGGACGGAGACGATTTTCACTGGACGGATGCGGCGTGGCAGGAGAAAAAACGCTCGTTCTTTGCTGTAAAGGATCCGCGCCATCCGCATTTTTACAGCGCGCCGATGAATATTTACGAGGTGCATCTCGGCTCTTGGCGGACAAAAGAGGGCGCTTGCACGGCGGACGGCGCGCATGACCGGAATTACAGAGAGCTTGCCGATGAACTGTCCTGCTATCTTTCGGACATGCACTATACGCATGTGGAGCTGCTGCCTATCATGGAGCATCCGTATGACGGATCCTGGGGCTATCAGGTGTGCGGCTATTTTGCGCCGACCTCGCGGTTCGGCACGCCGGAGGATTTCAAATATTTTGTCAATAAGATGCACGAGATGGGGATCGGCGTGATTCTGGATTGGGTTCCGGCGCACTTTCCGAAGGACGAGCATGGGCTTTATGAGTTTGACGGCTCCCTGCTTTACGAATATCAGGGGCGCGACCGTATGGAAAGCCGCGGCTGGGGCACGCGCTATTTCGATGTGGGACGTCCGGAGGTGCAGTCATTTCTTATCTCCTGCGCACTTTTCTGGATGCGTGAATACCATGCGGACGGTCTGCGCACGGATGCGGTAGCGTCCATGCTGTATCTCGACTATGACAGAGAACCGGGAGAGTGGATTCCCAACCAATACGGAAGCAACCAAAATCTGGAGGCCATTGCCTTTTTCAAAAAACTGAATACGGCGGTGTTTGCGGAATTCCCCGACGCGCTTATGATTGCGGAGGAATCGACGGCCTGGCCGATGATTACAAAGCCGGTGTGCGACGGCGGACTCGGCTTCAACTTCAAATGGAACATGGGCTTTGCCAACGATATGTTCGAATATATGGCGGTTGACCCGATTTACCGGCAGTACTGCCACGGGAAGCTGACCTTCCCGATGATGTATGCGTTTTCGGAGAATTACATACTTCCCGTGTCGCACGACGAGGTGGTGCACGGGAAAAAATCGCTTGTGGACAAGATGTTCGGGGACTATGACGAGAAGTTCGCCGCCATGCGCGTCTTTCTCACATTTATGATGACGCATCCCGGCAAAAAACTGCTCTTTATGGGTACAGAATTTGCTCAGTTTCGGGAATGGGACTATGAAAACGAATTAGAATGGTTTATGCTGAAATATCCGCGTCATGTGGAAATGCAGAGGTGCGTGAGACGCCTCAACGAGCTTTATCTCACCGAGCCGGCGCTCTATGAAATCGACGACAGCTGGGACGGCTTTGCCTGGATCGAACCGAACGACAAGGCGCACAACGTGCTTTCTTACCGTCGGCGTTCGATCTCCGGTGCGGAGCTTATTGTCGTGCTGAATTTTTCTCCCGTGAGGTGGGAGAACTATACGGTGCGCGTGCCGATGAGAGGAGAGTACGAGGAGATTTTTACGACGGATGTTTATGAATTCGGCGGCTCCGGCGCCGTAAACGGTACGATAAAATCCAGAGAACATAAAGAAAAAGGAAAAATGAAAAGCGAGCTTTCTGTGACGCTGCCTTCCTATGGGGGGCTGATTTTCCGGCGGCGCGGGATAAAGCGGAATAAAAAAGGATAGTCAATTATAGGTATTTTTATAGAACCGAAAGGCAGGGAATCTCTTATGTTTAGGAAAAAGGAATGCATCGCTATGCTTCTTGCCGGCGGACAGGGCAGCCGTCTTTATACCCTTACCGAAAGAACGGCAAAGCCCGCTGTCCCGTTTGGCGGCAAATATCGGATTATTGATTTTCCGATGTCAAACTGTGTCAATTCCGGCATTGATACGGTCGGTGTGCTGACCCAATATCAGCCGCTTGTGCTCAACGAGTACATCGGGAACGGCGAACCGTGGGACCTTGACCGTACGCACGGCGGCGTGACGGTGCTGCCGCCTTATGAAGCAAAACGCGGCGCCGCGTGGTACAAGGGCACCGCCAATGCCATCTATCAGAATTTGACCTTCATTGAGAGATATGACCCGGATTATACCCTGATCCTTTCCGGCGACCATATCTATAAGATGGATTACAGCCGCATGCTCGCTGAACATAAGAAAAACGAAGCGGACTGCACGATTGCCGTGTTAGAGGTTCCCATGAGTCAGGCGAGCCGTTTTGGCATCCTGAATACGGATGCGGACGGCCGCATCACGGAGTTTGAGGAGAAGCCGAAACATCCGAAGAGCAACAAGGCTTCCATGGGAATTTACATATTCACGACCGCAAGGCTACGGGAATATCTGGAGGCGGACAATGCGGCCCCGGAATCCTCCAACGATTTCGGCAAAAATGTCATTCCCGCCATGCTCGCGGCTGGGTGCCGCATGTACGCTTATACCTTTGAGGGGTATTGGAAGGATGTCGGGACCCTGACAAGCCTTTGGGAGGCGAATATGGATTTGCTCGGTACTCCTCCGAAGTTTGACCTTTACGACAGAAGGTGGCGCATTTTTTACCGTCACAATGCCTATCCGCCCCATCGGATCGGCGCTGCGGCGCACCTTGAGAATTCCATGGTGACGGAAGGCTGTGTCATTGACGGAGCGGTGAAAAATTCCATTCTTTCCAACGATGTGCGCATAGAGGCCGGCGCTGTGGTGCGCGACAGCGTGATTATGAGCGGCGTCACGATAAGAGCCGGCGCGCATATCTCCTATGCGATTATCGACAGTGACACCGTTATCGGGGAAAATTCCGACCTTGGGGATGAACGCGACGGCGGAGAACTTCTTGTCATCGCCTCCGGACTATCCCTTCCGGCGGGAACGGCAATCCGTGGAGGAGCGCTTGTAGATAAAGAGAATCTTGCGCAGTTTATCGGGAAGGAGGAAGCTTGACATGTCGGTGGAAGGGATCATTTTTTCCAACATTCATGACAGCGATATTTCGGAGCTGACAAGACAGCGCACGCTGGCGTCCGTTCCTTTCGGATGTCGGTACAGGCTTATCGATTTTCCGCTTTCCAATATGGTCAATTCCAATATTTATAATATCAGCGTCATTACCCATTACAATTATCATTCTCTCATGGATCATATCGGTTCCGGCAAGGACTGGGACCTCGCGCGCCGTTCCGGGGGCGTCAAAATTCTTCCGCCGTATATTACGGCATATGCCAACAATGCAAATAGTCTCTATCGTTCGCGTCTGGAGGCGCTCAAAAGCGTCAACTATTCTCTCTCACAGATGATGTCAGATTATGTCGTCATGTCAGACTGCAACGTGATTTGCAACATTGATCTCAACGATATGATAAACGATCATATCGAAAGCGGAGCGGATATTACGGTTGCTGTCAAGTATATGCGGCTTTCTAAAACGGCGGCGAAGAACAATACGCTTGTATTTTCTGATGATACGGGCAGGATCACGGATTTGCTTCCGTATCCGACCAATTTTGAGGGGTATGCGGACGTCAATCTCAATATTTTGGTGATAAATCGGCAATATCTGCAGCAGATGGTGCTCGACGCTATCGCGCATGGGTATGGAAGTCTGACGCGCGACGTGCTGATCCGTTCTCTCGGATACCGGAATTTCCGCGTTTATCAGTATGACGGATATTTCGCGTGTATTTCTTCCTTTGAGGATTATTTTGCGCATAATATGCAGCTCATTGAAAATAAAGAAATGTTCGATTCGCTCTTCGGGGTCGAATCGAGACCGGTTTATACGAAGGTGCGCAATTCCGCGCCGACCTATTACAGCGGTAACTCGGCGGTGAAAGACTCGCTGATTGCGGATGGCTGCATCATCGAGGGAACGGTGGAGAACAGCATTCTGTTTCGCGGGGTCAAGGTGGGACGCGGTTCGACAGTAAAAAACAGCATTCTCTTTCAGGATACGTTTGTGGGGGAAAATGTGTCGCTCGGATATACGGTGTCTGACAAAAACGTCGTGGTTCGCGACGGCGTCGTTCTGTCCGGACATTCTACCCTGCCGCTCTATATCGAAAAGGGCCGCATGATTTAAGCGTGGCGCGCTGCGCTTTGGAGCAAGTGTTCTGTAAAGGAGTTCGTCATGCGTGGAGATAAACCGATAAGCAGGCAGGCGCCGGGGGTCCTTCTTGGCTGTGCCATGGGAATGGGACTTGCCTGCGTATCCCTTTTTCTTGTTCTCCGGCTCATTCCTGAGAACGGGATACACAGCGGCATCCTGATTGGCATCGGGATTGGTATACAGCTCTTTGCCGTGCTTTTATATGCTTTGGCGGGAAGAAAAGCCCGCGGTGTCATCGCGGCGGCAGGGATCGCTGCGAACAGCATCGGCACGGGGCTTATCATGGCGGCGCATCCGGTAGCGGCGGGCTTCCCCGTCGCAGCGGGCTGCCTGATTTCCGTGCTTGCGCCTTTTGCGGCGCTGACGCTTGCATGCCTTCTTATACTGTTTGAGCCACGGATAGGGCGCATAGCGGGAATTGGCGCTTTTGTACTGATAGCCGCTTTTTGCCGTCCTCTGGTGGCGAAGCGGTCCCGAGGATTTTGCTGTGCCGTTTTACTGCACGGCGGCGATGCTGTTTTATGCGGGCGTGCTTCTTTGTGAGGACGATGGGAGGCATATCGGCGATTTTCTCTTTCTTGCGAGCCTTGGTGCGTTTTCGTTGATTTTGACTGTTGTTCTGGCGGTCATTTCGGAGGGAGAATGCTGTGATTCCTGCGACCTTTGCGAGCTGCCCGCAGGGAGCCGGGCAAAGCGGAGAAAATAAATTTCAACAAGGGCCCATTTGTTATGTAGGGCAAGGGTAGGAAAGTCTGCCAGAGAGCTCGGTAGGGGACGCTATTCTCTACTGAATGCGAAAAGAACCCACCGATCCTAAGAGGGGGGACTTCTTGCCTAAGTTATAGTAAGGAGGATGCCTGTGAAAAAGATTCTGTACGTTGGAAGCGAGATTATGCCGTTTGCCGCGACGGGCGGACTCGGCGATGTGATGGGGTCGCTGCCTGCGGCGGTGAAACGAAGAAATCCCGAGGACGATATCCGTGCGGTCATGCCGCTTTACAGCAAGATTCCGACTCAATACCGGGAAAAGATGACCTTTTTGGGGCAGATGACCGTTCCGCTATCATGGCGGCGGCAGTACTGCGGGATTTTTTCTTTGGAAAAGGACGGGGTCACGTACTATTTTCTCGACAATGAATATTATTTTAACCGAGGAGCACTCTACGGGGAATATGACGATGCCGAGCGCTTTGCCTTTTTCTCCGTGGCGACGCTAGAGCTCATGCGGGAGCAGCGCTTTTTCCCGGACGTTTTGCATGCCAACGATTGGCAGACGGCGCTCTGCGTCATCAAGCTGAAGCGCAGCTATGCGCGGATTCCGGAATACGCCGGTATCCGGGCTGTTTATACCATCCATAATATCGAGTATCAGGGCGTTTACGGGAAGGAGATACTCGGGGATGTTTTTTCGCTCGAGGGAGAGGACGGCGAAATTGTCGATTACGGTGGTGCTGTTAATCTGACCAAGGGCGCCATTGTCTGTGCGGACTTTGTGACAACGGTAAGTCCCACTTATGCGAAGGAAATTCAGTCCGAGGAATATTCATGTGGGCTTCACTATATTTTGCGACAGTACAGCTATAAGCTCGACGGCATTGTTAACGGTATCGATACGGATTATTACGATCCGCAGACGGATGAGGAGCTGCCGTATCATTACAGCGCAAGGGGCCTGCTCGGCAAGAGAAAAAACAAGGATGAGATGCAAACCCGCTTCGGGCTTGCGTTGCGCCCCGACACGCCTGTTGTCGCCATGATTTCCCGCCTTGCCTCTCATAAGGGCTTTGACCTTGTGACGGCCGTATTTGATGAGATGATGCGTGACGATATTCAGTTTGTCCTCCTTGGCACAGGAGAGCGTGGCTTTGAGGATTTCTTCCGCCAGGCGGCGGCGCGGTATCCCGGCAGGGTCTGCGCCAACATCACCTATGACCGTGCGCTCTCCAAGCTCATATATGCCGGCGCGGATCTTTTCCTGATGCCGTCGAGAAGCGAGGCGTGCGGACTTTCCCAAATGATTGCATCGCGCTATGGAGCGGTTCCGGTTGTGCGCGAAACAGGCGGGCTTTATGATACCATTAAGCCCTACGGCCCGGACAGAAGCGGCAACGGCTTCACGTTTGCTTCCTATAATGCCCACGATATGCTGCATGTTATAAGGGAAGCGGAGGGGCTTTATCGTGATACGGAAAATTGGTTGGCGCTCGTGAAAAAGATCATGAAAATCGATTTTTCATGGAATGCTTCGGCGGAAAAATACGATGCGCTTTACCGGCGTCTTATCTGAGCGCCCATATTTTGAATTTATAAAGACAAAAAGGAAACCAATAAGTATGGAACCTATTATCACTGAAAAAACCGTAAAAGAAGCGTTGGAAAGCAAAATTTCCCGCTATTTCGGCGTGCGTGCGGAGGATGCGAACAAAACGCAGGTATATAAAGCCGTGATTTTGACGGTGAAAGACATTCTTACCGACAAACGCTCCGCCTTCCGGCGCGTGGTCAAACAGAAAAAGGCAAAACGGGTTTATTACCTTTGCATGGAGTTTTTGATCGGCCCGTCGCTAAAAAACAATCTGCGCAATCTCGGATTGGAGGCCGAATATGCCGCCGCCGTAAAGTCTCTCGGTTTCGAGCTTTCGGAACTCTATGAGGCAGAGCCGGATCCGGGGCTTGGAAACGGCGGACTTGGCAGGCTTGCGGCTTGCTTCATGGATTCGCTGACGACGCTAGACTATCCGGCAACAGGCTTTTCGCTGCTATATGAATACGGGCTTTTCAAGCAAAAAATCGTCGACGGGAATCAGGTCGAGCTGCCCGATATCTGGATGCCGGGCGCCGAAGGATGGTTCGTCGCAAGAACGGATAAAACCTTTCCGGTGCGCTTCGGCGGAAAAGTGACGGAAACATGGGAGAACGGACACCTGCGGGTCGTTCATACGGATTATGACGAGGTGCAGGCGGTTCCGTATGACATGATGATTTCCGGCTACCGGAGTTTTGCCGCAAACAACCTGCGCCTTTGGCGGGCGCAGGACATCCAGAATTTCAATATGAAGCTGTTCACACAGGGGCAGTATATGCAGGCGGTAGAGCAAAATACGACCGCCGAAATGCTGACCAAGGTCTTGTATCCTTCCGATGACCATCCGGAAGGGAAGCTTCTGCGGCTTTCCCAACAGTATTTTCTTGTTTCAGCTTCTTTGCAGAATATCGTCGCCGATCATCTCCGTCAATATGGGACGCTGTCTAATTTTGCGGAGAAAAATGCGATTCATATTAACGATACCCATCCGGCGATGTGTATTCCCGAGCTGATGCGGATTTTGATGGATACGTATTCGTTTTCGTGGGAAACGGCATGGGATACGGTGACGCGCTCGGTTTCCTATACCAATCATACCGTGATGCCGGAGGCGCTCGAATGTTGGAACGAGGATCAGTTCCGGCTCCGTCTGCCCCGGATTTATTCCATCATATGTGAAATCAACCGGCGCTTCTGCGCGGACCTTTGGAATCTGTATCCCGGCGATTGGGAAAGGATTTCCCGTATGGCGGTCGTTGCTTATTCCCGGGTGCGCATGGCGAACCTCAGCGTCGTTGGTTCTCACGCCGTGAACGGCGTATCCAAGCTGCATTCTCAAATCTTAAAGGATTCGGTTTTTCATGATTTTTATAAGGTTTCACCGGAGAAATTCACCAATGTGACAAACGGAATCGCGCATCGCCGTTGGCTTTGCTATTCCAATCCGAAGCTTGCCTCGCTTCTCGACCACACCATCGGTCCCGATTATCGGAAGAATCCCGAGGCCTTGTCGGCGTTTGGAAAATATGCAAAGGACAAATACGTCATTGAAGCCGTGCGGGATATCAAGCACCGCAACAAGGAATCCTTTGCGGCATGGTATCACCGCAGGATAGGAGGGACGATAGATACCCATTCCGTTTTTGATGTTCAGGCCAAACGTATTCACGAATACAAGAGGCAGCTTCTGAATGTGCTGAAGATTGTGGCGCTGTATGATGAAATTAAGATGAATCCGAATGCCGACGTCGTGCCGCAGACCTTTTTCTTCGGCGGCAAGGCGGCGCCTGGCTATTATATGGCAAAGGATATCATACGGCTGATTTGGTGTCTTGGGAAAGAAATCGACGCCGATCCGAAGGTGCGGGACCGCATCCGTGTGGTGTATCTGGAGGATTACAACGTCAGCATGGCGGAGGTCCTGATGCCCGCGACGGATATTTCAGAACAGATTTCTCTTGCCGGAAAAGAGGCGAGCGGAACAGGCTGCATGAAATTTATGATAAACGGCGCGATGACGGTCGGTACGCTCGACGGCGCCAACGTCGAGATGGCGGATGCGGTGGGGCGCGATAACATTTATATCTTCGGACTCACGGCAAAAGAAGTCGACGAGCTTTGGAAGAGCGGATATTCCGCGATGCACTATTATTCCGCGAGCGAAAGACTCAAAGCGGCGGTAGACCGAATTTCGGCCGGCTTTGCCGGCGAGGATTTTTCCGGAATGGCAAGTTATTTCCTATCCGGAAACCACAATGTGGCGGATCCCTATCTTTGCCTTGCCGATTTTGAATCCTATTATCGAACATACGGTGCCGCTCTGTTGGACTACGCGGATCGTGCGGCGTGGACCTCAAAAGCGATCTGCAACATTGCGGCAGCGGGGTATTTTGCCTCGGATAGAAGTATTTTGGAATATGCTAACAGCATCTGGCATCTTAGTCAGGTAACAGAGTAAGCGATGGCCGGATTTTTACGCAGGAGCGCGACGACGCGCCTTTTGGAATTCAAATATGCAAACGGAAGGTTCGCGGGAATCCGAAGTGCTTTCGAGGTAACGGATACGGTCGAATTCCGGATTCTGGTGCCGGATTCAACCGTTGGTGCCGAGATGATTCTCATCTCGGATGACACCGGAGAGCGATTCCGCTTTTCGCTGACGGAGCAGGCCAGAGGCTATTCCGTTTCTATCCCGATGGCGCGGCTTCTTGCCGGGGCGAAGAGTGGACTGTTTTTCTACAAATATCGCGTATATACGGCCTTCGGAACCTTTGACATGATGCGCCGCGCGCATGATTTTTCTGAGTGCTATGTCGGCGCCGATACCAAAGCGGGAGATTTTCAGCTTCTAGTCTATGAAAAGCGCGCGTGTCCGCCGGAGTGGCTGTATGGCGGCGTGATATATCAGATCTTTCCCGACCGTTTTTTTTCTGCGGGAAATCATCCTTCTAAAGAGGGGACGGTGCTGTGCCGTGATCGTGAAACGTTTCCCTCTCATTTCAAAAATCAGGCGGAAAACGAGAAAAACAACGTATTTTTTGGCGGAGACCTGGAGGGGATCGTGCAGAAACTCGATTATCTGGCGTCCCTTGGCGTGACCTGCCTCTATCTCAATCCGATTTTCGAGGCTGCGTCCAATCACCGGTATGATACGGCGGATTATCTTCGGGTCGATTCGATGCTCGGAGGCGATACAGCGCTTAGGAGTCTGATAAGGGAGGCGAAAAAGCGGGGAATTGCCGTTCTGCTTGACGGCGTGTTCAACCATACGGGCTCGGATAGTATCTATTTTAACGCAAAAGGGACTTATGATTCCGTGGGGGCCGCGCAGTCGAAGGATTCTCCCTACTATCCATGGTATACCTTTTCGCAGTATCCCGACCGATACGACTGCTGGTGGGGGGTTCCGACTCTGCCGCGCGTCAATTCGGATATTTCGTCCTACCGGGCGTTTCTCTTCGGGGAGAATGGGGTGATACGCCGATATATGAGAGAGGGGATTGCCGGTTTTCGAATCGATGTCGCCGACGAGCTTTCGGACGATTTTCTTACTGAGCTTGCCCGCACGGCGGCGGAGGAAAAGGTCGATGCGGTTCTTATCGGCGAGGTTTGGGAGGATGCGACGGATAAGATTGCTTATGGGGTTCGCAAAAAATATCTGCGCGGGGGAGAGCTGGATTCCGTGATGAACTATCCCGTGCGCCGTGCGATCCTTGAATATCTCACAGGCGGGGCTTACATGCTGCTGCGCAGCACGCTGCTCACCATATACGGGCATTATCCGCCGGAGGCGGCAAATGCGCTCATGAACATTCTCGGAACGCACGATACGGAGCGGATTCTGACGGCGCTCGGAGACGAGCGGATAGAGGCGTGTTCCTATTCCGAGCTTGCCGAGCACCGTATGACACCTGCGGAGCGTGACCGTGCCAAGGCGCGCCTGCGGCTCGCGGTTTGCATACAAATGACGCTGCCGGGCGTGCCGTGTATTTATTATGGCGACGAGGCGGGTATGGAGGGATATGTTGACCCGTTCTGCCGGGGACCGTTTCCGTGGGGAGAAGAGGATAAGGAGATTACGGCGCTCTACCGCAACTTTGGTAAGCTGCGCCGCCGCGAGAAAATTTTCAGGTGTGGGGACTTTGCGCTTATCTACGTGGATGCCGAGATTCTTTGTTATGAGCGGGACTGGGAAAAAGAAAAGCTTTCCATTGTGGTCAATCGTTCAGATGAGCTTTATGAATTTCGGTGTGACGCTCCGGCGTCGGAGCTGATGACGCAGACAGATGGGGAGACTTTTGCGGTTGCGCCAATGTCTTTTGCCATTCTGAAGCTACCGGCGGATGCCGATTACAGTGTGTTTATGAAACCCGGAGAGGAAGAGGAGAAATGAAACGGCGCCTGGGATTTGTATGGATTTTTCTGCTTGTTTTTATTTTGGTATCCTGCACGGATAGCGGGGATATCGTCATCCATACGCAGGAGCATTCGTTCCAACAAACAGAGGAAAGCACGTCGCTATCTACCGTGCGGGAGAACGGGATAACGGTCCTTATTAACAAAAGCTCTATGGTATTTCATCTGATGCCTGACTGCGTGTATGCCTCGCGCATGTCGGAGAAAAATCGTTTGGAGATAGAAGTAGAGAGCGTCGAATATCTTTTGGAGCACGGATATACGCCATGCGCGAGGTGCTCCGGTGAATATAAGCAAAATAATTCGGAGGAATAAAAATAATGGAAAAAATTTTTGACTTTGAGGGCAAACAGGTCCGTCTTACGGCATATGGAGACTGTTCGATTCGTGTGCGGATGAGTGAAAAGCCTGACAGTGAATCTCTGTTTGACCGGTACAACCTGTATCGCAAGCCGGACGGTTCGGAAGGGATCTCCACGGAGAACGGACTTTCTGCCGGCAGCCTTACCGTGACGTTTGAGGGTGGTGTTCTTACGTTCGGAACGGACCGCTTCACCCGGAAGCTGGATATCAGGAGCACCGAAACAGCCGCCGTCAAGGCTTACTTTAACGAGGTCCTTGACGGCATGCGCCCGCCGCAGAAATTCATCATCGGTGAGGATGGCAAGCGCGGCTTCGGCGCGGTAGATTTTCAGCAGAATCCGAAATATGCGGTGCTCACCGGTATCGAAGGGGAACGCTTTTACGGACTTGGCGCCGCTAATACGGATCGTATCGTGCTCAACGGCAGAACCTACCTCGAGCGTGTCGTTTACCAGAGCAACGAAATACCGGTTCCGTTTCTGATGACCAAGGCGGGCTATGGAATTCTCTGCAATTCCACATGGTGGCACGGCATCGACGTATGCGCCCATTCTCCGCATGAGATTATTTGGTATCTGCCGGACGGCGATATCGATTTTACGCTGTTCGCGGGCGAGAGCCTGGCGGCCATTCTTGAACGTTATACCTTTGTGACAGGACGCCCGATGCTGCTCCCGAAGTGGGCGTATGGACTGGCGTTTATCGACCAGTATACGGCGGACCAATATGAAATCATGCGCAATGCGGCGACTTTCCGCGAGAAAAAGCTGCCGTGTGATTCCATCAGCCTTGAGCCGGGTTGGATGGAAAAGCGCTATGATTTTTCGGTCGATAAAAAATGGAACCGAGGGCGTTTTCTGATCGAGCCGTGGGCGCGCTCTAAGGAGCCGGGCCACGTCAATCCGAATTTCTTTTCCGCGGCGCTTGCCCGCTATGGCTTCAAGCTGCATCTTTGGCTTTGCTGTGAGCATGATTTTACGGCTGAGGAGGAACGCCGCATCGGCCATGAGGTGGCGCCGGAAATTCCCGACTGGTTCGACCACTTAAAGCAGTTTATCTGTGACGGCGCATCCTCGTTCAAGCTTGACCCCTGTCATACCGTCGACAATGCAGATGAGAGACGCATGTATGCGAACGGCAGAGGGGAGCCGGAAATGCACAATCTCATTCAGACGCTTTATGTGCGGGATATGTACCGGGGTGCGGCGGAATATACGGGCATGCGCCCGATGCACCATTACTGCGGCGGCTATACCGGAACGGGCGCTTATACGGCGTCCAATACGGGTGACAACGGCGGAAGCCTGCAAACCATGGTGTGGGTACTCAGCTGCGGCATGTCCGGCATTTCCAATCTGACCTGCGATATGGAGATTTTCCGGAAGGAGGGGCTGCACTATTGCTTTTTCACGGCATGGTGTCAGCTCAACAGTTGGTACGGCTTCGCTCACCCATGGTGGGCGGGCGAAGAAATCGAGCCGATCTTCGCTTTTTACGACAGGCTGCGCTATCGTTTGCTGCCTTATATTTATTCGACCGCCATCACGGCGAATCTTGTCGGTATGCCGGTATGCCGCGCCATGCCGCTGATGTTTGAGGACGAGGCGCTGCAAAATGCCGTGTGCGAATATATGTTCGGAGAAAACCTGCTTGTCGGCGCGTTTTCCGATGAAATTTACCTGCCGGCGGGTACGGTTTGGATCGATTATTGGAGCGGCAAGGTCTATGAGGGCGGACAGCTGATAAGGCCCGAAATCCCGGAGGACCGCGGCGGATTCCTCTTTGTGCGCGGCGGCGCGATTCTTCCGACAGACAAGCCGCGTCAGCATACGGAGCCGGGCGATACGGAGGCCGTCATCCTTGAGCTTTATCCGCACGGCGACTCTCAGTATGATTTTTATGAGGACGACGGAATCTCCCTTGAATATGAAAGCGGAAAGCGCGCCGTGACCCATATTTCCATGACGCAAACAGAAAAGAACTGCGAAATCCAAATCGGTGAGAGAAAAGGGGAGTTTGCCGGAATCGGAAAGAGAACTTACAGCGTGCGTCTGTTTGCCGAGAAATGTCCCGAGACGGTTACCGTGGCAGGAACTCCTGTGGCATTTGCTTATGACGGGCGCTATGCGACCTTTGAAATGGGAAATGAGCGCGGAGCTGCTGTGATTTTCGGCTAAAAAATGAGCATAACAAATAAAAGGAGGAAGCAAAAATCATGATCCGTATCGAGAGAACCTGTGTGATGAATCTGGAAAACGCGATTCGCGGCGCGCGAAATCCCTTGAACAGTTGGGGGAAAAGCGACAGCTATTACGATGAGAACGGATATTATATTCTTGGTGAAAACGATATCGGACTCGGCATGCGGCTCTGCCGCGCCGGCTCCGACCACCGGAAGTTTATCCGTCAGATTCTCGTTTCTGTAGATATCACGGCTCCTATGTATTGGTGGAAGGAATTCGATACTTATAAGGTCGGAACCGTCGCCAATTCCACGAGCACGATGCATAAAATCCAGGCAAAGGAATTTTGCCGAGAGGATTTTTCTCATGACCGCATGAGTGATGTGGCGCTTGCGTGTCTGGACGGTGTCATCGCCTGCCTGGAAGAGCGCCGGCTGCGTTTTCTTGAAACCAAGGATAAGGCATATTGGGACGATATGATTCAGCTTCTTCCGTCAAGCTATAATCAGCTTCGCACCGTCACGCTGAATTATGAGGTGCTAGTCAATATCTACTATGCGAGACGTTCGCATAAGCTTGCGGAATGGCATGAGGTATGCCGTTGGATCGAATCGCTTCCGTATGCAAAAGAGTTTATTCTGTCCATTGGCGGGGAGGAGCATTGACATGACGTATGAAGACTATGCGGCGTTTTGTGCCGAAACCAAGGAAAAGCGGATCCGATGGTTCCGAGAGGCGCGTTTCGGCATGTTTATCCATTATGGACTGTTCTCCTCTCATGGTATGGGGGAATGGGCGCAGGTGTGGGAAAATATCAAAATCTCCGATTATGAAAAGCTTGCTTCTGCGTTCTGTCCGAAGGAGGACTGCGCCGAGGAATGGTGCCGGCTTGCCAAGGAGGCGGGCGCGAGGTATGCCGTGCTGACAACGCGCCATCATGAGGGCTTTTCACTATGGGATTCCAAGGTCAATCCTTTCAATTCCGTGAATTACGGTCCGCACCGCGATATCGTCCGTGAATTTGTCGATGCCTGCCGGAAATACGGCTTGAAGATAGGACTGTATTCCTCTCTTATGGATTGGCGTCATCCGGACGCATGGCGATGTATGACCGACGAGGCGGCACGTATTCGTTTTACAAAATATATTGAAGAACTCAACAGAGAGCTTTTTTCGAATTACGGGAAAATCGATATTCTCTGGTATGACATGCCGTGGCCCCGCATGAGCTCGGCAAAGTGGGACTCCGTGAACCGGAATTATAAAATCCGGCAGCTTCAGCCGGATATCCTTATTAACAACCGTAGCCGGATGCCGGAGGATTTCTTTACGCCGGAGGATGCCATTAAGGCGGAGGACGGAAGCGATTGGGAAGCCTGTATGACCTTCAATGGCATTTCGTGGGGCTATGTGGACGAAAAACAGGTTGCCCCCTATTCGTATACAGGGAACCAGATCGTTCGTATGCTTCAGAGATGTGCCGCTGCGGGCGGCAATCTGCTGCTCAATATCGGCCCGCGTGCGGACGGCTCGGTCCCGGCAGAGGCGGTGGAGCCGATGAAGAAAGTCGGCGCGTGGCTGCGTGAGAACGGAGAAGCTGCTTACGGACTCAAAAAATCCTTTTCCGGATGGGAATGCGGCGCCAATAACGTTTCCAAGTGTACAATCTCTCCGGATGCAAAAACCGTATATGTCTGGAATTATATCTGGCCGGACACGGGCGAGATGGTATTCGGAGGCTATAGGAAGGCGCCGCGCCGCATATCGCTGCTTTCGACGGGGGAGGACATGGACTTTGAAATGGACGGACATCGCATCCTGCTGAAAAATCTGCCCGAAATGTCCCCGGATGAGAATCTTGGAATCGCCGTTTTGAAAATGGAATTCGACGAGCCGTATGATTATTGCTATGGCAGCTATTATCCGCAGGTTCATGAGGGGGAGGATTTTTCCGAGGGACTCGGAAACTGACGGTTTTCTGATAAGATAGATAATACGTTTCGGTTCTATAATGGAGAGGAGCGGTCCCACGCCGATCCGGTGGCGGGACCCTTTTCGCGTCCAGTGAGGGAGATGGCCCCAGCAGAATGCTCGGGATGGTTTTGCCAACCATTGGTGCGCCACATGACGGGGGAGCTCCTTATGGAAAAGCATTTTTACTGGAAAAACAAGAATCGGCTCCGGCGGAATTCCATCGGAACCGATTTTCCCTCTTTTCGGTACGGTGAATGAGAAAAAATAAACCGGGACAAAGAGGAATCTTTGTCCCGGTGTGGCGCGCCGGACAGGATTCGAACCCGCGACCCCCAGAATCGGAATCTGATGCTCTATCCAGCTGAGCTACCGGCGCATAACACGACATTTGCCGTGTGATTTACATATGAAGAAATCGGAGAGCGTTTTCACCTAAGATAAGCTGCCGCTGCTCCTCGGAAAGGGCAAGCTGTTCTAAGAAACGCAACAGATGACGTAGCACGCTATCGGGATTGGATGCATCCCCGAAATGCGCGGCGCACAGACGCAGGGAGGGGAAGCGTTCCAAAATCTTGGCAACGTCTTCCGGCTTCGCATGAACATGCGCACGAGAGGTGGGATCCATTCCCGCGTGGATGACAACAGGTAGCGCATATTCCGCACAGGCGGCAAAGATAGGCGTGAACTTGTCGTCGCAGATGTCATATCCCATAAAATCCGGATGAAGCTTGACGCCGCAGAGTCCGGCTTCTTTGATTTGTTTTGCTGCTGTGCGAATATTCGGATAATCGGGATGGATGGATCCAAAGGAATAAATCCGATTCTGATAATGGTTGATCTGCACGGCAAATTCATTGACATGGTCCTGCTGACGGGCATTGGTGGCGATGTTCAGAACAAAGCATTTGTCGACGCCATCACGGTCAAGCACGGAGAGCAGTCCATCTGCTGTGGCGTCACATCTGGGAAACAGAGCGTCATTCGCCTTTAATTTTAGAAAGAGCGCGGGGTGCCAACGCGTTCGGGAAACAATGGGTATGTGCGTCAACGATCATTGTCTTTTATCGCTTCCTCGATTGCGTGCGCAAGCTGATCAGGACAGGAGGTTCCTCTCCCTGCGCAGTCTGTGCCTTTCAGACGTTTTACTACATCTTCCGCTTTCATTCCCTGAACGAGCGCGGAAATTCCTTTCGTGTTGCCGTTGCAGCCGCCGACGAACTGTACCGACCGGATGATTCCGTCTTCTATCTGAACGTTGATTTGACGCGAGCAAGTGCCGCGGGTCATGTATGTGATTTCTTTTTTCATCCGTACTGTCAAAGCCTCCGCTTTGTTTGTTGGTTCTTTGGGCTTCTGCTGCCTCGGGGAACCCTTCGGCAGCTTCCGTAGCGAGGAGTTCCCGGAAGTGTAACGTCCCTATTATAGCATAGAAACGGAGAAAATGCGCCGTTTTTTGAAAAAAAGATGAAATTTGTGAATAATAGACAAAAAAACGGCAAAAAATTCTCTAAAGTTTTCCGGAAATACTTTTGAAAAGTTTGAAAAAGTCTTGATTTTATCGGGGAAATACGCTAAAATAGAAAAGCTTGATGTGCGAGGAAGCGGGAGGTTGCCGTGGAAACGGGGAATTTCCGCAGAGTATGTCCGATAAACGGGCGACGGTTTCGTTCTGTGAACGACGGTATTCCGGATATTGCGCCGCGTGCGGCGTCAATCCGAAAAAGGAATGCGACAGCCGGAGTTTTCCGGTTTTTTCTTAGGGTGGTTGGAAACGCCCGGGATGGTGTTCAAGAGGAACCGCGCACTGTGTGCTTCCCAATAGAAATAGTTTATAGAAGAAGCTCCGGTGTACGCCGACACAAATGAAATCATGATGCAAGGAGGCAAAATCAAGTGGCAGTAAGTGAAAAAATCAGAATCAGACTGAAAAGCTACGACCATACGCTGGTCGATGCGGCGGCGGAAAAGATTGTGGAAACCGCAAAAAGAAACGGTGCGACTGTGTCAGGCCCCATTCCGCTTCCCACGGAAAAGGAGATCATCACCATTCTCCGCGCAGTCCACAAAGATAAGGACAGCCGTGAACAGTTTGAGTACAGAACTCACAAGAGACTGATTGATGTTATCAAGCCGTCTCAGAAAGCCATCGAGGCTCTCACGTCCCTCGAACTTCCGGCCGGCGTTGAAATCGAAATCAAACTCTAAATCGGAGCGAGAGGCAGATTTCCGGAGGGGCATGCGCGTTTTTTGCGCATGATCCGGTTGGTCAAGTTGACCCGCCCGCGGTGAGCGGTGGTCAACCAATAACCTTATAAGGAGGAAAAACATGAAAAAGGGTATTATCGGAAAGAAAATCGGTATGACACAGGTTTTCGATGAAATCGGAAACGTCATTCCGGTAACCATCATTGAAGCCGGTCCCTGCGTGGTGGCGCAGAAGAAAACTGTGGAAAAGGACGGCTATTCCAGCGTTCAGCTTGGCTTTGAGGATATTGTGGAGAGAAAGCTGAACAAGGCGGAAAAAGGACACTTCACAAAAGCAGGCGTGGCAATGAAAAAGCATCTGAAAGAATTCAGACTGGACGATGCGGCCAATATGAACGTGGGCGACATTATCGCCGCCGATGTGTTTGCGGCAGGAGACAGAGTGGACGTTACCGGTATCACGAAAGGCCGTGGTTATTCCGGTGTTATCAAAAGATGGGGCTGCCACAAGCTGCGCATGACGCACGGCGTCGGGCCGGTTCATCGTCAGCCGGGTTCTATGGGCGCGAACTCCAGTCCGTCCAGAATCTTTAAAAACAAGAAAATGGCGGGGCAATATGGAAACGAGCAGGTGACGGTCCTCAACCTCGATGTTGTCCGTGTCGACGCCGATAAAAATCTGATTGCCGTGAAGGGTGCCGTCCCCGGTGCCAAGGGCGGTATCGTGTTCATTCGCAACACAGTCAAGGCGTGAGAAGGAGGAAGAAACGATGCCTAACATGAAAGTTTTGGACATGACCGGCAAAGAGGTCGGAACCGTCGAGCTTGCGGATTCCGTGTTTGCCGCTGCGGTCAATGCGGCCGTGCTCCACGCCGCTGTCAGGGCGTACCTTCTCAACCAGAGACAGGGCACGCAGTCGACGCTTACAAGAACGGAAGTTTCCGGCGGCGGAAAAAAGCCGTGGAGACAAAAGGGTACAGGCAGAGCAAGACAGGGTTCCACACGCGCTCCCCAGTGGACACACGGCGGCGTGGCGCTCGGGCCGAAGCCAAGATCCTATCGTGTCGACCTCAATAAAAAGGTCAAGAGAGTCGCCATGAAGAGCGCTCTCTCGAGCAAAGTTGCCGATGAGGCGTTGGTGGTGGTGGATGCTATCGCGGCGACCGAATATAAAACGCGCGCGATGGTGAAGATGCTCTCCGACGTCGGCGCCGCAGGAAAAGCGCTCGTCGTGCTTCCTGCGAAAGACGAGATGACGACAAAGAGCTTTGCCAATATTCCGGGTGTGAAAACAGCCTATGTCAACACGCTCAATGTTTACGATATCTTAAACTGCGACAAGCTTGTCGTGGCGCTGGATGCGGTGAAGAAAATCGAGGAGGTGTACGCATGAAATTTGCTCACGATATTATCGTAAGACCGGTTGTGACGGAAAAGAGCCTTGAGGCGACAAAATCCAAACGCTACACCTTCGAGGTTCAGAAGAATGCGACCAAGCCCGAAATCGCGCAGGCGGTTGAGGAGGCTTTCGGCGTTACGGTGGCAAAGGTCAACACAATCAATATGAAAAAGAAACCGAAGAGACTCGGCGTTCATGCCGGCTATACGAAGGCTTGGAAGAAAGCCATCGTCACGCTGAAGGCGGATTCGAAAACCATCGAGTTCTTCGACGGCATGATTTGATGAGGAGGTAAGAGAATGGCTACGATCAAGTATAAACCGACAACGCCCGCAAGACGCAATATGTCGGTGCCGGATTTCGCGGAAATCACGAAATTCTCTCCCGAAAAAAGTCTTGTTGTGATCAAGAAAAAGCATGCCGGCAGAAACAGCTACGGCAGAATCACGGTCCGCCACAAGGGCGGCGGCAATAAGCAGAAATACAGAATCATCGATTTCAAGCGTGCCTATACGGACGAGGCGGCGACCGTTATCGGTATCGAATACGATCCGAACAGAACCGCTTATATCGCGCTTCTGCAATATGAGGACGGCACGAAGAAATATATGATTGCGCCTGTCGGCCTTACCGACGGAGACAAGGTATACTCCGGGGCGAATGCCGATATCAAGCCCGGCAACACGCTTCCGATTGCGAATATTCCCGTCGGCACGTTTATTTACAACATCGAGCTGTATCCCGGCAAGGGCGGCCAGCTTGTCCGTTCGGCGGGCTCGGCAGCACAGCTGATGGCAAAAGAGAACGGTATGGCGCAGGTAAGACTTCCTTCTGGTGAGGTGAGGCTGATTCGTCTTGACTGCCGCGCCCAGATCGGTCAGGTTTCCAACATCGACCATGAAAACGTGAAAATCGGTAAAGCAGGTAAAACGCGCCACCGCGGCATTCGTCCGACGGTCCGCGGCTCCGTTATGAACCCCTGCGACCATCCGCACGGCGGCGGCGAGGGCCGTTCGCCGATCGGACGCCCCTCTCCTGTGACCCCGTGGGGCAAGCCTGCTCTCGGCTATAAGACGAGAGACAAGAAGGCGAGAACCGAGCGGTTCATCGTCAAGCATAGAAACGGTAAATAAAGGAGGAGGGCAATAAAATGAGCAGAAGCCTGAAAAAAGGACCTTTCGTGGAAGAGAAGCTCTTCTCAAGAGTCGTTGCGATGAATGAAAAGGGCGAAAAAAAGGTGATTAAGACATGGTCCCGCGCGTCCGTGATTTTCCCTGAGTTTGTGGGACATACCATTGCGGTTCACGACGGCAGAAAGCACGTTCCGGTCTATGTGACCGAGGATATGGTCGGCCACAGACTCGGCGAGTTTGCACCCACCAGAACGTTTAAGGGCCATGCAGGTTCAAAAACATCCAACAACGGTAAATAATCTCGCACCAAAGCGAAGGGAGGCAAAATCAAATGGAATCAAGAGCATACCTAAAATATGCCAGAATATCCCCGCGCAAAGTACAGATTGTGCTTGACCTCATCAGAGGGAAGGATGCGGGAGAGGCAATGGCAATTCTGAAAAACACTCCTAAATCTGCGAGTGAATACCTCATCAAGCTGTTGAAAAGCGCGGTTGCGAACGCGGAGCACAATTTCAGCATGGATGTGAGCAGACTGTACGTATCCGAATGCTTCGTCTGCCCGGGACCGACGCTGAAAAGAATCATGCCCCGTGCAAGGGGAAGCGCAGACAGAATCCTGAAGAGAACCAGTCATGTGACGATTGCTCTCAAGGAAAAAGAAGAAGCTTGAAAAGGAGGCAGGAAGAATGGGTCAGAAGGTTAATCCGCACGGTCTGCGTGTCGGTGTCATCAAAGATTGGGATTCAAGATGGTTCGCCAAAGATGAAGATTTCGGCGATACCCTTGTCTCCGATTATCAAATCAGAAAATATCTGAAGGACAAATTGAAGCTTGCCGGAATTCCGAAGGTGGAAATCGAGCGCTCAAACGCAGGAGTCAAGGTCTTTATTCACTGCGCGAAGCCCGGTATGGTCATCGGACGCGGCGGCTCGGAGATCGAAAAGCTTCGTGCTGCCATCGAAAAAATGACCGGCAAGGCTGTCAGCGTCAATGTGGTTGAGATCAAAAATCCGGATATCAATGCTCAGCTTGTTGCGGAAGCTATTTCCGAGCAGCTTGAGAAGCGTGTGGCATTCCGCCGCGCGATGAAGCAAGCCATCGGCAGAACGATGAGACTTGGCGCGAAGGGAATTAAAATTTCCGTTTCCGGACGTCTCGGCGGCGCCGAGATCGCGAGAAGCGAGCATTATCATGAGGGAACCATTCCGCTTCAGACGCTCAGAGCGGACATCGACTATGGTTTCTGGGAAGCTAACACCACTTATGGAAAGATCGGCGTAAAGGTTTGGATTTATAAAGGCGAAGTACTCTCCGGCAGAGCCGGCGCCCAGACGGAAGCGCCCGCTGAAAGACGCGAGAGACGGGATCGCCGTGACCGCGGCGACCGCAGAGGTGCAGGCCGCGGGGATCGCGGCGGCCGTGGAGACCGCAGAGGCGGCGCGCCGAGACAGGGAGGCGCAGGCGCCCCGAGAGAGTCCAGAGAAGGAGGCAGAAGAAATGTTGTTGCCAAAGAGAGTTAAATACAGACGTGTGCATCGCGGCCGTCTCAAAGGCAAGGCGACCCGCGGCAATACGGTGACATACGGCTCTTATGGTCTTGCGGCGCTTGAGCCCGCATGGATCACGAGCAATCAGATTGAGGCTGCCCGTATTGCTATGACGCGTTATATCAAGCGTGGCGGTCAGGTTTGGATCAAGATTTTCCCCGACAAGCCTATCACCGAGAAGCCGGCGGAAACCCGAATGGGTTCCGGTAAGGGTTCTCCGGAATATTGGGTTGCCGTGGTGAAGCCGGGACGGGTTATGTTTGAGATGGACGGCGTTTCTGAGGAAGTCGCCAAAGAAGCCATGCGCCTTGCGTCGCACAAGCTCCCGATCAAATGTAAATTCGTGAAAAAAGAAGCAGGGGAGGAATAATACAGTGAAAGCTACGGAACTGAGAAGCATGACTTCCGCTGAACTCACCTCTAAGCTCAAGGAGCTGAAAAGCGACCTTTTCAAGCTTCGTTTCCAGAATGAGATCAATCAGCTCGACAATCCCCACAAGATCTCCGATGTCAAACGCGACATCGCGAGAGTGATGACGGTCCTTCGCGAGAAGGAAGCGGAATAAGCCATAGAGAGGAGAGTATGTCATGAGTGAAACGATGGAGAGAAATCTCAGAAAGACAAGAGTCGGCAAGGTCGTAAGCGATAAAATGGATAAAACCATCGTCGTTGCGATTGAGGACAACGTGAAACATCCGGTCTACGGCAAAGTCATCAAAAGAACGGTGAAATTCAAAGCGCACGACGAGAACAACGAGTGCGGCATCGGCGACAAGGTCATGATCATGGAGACAAGACCTCTTTCCAAGGAAAAGAGATGGCGTCTGGTTCAGATCATCGAGAAAGCAAAATAAATTCATAGTGCAAGGCTAGAGCGTATATCGCAGCCTGTGAGATGTGAATATTCAAGGAGGAAAGCACAATGATACAGCAACAATCATTGATGAAGGTCGCCGATAATACCGGCGCGAAAGAGCTTATGTGCATCAGAGTGCTCGGCGGTACCGGAAGAAGATACGGCAATATCGGAGATGTTGTGGTCGCCTGCGTCAAAAAAGCGGCGCCCGGCGGAACCGTGAAAAAGGGCGAGGTCGTCAGAGCCGTCATTGTCCGTTCGGTGAAGGGTATCAAAAGAGCGGACGGCTCCTATCTCAAATTCGATGAGAATGCGGCCGTCATTATCAAAGAAGACAAAACGCCGAGAGGCACCCGTATTTTCGGGCCTGTGGCGAGAGAGCTGCGTGAGAAGGATTATATCAAGATTCTTTCCCTCGCTCCGGAAGTACTGTAAGGGAGGAATCGGGGATGAATAAGGTTCATGTAAGAAGAGACGATACCGTTATTGTACTTTCCGGCGACGACAAGGGCGCCAAGGGGAAGGTTGTCGCGGTGTCTCCCGACGAGCATAAGGTCATTGTCGAGAAGGTCAATGTCCAGACAAAGCATATGAAGCCCAGAAAGCAGGGTCAGGCAGGCGGCATCATCAAGGTGGAGGGTGCCATCTATGCCGATAAGGTCGCGCTTTACTGCGCGAGCTGCGGTAAGGGCGTCCGTTCCAAGGTGAAAATCGAGGACGGAAAGAAAATCCGCGTTTGTGCCAAATGCGGAAAGAAAATTTAATGCGGAGGGAACGGAAAATGGCAAGACTGAAAGATTACTACAGGCAAGAAGTCGCTCCCGCATTGATGAAGAAATTTTCTTACAAAAGCCCGATGCAGATTCCGCGGTTTGACAAGATTGTGATCAACGTAGGCGCGGGCGATGCAAAGGACAATGCAAAAGCGATTGATAATATTATTGAAGAAATCACAGCGATTACCGGTCAAAGAGCCGTGCCGACCTACGCGAGAAAGTCGGTTGCAAACTTCAAGGTCAGACAGGGCATGAAGATCGGCGTCAAGGTAACGCTTCGCGGCGACAGAATGTTCGAATTTATGGACAGACTGTTCAACCTTGCACTGCCGCGTGTGCGCGACTTTAAGGGAATCAGTCCCAACGCCTTTGACGGGCGCGGCAATTATTCCCTTGGCATCAAGGAGCAGCTGATATTCCCGGAAATCGAGTACGATAAGGTCGACAAGATCCGCGGTATGGACATTGCCTTTGTCACGACGGCTTCAACCGACGAAGAGGCAAAAGAGCTGCTCGAGCTGATGGGCGCTCCGTTTGCGAAATAATTTAGGAGGTAAGAGAAAATGGCAAAAACCTCAATGAAGGTCAAACAGCAGAGACCGCAGAAATATTCCACAAGAGAATATAACCGCTGCAAAATCTGCGGCAGGCCTCACGGTTATCTCCGGAAATTCGGCGTTTGCCGTATCTGCTTCCGCGAGCTTGCTTACAAGGGACAGATTCCCGGTGTCAAGAAAGCCAGTTGGTAAGCGCAAAATTCCGGTTTTCCGCCGGAATGGAATAAATACTCCGATCTTGCCGAAAGGAAAGCCGTGAGGCTTTAACCATCGGCCGGCCGCCGGCTGCTGCCGGCAGCAAGGACTCGGCGTAGGGAGAAGCAGTCTCCCAAAACCATGAAAACACTTGCATTAAAGGAGGACAAAACCATGCAAATTTCAGATGTTATTGCCGATATGCTGACCCGTATCCGAAATGCAAACAGTGCAAAGCATGAGACGGTCGACATTCCTGCCTCCGGCATGAAAAAGTCGATTGCGGATATCCTCAAGGAGGAAGGCTATATTGCCGGCTATCAGATTATTGAAGACGGCAAGCAGGGCATCATCCGCATCACGCTCAAATACGGTCGCGGCAAACAAAAAGTTATTCAGGGACTGCGCAGAGTGTCCAAACCTGGACTTCGCATCTATTCCAATTGTGAGGATATGCCGAAGGTCATGAATGGGCTCGGTATTGCGATTGTGTCCACATCCAAGGGCGTTATGACCGATAAAAAGGCACGCGAGCTCCATGTAGGCGGCGAAGTACTCGCTTTCGTATGGTAATTGGGGAGGTAAACGGATATGTCAAGAATTGGTAGAAAAGAAATTGCCGTTCCCGCTGGTGTTACCGTTACGGTTGACGAGGCGAATGTCGTCACGGTAAAGGGCCCGAAAGGAACGCTCAGCACTCCTATCCACAGGAATATGACGGTTGCCGTCGACGGCAGCGTCGTAAAGGTAAGCCGTCCGGACGACGAGCGCGAAAATCGTTCGCTCCACGGTCTTTCCAGAACGCTTATCGCCAATATGGTGGATGGTGTGACAAGCGGATATTCTAAAACGCTTGAAATCGTCGGAGTTGGATACCGTGCTGCAAAGTCGGGAAAGACGCTGACGCTCAACCTCGGTCATTCGCATCCGATTCTGTTTGAGGAAAAAGACGGCATCACATTTGATGTTCCGAACTCCACAACGGTTGTTGTAAACGGAATCGACAAGCAGATGGTCGGCCAGATTGCCGCTCAGATTCGCGAGAAGAGACCGCCGGAGCCGTATCTCGGCAAGGGCGTGAAATACAGCGGCGAGCGTATCCGCCGTAAAGCCGGAAAGACCGGTAAATAAAGAAAGGAGTGGAGTATCATGGTATCAAGAAAAGACAGCAATAAGGCGCGTCTTGTTCGTCATAAGAGAGTGCGCGTCAAAATTTCCGGTACGCCGGAGAAGCCCCGTCTTTGCGTCTATCGTTCTCTTGCCAATATCAATGCGCAGATTATCGACGATGTAAACGGTGTAACGCTTGTATCCGCATCCACCCTTGAAAAGGTTTTTGAAGGCAACGGCGGAAACAAAAACGCAGCAAAGCAGATCGGCAAGACCATTGCCGAGAGAGCTCTTGAAAAGGGCATTACCGAGGTGGTATTTGACCGCGGCGGCTATGTCTATCAGGGCAGAGTAAAAGAACTTGCAGAAGGCGCCCGCGAAGGCGGACTTAAGTTCTGAGGAGGAGGAAAAACATGGCGAAAAGAATCGATCCGGCAACGCTTGATCTAAAAGAGGTTACCGTTGCCACCAACCGTGTTTCCAAGACCGTTAAGGGCGGACGCATCGCACGCCAGACTGCAATCATGGTGGTAGGCGACGAAAACGGGCATGTCGGCTACGGTCTCGGAAAAGCATCCGAATATCCTGAGGCGATTCGCAAGGGAATCGAGGATGCAAAGAAAAATATCATCGAGGTATCCCTCAAGGGGACGACCATTCCGCATGAGGTCATCGGTGAATACGGTGCGGCGCGCGTGCTTCTCAAGCCGGCGGCTCCCGGTACCGGTGTTATCGCGGGCGGTACGGTCCGTTCTGTTGTTCAAATGGCCGGCATCAAGGACATCCGTGCAAAATGTATCCGTTCGAGCAATCCGTCAAACGTTGTCAAGGCGACATTTGAAGGACTCAAGGCGCTTCGCACGGCAGAAGAGGTTGCGGCAATCCGCGGCATCAACAAGGATTCGTTGAAATAAGGAGGTACGGAGAGATGGAACAGCTCAAAATTACACTCACCGGAAGCCTTATCGGTTCAAGCCCCAAACAAAAGGCAGTTGCAAAATCGCTCGGTCTTCGTAAGATCGGGGATGTGACGGTTCAGAAAAACGATGCTTCCGTTTTGGGTAAGGTTAAAATTGTCTCACACCTTATCAAGGTGGAAAATGTATAAGCAATATACATTGTAAAAAATGAATTACGAGCAAAAATTCACAGTGTAAGGAGGATACCCAAATGAAGCTACATGAACTTTCACCGGCTGAGGGTTCTGTAAGACCGGCTTTCCGCAAGGGAAGAGGCACAGGCTCCGGCAACGGAAAGACCGCGGGCAAAGGTCATAAAGGACAGAACGCGCGCTCCGGCGGCGGAGTCAGACCGGGCTTTGAAGGCGGTCAGATTCCGCTTTACAGAAGACTTCCGAAAAGAGGCTTCCACAATAAGTTTGCCAAGCAGTATGCCATTGTAAACGTAGAAGCGTTGGATGCTTTTACGGATGGCGCGGTTGTGGATGCCGAAGCTCTTCTTGAAAAGCGTATTATCAGAAAAACGCTCGACGGCGTGAAAATTCTCGGGCGCGGCGAGCTTACAAAGAAAGTTACGGTTAAAGCTGCAATTTTTTCCGCCAGTGCGAAGGAAAAGATTGAATCCGCAGGCGGAAAGTGCGAGGTGGTATAAGTGCTAAAAACGCTGAGAAATGCGTGGACCATTCCGGAGCTACGCCGGAAGATCCTCTTCACGCTTTTCATCGTATTCTTATACCGCGTCGGCGCAGCAATTCCGGTTCCTTTCATTGATTACCAATCCATGCAGGCGGCTGCGAATCTGTATAGCGAGGGAATACTTTCCTATCTGAATATTCTCTCTGGCTATGCTTTTTCCAGAGCGACACTGCTTGCTCTTTCCGTAACGCCATATATCAACGCATCGATTATTATGCAGCTTCTCACGATCGCGATTCCCGCGCTTGAGAGAATGTCAAAGGATGGCGAGGCGGGAAGAAAGAAGATTGAAAAGATTACCCGTTATGTAACACTTGTTCTTGCCGTTATCACTTCATACGGATATTATGCCATTCTGGATTCCGATCTGGGAGGCAATGTGGTTCCGTATTCGGGCGGCGCAAAGGTGTTTGCTGCTATCGTCATTATCGCATGCTATACGGCGGGCGCGTGCCTTGTCATGTGGCTTGGCGAGAGAATCGACGAGCAGGGCATCGGCAACGGCATTTCCATGATTCTGTTTGCCAACATCGTGGCTGGTCTGCCGTCTACGTTTGTCCAGTTCGCACAGAATCTGACAGCAAAGCAGAGCGGCGGCTACTTCGATGGCGATTATGTCCCGCTTTGGCTCCAAATCGTTCTTTGGGTAGCGGTTATCCTCGTTCTGGTCGGTTCGATTGTGTTTGTCACCTATATGTCGGACGCAGAGCGGAGAATCCCCGTTCAGTATGCAAAGCGAACGGTCGGGCGAAAGATGTATGGCGGACAAAGCTCCAATCTTCCGATTAAGCTCAATATGTCCGGTGTTATGCCAATCATCTTTGCGAGCACAATCATATCCCTTCCGATTACGATTATGCAGTTTGTCGGTGTTTCCTCAACCAATTTCTTCTATAGGATTTTTGCAACCGACAGCTGGGTCTATATGATTTTGCTGTTTGTCCTGATTATTGCATTTGCCTATTTCTATATTTCCATTTCCTTTAATCCCGTTGAGGTTGCCAACAATCTGATGCAGCAGGGCGGCTCCATTCCGGGCATTCGTCCCGGCCGACCGACGGCTCTTTATATCAAGAAGGTGCTTGGCAAGATTGTCCTCATGGGCGCGCTCTTCCTTGGTATTGTCGCGTGTTTCCCGCTGCTTCTCAATATTGTGACGGGCGGACTTTTGAACGTCATTTCGTTCAGCGGCTCAACGCTGCTCATCGTAGTTGGCGTTATCCTGGAGACGGTGCGTGAAATGGAAGCACAGATGACCATGCGTCATTACAAGGGCTTCCTCGATTAAACATGGACTTGGAGCATCAGCGGCAGGGTCCTGTCGCTGATGCTAGGGAATACTTGGGAAAGGAGAACGCATATGAAACTGATGTTTCTCGGCGCCCCGGGCGCCGGAAAGGGTACGCAGGCGGAGATTGTTTCAGAACGTTATGGCATTCCTGCCATTTCGACAGGAGCGCTTCTGCGTGAAGCAATCGGAGCCGGAACCGAGCTTGGTCGTAAGGCAAAGCAGTATATCGATGACGGTGCACTTGTGCCAGATGAGGTCGTTATCGACATCATCAAGGAGCGTCTGCAAAAGGATGACTGCAAGGGCGGATTTATTCTCGACGGCTTTCCGCGCACGGTTGCGCAGGCAAAAGCATTGGATGCGATGGGTGTGCGCATGGACGGTGTTATCAGCATTGAAGTTTCGGATGAGGATATCATCAAAAGACTCGGCGGACGCAGGCTTTGCGGAAGCTGCGGTGCTTCGTATCACCTCGAATATAAGCCTTGTGCGGTGGAGGGTATTTGTGATAAATGCGGCGGAGAACTTGTGATCCGAGCAGATGACAAGCCCGAGGTTATCAAGAGCCGACTTTCCGTATATCATGAGCAGACGGAGCCGCTTAAGGATTATTACGCCGAAAAGGGCGTGCTGAAGACCGTTGTCGGTCAGGAAAAGATCGAGGATACGACGGCGCTCACGCTTTCGGCGATTGAAAGCATCAGAGGCTGATTCATGATTCAGATCAAAAACAGCGAACAGTTGGCTATTATGCGTAAAGCGGGAAGGATTACAGGAGAAGCGATTCTTGCAGCGCGCGAGCATATAAAAGAGGGTGTCAGTACAAAAGAAATCGATACAGTCATCCGGCATTATATCGAAAAGTGCGGCGCGGTACCATCGTTTCTCGGTTACGGAGGCTTTCCCGGCAGTGCCTGCATCAGCATCAACAACGAGGTCATTCATGGCATACCGAAGGCAGACAGGATTCTGCACGAGGGAGACATCGTAAAAATTGATGTCGGCGCGTGTTATCACGGCTTTCACGGAGACAGTGCGAATACCTTTGGCGTCGGTAAAATCAGTGAGGAGGCCGCAGCGCTCATCAAGGTGACAAGAGAAAGCTTTTTTCGCGCGGCGAAAAAAGCGGTGGCAGGCGGCAGAATCGGAGATATCGGCAGGGCGGTGAGCGAATATGCAGAGAGCTTCGGCTATGGCGTCGTACGCAAGTACGTGGGTCATGGGGTCGGACAAAATCTGCATGAGGACCCCGAAGTCCCGAATTTCGGAACCGCCGGCAGAGGCGCAAGACTTTATCCCGGCATGACCATCGCCATTGAGCCGATGATCAATATGGGGACCGCAGATGTAAAGGTGCTCTCAGACGGTTGGACTGTCATTACGGCAGACGGCTCGCTTTCGGCGCATTATGAGCATACCGTTGCGGTAACGGACGCAGACCCCGTTTTTCTCACTTTTGTGGAGGAATGATTTTCCTCGGTCTACTATGAAAAAAAGAAAACATTTCGAAAAAGAGAAGATAATTCCGCATAGGGAAGATCCGAGAGTCGGTGATATCGCCGTTTCCATGGCGGGGCACGATGCGGGACTCATCCTTGTCATCGTGGCGGGTCTCGACGAGAGGTATGTGCTTGTGGCGGATGGAAAAACGCGAAAGCTTGCGGCTCCGAAAAAGAAAAAGATGCGGCATTTGCATGTCATTACAAGGCTATCGGAGGAGGATGCGGGGCATCTTCGGTCGGGAAGGGCAAACGACAGCTTTTTACGCCGGAGAATTTCGTCTCTGAATCTTGAAACGCTGACCCAAGGTTAAATTTCAGAATTTAAGGAGGGGCATTATGCCAAAGGACGACGTGATGGAATTTGAAGGTACGGTCATCGAGGCGATGCCCGGCGCAACCTTCAAAGTAAAGCTGCCCAACGGCCACATTGTGCTGTCGCAGATATCGGGCAGACTGCGTATGAATTCGATTCAAATTGTTCCGGGGGATAAGGTAACCGTCGAAGTTTCGATTTACGACCTCAATAAGGGTCGTATCACGTGGAGATCCCGTGAGAGCTGAAAATCTCGGAAAACTATTTTACAACTCAAGAAAGAAAGGAACGGTGCAAACCACATGAAAGTGAGGCCTTCCGTCAAAAAAATGTGCAACAAATGCAAGATAATCAAAAGAAAAGGCCATGTCATGGTCATCTGCGAGAATCCCAAGCATAAGCAGAAACAGGGCTAATCGGACTACAAAAGAGGGAGGTGTATTTCCAGAATGGCTCGTATAGCTGGCGTTGAAATTCCAAATCAGAAGAGAGTTGAGATCGGTCTTACGTATATTTACGGGATCGGCAGAGCGACCTCGAACAAGATTCTTGCAAAAACGGGAATCAATCCGGATACCCGCTGCAAGGATCTGACAGAAGACGATGTTTCCAAGCTTCGTGATGAAATCGAAAATTTCCATAAGGTGGAGGGCGACCTGCGTCGTGACGTTTCGATGGACATCAAGAGAATGGTGGAAATCGGCTGTTATCGCGGAATCCGGCACAGAAAAGGGCTGCCTGTCCGCGGTCAGAGAACGAAGACAAATGCAAGAACCAGAAAAGGTCCTGCAAAAACCATTGCAAATAAGAAGAAATAAGGAGTGATAGACAAATCATGGCTAAAGCAGCAGCAACCAAAAAGGTAGTCAGAAAACGCCGCGAACGCAAAAATGTCGAAAAAGGCGCGGCTCATATCCGTGCGACCTATAACAATACCATCGTGACTATCACTGATGTAAACGGCAATACGGTATCATGGGCGTCCGCCGGAGAGCTCGGCTTCAAGGGGTCCAGAAAATCCACTGCATTTGCCGCGCAGATGGCGGCGGAAAGTGCGGCGAAAATTGCCGCCGACAACGGTATGAAGAGCGTTGAGGTCTATGTAAAAGGTCCCGGTCAGGGCAGAGAATCGGCGATTCGTGCGCTTCAGACGCAGGGACTCGAGATTACCGTTATCCGTGATGTTACGCCGGTGCCGCATAATGGATGCAGACCGCCGAAAATCAGACGCGTTTAATGTGAGGAGGTATTAAAAACTATGGCAAAGAATACACAGCCCGTTCTGAAGCGCTGCAAGACGTTGGGCTTGTCGCCGGCTGTTCTCGGCTATTCCAAGGAAACCAAGCGCAATCCGAAGCAGATGCGCCGCAAACAGTCCGAATACGGAATGCAGCTATTGGAAAAGCAGAAAGTAAAGTTTATCTACGGTGTCCTGGAAAAGCAGTTCCATTCTTATTATGAGAAGGCAGAGCGTAAGCAGGGTGTTACCGGTGAGCTTCTTTTGCAGGAGCTTGAGCGCCGTTTGGATAGCGTGGTTTTCCGTATGGGCTTTGCAAATACACGCCGCGAGGCACGTCAGCTTGTCAACCACGGGCATTTTACCGTAAACGGCAAGCGTGTCAACATTCCGTCCTATCAGGTTCGGACAGGGGATGTCGTAGCGGTTCGTGAAAAATCCCGTTCGAGTGAGAAATTCAAAGCGCTGCTCGAGGAGCTTGGCAAAAAACCGATGCCGAAGTGGATCGATAAGGCGGCCGAGTCCTTTGAAGGAAAAATCGTCGCCATGCCCGCGCGTGATGACATCGATTATGAGGTGTCTGAGCACCTGATCGTTGAGTTGTACTCCAAATAATCATGACCCCCGACGCATAAGCTCGATATGGTTGTGGTTGATTCGGGTATGCGTCATTCCCCGATACAAATGTGTTTGTATTTTATTACAAGTAGGAGGGTTAATTAAATGATTGAAATAGAAAGACCGAACATTCATGTCGTCGAATCAGATAGCGATCCAAAGAAAGGCACTTTTGTGCTTGAGCCGCTGGAGAGAGGCTATGGCATCACGCTCGGCAATTCTTTGCGTAGAGTTCTGCTGAGTTCGCTTCCCGGCGTTGCCGTTGTCAGCATAAAAATCAGCGGTGGGGATAAGGATATTCTGCACGAGATTTCAACGGTTCCCGGCGTCAAGGAAGATGTCTGTGAAATCGTTCTGAACGTAAAGGGAATTACGGCAAAGCTGTATCCGCAGACGCCGAAGACTGTGTCAATCGATGTGACAGGGCCGAAGGATGTGACGGCGGGCGATATTTCGTGCGATGCTGATATCGAGATTTTGAATCCGGAGCATCACATTGCGACGGTTTCCGACGGTGTTCGTTTCAGAATGGAGCTTACCTTCGATCATGGTCGCGGCTATGTTTCTCAGGAGAAGAACAAGCAGACCTATTCCGCCGGACAAATCGGCGTTATCTATGTGGATTCCATTTTTACTCCTGTTTATAATGTAAGCTACAAGGTGGATCCTACTCGTGTCGGCAATGTCGTCGACTATGATAAGCTTACCTTAGAAGTGTTGACGAACGGTACGATTTCGGCAAAGGAAGCCGTATCGCTCGGCGCCAAGATACTCAACGAACATCTCAACCTCTTTGTGGAATTGTCTGATGAAGCGAAGAGTGCAGAGATCATGGTGGAAAGAGAAGAGACCAAAAAGGAAAAGGTCCTTGAGATGACCATTGAGGAGCTTGACCTGTCTGTGCGCAGCTTTAACTGCTTAAAGCGCGCAGGCATCGATACGGTGGAGGACCTCACGAGCAGCACCGAGGCGGATATGATTAAAGTCCGCAATCTCGGCAAGAAATCACTCGAGGAGGTCATCCAGAAGCTTCAGTCGCTCGGGCTCAGCCTCAGAAAAGAAGAGGAATGAGTTCTTGGCCGCTTGACGGACCAGGGAGGTCCGATGGGCGGAGCGATAGCTGTTGGAATCCTTTCATTTTAATCTATCCCACCACTGTGGGAAATGACAGAGAGAACCTGTCTAAGGCTTTGCCGCACAGCGCGGCAAAACACCCGTGTTTTTTTCGTATGATGTATGCGGGAAAGGCGGTATTTCCTGTCACAGTGATATAACAGGCAAAGGAGGATCGTTATAATGCCCGGAACCAGAAAACTTGGCAGACCGACTGCCCATAGAATGGCCATGCTGAGAGGCATGGTGACCTTGCTGCTTGAGAACGGTTCGATTCAAACGACCGTGACAAGAGCAAAGGAAGTCAGATCGCTGACAGATAAAATGATTACGCTCGGCAAGAAGAATACGCTTGCTTCCCGCCGTGCTGCGCTCGCCTTTATTACAAAGGAAGACGTTGTCAAAAAGCTTTTTGACGAAATTGCCCCCTCTTATGCGGCAAGAAACGGCGGTTATACAGCTGTTTATAAGCTTGGCCCACGCCGCGGAGATGCCGCAGAGATGGCTCTTGTCAAGCTCGTTTGATTGGATAAGAGTGTTTATAAAAAATCGGATCGATATGATGATCGATCCGATTTTTTGTATTTTATATTATATATAGGATTGACATTTCATGCAGTCCATGTTAAGATAAAAACAGAGATGAAAGTTGCATCTCGAAATGATACAATAAATCATGATTTATACTAAAAACAGGAGGCGAATCAAATGAAACGGTGTTTTGCTATATTTATAACAGCGTGCTTCTGCCTGTGTCTCCTTTCTTCGTGCGGCGAAGGGGAAGGGGATACTACGGAGCCGAGCTACACGACACGCCCGCCGGAAACCATGGAAACGGTGGAAACCACGGAAACGGGGGAGACTGCCGCGCCGCCGTCCTCGTCGTTCTATGGGACCGATTGGGAATACCGCTCCATTGATCTTTCGGACGGTCAATATCGCCCCTCTTCTTTTGATGCGGATGTAGCGGCGGCGGCTTTCGGGTATGAGGAAGGTACTTACGAATACGATTATTTTCGGGCGCTTTCCGGTATTTCTGCAAATGCGTATCTCGTCGGAGTCGACCATAGCGTTATATGCGGGATCGATCTTGTAGACAAATTTACGGAGAGAATCGACATGACGGCATATATCGCACCGTATGAGTCGATTTTGTATCATACCTTTTCACTGCTTGCTGACCGTGGCTTTACTTTACCGGATATATCATCCGGTTCGTCATATATTCAATCCATCCCCTATGAGCTGCATGCAGCGGAGCGAAGCACGGTTCTGGGGCTTTTTTTTAACTATATAGATACAGCTTTGATCGAATATGCAGAGGAGCTGTTGGCACTTTCCACACGGTATCCCGCATATAAAGGGGAATTTGCGCTGTCTGAAAAAGTGATAGAGGAGGCGGAGGCACTCGTTGAGGCATGTCGGCCAATAGCGGAAAATCGGGATACTCTTCGAGCGAGCTGGCGTGCTTATTATCAGGAAGTGGCACCGACGCTCGAGGTAACAGAGGAATTTATTGCCGAGCTTGACGCCGTGAAAATCACCATTTCCGGAAACGGACAATATTATCTGCCGAATGTGATGGGTGAATATATTGAAAATTATCAGTATAAATTGGAAAGCAGCATTTCGCGTCCGGGGGTGATGGTGGATAGGCCGGTTCCGATGGATTCTCCTGTTGTGATTTATCTGCCGGTTTCTTCTTACTATGGACTGGGTTTTGATAGACAATTGAGCGTTACATCGATGGATGAATCCGGATATCCTTACGAAAATACGGTTGCATTGACGCTCGACCCTGCGGACTATTTTTCCGACGAGCCACTTACGATGAACGACCCGTTTTTGGATGCGGCATTGCGGGAATATTTCGGCGGCGACTATTCGGAGCGGGATTTGCTGAATATTGTTTCTTTGACTATTAGCTATCGGTTGATAAACGGCTATGGACCAAACGAACCATATATAATGTTTTCGGCAAATAACGAAGAAGACAGAAGGATTCATACTTACTATTATTATTCCGATTTTTTTGATGAGCCGTCGGATGGATGTATGCCGGAGACAATCGAAGAAGATGTGAGACATTTTCATGGGCTTACTATTATCGTCTTAGGCGACCAGAACGGTTATCGGATTCCGGAAGAGCTGGAACAAGAGTTGATGCCATATGAGGTGACAGAGAACATTTGGGACTCATAATATCCATAAACAAACGGACGGCCTGCCGTAAGATGCAGGAGAAAAGGAGCATCTTATGAAAAGATGGCTCATAGCCACGCTGGCGGCGCTTTTGGGCCTTGCCGTGCTGACATCTTGCACGGACAGGCATTATGTGGAGTTCGATGCCTTAGGTGAGAGCTTTCGCGCGGAAAACGCAGAGATGTTTTTGAACCCGGCGTGTGACCATTATCTTCGGTATAGGGAGCTCGAAGCTGGATCGGAAATCGACGGGAGCTTCTACCACATTGTGTATTGCCATTGGGGGCACTGCGGATATGAGACTCACGAGGAGCCGCATGTCATCGAGCTTTCCCAAATCTCTTCAGCTACGGGAATGAGCTTCAAGGAAAACGGCTATTTTTATCACCGTGTGCTTGCCTATTGCGTTTTTTGTGATGCGACGCTGGAATGGTGGGTGCTGTGTGAAGATCAGGAAGATCCCTGTTCGATAGTGATGGGAGAGAACTGCCTTGCAGATGCGGATTGGAGGGAGCTTTTGTGCGATACGCCGTACGAAATATTGGGCGACTGAAAACAAGAAGCTTTCTGACCTTTGCGATGGCACTTATCATCCTGTTTTTATCGATGTTCGGCATTATGGTGGAGCGGCTTTGTGCCGACAGCCGCGCACGATTTTTCGGGGTGCTCGACGGTTCTGTTTATGTGACCGATGATGCTATGGAGCCGTTCCTATCCTATCAGGCGGCGTGTGCCATTGACGAGCATTCCGACCTGATTACCAAGGTGTCGGCGCGCAAGGAATACGATGTGTATCTTCTTGATATCGATTATATCGGGCAAGGCACGTTCAAGAGAATGCGGTATCCCGGTGAGCCGGTAGCCGGTTTGGAGGTGGATTATATCGAGGGCTTCCGCCTTCAGGCCGTTACCTCTATGGATATTTTGGATGAAGTATACAGGGGCAGTCTTACGATGGTCGAAGGTTCTATCATTACGGAACAGAATAATGAGAACCGGGACAACAAAATTGTGATTTCCGATACATTGGCGCAGCAGCAGGATCTTTCGATCGGAGATACGGTCTCTGTTTGCATGTTCTCCCTGTATCGGGACGAGGCGGCGCTGGTGGTGGGCGGCTATGGTGAGGAGCGATATTCCTATACCTATATCATTGGGGGAATCTATCACAATGAGGAGGACAATCTGAACTCGGTGAACCGTCCATGGCTTGTGAATGCCAACAAGGTGTATGTTCCGATCACAACGGTAGAGGATATCAGCCGGAACTCCTCGATACAGCTTTATTATAATAATACGAATCTAAGCGCCATCATCGATAATCCGCTGCTCATTCCGGATTCTCTGAACCTTCATCTTTCCGATATGGACGCGGCGGAGGCTCTGGAGGAGGAATTAGGGCAGCTCGGCTTTCTCCAAGAGGTGCGCTTGACAAAATATATGTCGGATGCGTCATCATCGCCGTCTGCAAGACTTTCGCAGATTATTGCTACTGTGGTGGTCGGGGTGGTGGCGGCAGGTTTTGTCGCCTTCCTGCTGATTCTGTTTTTCAACATGAATGCGCGTCGGCGTGAGCTTGCCATGCTATCTGCGCTCGGCAAACGACGCAGCGCGATTGCCGGTTCTTTCTTCCTTGAGGTAATTCTTTTGACTGCGCTTGCGGCTGTGCTTGGCACGCTTGCCTTTGCCGGGGCGGTTTCGCTCTTTGCGGCGCCAATTACCGCTTATTTGAATTCGGCGGAACTTTCTAAAAATAGGGAAAGTGAAACGGTGGATTCCGTTCTCCTCGGAGATCCGGGTGGTGCGCATGTCTTGGAACGTATGACGGACTTTGATTATCTTGCACGGGAATATATCTTGCCGTCGCTTTTGGTGACGCTTGCGGCCGCCTTGGTATTGATGGCCGCCGTCTATCTGTTTGTCCTGCTTTATGTGCGCAGAATCAATGCGCTGTCTGCTGTAGGAGGGAAAGAATGATTCTGAAGCTTGCTTTCCGAAATCTTGTCCGAATGCCGTGGCGGACCATTTTGTATTTTCTTGTCATCCTGCTTATCGCGCTCGCGGTGACGGCGTCGGCTTTTGTGTTTGTGGCGTGTGACGGCGCGGGACGTTCCTTGGATGAGAATTATATTTTTGTGGCGTCCTTGGTGCCGAGGGATTCTGCCTCGCAGGTTTCCCTGCGAGATTTGGGATATTGTCTTTCCGACGCGGATGTGTTAGCCTATCAAGTCGCTATGACGGAGTATGACAGTGTGGTTCCGAGCGGCGCCAATCTGTACCGTTTGCCGGAAAAGGTGGCGCCGGAGGATGCAGAAATCTTTTGGATGGACAGTCCTGCCTGCGAGATCGTCGCGGTGGAAAACCTGTCACTGGTTTATCCGTTTTTTACAGGGGACTGTACGATCACAGCGGGCACAGGGTTTACTGCCGCGGGATATAATGGGGCCTTGGCAGAGCTTTTGATTCCGTGGTGGATGGCGGAGAAGTATGAGCTTTCGGTCGGCGATACGGTCATCCGGCGCTATTTGGGCCTGAATGGTACCACCGAGAATTTTTTGTTTTTCCCATGCAAGGTTGTCGGGATCTATACATCAAAAAATGCGGAAGGGGCAGATACGGGAAATTATCCCGCCTATTTCCCGCTTGCCGTTGCAGAATTGGACTATGGATATTTTGCCACAAGAGCGACCACGACTGATGATTTGATGATCGAGCGCGCAGACTTTATGCTTCGTGACAGAGAGGCTTTTTCGACTTTTGTCATGGCGGCTGTAGAAAACGGTCTGGATTTACAGGAGGCGAATCTTGTTTTTAACAACAGCTCTTATGATGTTCTGCGAGAGGAGCTTCAGAATATTGACACGATCGCTGCTTTGGTGTTCATTGTAGCGTTGGTTGTGGGTGTTGGTGTGTTTGCGTTCTTCACGGCTTATTTTGGAAATTCGAGAAGGAAAGAAAAAGAGATCCTGCATGCGCTCGGCATGAAAAAGTGCTCGGTTTCCGCGATGATGGCAGCAGAGCTTTGCGTTATCGCTGTAGCAGCGGCAATCGTCGGTTTTTTCGGCGGTATGGGAGCGGCGGATGCCGTGTGCGGCTATGTCAACGAAACGGTGCTTGCTGAGGCTTCGGAATCAGCGGTTCTCCGGGCGGCGGATTCCGCAAGAACGGATCCGGGCGCCATGCCGCTTGAGCGGGAAATCGAGATTGAAATTTCCATTTCAGGAGGAAAAGCGACGGTGCCGGATATCCCTGTCAATCGGATAAAAACCGTGGGGGAAGATGAGCTTGGCATCAGCAGACAGGTGTTTTATGATATAGACACAGCGCAAAATATCATACAGGAATATGCGCCATGGGTACCGCGGGAGGTGGTGGGACTCACCGACCTTTCACAGGTGGAAACCTCTATTTCGTATGAGGACCTCATGGCACTTCCGGATTATCGTGAGGGCCGCATTTATTGCTTTGTCAGCGAGGAATATGCACACGAGCTGGAACGTGAATACATTTATCTTACTCCGCGGGACAAGACAGGATTTGGCATGGTCAGTTCAGTGAGCAGCGCTATAGGAGGGCTCTTGATTCCACAGAGCACGTGGATTGTCGTTGCGGGAACCTATGAAGACAACGAGTATTGCTCCAGCTCGGATATCTTAATCCGGATGGAAGATTATTATCGGCTATACAGCGAGCTTTCCGTTACCGATGACGATTTCCGGTTTGAGAGGATCGGAGAAATTGTGAAAAAAGAAACAGGCGAGAAGGAGGAAGAAGCCTATGGCGATTCTTGAAATAGAGGGACTTGCCTACGACTATGTGACGAGGGCCGGCGTGGTTCATGCCTTAAGGCATGCGAGCGCGCGGTTTGAATCCGGAAAGCTGTATGCCATTGTTGGACGTTCGGGTAGCGGAAAATCCACGTTTATGTCCCTGCTTGCAGGACTGGACGTGCCAAAGCAGGGAACAGTTCTTTATCGCGGCACTGATCTTGCCACTATGGACAGAGATCGATATCGCAGAGAGCATGTCGGCATGATTTTTCAGTCCTATTATCTGCTGCCGCAGCTCACGGCGACAGAGAATGTCGAGCTTTCTCTTGAGCTTGCCGGATATAAGGAGGAAAAAAGAAAACGGGCGCAGGTCATGCTTGCGATGATGGGACTGAAACCTGCACAGTATAAAAAGCGCAGCACGGAATTTTCCGGCGGGGAACAGCAACGCATTGCGATCGCACGCGCGATTGCGCCGAATCCGGAAATTGTGCTTGCCGATGAGCCGACCGGAAATCTTGACAATGACACAAGCGAAAAAATCGTTGCCATTTTGTCGGACATGGCGCATCGGTATGGGAAATGCGTCATTCTTATCACCCATGCTATGGAGGTTGCCGCTAAGGCGGACTTTATCTTGCACATGAGCGATGGATATTTGGGAGAACCGCAGGAGGCAGACTCTGTTTGATAGGATGGATTGTTATAAAAAGAAAAGCAATATGTGGTACAGAGTAAGCTTCGATGCGCGAGGTTGGCATGTATGTGTGATGCCTGCCGTATCAAAAATCCTACCGAGCCCAAATCTTTCATAAGGTGTCCCTCGCGGGACACCTTTTTCAACCTTTCATCTCTTGGATTTGACAAATGCAGATCCCTATGATAGAATGATACGGGACAAAAATGAGCTTCACATGACAAAGGTAGAAATGGGAGTGGAACGATGAATTTGTTCTTGACGCTTGCGTTTTTGTTTTTTATCGGTTCGGTGTGCGGGTGGGTCATAGAGCTTTTATTCAGACGCTTTTTTTCATCTGCTAACCCAGAGCGTAAATGGATCAACCCCGGCTTTTGCGCCGGTCCTTATTTGCCCCTTTATGGCTGCGGACTTTGTCTGCTATATTTGATTGCGAGCCTAGAAGATCTCTCTTTGATTAAAAATCCGGTTTGGAACAGAGTGGCGCTTTTTGCTGTGATGGCGCTTTGTATGACCGTCATCGAATATATAGCCGGTATGCTGAGTCTGAAATTCATGAAGATCCGCTTGTGGGATTATTCCCATGAATGGGGCAATATTGGGGGCGTCATCTGCCCTAAATTTTCGCTTGTGTGGGCGGGGCTCGGTGCTCTTTATTATTTTCTTGTACATCCGCATATCCTCGACGCGCTTGCGTGGCTTTCCCGTAATCTTGCTTTTTCTTTTGTTATTGGCTTGTTTTTTGGCTTTTTTATTGTGGATGTCATACACGCCTCACAGCTTGTCGCCAAGCTGAAAAAATATGCGGAGGAAAATCAAGTTATTGTTCGCTATGAAGCGATTAAAGCGGACATCCGAAGAAGATATGACCAAGCTAAGCAGCGATATCCGTTTTTTCATCCGTTCCATACGGACAAGCCGCTTATCGAGCATTTGAAAGACAAGAAAAACGTTATAGAAGAGATAAAAAAGAAAATTCATCGATAAATTTTCGGCAGGGCTTGACAGTGAAAAAGGAATATGGTAGTATAAAAACAAGCGAATTGCTTATAGCAATTCGGATTCTTCCGTTCGCTTTTGCGGGCGGAAGAATCCCTCACGGGGTACCCCCTCACGGGGGTACTTTTTCTTTTTTGCGATCCTTGCTTTCCTATTTGACAAACACTGGTATCTGTGATAGAATAGCAGGGAAAAACTCGGGTTGTATTTACAATTTTACAAACAGGAGGGTATCATGGAGGAAATTCTGACGGTGCGGGAGCTCACCAAAACGTTCCGTCTTTCCGCAAAGCAGCAAAAACGGGAGGCGACTGGTGCAAAGTATAAAACAGCAGTCGACCATTTGTCCTTTTCTATCAGAGAGGGAGAAATTTTCGGGCTTCTCGGCCCGAACGGAGCCGGAAAAACGACAACCCTGCGGATGCTCGCAACGCTGATCCGTCCGGACTCGGGTACGGCCAAGGTCATAGGACACGATATTGTGCATGAGGCGGACGCGGTCCGCCGAAGCATCGGATTTTTAACGGGAGAATTAAAGCTCGAGGACTATTTTACGCCGAATTATCTGTTTGATTTCTTTTCGGAGCTGCACGGTGTGCCCGCCTGCGTGCGGGATGAACGCAAAAGAACACTGTTTGGACGATTCGGAATCGATGATTTTGCCGATGTGAAAGTGGGAAATCTATCCACCGGTATGAAGCAAAAGGCTTCTATTGTCATTTCGATTGTGCATGATCCGTCCATTATCATCTTTGACGAACCAACAAACGGCCTTGACGTTCTGACGGCGAAGGTGGTGACGGATTATCTTCTTTCCTTGCGGGGAGAAGGAAAAACCGTGATCCTCTCAACCCATATTTTCAGCCTTGTCGAAAAGGTATGTGACAGAGCCGGGATCATCATTGAAGGGAAAATGGCTGCGTGCGGTACGCTCCCGGCGCTTTGCGGCGACAAATCCTTGGAGGACAGCTTTTTTGAGCTTTATAGGGAAAGGACGGGCGAGCGCGTATGAAAAACGGCATTTGGATCATCATGAAAAAAGAGCTTATCCGTTTTTTTACGGACAGACGTCTGATTCTCACCACGATTTTGATGCCCGGCGTTTTAATTTATCTGATGTATTCGCTGATGGGAACGGCCATTACCAATATGTATACACCGCAGACAGGGGCTACTGAGGTATTGGTGTCAGGCTTGCCTGATTCGATTGGCGGGATGGACGAGACGTATTCGTTGTCTTTTACCGAAATCAGACAGGCTGACGCTGAGGACGGCAAGCAGAGAGTGACAAGCGGCGATCTTACGCTTCTTGTCGTTTTTCCCGCGGACTTTGACGCATTGGTGGCGGATTATACGGTGGGGATCGGTCCGGCGCCGAACGTGGAGATCTATTATAATTCATCGAGTCCGAATTCTTCCGCAGCGTATCAGAATATGATAAATTTGCTGGATGCTTATGAAAATTCGATTGCCAACAAATTTGACATCAACGCCGGTGAGGGAACATACGATCTTGCATCGGAAAGGGATACGTCGGCGACTTTCTTCGCTGCGCTGTTGCCTATGCTGCTGATGATATTTCTCTTTTCCGGCTGTATGGCGGTGGCGCCTGAATCCATTGCAGGCGAAAAGGAACGGGGCACCATCACGACCATTTTGGTGACGCCTATTCGCCGCAGTGATCTTGCCATCGGAAAAATCACGGCACTTTCTGTTATCGCGCTGCTTTCCGGGATATCGAGCGGGCTTGGCACTATTCTCTCATTTCCGAAGCTTATGGGAGGTACGGATGTCGTAGATACTAGCGTATATGGCCCGACAGAATATTTGTTGCTGTTGCTTTTGATTATGTCAACGGTCCTGTTGATTGTCACTGCTGTCTCCATCATTTCGGCGTTTGCCAAGACGGTCAAGGAGGCACAGACCTATGTCTCCCCTCTGATGGTTCTGGTCGTCGCAGTGGGAATTACGGCGATGTTCGGCAGTATCGCGGATAGTCCCGTGCTGTATCTCGTCCCCTTCTATAACAGCGTTCAGTGTATGGCGGCAGTATTCTCCTTTGAGGTGGTTCCGGTCAATTTCTTCATTGGCATCCTTTCCAATGTGGTATACACAGGACTTGGCGTGTTTGTACTTTCAAAAATGTTCAACAGTGAAAAGATTATTTTTTCCAGATAAGACAGAAAAGAAAAATCCACTCGTTGTACGGGTGGACTTTTCTTTTCATGATAGGCGCCGATGCCTTTATGCTCGAATATGATATGTACCCGTTCCCAATACACAGGGGGGCGCTTCGGGAAGAAGCAGCGTGGCTTCACAGCCGACGGGAATCTTGATTTCCAAAAGGGTTTTGCCGTTTTCTTTTCGGAAGCCACAGTGCAGGATTCCGTAAGGAGTATCCAGAACTCCTGACACAGACTCCAATCCGCAGTTTATCGCCGGACGCAGCAAAACCGTGCGGTATCCGGGCGCCACGGGGGTGATACCGGCGACATACTTATAAAAGAACGCTGAAACATCGGAAAACATATGATGATTGCGTGAGCCGCCGCCGTTCCAGCATTCCCAAAGAGTGTTCGCGCCAAGTGTCAGCCAGTAGGCATAGCTTGGATAGGTAGGATTGGCAATCATCTGGAGTGCGAGATCGACCTTTCCATACATGCCAAGCACGTTCAGGACTGCCTTCATGCCGAGCACGCCGAAATCCAGATGTCCGTCGCAGGCGGCGATCTGTTCCTCTAATTTTTTGAGAAGCGCTGGGATTTCTCTCTTTTCCGCGAGTCCATGGTAGAGCATAACGGCAGTCGCGGTTTGGCAGTCGCCCATGACGGTGTGCGTTTTTTCATCGTAAAATCGTGTGCGGAAAGCAGTTTTGATATAGGCCGCTTTTTTCTTGTATTTTGCGGCATCCTCGGAAAATCCCAAAAGAACCGCTGATTTTTGTGCCATCCTAACAGCGCTGTAATAATAGGCGGTGTCCGTAACGGCGACCGGGCATTTGAAGGACTCCATATTGACGCTGACAGCGGGACCGTCAAACGGCGCGCACCAGTCTCCGAGCCCGCCGTAGGAGATGCCGTCCTCGGACATGGTGTCCAGCCATGCGACAAAACGGCAGAGTGCGTCGTAATTGTCGCGCAGAACGGAAAGGTCGCCGGACGCCATATAAATCTGCCACGGGACCTCCCACATCGGCGCCGACCAGTCGGGACCGTTCAGGTTGCCGTTGTAGCCCCAACCCGGCGAGGGAACAATGCAGGGGACGCTTCCGCCCGGACGCTCGGCGTCCCGAAGGTCCTGCTGCCATTTTTTCATGAGAGAATCCGCGGCGAAATTGAGAAGGAGCTGTTCCGCAGAAAGTCCTGTATCCCCGGTCCATGAGCTTTTTTCCCGTACGGCATCGGAGACAAGCGTATTCATGCAGCAGGATGTCGTCGCGGCAAGGCACATGTTCTGAATTTTGTTGATTACCTCCGACGAGGTGACAAAGGTCCCGCGTGCTTCAAAATCGTTGCAGAGCGCGAGCGCCGTCACATCGGAAAGCTCTGGCTCCTCACGGCTGCCGGAAATTTCCACCCACTGATAGCCATAGTAAGAAAAGTGCGCGTGCCATATTTCCGGCTCATCTGTGCGTTTGATATAGGTATCGGTCTGGAAACAATAATTTTTGATAAAGCCGGCAAGCGGCGCCTGATCCAGTCTGCCGTCATCCGTGAGCCTGTCGCAGTAGCGCACGGTAATTTTGTCTCCGCGCTTTCCGCGGAAGGTGATAAGACAGACGCCTGCCTGATTCTGCCCGATGTCAAAAAGCCAACCCTCCGGTACCTTCTTTTTAGATACGGCGGGATAGCGGCGCAGGATGCGGATAGGCTCCATTTCCATGACGGAAAGCACGGCGCCCGGATTTTTGACGCGGCGCGGGGGCTGCCAGTCGGAGTCGTCGAAGTCTGGTGTATCCCAACCGTCCGCCTCAAGGCGCGCGTCATAAGTCTCCCCGTGACGGATGCCGTTGAATGTGATGGGACCCGCGTGCGAGCGCCACTTGTCATCGCTTGCAATGGTATCCGAGGCGCCGTCGGCATATTCGATGACAAGGTCGCAGACAAGCTTCGGAACATCCCGCCACGGCGCCGTGGCGGACTGCCACGGATCTTCGGTAAAGCAGTTATAGAAACCGTTGCCAAGAATGACGCCGAGTGCGTTTTCTCCCACCCTCAGCATATCAGTAACGTCAAACGCACGGTAAAGAATCCGCTTGTCATAGGCGGTGTATGGCGTGGAGAGAAAGTCGTCTCCCACCTTTTTCCCATTGATTCGCGCTTCAAAATAGCCGAGTCCGGCGATATAGAGCATCGCACGCTGGATTTTGCCGGCTGTTTGGAACACGCGGCGCAGATAAGGGGCGGCGAGCGCATCGTCGCGGCGCAGGCAGTCATGCCCGGTTATCCAAATGCCGGCAAAGGGCGTGTCCCTCTTTCCGGTGTCGAAATATTCTGTGTTGCAGACAAGCCTGTCTTTTCCTGCACGAATTTCAAGCGAGAGATAGTACCGAGTCATCGGGGCAAGCGCCGAGCCGCCGTAGCTGATGCCTGCACTTTCATGAGAGGGAACAAAGCCTGTGTCCCAGACGGGATTTGCAAAATCGGGAGAGGCAGATACCACAAGCCGATAGGCGCTCTGGCTTTCCCCGTTTTTGTCGGCAATAAGCTTCCATGAAAATTTTGGCACAGTGTCGATGACCGGACGGAAAAGTCCGTTTATTTTTACCGAATGTTCGCGTAATTTCATAATCGTTTCCTTTTTTCTTATTTCTTAGGTGGGGATGTCACTCCGCCGTAGGGCGGGGGTCCTTTTCGCATTCAGCAGGTATAGGGTCCCCGACGGAATGTTCAGGTTGGCTTTTTTGGCCCTTGCCGCGCCACATGACAGGCGCCCCCTTATGGAAAGATAAATTTTCCCCGCCATTATGACACGTTTCATTCCGGCTGTCAACCTTTTTTTCTTAATTTGCGCTCTTTTTACAAAATTTATCGGATATTTACCGGGGTGTTGGGCGTGGCATGAACCAAACATGCCTGTGGTTGACAAAAAAACTCCTATATATTATAATGAAAATACATATAACAGGAGGAAAACATTATGTTTTCGATGGATGACTATCTCGCGAGGCTTTTGGCGGAATTAAAAGAAACCTTCGGCACGCGTCTTTTATATGTCGGCTTGCAGGGAAGCTATCAGCGCGGGGAGGCCGACGAGCAGAGCGATATCGACGTCATGGCTGTTTTAGATACCCTTTCAGTGTCTGATCTTGACCGATACCGCGATGTTTTGGCCAAAGTCGGCGAGACGGAGCGTGCCTGCGGTTTTCTCTGCGGCAGGGAGGAGCTTTCGAAATGGAATCCCTGTGAGGTCTGTCATCTGCTCCATACAACCGAAGATAAGTTCGGAAGCCTTTCGGCGCTTGTGCCGTCTTATACGGCGGAGGATGTCAAAACCTTTGTCAAAATCAGCCTTGGAAATTTGTATCATGCGCTTTGCCATCGGTATGTCCATGCGGATGCGGAAACAAACCGCTCGGCTTTGCCGGGCGCCTATAAGGGCGTGTTTTTTATCCTGCAGAACCTCTACTATCTGAAAACGGGCGTGTTTATCCGGACCAAGAGGGAGCTTTTCCCTCGGCTGTCCGATGCGGATAGGGCGATCATGGAAAAGGCGGAAGCGCTGCGGCGCGAAGAGCTATATGATTTCCATGAGACGTTTCGGCTGTTATTTGAGTGGTGTCAGAATACGCTCCTTAAAATCTGAGAATCCTAAAAATCCCGGCGATGTCCGGTCATGGGGGAAGCTTATGAAATATCAGAATATTCGTTTTATGTCGGCGGAGCTTTGGAATTTTAAGAATGTCGCGCACGGTAAAATCGAGATGCCCCTCGCACTCCGGCGGGATTTTTCCTGCGAAAAATCGGAAATTCTCGGTATCTACGGACAAAACGGCTCCGGAAAAACGACGGTGATAGACGCTTTGTTTTTTGCCAAACAGCTTTTGCAGGGGCGGCCGCTGCCGTCTGACGCGGCGGATTACATTGCAAAAAATGCCGAGGAGGCTGTGTGTTCGCTCGCCTTCTATTTAGAAAAGGAGCAGGGAGGGGTTGTCGTTTCCTATGAGTTTACCATGCGCCGCGCCGAGAACGGTGCCTATATCTCTCATGAAAAGCTTGCGGCACGAACGCTCACTGAGGAAGGGCTTTCTCCGGCAAAAACGCTGCTTGCTTACGATGCCATGGGGAGCGGGCGCTTTTTGTCTCCCAAATATCGGTGGGATGCGCTGATATCCGCTTCGCCGGACGCTGCTATTGACCTTGCCGTGGCGAGACGTTTGTCGGTTGGAAACGGAACATCCTTCCTTTTTTCCTCGGATTTTGGCGCGGTTCTTGCTTTCTCTCCTGATGAGGAGATGGAGGGGAAAGCTGGGCTCTTTGATGTGCGCTCAGCACTGTCCCGCTATGCTGCCGAAGGGCTTTTTGTCGTGAGCTGTGACCATTCCGGTGTGATTGCGCTTTCCGCCGTACTGCCGATCGCGCTGCATTTCGACGGTGATGAAAAAACGCCGGATGAAATGCTGCTTTCCCTTACAGAGCCATCTGTGCAGCCGCTGGATACGTACCGGATCGTGAAAACATCGGTGGCGGCCCTAAACTGTGTGTTGGGCGTGCTGATCCCGGGTATGTCTCTGGAAATTCGGGAATACGGAGGGCAGATGACCCCGGACGGCAAGGATGGTATGCGCTTTGAAATCCTTTCTGTGCGAGAGGAGAACCGGATTCCTCTTAAATATGAATCGGAGGGGATTAAGAAGCTGATTTCCATCCTCAGCATTTTGATTGCCATGTACAACAACGCTTCGGTTTTTGTTGCCGTCGATGAATTTGACGCGGGGGTGTATGAATATCTGCTTGGGGAAATCCTCGGAATCCTGGAAGAGAGCGGCAGGGGACAGCTGCTCTTTACCTCGCATAATCTGCGCCCTCTGGAGATGATTGACAGGCAGGATATTGTGTTTACGACGACAAACCCGGATAACCGATATATCCGTGCTTCCGGTGCAAGGGGAAATCTGCGTGACCGGTATATCCGCAGCATCAGCCTTGGCGGACAAAAAGAAGAGCTCTATGATTATCGGAACCCGATGGAAATCGCGCGGGCTTTCCGGCTTGCGAGCAGGTGCGGCGATGAATCCCGCTGAAAAAAAGGTATTGCTGTTCTTGGTCGAGGGGTCCACGGACAGTACCTCGCTAGGCCTTGTCCTCTCCCGCCTTACCGAATCGGCGGATGTGCGATTTCTTGTCCTAGGCGGCGATATCTGTTACCGATATCGGATTACGCCGGAAAACGCAGCGAAAACCATCATGCGTTCCGTGAACGGATTTTTGCAGCGGTATCGTCTTCGTAAGGGAGATATTCTCAAAATCGTGCATGTCATTGACACGGACGGAGCTTTTATCCCGCCCACGCGCGTGTTTCATGGAGGAAACGATCATGCCTATTACGGGAAGGACAAAATCGTAACACTTTCCGAAGAATCTATGCGAGCACGCAATGAACATAAGACCGCTGCGGCAATGGCGCTCTCAGAGCTTGATGCGGTGGAGAGGATCCCCTACGAATTTTATTATTTTTCACGCAATATTGAGCATGTCCTGCATGATCGGGCGGATACGCTCTCTAGCGCGGAAAAGCGTCGGCTTTCCGAGCGGTTTGAAAATGAATATGCCGATAATCCCGAAGCTTTTGTTTCTTTTGTCTGCTCGCGTGCTGTCGCCGTGCGCGGCAGCTATGAGCAAACATGGGATTATATTTTCCGAGGCACCAATTCTCTCAAAAGAGGAACGAATTTCGGATTGTTTTTTTCCTCTTTTTTGAGTGAAAAGGGGCTTTCAAAAGTTTTATAGGGGGATAGTGTCTCCGTTTTTCCGTGGGATAGGGGAGCGTTCTTCCGGAAAGGGAAAGAAATGACAGAAAAAAAGAGGACGACGCTCGGAAAAATATTTTTCTTAGGCAATATTTTCGTGGCGAGCCTGCTTGCCAATTCTCTGCTTTTGATGTATGCAGCCCCGTTTCTTATCCCTGTTTTTCTTCTGCTTTTTGTCTTTATCAATTTTTTTCCGGCCCTTCCTCCCCGCGAGATTCCTTGCCGCAGGCTGAAGAGGTGCCATAGCGGGGCCATGTGTTTAAAGCTTTTCTGCGTATCCTGTGGGATATCGGTCTTGTTTCATATAATTCTCGCTTTTGCGCTGTTCCGGGAGAACTTTCGTCTGTGGGCAGGCAGCGCTGCCGTTTGTCTGTGTGTGCTTGCGGTTCTTTTCTGGAACGGGATGATTCGCGTCTATCTTTTTTCTGTTCAGCTTGGTATCCGGCACCGGGTGGTTGGGCTTCTCTGCGGCTTTGTTCCCGTGCTGAACCTTATCATGCTCCTAAAAATCATCCGGATCGTATCGGACGAGGTAAGTTTTGAAACAGAAAAGGCGAAACTAGATTCTGTGCGCGCACCGGAGAGGATATGCCGCACTAAATATCCGGTGCTCCTTGTTCATGGTGTTTTCTTTCGGGATCGGAAATTTCCGAATTATTGGGGCAGGATTCCGGAGGAGCTAATCCGAAACGGGGCTGAGATCTATTATGGAAACCACGAGTCTGCGGCCTCTGTGCCGGATGCAGGCCGTGAGCTTGCTGCGCGGATCCGGGAGATTGTGATGAGCACCGGCTGCGGGAAGGTAAATATCATTGCCCATTCCAAGGGGGGATTGGATTGCCGCTTTGCGATAAGCCGGCTTTCGGCGGCGCCTTATGTGGCATCCCTTACGACCATCAACACGCCGCATCACGGATGTGAATTTGCGGATTATCTGTTGCAGAAGATTCCGGGCGGCGTGCAGAAAAAAATTGCGCATACCTATAATGCTGCCATGAAAAAGCTAGGTGATAAAAATCCGGACTTTATGGCGGCGGTGAAGGACCTTACCGCGAAACGGTGTGAGTATCTGAACGCACAAATGGCGTTTCCGGAAACGGCGCGGGGCATTGTTTGTCTGAGCGTCGGTTCCAAACTGAATCGTGCGTCCAGCGGAAAATTTCCCTTGAATTTTACCTATCCTCTTGTGAAATATTTCGACGGACCGAACGATGGGCTTGTATCAGAGCATTCTTTCCGGTGGGGCGGGGAATATCGCCTGCTTACGGTAGAAGGGAAGCGTGGGATTTCTCATGGAGATGTGATTGACCTAAATCGGGAAAATATCCCGGGCTTTGATGTACGTGAGTTTTATGTGGAGCTTCTTTCTGACTTGAGAAGCCGTGGGCTGTAAAGGATTACTCACGGGATATAGGAGAAAAGAGCAGGAGCCTGCTCTTTCTTTCTGGAATTTCTCGGATATTTTTGCTAATTACAAAAAATTTGCAAATAAATTTATATAAAATGCTTGACAATTTATAGAAAGTATGATATAATATTGCCATCGAAAAGAAAGCGGGGGAGAAATCAAAAATGAAAAACGTATATTCCGTTGTGCTTTCCAGTGACGTAGTCGATAAAATTGATCGGCTTGCGTATGAGAGAGGAACCAATCGCTCCAACATGATTAACCAAATTTTGGCGGAGTATGTTTCCTACACAACGCCGGAAAAACGATTTCAGGAGATTTTCCGCCATATGCAGGATATGTTCGAGGGGAGCGCCTTTAAGACGTTGGAACCGTCGGACACGATGTTTTCTCTGCGCTCGGCCCTTGCCTATAAATACAATCCGACGGTCCGATACAGCGTGGAGCTGTATCGGACAGACGGGGAGGAGATCGGCGAGCTGCGTGTGTCTTTGCGCACGCAAAACGCAGGGCTTGTGCTGTATATGACGCAATTTTACCGTTTATGGAATAAGATCGAGCAAAGCTATCGCGGGGATATCGCTTGCAGGGCTGCCGACGGCAAATATTCAAGAAAGCTTGTTTTGAAGGGCACGGATAGGGAACTCCGCGAGGTTGATGTCGGACATGTGATTGCCGCCTACATCGACGCCTTTGACCGAGCACTGAAAACCTTTTTCTATCATTTGGAAACGCCGTCTGTGGCGGCTGCCGGCGTGGAGGAAATCTACAGACGGTATATTCTCGAAAATCAAGTTTGGATTTAAGAGGCAAAGGCTATATATATCGGGGGTGAGGATATGAATCTTCAAAAGTTTACACAAAAAAGCCTTGAGGCGCTGAAAGATGCGCAGACGCTGATGGCGTCAAAAGGAAACAGCCAAATTACCGAGGAGCATCTGCTGCTTGCGCTCATTGATAACGAGCAGGGCATTGCCGCGGACCTTATCCGCCGCGCGGGCGCTTCCGTCGAGGTTATGCGTGCGGAGCTGCAATCATCCGTGGATGCGATGCCGGGGATGACAGGCGGCTCTGTGGAGGCGGATAAAATTTATATTTCCAGAGAGTTGGAATCGGCGCTTGCCGCGGCGGAGTCTCTTGCAGGTAAAATGAAGGATGAGTACGTTTCTGTTGAGCACATCATTCTCGGAATGCTCGAGAAGCCTTCCGACGGCATGCGGAAAATTTTCAAAAACGCGGGACTCGAGCGCGCTGCGTTCGAGAGGGCTGTGAAGGAAATCCGCGGGAACCAGAGGGTGACAAACGACAATCCGGAGGATACGTATGATGTGCTGGGCAAGTACGGGCAGGATTTGACGGAGCTTGCGAGAAATCAGAAACTCGACCCCGTAATCGGACGCGACGAAGAGATTCGGCATGTCATCCGGATCCTTTCGAGAAAGACAAAAAACAATCCGTGCCTGATCGGCGAGCCGGGCGTCGGAAAAACGGCGATTGCAGAGGGACTCGCGCTTCGTATCGTGCGCGGCGACGTGCCGGAGAATCTGCGCGACCGCACGATCTTTTCCCTTGATATGGGGGCACTGATTGCCGGCGCGAAATTCCGCGGTGAATTTGAAGAGCGTCTCAAAGCGGTTCTAAACGAAGTGAAGGAAAGCGACGGAAAGATCATTCTGTTTATCGATGAGCTTCACACCATTGTCGGAGCGGGCAAGGCCGACGGCGCCATGGACGCGGGCAATCTCCTAAAGCCGATGCTCGCGCGCGGTGAGCTTCACTGCATCGGTGCGACAACTCTGAACGAGTACCGCAAATATATCGAGAAAGATCCCGCTCTGGAGAGAAGATTTCAGCCGGTCCTTGTGGCGGAGCCGACGGTGGAGGACACTATTTCCATTCTGCGCGGACTGAAGGAGCGCTATGAAGTATACCACGGCGTCAAAATTCAGGACCAGGCGCTGATTGCCGCGGCCGTCCTTTCGAACCGGTACATCTCAGACCGTTTCCTGCCGGATAAGGCGATCGACCTTGTGGACGAGGCGTGTGCGCTTATCAAAACGGAGATGGATTCCATGCCGACGGAGATGGACGAGATTTCGCATAAAATCATGCAGCTTGAAATTGAAGAGGCGGCTCTTACCAAGGAGACGGATAAGCTTGCGGTGGAGCATCTTTCCGAAATCCGCGCCGAGCTTGCGGAGCTTCGTGAGAAATTCTCCGGCATGAAAGCAAAATGGGAAAATGAAAAGGAATCGATCGGCAAGGTCCAGAAAATCCGCGAGGAGATCGAAAAAACCAATGGGGAAATCGAACGAGCCCAGTCTGCTTATGACCTTGCCAAAGCGGCGGAGCTGAAATACGGAAAGCTTCCAGGGCTGCAAAAAGAGCTTGCCGAAGAGGAGGCGAGGGCGGAAACGCAGAAGAACACTCTGCTGCGCGACCGTGTGACAGAAGAGGAGATCGCTAAGATTGTTTCCCGTTGGACGGGGATTCCGGTATCCAAGCTAATGGAGGGAGAACGCGACAAGCTGCTCGGACTTGACGGTATTTTACATCGCCGTGTGATTGGACAGGACGAGGCGGTGGAAAAGGTATGCGATGCGATTCTGCGCTCGCGCGCCGGCATTCAGGACCCGAAGCGGCCGATCGGTTCGTTCTTGTTCCTTGGGCCTACCGGCGTCGGGAAAACGGAGCTTGCCAAGGCGCTTGCTGAGGCGCTCTTCGACGATGAGCACAATATGATTCGAATCGATATGAGCGAATATATGGAGAAATATTCCGTGTCAAGACTGATTGGAGCGCCTCCCGGCTATGTCGGCTATGACGAGGGCGGGCAGCTCACAGAGGCGGTACGTCGCAAACCGTATTCAGTCGTTTTGTTTGATGAAATTGAGAAAGCGCATTCTGATGTATTCAATGTGCTTTTGCAGGTGCTTGACGACGGGCGTATCACAGACAGTCAAGGCAGAACCGTGGATTTCAAAAATACGATTATCATCATGACGTCCAATCTTGGCTCCGACATTATTTTGGAGGGGATCGGTAAAGATGGCGCTATCAGCAGTGAAGCGCGGGAGTCTGTGACAGCTCTTCTGCGCCGTTCGTTCCGTCCGGAATTTCTCAATCGAATCGATGAGATCGTATTCTACCGTCCGCTTACTAAGGAGAATATCTACGGCATTGTGGATTTGCTTGTGGAGGACCTTGCAAAGCGTCTTGCCGACAAGCGCGTCGGGCTGAAAATAACGGATGCGGCCAAGGATTTTATCATAGCATCTGCCTATGATCCTACCTATGGTGCACGTCCGCTCAAACGCTTTCTGCAATCGAAGGTGGAAACGCTCATCGCCCGCAAGATCATTGCGGAGGATATTTCGCCCGATACGGTTATCACCGTTGATGTGGAAAATGGTGAGCTTGTGGCAAAATAAAGAGGGCTTTCAGAATTTTCATCAGAAAAATCTATGGTCAGGAAAAACCGTCGACAGACGGTTTTTCTTATTTTTCCTCAAAAAATCTATGGATTGTAAATCATTCGCACCTGTGCTATAATAATGTCTGCTGAATGGACTGCAAAGCGGTTGATTCGTACGGTTTATAGGGTGACTTGATAATAGGTGCACAGTTTTACACAGGAGGAAAGAAAACATGCCGATTCAGAAGAACGGAGAGGGTCGTTTATCACAGATAGTAGAACCGCTTCTTTCATGGTATACAGAGAATAAAAGAGAGCTTCCATGGAGAGAGGATGCGTCGCCCTATCATGTGTGGATTTCAGAGATCATGCTTCAGCAGACCAGAACTACGGCCGTGATTCCCTATTATAAGCGCTTTCTCGATGAGCTGCCGACGGTGTCGGCTTTGGCGTCAGTGTCTGATGATTGCCTGATGAAGCTGTGGGAAGGACTTGGGTATTACAGCCGTGCAAGAAATCTGAAAAGAGCGGCGAAAATTCTTGTGGCGACACATGGGGGGCAGTTGCCGGATACGGTGCAGGAATTGCGGGCGCTGCCCGGAATCGGTGAATATACGGCGGGCGCTATCGCGTCGATCGCATTTGGCAGACCGGAACCTGCCGTGGATGGAAATGTTCTTCGCGTTGTTATGCGATATCTTGGATGCTCAGATGATGTTATGCGTCCCGCAACGAAAAAGTGGGTATCGGATGCCCTTCGGGACATATATCCGCAGGGGCAACGCGCGGGGGCCCTCACACAGGCTATTATGGAGCTTGGAGAAAGCATTTGCATCCCGAATGGCGCTGCAGGGTGCAACAGTTGTCCGCTGTATGCGCGGTGTGAGGCTCGGATTTCCGAACGAGTGGGAGAGCTTCCTGTGAGAGCCCCGAAAAAAATACGAAAAAAAGAAGAACGCACGGTATTTCTTCTTTCCTGTCAGGGGCTCTATGCCATTCGTAAAAGACCAAAGGACGGGCTGCTTGCGGGTCTTTGGGAATTTCCAAGCGTGCCAGGGAAGCTGTCGGTAGGCGAGGCTGCCGCCTATATAAGGGGACTTGATGCGCAGGTGCTTTTTTGCGAGCCGTGCGGCGATGCCATCCATATTTTCACGCATATCGAATGGCATATGACGGGGTATCTTGTCGAATGCGCGAAACCGCTTGATGGCTTTGTTTGGGAACCGGCACAGGTGGTCCTCTCCCGTTATGCGGTTCCGACAGCGCTGCGATCGTTTCTCGGTGTGATGGAGCGTGATGTCGAAAAAATCTGATGGCCTATGGAATGGGAGCGAAATGTACTTATGTGATATTTTTCTCTAAGACAGCTTGGGGGTCTTGACAACTCTTGCCCCCATATGCTATCATATAAAAAACGGATCGTCTGATAGATGCTTTTGGGCGATCCGGATCATTTTCCTATTTGGTTAGCATATACTAACCATACTGCCAATACCACCGCTTGGAATACGCAAAGGATTTGGGCTGGCCATGTCCATTCTGTTTTGCGAAAAGTTATAAGCGGTGATGGAGAACGACAAATAAGAGAGGGGAGAGTCTTATGTGGAAGATTACCATGCAAATTGATGGCATGCGGTGCGGAATGTGCGAAGCGCATGTAAACGATGCGATAAGAGGCGCTTTTTCGGTGAAGAAGGTCACTTCTTCTCACAGCAAAGGACAGACCGTTATTTTGACAGAGCAAGATATTGATGAGCAGCAGCTGAGGGAAAAAATCGAAAAAACCGGATATCGGCTGATTTCTGTCAGCAAAGCGCCATACGAGAAAAAAGGAATTTTTTCAATTTTTGGACGATAAAATAAATTTTAGGATGCCTTCAGCATTTCAGAAATGATAGTGGTGAAGGAAGGATTCTTTTTTAATTTATTCATTTACTCATCATATTTTTATGAAAAACAAACAATTCTTTCCGGTGGTTTCTTTCAAAATTTTTGTAAATAATTTGTTTCCAAATAGTTGACATTTTTTTTACAAATAAGTTATAATACTATAAGCAAGTTCATAAATCGGGGGACACAAGCCGGGAGATGCCAAAAAGACATACTCCCGGCCTGTGTTTTTTGGTGTCCGCAAGTGGTTGCTGCAGAAAACTCATGTGGAAAGTGTTTTTTATCAGAGCTCAATGGCATGAAGAGAGTGAGAAGCATCGCTTTTGGTGCATACCGCCCCGCGATAGCCGTCGATTTCGCGCAGCTCATGAAAAAACGCATCGTGCTGTGGAACTTCTTTTTCGTACATCGTACAAATTCCGCGGTGAAAATCACACCGCAGAGTGGAAAGTCCGATAGCAAAGCCCATCCCGCGCATTTTGACATAGCTTTCCCGCAATGTCCAAAGACGGCAGAAGGCTTCCTTAGGGTTATGAGACATCAGCATAGCATTGTATTCTAGCAAGGAAAAAAATCGGTTTGCTACGCCCATCATGTCGTGCGGGGCATCTGTTTTTTCAATATCGACACCGACCTCTGTGTCGGAAATGGTGCAAACCGCGATCGTACCGCTGTGCGATAGATTGAAATGAATATCCTCATGCCCGACAAGATAAGGCTTACCGTGATTTGCGACTGCCACCTCGAACGCAGAAATATTGTGTTCCTGCTTCATCACTGTATTCAAAAGCAGCCCCGCAGCAAGTAGGGACGCTTTGGTTTCCGGACGCTTTGCCGTCTCAATACGCACCTGCCGCTCCGGCGGAACAAGGGGCAGCTTTTTTTCGAGCATAGAGGGCTCGAGAAGAGAAGAAAAATCGGTATAATAGGTTTTAGCGTATGGCATTGGCTGCCTCCGTTCTGTCGTTTTTGAGAACGCCGTGGATTTCAGGCTGTGAGGAATTTATTTTATGTCTATAATAATATGATAACATATTTACGAGGGAAAGTCAAATTTCTGACAGAAAGAAAAATTTGGGTAAATTTTTGGGGGATATGATAAATCTTTTTCAAGAACTATAGACAAATCACGAAATTTTTGGTACAATAATAAAGAAAATCTTGATTTTATTCAAAGGAAAAAATAAACCATGATAAAAGCGGCGATTTTTGATTTTGACGGAACGCTTGCCAACACGATGCCAGATCTTGTCATTACGCTAAACAGCATGAGAGCGCATTTCGGATATGCTCCGATTACGGAAAGAGAAGTACTGCGCGCGGTCAACAATGCGACGCCCCAATTTGTGCGGCTTTGTCTGCCGGAGGATTTTGACGAATCCCGCATGGAAGAAGCGATGAGCACTTACTATGCGGCGTATGCTATCCATTATCTGGATGAGACCGCGCCGTATCCCGGTATCGCCGACTTGCTTGCGAAGCTGAGAGGGGACGGCGTCCGGCTTGCCGTTATGTCGAATAAAGATGACCGGCATATTAAAAAAATGACACAAACACTTTTTCCGGAAGCTTTTGACCAGATGTGGGGAACGGTCGCAGGCGGCCCCGTGAAGCCCAATCCCGCACGTGCTTTTATGATTGCCAAGGATTTTGGCGTTCGTCCGGATGAGGTGGCGTTTGTCGGAGATTCCGACTTTGATATGATAACGGCTGTGAACGCCGGCATGATTCCGATTGGGGTAACATGGGGCTACCGTGACGCCGAAACACTGAAAAGCGGTGGCGCTGCTTATCTTGCAAATAGTGCAAATGCTTTATATCAAATCATAAAATCCATTTGATTTAAGAAAAATACAGTGCAAAGAAAGGGCTTTCTGCCATGGGCGGAAAGGGTGAAAAAACATGAAACTTCCTTTTCAAATTGATCTTTCGAATAAGGTGGCTGTGGTGACGGGCGGCGGCGGCGTGCTTTGCTCCGGATTTGCAAAGACGCTTGCGGCATGCGGCGCAAAGGTCGCTGTATGCGATCTGAGGCTCGATGCTGCGGAAGCGGTCGCGGAAGAAATTCGAGCCGATGGGGGCACGGCCATCGGTGTTTGTGCCAATGTTTTGGAGCGGGAGTCGCTTGAGACGGCCAAAAAAGAAATTACAGAAAAACTCGGCACCTGTGATATTCTCATCAATGGGGCGGGGGGGAACAATCCGCGCGGCACGACGACCAAGGATTATCTGGAGCCCTCTGATCTTGAGGAAAAGGTTGAGGGCGTCAAAACCTTTTTTGATTTGGACCCTGACGGCGTAGAGTTTGTATTCAATCTCAACTTTCTCGGCGCTTTGATTCCGACGCAGGTGTTTGCTCTTGATATGGCTAAAAAGCCGGGTTCGGTTATCATCAATATTTCCAGCATGAACAGCTTCCGTCCCCTGACGAGGATTCCCGCGTATTCGGGCGCTAAGGCAGCGGTTTCTAACTTTACCCAATGGCTCGCCGTTCATTTTGCGAAGGTCGGTATTCGCGTCAACGCGATCGCGCCCGGTTTCTTTATCACCAATCAGAATACTTCCTTGCTTCTCAATCCGGACGGGTCTTATACGGCGCGCTCTGAAAAAATTCTCGCGCATACGCCGATGGGCAAATTCGGTACGCCGGATGATTTGACCGGTACGCTGTTATGGCTCTGTGACAACGATGCCTCCGGCTTTGTCAACGGCGTTGTGGTTCCGGTGGACGGCGGATTTGCCGCGTATTCGGGCGTATAATCAATGGAAACGGGGCTTGAGGCGGCGCTTTCCTTTGTCATTGAGATCGACCGGATGAAAAGTATTTTGCGCCGTTCGCTGACTTTTGGCGGCTCTCATTACGAGAATGACGCGGAGCATTCCTGGCATCTTGCGATGATGGCGATTGCGTTTGAACGGTATGCGGCGCGTCCTGTCAACATGGAGCGCGTGCTGAAGATGACGCTTGTGCATGACCTTGTGGAAATCGACGCGGGTGATACGTTTGCTTATGACGCGGCGGCAAATCTTGACAAAGAAGAACGTGAGCGCAGGGCAGCGGACCGGATTTTTGCGATGATCCCGGAGGGTGCCGAGCTTCGCGCGCTGTGGGAGGAATTTGATAAGGGAGAGACGGCGGATGCCGCCTTTGCTACGGCGCTTGACCGCTTGCAGCCGCTTATCTCCAATCATCTCAACGAGGGGCATACATGGAAGAGTGGAAATGTCGACTCTGCCGCCGTTTATTGCCGGATAGCGCCGCTGAAAGATAGCATTCCGGCATTATGGAATGTTGCCTGCTCGATGATTGAGAACGGCATTGAAAAAGGCTATATCCGGCGTGCCTGACCGGAATGCGGACGGCACAGGAACCGGGAGCCGTTGATAAAAACACTGCTGTCCGTAGCTGCCTGTCGGCTTTTGGGCAGAACCCCGGGGATACTTTTTAGAGGCTCCTGCAGGTCGTGTCTAAAATGTACGGCAATTTTGAAAAAACACTTGCAATTTTTATTATTCTGTGTTAATATATCATATACTTAGCGGGGAACGCTTATTTTTCTTAGAAAGATATGAGAAACGGCCTGGCATCGGGAAGTTGGCGGGGATGCGTGGTCTAAAATATCCGCCGGAAACGGAGGGCTTGCAAAATGGATATTCTTCAGATTATATTGGGCGCGGTGCTGCTCGCAGCGGCTGTGTTTTTAATTGTTGTGATTATGCTTCAAAGCAAAAAGAAACGCGGTCTTTCCGGCGCGATTGCCGGTGGCACGGATACCTATCTCGGCAGAAGCGGCGGCGCGGCGCAGAAAGGGAAATTGCTTTCCAAGCTGACTACGATTGTGGCGATCGTTTTTGTTGTCATTGTGGTCGTATCGTACCTTTTTTCGTAAAAAATGGAGGAAAAACCGTCAACTGACGGTTTTTATTTTTGGAAAGTCCATGCTTTATTCATAAAGCTGTGCTATAATAGGAAATGAAAATACGGCGGTAGAGCGGCAGCCTATATCTGGTAAACAATCGGCTGCTTTATGCCGGCGATAGCTTTGGGAGAATTGTTATTGAGAGAGAAAGGTTTGATAGATGAAACAATCCTGTAAAGAAAAAAATCCGCGGCTCGGTAAGGTTGGCGGTCAGGCGGTGATTGAGGGCGTCATGATGCGAAGCGGAGAGCATCTGTCTGTGTCTGTTCGTTCTGCGGATGGCAGTATACAAACAAAAAATTCAACGTTTGTCTCTGCAAGACAAAAGCATAAAGTTCTCGGATTTCCGATTATCCGCGGCGTAGTTGCCTTTGTTGAATCGCTTCGGATGTCATTTTCCACGCTCAACGATGCGGCTAACATGCTCGGTATTGAGGAGGAAGAGGGAAAATTTGAAAAATGGCTGAAGAAAAAATTCGGCAAGTCGGCACTGGATGTGCTGATGCCGATTGCCATGGTAATTGGTGTTGCGCTCGCGCTTGTCCTGTTTATTTTTCTTCCGTCGTGGGTTGGAAGCCTCATCTCCGGCCTTGTCGGAACGGATATCGGTTTATGGAAAAGCGTCATTGAGGGTGTACTGAAAATTTTGATATTTGTCGGATATATGGTGCTGATTTCGCTGATGCCGGATATCCGCAGAACCTTTGAATATCATGGGGCAGAGCATAAATCAATTTTCTGCTATGAAAAAGGCGAGGAGCTGACGGTGGAAAATGTCAAAAAACAGGGCCGTTTTCATCCCCGCTGCGGAACAAGCTTCATGTTTGTGATGCTGCTCATCGGCATCCTTATCGGATTTTTCATTCCCTTTGAAAATGCGTTTCTTAGAACCGCGTGCAAAATCTTGCTTTTGCCTTTGACTGTTGGAATCGGCTTCGAGTTTCTGATGTATGCGGGTAAGCACGACAATCCCCTCGTACGGATTTTGTCCGCTCCCGGACTTTGGATGCAGCGTATTACGACCAGAGAGCCGGATGCGAGTCAGATTGAGGTGGCGATTGCTTCCTTGAAAGCGGCAATGCCGGATGAATTTCCGGTGGAAGAAAGAACAGAACAGGGAACAGCGCCCGAAGCTTCCCCCGCCGTGGAACCGGAAGATGGAAATTCCAAGCCGGGCGGAGCGAAGCCGGCGGCTTCGGCGGAGTCCTCTGCCACATGACGATTCCCCAAGCTTATCGCCGCCTGCGGGAGCAGTTGTCTGCTGTATGCGGCGATTTTTCGGACTATGAGGCAAGGCGTATTTTAGAGTATGTCACAGGCTGCGGCGTGCGGGACTTTCCTTGGAAGCTCATAGAAAATCAACCGATTGACGCAGACACCGTATGTAAGATGGAGGATGTCCTTGTCCGCCGCTTAAAGCATGAACCGTTAGAATATATCCTCGGCGAGGTGTGGTTCTGCGGCCTGCGGCTCCATGTCACGCCGGACTGTCTGATACCGCAAGCGGATACGGAGGTCGTATGCGAGCGGGCGCGGTCCTTGCTGCCGCAGGGCGGCAGGCTTGCCGATATTGGTACGGGCAGCGGCTGCATCGCCCTCGCCGTTCTTGCGGGAACGAAAAATACTTCTGCCGTTGCCTATGATATTTCGGGCCCGGCGCTGTCTGTGGCATATGAGAACGCTCGTTCTTTGGGATTTTCGACGCGATTTTGTCCGGTTCTTTCGGATGTGTTTGCGGAGGATTTCATGAAGGGGGACGGATTCTTTGACGTTATCGTGTCCAATCCGCCGTATATCAGGACGCAGGATATCGCAGAACTTGCCCCGGAGGTGCGGGCAGAGCCTCTGTCCGCTTTGGATGGCGGGGCGGACGGACTGCGGTTTTACCGCCGGCTGCTTGCGGTGTGTCCTACCCATATCAGACGCGGCGGCGCGATGGTCCTTGAAATCGGTTATGACGAGGGCGAGGCATTGCGCTTGCTTTGCAGGGAGAGAGGGCTTTCCTGCGAGATATTTCAGGATTTTGGCGGCAATGACCGAGGATGTGTCATTAGACCGTAGTACCGGAGGAAAAACAAGCGGACCGCTCCAATATGGCGGTCGTACTTTTTTTGATGAGACAGACGCCGTTTTTTCAGGTTTTACAAAATCGGGAAATTCGATTTTCTGAAGGCGTGTTTATAGAGGCAAAAGTGTGGTTTATTATAGAGATAAAAAGATAGCCATTCGAAACATGATTCCAAACGATGCACAAATTGTTACGAATGAAGAAATCGCACAGGGATGGCATCAGACGATAGAGAAGTATGAAATGAGACTGCAACATCAAGCAGATGGAAAGTGTATTGCATTGGTTGCAGAGTATGAAGGAAATGTAGCTGGATATGTCAATATATATCCGAATTCCAAGGAGGGTCCGTTTGCATATCGGGGATACCCTGAAATTGTGGATTTTGGTGTGCTTGAAAAGTATCGAAACAATGGAATTGGAAGCAAGCTGATGGATATTGCAGAACAAATCGCTTCGGGGTATTCGGATGTTGTTTATCTCGGTGTTGGTTTGCATAGTGGATATGGAAGTGCACAGAGAATGTATGTAAAACGTGGATATATCCCTGATGGAAGTGGCGTTTGGTATCGCGATAAGGTTTTGCCGCAGTGTGCGGATTGCTGTAATGATGACGATTTGGTTTTGTATTTATCGAAAGTGTTAAACTAAGTTTTATCCTCGGTTAGCTCTCAGTTTGTTGGTAAAATGTGGTTGCGATACTTTATGCCTTTACCATCCAACGCGGTTTTTGTTACATAACAGTAGCCATTATAGATTTAACAATTATGTTATAACTGCAATGAGCCTATATGTTAATATGCGTTGCTTGCAGCAACGAGTAGGCTTTTATATAATAGCGATAACAACTGAAAGAGGGGGTATCCTAAATGTTAAGCGAAAATATAAAAGCCGTCAGAAAATCGAAAGGGCTTTCGCAAGAAGAACTTGCTATCAAGCTGAATGTGGTGCGGCAAACCATTTCGAAATGGGAGAATGGACTCTCGGTTCCTGATTCTGATATGTTAATCTCCCTATCGGAAGTGCTTGAAACACCCGTAAGCACTTTGCTTGGAGAACCGGTTATGGAGTCGAAACCGGATGACTTAAAAGTGATTTCCGAAAAATTGGAGATGATTAACTTATATTTGGCACGGCGGAAGAGCACAAGACGAAAAACGCTTCATTGGCTATTTATCTTATTGTGTGCGGCCATTGTGACCCTTTCTGCGGTTTTCATCGTATTCCGTAGTCCTTACTTAGAATGGGATTACAGTAACCCCGAAACCGCCGTTATCGGAGTAACTTTTCATGCATTTGAATGGCTGTTTGTCAGAATAGCGCCCGTTATTCTTATCGGGGCAAGCGTGGGAATTTTCTTGACGCGTAAGAAGCTATAAATACATGGTGAAAAAGGAGAAAGAGATATGGAGATCATTGAGACAGACAAAGCGCCGGCCGCCGTTGGCCCTTATTCGCAGGCGGTCGCATGCGGAGAATTTTTATTTTTGTCGGGACAGCTTGGGATCGATCCTAAAACGGGCGTGCTAGACGGGGATATGGCCTCTCAAGCGCGCCGGGCGTGTGAAAATATCGGAGCCATTCTTGCCGCGGCGGGCTTTAGCTTTGAGAACGTGGTAAAAACCACCTGCTATCTTGTCGATATGGCGGATTTTACTGCCTTTAATACGGTTTATGCAGAGTATTTTACAGGACTTCCGGCGCGTTCCTGCGTCGCCGTCCGGGCTTTGCCGAAAGGCGGGCTTTGCGAGATTGAGGTTGTTGCAAGAAAATAAACCCTGACCACGGAAAATGCACCTGTCAGATTTTACAGACAGGTGCATTCTTTTGTCGATAGCTGTTGACAAGTCAAATATTCTTTTGTATAATATCAAATATACGGACGTATAGCATTTGTCCAGCAGGAATTTAGAAAGAGGATATCCGAGATGAAAAGACTTCCCGATACGGAATATGATGTGATGCGGGTGATATGGAGCAATCCCTCGCCGATTACGACCACGGTCATGATGGAAAAGCTAGGAAAGGAACGCGGATGGGCGGTGCCTGCTCTGATTACCATGCTGAACCGTCTGCATGAGAAGGGCTTTCTTTATTCCGAGAAAAAGGGAAAGATGCGTTATTATTATCCGCTTATAAAAAAACACGACTATCTGGAGTTTGTTACAAACGAATTCATTGAAAAATATCACGGCGGTTCTTTTACAAGCCTTTTCGCCACGCTGTTTGATGTGCGGATGGTTTCCGATGAGACTCTGGACACCTTTGTCGCTTGGGTAAAGAAGCACAGACAGGAATTCCGCCGTTATCTGCCGGATTAAGCTCAGGCATCTGACTCGGGCGCTTCAAATCCGTGTACGAAGCCGTTCACATCGGCGGAGCAGACATCGCCGCCGATCACTTTATCCTTGTAAACGAGCAGGCTGATGTATACGGTGCCGTCGTAATCCGGATAATTGGTCACCTCATATGTATATCTTGTGACCGTTTTTCCTTTGTATTTGGAGAGATTCAGTCCCTGTTCCTTTTGCATTTCGTTGTAGCCAAGGTATACCTTGTCAAACGATTCGGGAACGGTAACCTCTACTTCCTCGACAGGGGTCTCCTTTACCTCCCAACCGAACTGAGAGATGAAGTTGATACGATCACTGTTTTCATAAATTTTAGAATAAGAAATGCTCGACGTAGGTTCGGCATCGTCTGCATAAGTCGGGATAAGCGCCACAAGCGTAATCAGTACGGCAACGGAAAGCACAATGGCGCATATGAATTTTATCGTTGCTGAACGTATCGAATATACAAACATAAAAATATCCTCCGAATTTATATTTTCATTTGTAAAATGTTTATTCGGAGGATTCTTTTTCTATGACTTTTTATTCGTTTTTCTGCTGTGCCTCACCGGTTTTTTCTGATTCTGGCGGGGATTCGGAGACGGAAGATGCCTTTTTCTTTGGCTTATCGGATGGAGCCGGCTTTTTTGGAGGAGCGGCATCTTTCTTTTTGTCCGATTTTTCTGGCGCGCAGTCATCGCCGGCAGTCTTGATGGAATGATAAGCATGCATGGCGACCGTTCGCGCGGCGCTTGCCTTTAGGGTATTCTCAATGGCGATAAAGCTGAGGATCTCATCGTTATGGGAGGCTTCCACTGCGAGCTTCGCCTTTTTTATGGAGGACGAAAGCTCATTTTCATACATTCTGGCAAATTCGTCGAGAACGGCCTCGATGCTGCCTGCCGCGACGCTTTGCCGGATGATATCGGATACGGCGGAAATTTCCATGACCGGCTTCATCGCGCAGACGATGATAAGAATGGCAAGATGCGTGCGGTTGTATTTTTTGTTTTTCGGTGGAGGGAGCACGCCGCTCTTGACGTAGTTGTTGATCATGGAAGGCGTGAGCAGGCCTTTCCCGTCGATGTAAAGCGCACCGAGATTCTTTTCCGCAAGTCCGATGACCTGATCCATGTAAAGCTCGAACTCTGGCAGCTCATTCCATCTCGGGATATGAATGCCGGAAACGGCGGCCGTGGTGTTGAGAAACCGTTCTTTATCCATGCTTGCCTCCATGGGGACGAATGCCCCGCAGCCTGTATTTTGACCGATGAGTCGAGAAAATTCACTTCGGGTACGTAAAATTGTGGTTTATGGTTCACAATTTTTGGGTATCCTATATTTGATTGTCTATAGTATAGCATTTCTCCGCCGAAATTGCAAGATAAGTCGAAAAAAATAGATGATATTTTTAAGAAAACCATTGACATTAAGAGACATACCGTTTATAATAGTATTAAAAACCAGATGATGCGATTTTCATAGGATAAATTTGGAGGTGCGAGATGGAAGCGATTCTGAAAAACCCATATATCAAGACGCCGAAGAATTTTGACTTTTCTAAAATCAAAGAAGCCCTTGCCGGGAGCGGACGCCGCTTTTGCGCCGGCGTCTTTGGGGATAGTGTGCTGCGCGGGGTGATTTTCGATGAAAAGGCGGGAGGCTACCGCATGCACCGCGGGAGATTTGCCGAGGTGAAGGATCGGTTTCATCTGGATGTTGAGAATAATTCCCGGTTTGGCTTTACGGTGGAGCGCGGCGCGGCTCTGATTCGCAAAACCGTAAGCAAAGAAAACCATCCTGAATTTGTTTTTCTGGAATATGGCAGCAACGACTGCAACTTTGATTGGGAAAAAGTCGCGGCACACCCGGACGGCGAACATTCTCCTGTAACGCCGGCGGAAACCTTCTGCCGCGTCTATTCGGAGCTTGTCGATTATGTGTTGGAATGCGGCTCTATGCCGATCGTGGTTCTGCCGACTCCTATCGATTCCGAAAAGTTTCTCTCATGGATTTGCCGCCGCGGGCTTTCCAAGGAAAACATTCTGCATTGGCTCGGCGGGACGGAAATGATCTACCGTTGGCAGGAATATTATTCTGGTCTTTGCGAGAGGGTAGCTCTTGAAAAGAGCTGCCTTGTGATGGACTTGCGTACGCCGTTTTTGATAAGACATGATTATGACGAGCTTCTCTGTGCGGACGGGATGCATCCGACAGAGAAGGGGCATTCAATCATCGATGAGACGTTTGCCCGCTTTTGGGAGCGGCTTGCTATCGGTGCCTCCTCTTAACCTGCTTTCTCTCCTATTTCTATTATACTCCTTATAAGAAAGGGAGACTGTCCTGCCTGACAGTCTTCCTTTCTTTTTGCGATTTATTATGAAAGTAAAGGAAGGGACAGAGAATTTCTGCCCCTTTCTCTTTATTTATTTTTTGGTATAGGTGGTGGAAGTGCCGAGAAGCTCCGAGGTGAGTGTCAGCTTGTCTCCGTCGACTTCAAAAGTATAACGTACGCCGTTTATGATGATGGTATCGTCCTCGATCTCATAGGTTAACGGGACCTCTACCCCACGGTGGTCATGGTGCCTTTGCCACCGCCCTCAAAGGTGTAGGAAAGAAGGCCGCTTTCGTCTGTCCATGTTCCCTTAACGGGTGAACCGCAGCCGGTCAATGTCAGAACGAGGCAGGATACAACGAGGATACATGTGATGATGGTTGTCAGTTTTTTCATGAAAAGTTCCTCCTTTTTGTCCATAGAAATATGTCAGTTTTGATTTGTTTTTTGCTCAGAACGTTCTTTGGCTTTGTCGCCGTCAAAAAATTCATCCAGCCGCCACTGGGAAACGACCCGCCCCTCCTTATCAGTAAATTTGTTCATGAGGATTTTCACAATATCAATCCATAAACCAATCGTGAAACCTCCGCCTATAGTTAGAAGATAGAGAATACCGGTTCCGATTTTTCCGACATAGAAGCGATGTGCGCCAAGTACGCCAAATCCGCACAGACAAAGGGTAATAAGTTTTGATTTTTGTGAAGGTGTCATATGAATTTCTCCCTGAATCAGGAAATTGAAAAGAAAATTGGAAAAAATATCAGAGACCTTCGAGAAAGGATCGGAATGACCCAGGAAACTCTTGCCGCCCGGCTGCAGGTGAGGGGCTGTGATATCACCCGAAGCGCCGTTGCGAAAATCGAGGTAGGGCAGCGGCACCTCTATCCCGATGAAATTATTTTACTAAAGGAAATTTTGGGTGTAAACTATGACGAAATTTTTACGCTGTAACTTGGTTTGGAAAGAATTGAAAGGCCGGTGCTTGCAAAACAAAAACACGCGAGGCTTGCAAGGTTTTCAAATGATGACAAAAAAAGAAATCCTCCCTGCGACGGGAGGATTTCTTTGTGTGGATTTTTCAGCAGATTCCATGGGCGAGCATCGCGTCCGCGACCTTTTCAAAGCCGGCGATATTGGCGCCCGCAACATAATTGCCGGGCATGCCGTAAGCTTCTGCGGCACGCGAAATGTTCTGATAGATGCCGCTCATGATGGCGTGCAGCTTGGAATCGACTTCCTCAAAGCTCCAACTCAGACGCTCGCTGTTTTGGGACATCTCCAATGCGGAGGTGGCAACGCCGCCGGCGTTGGCCGCTTTGCCCGGAACGAAGAGAACGCCGTTTTCCATTAGGTACTGCGTCGCCTCGAGCGTTGTGGGCATGTTCGCACCCTCGCATACGGCTTTGCAGCCATTCTGTTTTAAAAGCTTGGCGTCTTCCAGTGTCAGCTCGTTCTGCGTTGCGCAGGGAAGCGCGATGTCGCACGGAACGCTCCATACGCCGCGTCCCTCGGTATAGACGGCGTCCGGATGTTTCTCTGTGTATTCGGAAAGCCGGCCGCGCTTAATTTCCTTGATTTCCTTAATCAGTGCAAGGTCGATTCCGTTTTTGTCGTAAATCCAACCGGTCGAATCGCTCATGGTTACGACCTTTGCGCCGAGTGCCTGTGCCTTTTCCGCCGCGTAAATGGCGACGTTGCCGGCCCCGGAGACGGTGACGGTCTTGCCGGAGAGGGAATCGCCGTGATCCCGCATCAGCTCTTCCGTTATATAAAGAAGCCCATAGCCGGTCGCCTCCTTGCGTACGAGCGAACCGCCGTAGGAAAGTCCTTTGCCTGTGAGCACGCCCTCGTAAAGTCCGCGCAGGCGCTTGTACTGCCCAAACAGATAGCCGATCTCTCTTGCGCCCGTTCCGATATCGCCGGCGGGAACGTCCGTGTCGGCGCCGATATATTTATAAAGCTCCGTCATGAAGCTCTGGCAGAACGCCATGACCTCTCTGTCAGATTTGCCCTTCGGGTCGAAATCGGAACCGCCTTTGGCGCCGCCGATCGGCAGACCCGTGAGGGAATTTTTAAAGATCTGTTCAAAGCCAAGGAATTTCAGAATACTGAGATTCACGCTCGGATGCAGGCGGAGTCCGCCCTTATAGGGGCCGATGGCGTTGTTGAACTGCACGCGGTAACCGATGTTGACCCGCGCCTGTCCGCGGTCGTCCACCCACGGGACGCGGAACTGGATCTGGCGGTCCGGCTCCACGAGACGTTCGAGCAGAGCCTCTTTTTCGTAGAGAGTTTCATTCTTATCGACGGCGGGCGCGATGGAATCCAGAACCTCCTTTGCCGCTTGGAGAAATTCCGGCTGATACGGATATTTTGTCTGAAGCTCCGAGAGTACGCGTTCGGTGTATTTCATGCGTTTGATTTCCTTTCTTTTTCGTTTGAGTATATTAAAATTGTACTTTAATAAAAATGATAGCATGTTTTTCTTTGAAAATCAAGTTTTTTGCTGATATTTTTTTCTTTTTAAAATTTCACATCAAGAAACGGGGAAATAGGGACAATTTTTTTCATAAAAAGAAAAAATGCTTGACAAGGCTTCTGTTTTATGATAAAATAAAATGCCGCATAATGTCAAGGCTTAGGAAAAACACAGGGTGTTGCCTTGTTTAGCGAGTCATAAGGAAAGAGAGGTGTTTTCCGATGTTCGCAATTATTGTAACAGGCGGAAAGCAGTACAAGGTCCAAGAAGGCGACGTTGTGTTCGTAGAAAAGCTGAACGCCGCCGAGGGAGAAACCGTGAAATTCGATGAGGTTCTCGCGATTTCGGGGGAGAGCTTTGTCACAGGCAAGCCTACTGTTGAGGGCGCCTATGTAACTGCCAATGTACTGAAAAACGGGAAGGGCAAAAAAATCCACGTTATCAAGTACAAATCCAAAAAGAACGAGAAAAAGAAAATCGGTCACAGACAGCCTTATACAAAGGTTCAGATCGAGAAAATTTTTGGCTGATGAGCGATGACAAAGGTAGTTTTCTATAAAAAGAACGGCGTATTTTACGGCTTTCATGAGATCGGACACGCAAGCTACGGTGAATTTGGAACGGATATTGTGTGTTCCGCACTTTCGGCGATGACGATGCTGATCATCAACACGGCCGAGACGGTATGGGGAATCGATGTGACCTATGAAATCGAGGACGAAACCGCTGATATTACGGTCATCGTCAAAGAGGCCCTGCCGGAATATACTACCTCAAAGGAAAAGCAATATGCCGTCTCAGGGCTCATTGAGGGGTATTATTATCAGCTCATGGATATGCTGGAGGATTACAGCGACTACCTGGATGTCGATGCAGAGGAAAGAGATTTTTGAGTGATTGGGGCTATGCCCTCATGTGGGGATGTCCCCGCAGTTACAGAGAAAAAAGGGAGGTAACACAGTATGTTGAGACTTGGCTTGCAGTTTTTTGCACATAAAAAGGGTGTCGGTTCCACAAAGAACGGACGCGACAGCCGCGCACAGAGACTTGGCGTGAAGAAGTCGGACGGTCAGTCTGTTGTGGCGGGCAATATTATCGTGCGCCAGAGAGGCACGAACGTGCATCCGGGCAAGGGTGTCGGAATCGGTTCGGACGATACGCTCTTTGCGCTGACGGACGGAACGGTAAAGTTCGAGCGCTTTGGCGACAACAGAAAGCGTGTCAGCGTCATTGCCAAATAAGAACGGCTTATAAAATCAAAACCCGGATCCATAAAGGTCCGGGTTTTTGCATGCCACATTCATTCCCGAAGCAGCAGTGTCGCTGTCTCTCCGGCATACAGGGTAATGGGGAAAGCTTCATTTTGATAGCATATAGAAATAGTTTTTTCTGTATTCAAGCAGTTTAAGACGGTGGAAACGATCGTTCCGTCGGGGTTCCGGCAGGCTAAGGTCTGTATGTTGCAGTCCGGCGAGGAGGCGTACAGCGCCCGTGCATGGCGCTTGATGAAGTGGGAGAACATATACATCTGCGCATAGGTGTTTCTTACCGATAGATCCCCTGTTTGGGTGTTCCATGAGACGGGCGGAATACAGCCGGTTTCTCTGTGATGATAAGGCCCGCCGTGTTCATCGAGGATCAGGTTCCATTCAAGGATGCCTGCGGCGCCGCAGCGGAGATCATTCAAGATTTCAATGTTATACTCGAACGGGACGCGTACCTCTGAGGTACAGAACTCAGTTCCGACTAACACCTTATCGGGGAATGCGTCACACATGAGCGATAGGTCATCAAAGTGATATCCGTCATACCAATGGAACGCCATTCCCCAGATTTTTTCCTGCATTTGGGGATACATAACGGAGGCGCGCGGATACATGCTGCCTTTGTTGTGGTCCCAACAAAGCAGCTTTACCTCCAGTCCTTTTTCTTTTAACGTGTTATAAAGCACGTCACAGAAGGCCGCTTCGTCCTCCGGAGAGAAGAAACAGCTTTCCCATGTCTGGGTTGCGGATGGCTCGTTCTGGAGGGTGAGAATGGAAATCTTGATGCCTTCTTCCGCATAAGCCTCGATAAATTTTACGATGTAGGCGGCGTATAACCGGTAATATTCTTTTTTCAGCTTGGTTCCTTCTGTCAGCTTTCCGTTTTCCTTCATGAAAGCGGGAGGGCTCCACGGCGATGCCATCAAGAGAAGCTCCTCTTTTGCATAAGCCATCGCGTCTTTAATAAAGGGGATCACATATTTCTTATCTTCCGCAATGTTAAAACTAGCAAGTGTCGTATCGTCGTCTTTGATATAGGAATATTCTCCAAGTGAAAAATCACAGGAGCCGATGCAGATACGGCAGAAATTGTATTTTAGACCGCTTTCGCCGAACAGAAGCTCCAGTGCCTTTCGCTTTTCTTTCTCGCTCATTTGGTGATATAGATAGGCGGACGATTGAGTAAAAGCGCCGCCGAAGCCTAAGATGTTCTGCTTTTCCCTCGGATATATGCGGATACCATTCGGACCGAGCGTTTCATCATACGGCTTGCTTTGCATGGCATCCTGCAACGGTTTGATGGGCTTGTGGGTCAGAAGTCCGTTTTTCATGCTGGCATATTCTAAAATTTTCATGCGTGTCTCCTTTATGAGAACAGAAATGTTTTTTATGGGACAACTGCATAAACTATAACGTAGAATTCAGGATTTGTCAAATCTTTTTTACGGCTTTCCGGGTCTTTTATCGCGATGATCCTCTTGTATCGGAAGGAATATCCCGTGTTTTTTCAAGGTATGCCTTGCTTTTCCTATTTTCATATGATACAATGGAAAAAATGAAAGGAGGACATAATGAAAAAGATAATTTCCTTTTTGCGTTCCTATCTCGGACATGTGGGCGCTTATTTTATGTTTACCATGTTGCTCTTTATCTTGTTTAACATGGCGCTAGGGTTGCCGTCCGATACGTTTCGGGCGCCTCTGGTTTGGATATCTCTTTTGTTTGCTGCGCTTGTGGGGATAGCAGATTATGTATTTCTTTTGTCCGTCCCCTATTTTATGAAGCTTGTGCTTCATGGCGTGCTGTCCACGGCAGCCTTTGGAATTTCCTTTGTTGCGATCTCCGGGCTTGTGGAGCGCGGCAGGACCGGACTTTTCGGGATTTTAGGTTTTTTGCTCCTTTATATCCTTCTTGCCGCCATCAGAGGAATTTATCATTCCGTGTCCGAAAAGAAGGCTAATGCCCGGTCGAAGTATACAAGCTTGTATACGCCGAAAGACCTTGATCCATAATCGGTCATCTTATAAAAAACGGGAGCCGCATCTTTTACTGCACAGAGCAAGACAAGTGTATAGGGTGGAAAAGCCCTCACGTTAAACACATGTCCCGGACCGAGTTTTTGGAGAGTGGAGGGAGTGTTTGTATGATGGATTTCAAAACCTACCATGCATTACCGGAGGAAGCGGTGTTTATTCGTGAAACCGTGTTTGTGAAAAAACAGGGGTTCGCGGAAGAGTTGGATGATATCGATGCTATCGCTACGCATATCGTTCTTTATAACAAAGAGAGCATGCCGGTTGCGACATGCCGCTATTTTTGGGATAAAGAGCTTAACGCTTGGGTCGTTGGACGGATTGCCGTGTTAAAGGAATTTCGAGAGAAACACTATGGCACGGCAGTATTGCATGAGGCTGAGCGGCAAATACGGGAAAACGGGGCCGAGAAGGTATGCCTGGCAGCACAGGTGAGAGCAAAGGGCTTTTATGAAAAGATAGGCTATTTTGCCATCGGAGACGAATTCCTGGAGGAGCATTGTCCCCATATCCGGATGTGTAAAAACCTGAAAGGGCAGGACTGACGGCGGGGCCGTTTCATTACCGTGTGTGATTTCGCTGTCCCTGACCGTCGGCGCCCCTTTTTGCCGGTTTGTTGCCAAAACATCAAAAATACGGCGATATCGCACAAAGAAACCTTGATATGAAAGAGAAAAACGCCCCTTTTAGAGGGGAGGAAAATTCGCAGGGGCGGCTATCGCCCCTGCGCGGTGTTTTCTGATTTCAACGCCTCTTTGCCGACGGTTTTTGGAGGCAGCGAACAGAGAGATGACGGTTGCCGCATACGAAAGCCGGCAGATCTGTGTGATGGAGGGAAGCGCTCCAATCAATCCGGAATAGAAAAATCGGTAATGGGATTCACGGCAAAGTATTCGCCGTTTTCCCGGTAAACGGCGCTTCGGTTCTGCAAAAGGAACTTTGTGATTTCATAGCAGTCAATCCAGATTTGACCTGTTCCGTCTTTTTGTGTGGGATGAAAAATCAGCTGAATACCGAAATGCAGATGCGGGGTTTCAATGTTATTGGTGTTTTCGCGCGTGCTATATCCGGTCATGCCAAGGTATCCGATGACCTCGCCTGCTGTGACGATTTTCCCCTCGTAAATATCGTGATAGGGATGGTCTCGGCGCAGATGGGCATAGTAGTAATACCGTTTGCCGTCAAAGCTGCGGATGCCGATGCGCCAACCACCGTACTGATTCCAGCCAACTGCTTCTACATAGCCGGATTCCACAGCGATGATCGGGGTGCCGACGGAGCCCATCATATCATGTCCGAGGTGTTGTCTGCGGTAGCCATAGCTGCGCGATGTGCCGAAATCGTCGAAATCGCCATAATAGTAACCGCGGGCAATCGGAGAGAACGCCTTGAGTCCGTATTTCTCGGTATATTCATACCGTCCGTTTACGTTCTCATAGACGGCATAGGTACCAAGAAATCCATCCAAGACCGCACCATATGCCTCTTTGTAATAGGAATAATATTTCATCTCGTCAAAGCAGGCGGGATCTTTTTTTAAGCATTCCGCCGCGTAGGTGAGGTCGGCTTTTTTATAGGATTTGAAATTTCCGCCGTATTTGGCGCCAAGATAAGCGAGCAGGGAAATCCAACTTACATGACTGTCTGTAGGATAGGATTCTATATCGAGCTTCATGGCATCTGTCATGGCGGCGGCGGTGACGCCGAAATCTACCCATTTGATATAAGATACGCCTCCGGCGGAGACATAGAGGGCATCTTCTCCTGATAAAGAGAAAAAACAGAAGGCAAAGGCAAGCAGCACGGACAGCGAAATGAGAAAAATTCGGGTTCGAAACGTATGATTTTTCGGTGGATTCTGCTTCATAGGGTATCCTCCGGTTGTGATTTCCTATTAGGATATATATGAAAATGGGCAGAGCGCTATGCCGCGGAAGCTGCACGCTTTTGCGCGGAATCCATTAGGCAGAAAGCCCAACAAATATAAAGAAAACGGAGGCGTACCTCCGTTTTTTAATGGATAGCTGAACACGGCCCAGAAATTCAGGGTTTGCGTAAAATATACAGCGTATAAGTTTGACCAATGGCAATGCCGAATTTATCAGCTTGTTCTCCTAACTCGTTGTCTGTCTTGCTCAACTTGTGGTAGCATGATTTTTCATCGTTTTCCACGATAAAGCCGCATTTCATAAATTTATCTTTCCAAGGCGATAAATTTTGAAGCCCGTCCCATATGGGCCTGCCCCATAGCTCGAAAACTCTTTTTATCGCATCGAGATTTGTCCATTCATTTTCAATCGCAATGAAATATCCGCCGCTTTTCAGGACTCGGTATATTTCCCTCAAGGCCTTTGTTTGGCCTTGCTCGCCGGCTCTTGTTGAGCTGACCCCGATGTAGCTTGTAACGGTAGAAAGAGAATTTTCTCGAAGCGGCATGTCAAAAACGCTGAACGATGCCAAGCTGATGTCATATTGAGATAGATTGCCGTCGATATATTGTCTCCATGATTTTATAAGCAGGGAACAGGCATCCGTCGCAAGGCATAATGTTTTTGGATATTGGGTAAGCAGGAGCGGAGCAAGTCCCATTCCCGGGCCGCAAGCAATCTCGAGGAAAGGAGACGGGCGCTCGGCAAACACTTCACAAGCTTTGGCATATAAGGGAGCCATTTCGTTTTCGGCATTTTGTCCCTTTTTCCATGCGCGGCGGAAAGCGCCATCTTCCATCCAATTGCGGACATTGTTTTCGTCAAAGCAATCCCCATCCATGTCCGCGTGAAAATAATAGTCACCGCGGATCATTTCGTCCGGCTGCTTATTAAACAAGACTTTGTAAAAATCATTCATTTTGAATTTCTCCTGATTTTTTTAAAGCGTTGCTGTGATAACGTCGGCAAGCTTAACAGAACCGACTTTTTCAGCCAGCTTTTGAGAAGCGATATTGTCTATCGTTGTTGACCATTGTGGGGATTTTCCGTTTTTTATAATTTTTTTCGCGGTGAGAGGATTTAAAACGATAGTAAAAAAAGAAGTCCGGGTACCGCTCATATAGAGCCCGGACTGTAACCAGGGACTAAAAAAGATGCCAGCTTTTTTAACGGGAACCTTATATAATTTATAAATATGATTAAGGCAGAAATGTATAATTGGCAAATAGCGCGTAAAAGCTTATCTGCTTCGGGTCAAGCAATAGGTTATAATATGTTGTTTTTTCGTTAAATGCTTACAAAGCAAATCAAAATGCACACCTTAAAAATTCAGGGACGCGGCAAAGCATTTGCCATCCTGCACAAAGACCAATCTAACGTTGAAGTCTTTATAGCGTCTGCTATATTCCATAGATTGTCTACAATTCTGATTTCTACGTTTCGTTTCAACAGCTCGCCAAACAAGTCGGTAAGTATGTATTTTTCCTTTGGATATTGTGTCGTTTTTGCAACATAGTATCCGGCGATATTGTCTTGTAAAACAAAATCCTGTGGGTCAAATTCATATAAATATAATGTCGTATGATTCATTATGTGAAACCATTTACTCTCAATCACAATTGCGTAAGTTGTTAAGGGTGATGTAAAAAAACGTTGTTTATCAATGTCGGTCGTTTGACTGCTTACATGGTATGCAACACGCGGACAATCCCGGGGTGTTAAAAAATTGGGCAATCTTGCTTCGTCTAATGCCCATACCAGTCCAATATTTTGATTGAGATCCTTACGTTTGGGTAAACGTGGTTTGAATACTTTAATATCAGGTTCTTCACTGACATGATATAAACGCATAATATATATCCTTTAAACAAAAATAAGAAAAAGACACCATCATGATATCTGTTGTATCAAGCCGGTGTCTTTTCTGGTGGAGCTGGAGGGACTCGAACCCTTGACCTGTGCGTTGCGAACGCACCGCTCTCCCATCTGAGCTACAACCCCATTTTTATTTATTATAACATAGATGGGAAGAAAAGTAAAGTTCTTTTTGAAATTTTTTTATGGATATGGTATCCTATATCTGAAAAAAGGATATATCACATATCCAAGAGAAAACAGACTATATATGGAGAGAAATATGCTTGCCATCCATCCGTTTGCCCCGGTTTATGACCGAAATTCCCGCATATTGATTTTAGGCAGTATGCCGTCGATAAAGTCCAGAGAGACAGGTTTTTATTATGGACATCCCAGAAATCGTTTTTGGAAGGTGACGGCGGCCGTTATGGAATGTCCGGTTCCGCAGAGCGTTGAAGAGAAAAAGCGGTTTCTTCTTGTAAATGGCATTGCGCTTTGGGATGTCGTTTCTTCCTGTGAAATTAAAAATTCGTCGGACAGCAGCATACGGAATGTTTCTGTCAACGATCTGGGTGTCATTTTTTCCTGCGCGGATATCCACACCGTTTTTACAAACGGAAAAACAGCTGACAGCCTGTACCGGAAATACTTTGGAGAAAATGCGGTATGCCTGCCGTCCACAAGCCCTGCAAATGCCGCCATGACACTGGAAAAACTGATTGCGGCGTGGCGCTGTATCCGTTTTTAAATCAGCGTGAAAAAGTGCTCAATATAGTCGTAAGGGCAGAAATCTCCGTTTTTTACGAAATCGAGAATTTGCCGCTTCTCCGCCCACATGAAGTCGACAGTCTCTTCTGCCTGAAGATGAATTTTATCAGATGGAAAATCCACTTGAAACAGCCATATGTCGCCAAACCAGTTCTTCTTACGGAAGGACAGAACGCACCGCCGAATGGATTTTGTGTGATCGATACCGGTTTCCTCAAGGGTCTCCCGCAACGCGGCGGCTTCGCTGTCCTCGCCGACAAGCGCAGAACCGCCGGTGCATTCCCATTTTCCGGGAAACAGGTTTTTCCCCGGAGAACGGCGGGTAATAAGAAAATCCCCGTTGCTGTTTCTCACCCAGACATGGATAACTAAATGATATTCTCCTTCGGCAAGCGGAAGACCGCGCTTGTGCAGTTTTCCCGTTCTATGCCTTTCTTTGTCGTATATATCCCAAAATTCGACCATAATAAATTCCTATCTTTTCTGATTTGCGGAATCATTTTAGCATATTCCCATAAATTTGTCAAGAAAACGGGAAAGGCGGCGAAAAACCGTCTTAAACAAACATTAAAGGGAGAGAGAATACGAACCGCTTTAAACGGCTTGATTTTATGAAAGATATATGGTATAATCGTTAATAATTCGAGTCCGATGTGTAATTTTGAAAATATTTTGTCGGATAAGTCAGATTTTGGGAGAGGCATCTATGAGAATGATATGGGGCATAACATATATTGTGTTGGTTGCGATTTTGGCACATTATATCGGCGAGCTTCTTCCCAGAAAATGGTTTGATTATGAAAGGTTTCCGTATACTTCTTTTGGATGGGAAAAAGACGGAACGGCTTATGACAAAATCAAAATCAAAAAATGGAAATCGAAACTGCCGGATCTCAGCCGTGTCGCAAAGTATATGCTTCCCAAAAAGGTGACGGCTGATATGACTTCTTCTGATTTGGATCTTCTTCTCAGGGAGACATGCGTGGCGGAGTTTATCCATACAGCGCTTTGTATTGTATCTAGCGGTGTCATATGGATTACGGAAGAAGCATACGGGGTAGTTCTTTATTTGATTTTTGCACTTGGCAATATTCCCTTTATTTTGGTTCAAAGATATAACCGCCCGCATTTAAAAAAATTGCGGACGAAGATGCTTGCCAGAGAGGAACAACTGAAAAATGCGAGTTCTGATATTGTCGTGTAATACCGGGGGAGGACATAATTCGGCGGCTGCCGCCGTGAAAGAATATTTCGACTCCATGAATATTTCCTGCGAAATTATGGACGCTCTAGCGTTCGATTCGCAGATAAAGTCCGATTTTATCAGTTGGGGGCACCAGTTCATCTATAAGAGAGCGCCGCGGCTGTTTGGTGCCGGATATAAGTATACGGAGCGCCATCCCCCGAAACCTGGAAAACAATCCGTCATTTATCATATTGTGAAAAAGGGAGCGGAAAGTTTTCATAATTTTCTGACGGATAATGGAGCGGATATCGATATCATTGTCAGCACGCATATATTTGCTTCCATGATCCTTACAGAGGTGAAGAGGAAATATCCTACCCACATGAAGACTTATTTTATCGCGACCGACTATACTTGCAGTCCGGGCGTCGATGAAATTGACGCCGACGCGATGTTTATCCCGCATAAAGCGCTGATTCCTGATTTTACAGGCAATGGAATCCCAGAGGAAAAGCTTGTGGTCTCGGGAATCCCGGTTCGCCGCGCCTTTTATGAGAGAGTAGAGCCTGCTGCGGCAAAAGAAGCGTTGGGACTGCCTGTGCATTCACGTATTGTACTGATGATGTGCGGAAGTATGGGCTGCGGTCCTTTGCGGGAGCTTGCGTTCGCACTGTCTCAGGCGCTCCCGAAGGATGCGGCTCTTGTCGTCGTTTGCGGCAGCAACGAGCGGTTATATGAAAAATTTCAGAAGCTGAGCGGACTTCCGAATGTATGGGTTATCGGATTTACGCGAAAGATTCATTTATATATGGATGCTGCTTCCGTGATTCTGACAAAGCCGGGCGGACTCAGCACAACAGAAGCCGCCACCAAGGGACTGCCCATGGTGTTTATTGACGCTGTGCCGGGCTGTGAGAGCAAAAATCTGGACTTTTTTATCCGGAACGGCTTTGCGCTGACCGACGAAACAGTAGACGGTCTGGTGTCGAAGGTGAACGCGCTGCTCACTGACCGGGAGAGAGCGGAAGCCATGTCTTTCGCACTTCGGGAATCTTTTGCCGGATATGCGGCGGGAAAAATCGGCAGTTATATACTTTCGGAGGTCTCTGATTGATATGGTGGATTATCGCAATTTTCGTTTACATAAGCTAAAAACGCCGGAATATTCGCATCTGAAGCTCCTACTTTTCTGGCCCATTTATTTTGTGGCATTTATGTTTCTGGAAAGGGGACTTCCATGGATAGCAGGACTTTTTGGAGAGGAAATTACCTATTATCCCATCTGGTGTTCTTTTGATGACCTCATCCCTTTCTGCGAATGGTTTATTATTCCATACTATCTATGGTTTGCGTTTCTCATCGGTATGCTGTTGTACTCCATGCTTTTTGAAGTGCCTGTATTCAGGAAATACATGTGGTTTATTATCATTACATACAGCATTACCTGTGTCATATATGCGGTGTTTCCGAATATGCAGGAGCTTCGTCCGACCGCTGCCGAAATCGGGCGTGACAATATCCTGGTGGATGTCGCGATGTTTCTCTATGATTTTGATACCAACACCAACGTTTGTCCGTCGTTGCACGTGATTGGTTCCTTTGCTGTGTTTTTTGCCGCCTGCCATAGCAAGCGGCTTAGCAGATGGTATTGGATAGTGCCAATCGGAACCTTGACCGTTCTTATCAGCCTATCGACTGTGTTCTTGAAACAGCATTCCATCATAGATGTGTTAGCAGGACTTGTCGTATGTATTCTGGTTTATCCTTTTGTATATCATTGGAGCCCGCACCGAAAGAAAGCGAAAAAAATTCAGGAACAGGCTGAAAAAACAGAGAATCTTCAATAGAAAATAAGCACTGCGCTGGCAATATGCCAGCGCAGTTTTTTGCGGATGTTTTTGTCCTTCATCATCAAACGAAAAAGCAAATGATAAATTTAGCACTCTCTATATTAGAGCGCTAAATTTACAAAATGTTCATAGAAAAAATATTGTATTTTCATAATCTGGAGTATAATAAAACTCGTAAGGGAAAGGAAAAGTCCCTAAAAGGAGATGGTTGCCATGTTCAGTTTTAACCGTCCGGGTGCAGCTGAGTCTCAACCGAACGCGTATGATGACAGTCAGATTCAGACAAAATAAAAATTCAGAATAAATTCTTATCGAAAAAGAGGTAATTAGTATGTTTGATCTCAAACCTTATGAACGCAAAAACAATGTTTCATCTTATAATCCGTTCCGCGATATGGAAGCGTTTGAACGTAGCTTTTTCTCGAATCCGTTTGGATTTTTTGGCCCTAGCACGCTTGCTGAATTTAAGACGGATATTACCGACAACGGCAATGAGTATGTATTGGAAGCCGATTTGCCGGGCTTTAAGAAAGAGGATATCAAACTGGATATCAACGGCGATGTCCTGACTGTCCAGGCGGAGCGTCATTCCGAGCATGAAGACAAGGATAAGAAAAATAAATATGTTCGCTGCGAACGCTCTTATGGACTCTATTCAAGACAGTTTGATGTTTCGGAAATCGATACGGAAAATATCAAAGCAAAATATGAAGATGGCGTGCTGAAATTGACGCTTCCGAAGAAAGCGGAAGTGTCTGCATCGCCGAAGCGCGTGGAAATTGAATAATGTAATGTCAAAAAAACTCTCTCCGGAAAAATCCGGAGAGAGTTTTTTTGTTTTGAGGATCTATATGAAGTTTGTGAAAGCAGGGAATATTCAAACGCCGAGCTTGGCAGCGTTGATTTTGATGCCGGGCCCCATCGTGGAAGCGATGACACAGCTCTTGATATACTGTCCCTTGGCAGCAGCCGGTTTTGCTTTGATGACAGCGCCCATCAGGGTGTTGAAATTGTCGGAAAGCTTTTCCGCGCCGAAAGAAGCCTTTCCGATCGGGCAGTGGATGATGTTGGTTTTGTCAAGACGATATTCGATTTTACCGGCTTTGGCTTCGGTAACAGCTTTTGCCACATCCATCGTGACGGTTCCGGCTTTGGGGTTCGGCATCAGTCCCTTCGGACCGAGTACCTTTCCGAGACGTCCGATGACGCCCATCATATCGGGCGTGGCAATGACAACATCAAAATCGAACCAGTTTTCCTGTGTGATCTTCTGAACCATATCCTCTGCGCCGACGTAATCAGCGCCTGCCGCCGTAGCTGCGTCAGCCTTGTCGCCCTTTGCAAAAACGAGCGTACGAACGGTCTTGCCGGTTCCGTGAGGAAGCACGACCGCACCGCGAACCTGTTGATCCGCATGACGGCTGTCTACGCCGAGACGGATATGAAGCTCAATGGTTTCATCAAATTTGGCTTTGGATGTCTGGCAAACGAGATCGATCGCCTCGACCGCGTCATAAAGTTTGGATTTTTCTATCAGCTTCGCGCTGTCTTTATATTTTTTACCTTTGAACATTTTCGTTACTCCTCCCCTTGGAATCAGTCTGTAACCGTGACGCCCATGCTGCGCGCGGTGCCTGCTATCATGCTCATCGCGGCTTCCAGAGAAGCGGCGTTCAGGTCAGGCATTTTGGTTTCGGCAATTTTTTTCACCTGCTCCTTGGTGATAGAAGCAACCTTTGTCTTGTTGGGAGCGCCGGAAGCTGTCTCGATTCCGCAGGCCTTTTTGATCAGCACTGCCGCCGGCGGCGTCTTCGTGATGAAAGAGAACGAACGGTCCGCAAATACGGTAATGACAACCGGAATGATAAGTCCCATGTCATTTTTTGTGCGTTCATTGAATTCCTTCGTAAAGGCAGCGATATTGACACCATGCTGACCAAGTGCCGGACCGACCGGCGGCTGAGGCGTCGCTTTTCCTGCCGGAAGCTGCAATTTGATATATGCTGCGATTTTCTTTGCCATGATTGATACCTCCGAATGTGGTGTATGCCGGGAGAAATCCGAAAAATTTTTCTCCCTCCCACAGATTTTGCTTCCCCCAGGGGAAGCGGTGACGTGAAGTTAATTTTCTGCCGCGATGCTCGTGATATCGAGTTCGACCGGCGTTTGGCGCCCGAAAACGGACGCTGTGACCGTGACCTTTTTCATATCCGACGAGATTTCTGCAATGGTGCCGGTAAAACCGGACATAGGACCGTTTTTGATGCTGACTCTATCGCCGACCTTGAAGCTGGTGGAGACCGCTTTTGCAGCGGATTCCACGCCCAACGCCTCCACTTCCTTATCCGTGAGCGGAACGGGGCGGGAGCCGGGACCCACAAATCCAGTGGCGCCTGTGATGGTCATTACAATGTGCCACGTTTCATCTGTCATGACCATTTTTACGAAAACATAACTGGGAAACAGCTTGGATTCACTTTCCTTGGTTACGCCTTCCGTGTCAGTTTGTGATGTCAGCTCAACAGGTATCTTCACCTCGGTGATGAGATGGGAAATGCCACGGTTTTCGATGATTTTTTCCAGATTGGTTTTGACCTTGTTTTCATATCCGGAATAGGTATGCACGACATACCATTTTGCTGCGCTTGCGTTTTCGCTCATTTGCTATCCCATCCTTTACGATACCGGACGGATAAAGTCGATAAGATCCTTGAGTTCAAAAAGTCCGCGGTGGAGCGCGACGTCTACCAGCGCGAGACAGGCTCCGACAACAATGATTGCAGTCAGTACGACCGACGAATTTTTCAAAAGCTGTTTGGGTGTGGGCCATACCAATTTTTTGAACTCACTTCTGCAATCTTTGAAGTATTTTCCGAGTCTTGACCAAATGCTTGGCTTTTTTTGTTTGGTTGATTCAGCCATTTTATCCTCCTTACCGCCTTATGGATAAGGCGTCCCATTGGTTTACGCTCATTTGGTTTCCTTGTGAAGCGTGTGTTTGCGGCAGAATTTGCAGTATTTGTTCATTTCAAGTCTGTCGGGATCGTTTTTCTTGTTTTTTGTCGTGTCATAATTCCGCTGCTTACATTCCGTGCAGGCGAGAGTGATTTTAACGCGCATTTCGGCACCTCCTATTAGCGTTTGAAGCTAAAAAAGCTTCTGTTTGAATATAAAAAACAGAAGCGAATGTAACAAAACATCGACGGTTGCTCTTTGCCGCAATCGTCTGATATTAAATTTTTCATTCGGTCCGTTTTTCGTACCTCCCTCAGGACGAATAAAAGCTCTATTCGCAGAGGTAATAACAGAATATCATAAAAAACAGGAACTGTCAAGGCTTTTTTCACAGAAATTGCTTGATAGAACGAGCTTTTCACAAAAAAGAGTCTTGCTATGAAAAAAAGGGCGCTTTTTAGTATTTTGCCGGTTGGCTTTACTACGAAAAGAGAATCTGGAAAAGACCTTGATAAATTTTTCGGGAACGGGCCCCTTTTTTTCGCATATCGTCGACAAAACTTATAGAAAAGCTGGTGAATGTGCATATTTTCTTTGGGAAAAAATTTCCCCTTAAGGAAGGGGAGACAGCGCGTCAGTCCACAAAATCAAACTCGAGATCATACAGGCTGACGGTATCACCGTCGCGGATTCCGAGTTCGCGCATTTTCTCGATGATGCCTTTTTCACGCAGCATTTTTTCAAAATACATGAAAGATTCTCGGTCGTCGAAGTTGATGCCGCTCATCAGCCATTTGAGCCAGTCGCCTTCTACATACCAAGTCCCGTTTTCCAAACGGGCCGTTATGTCGTCCGGCATGGGTGGCTCTTGGGCTGCTTGCTCATATTCCGGCTCGTAAATGGTAATGGGGGACAGACTTTGAAGCCTTTCATAAACTTTCCGGCAGAGCGTTTTGACGTTCTCTCCGGATGCGGCGCTGATATAGATAGTCTCACAGCCGAGGGACGCAGCGAATGCTTCCCATTCTGCCTTGACTTTTTCCGCTGTATCGGGATCGAGCAGATCGCATTTGTTGGCGGCGAGGATCTGAGGCCTTGAAGCGAGATCCTCACTGTATTGCCGGAGTTCTCCGTTGATGAGCTTCACATCCTCTATGGGATCCCGTCCCTCGGAGCCGGCGATATCGACGACATGCACAAGCAGACGGCATCGGTCCACATGACGCAGGAAATCATGTCCGAGCCCAAGTCCCGCAGAGGCGCCCTCGATGAGTCCCGGGATATCCGCCGCGACAAAGGACTGTCCCTCGTCCACCGATACGACGCCGAGCATCGGAGCAAGCGTGGTAAAGGGATAATTGGCAATTTTAGGGCGGGCTTTTGAAATCATGGAAAGAAGGGTGGACTTTCCGACATTCGGCAGTCCGACAAAGCCGACGTCCGCCAACATTTTCAGCTCGAGGATGATTTCCTTTTCCTCGCCTTCAAGTCCGTTTTTCGCGAAGCGGGGCGCTTGTCTTGTCGGGGTTGCAAAATGACGGTTTCCCCAACCGCCGCGTCCCCCGCGCGCTGCCATGAACGGTCCGCACCGGCTCATATCCTTGATGATTTTTCCGGATTCGGCATCGCGCAGGATAGTCCCGTCCGGGACCGGAATGATAAGATCGGGCGCCGTCGCCCCATGGAATTTTGATGGCATGCCGTCTCCGCCGTTTCCTGCGACGAATTTTTTCCGGTTGCGGAAATCAAGCAGGGTGCTTGTGCCCTCATCGATAACAAAAACGACGTTGCCGCCGTGTCCTCCGTCTCCGCCGTCGGGACCGCCGTGGGAAACATATTTCTCACGACGGAAAGAGATGCAGCCGTTGCCGCCGTTTCCGGCTTTGATATAGATTTTGACGCGGTCATAAAAATCTGCCATAGGGTATGTTTCCTTTCACGGAACGAAAAATTTGGATTTTATTTACCATAAGTTTTATCGGTGCAAATCCCGCGCGTGGAGCCGCTGGCGGAATTTTAATGAGCCCCTCGGAACTGCTGTGACTCTCCCGCCATGGCAAGAAGGGCTTCCTCGTCGATAACGGGAATGCCAAGCGCCTCTGCTTTTGAAAGCTTGGAGCCGGCCTTTTCTCCGGCGACAACATAGGTTGTTTTCGCTGAAACGGAGGAGGATGCTTTGCCGCCGTGCCGCTCGATGAGGGCGGTCGCCTCCTCGCGGGAGAGCGTGGGCAGTGTGCCGGTCAGGACGAACGTCATGCCGGAAAGCACAGCGTCCCCGTGCTCGGTGCGGACCTCTGTTTCCACGCCGCAGGCTTTCAGTTCCTCGATAAATTCCATGGTTTGCGGATGGGAGAAGTAGTCGGTCACACATTCGGCGGTGACCTCTCCAAAATCGTCGATGGCGACAAGATCCTCTGCCGTCGCCGCGGCAAGCGCGTCGAGGCTTCCGAAGCGGGAGGCAAGCGCTTTTGCCGCCTTTTGTCCTACGTTGCGGATGCCGAGCGCGAAGATAAGCCTTGAAAGTCCGCTTTTTTTGGAGGCTTCGATGGCGGAGACAAGCTTTGCCGCAGATTTTTCGCCCATGCGCTCGAGTTCTTTCAGCTGCTCCGCGTGCAGCTTATAAATATCCGCGATATCTCCGATGAGATGTTCGCGCATCAGAAGCCGAACGACGGCAGGCCCCATCCCATCGATATCCATGGCATCCCGTGAGGCGAAATGGACGATGCTGCGTTCAAGCTGTGCGGGACAGTTCGCATTGGTGCAGCGGGTTGCCGCTTCGTCATCACGGCGGACAGGTTCGCCGCAGGAGGGGCAGCGCGTCGGCATCTCATACGGTACGGCATCCGCCGGACGCTTGTCGGTATCGACGCCAACAACCTCCGGAATGATATCTCCCGCTTTTTGTACCAGAACGGTATCCCCGATACGGATATCACGTTCGTGAATATAGTCAACGTTGTGAAGGGTTGCCGCGGAAACAGTTGTGCCTGCAAGGCGGACGGGCGCAAGAATCGCGCGCGGCGTCAGCACGCCGGTCCTACCGACCTGAACGGCGATGTCTACAAGTTTTGTAGCCTTCCTTTCCGGCGGGAATTTATAGGCTACCGCCCATTTCGGTGTGCTGGCGTTTTCTCCGATTTCGATGCGTTCGGAAAGACTGTCCGCCTTGATAACGACGCCGTCAATGTCAAAGGAGAGACTTTCCCGTAGCTCGCGCAGCCGCTCGATGTGCGCGAGGATTTCTCCCGATGTCCGGGCGAGCGTCCGGTGGGGAATCACATGAAAGCCTTGCGCCGCAAGGTAGTTTAGCTCCTCGGTGTGGGAGGAGAAAGTTTTCCCCTCGATACGCTGCACATTGAAAATGAAGATGTCAAGTCCTCTTTTCGCCGTGATTTTGGAGTCGAGTTGGCGCAGGGAGCCTGCCGCGGCGTTGCGAGGATTGGCAAAGAGAGGCTCTCCTGTCTCTTCTCTGGAATGATTGAGCGCTTCAAAGCTTTTGACGGGCATATAGACCTCTCCCCGAACCTCGAGCAAAGGCAGCTTCTCCGGAAGGGAAAGGGGGATGGTTCGGATTGTTTTTAGGTTTTCCGTCACGTTTTCTCCTGTGACGCCGTCGCCGCGTGTGGAGCCTGTGACAAGCTTCCCCTCATGATATTCGAGGGAAACGGAAAGTCCGTCGATTTTCGGCTCGACGGAATACAGCGCGGGATGTCCGAGACGCTGACTGATTTTCGAAACGAAATCCTTGATTTCCTCATAGGAAAAAACATCGGAAAGACTTCCCATGCGCACGGTATGCATGACCTTCTCGAATTTATCGAGCGCGGCGCCTCCGACGCGCCTCGTTGGGGAGTCCTCGCGGGCGAGCTCCGGATATTTTTCTTCCAGTGCGACAAGCTCGTAAAAAAGCTTGTCATATTCGTAGTCGGATATCTCCGGCGCGTCTTCGACGTAGTATAGGCGGGCGTGATGTTCGATTGCCCGGCGGAGCTCCTCCGCCCTTTTTTGTGCAAGACTGCGTTCGTCCATGAAACCTCCGTCTGCGGCATCGTAGAATCCGCGCCGCGTGATATACTATGGTTCCTTTAAGTCGTATATCGTATAGATATGAAATAAGTATAGCATAAATTTTTCGAAAAGTAAACTGCCGGATTTCGGTCATAACAAAATTTTTGCCTTTTGAAGATGTTCTTCATACGTCATAGTCTTTACTTATCAAATTTTCTCACTTGTTTTTGTATCCTATAACCAAAAAAACGAAGAATTTTTGAATAAATTTGAAAATATTCGAAAAGGCGGTTGATTCATGGGTCAGAATGTATTATAATAAAAACGTTAAACTAGGGGGAGAATGGGATTCTGTTTTCCCTGCCGGGAGGAACGTATGAAACAGATGCAAGTGGACCGGTTGGAAGAGGGCATTGCTGTTCTCGTAGACGAGGAGGAGCGGCTCTATCACGTCAGAGAGGACTTTTTCGGGTTCGATTTGCATGCAGGAGACGTTCTGATGGTGGAGATGGCGGAAAACAAACCTTGTCGCGCTCGTTTTCTGGCGGAGGAAACGGAAGCGCGAAAGACGCTCGCAAAAGAGCTGATGCAAAAGCTGAAGCGACGTTCGTAACCCCAAAGAAAAAGTGCTTTCGGCAGAGCGCGAATCATCTGCCGGGAAAGGATACGGTTATGAAGACCAAAGCAGTCAGACTATATGGGGTGGGCGACCTCAGGCTCGAGGAGTTTGAGCTTCCGCCCATTACAGAATCGGAAATTCTTGCGCATGTTATCTCGGACAGCATTTGCATGTCCACCTATAAGGCGGCCTCGCAGGGCACGGCGCACAAGCGTGTGCCGGACGATATTGCGGAAAATCCTGTTATCGTGGGGCATGAGTTCTGCGGGGAGATTCTCGAGGTGGGCGAAAAATGGAAGCACAAATATAAGGCGGGTGACCGGTTCGTCATCCAACCTGCGCTGAACTACAAGGGAAGTCTTGCCGCGCCGGGTTACTCCTATCGCTATATCGGAGGCGATGCGACCTATATCATCATTCCGAATGAAGTGATGGAAATGGATTGTCTCTTCCCGTATGCGGGAGAAGCCTATTTTTACGGCTCGCTGTCCGAGCCGATGTCCTGTATCGTAGGCGGCTATCATGCCAACTACCATGTAAAGCAGGGTACATATATTCATGAAATGGGCATCCGCGAGGGCGGAAATCTTGCCATTCTCGCCGGAGCGGGACCGATGGGGCTTGGCGCCATCGATTATGCGGTTCACTGCGACAGAAAGCCTGGACTTATCGTTGTGACGGATCTCGATACTGCACGCCTGGAGCGGGCAGCCTCGATCGTGACGCCGGAAGATGCGGCAAAAAACGGCGTGAAGCTAGTGTATCTGAATACCGGCGGGATGGAAAATCCTGTAGAGACGCTGCGGGAGATGACAAAGGGGCACGGCTTTGACGACGTATTCGTTTACGCGCCTGTAAAATCCGTCGTCGAGATGGCGGACTCCCTTCTTGCGCGGGACGGCTGTCTCAATTTCTTTGCGGGACCGACGGACCCTTCGTTCTCTGCCATGTTCAATTTCTACAACGTGCATTATTCCGGCACGCATCTTGTCGGAACATCGGGCGGAAACAGCGCCGATATGCTAGAGTCCATTGCTATGATGGAGAAAGGGAAGATCAATCCTTCGGCGATGATTACGCATGTCGGAGGACTGGACAGCGTCTGTGAAACGACACTGAATCTGCCGCATATCAAGGGCGGCAAGAAGCTTGTCTATACCAATATTTCTATGCCGATGACGGCGATTGCGGATTTTGCGGAGCTCGGGAAAAACGACCCGGTTCTCGCGGCGCTTGCCGAAATCGTGGAAAAGAACAACGGGCTTTGGTGCGCGCAGGCGGAAGCCTATCTTTTGGCAAATGCCAAGGCCATCTGAATATTTTACTGCCACGGCAAAAACTTAATAAAAAAATTCTCCCGCGAGGCAAAGCGGGAGTGGGGAGGCATGTATGGAACTTGACGCATTGATTGAAATGTCGCATAGGTACGGCGCGGATGCAGATTTTGTCCTCGCAGGCGGCGGCAACACTTCTTATAAGACAGAGGATACGCTGTATATCAAGGGTTCCGGCACAAGGCTTGCGAGCATCGACGCTTCCGGCTTTGTCAAAATGGACAGAGCGAAGCTTGCCGGCATTTGGAATATGAAATTTTCTGCGGAGGAAAAGCAAAGGGAGACTGAGGTTCTGGCGGCGATGATGTCCGCACGTCAGGCGGGAGAAGAAGCGAAACGCCCGAGCGTGGAAACGCTGCTCCACGACCTTTTCCCGCAAAAATTGGTGCTCCATGTGCATCCCGCGCTTGTCAACGGCATGACTTGCGGGCGTGCAGGCAAAAAGATCGCGGCGGAGCTTTTTCCGGATGCGATTTGGATTCCTTCGACAAAGCCCGGCTATATTCTCGCTTCCGTCTGCCGGGAAAAAATGGAGGACTATCGGAAAAAGAACGGGCATGATGTCAGCCTGCTGTTCCTCGGAAACCACGGTGTTTTCTTTGCCGCCGATACGACAGAGGGAATCGACGCGCTTGTTACTGAGGTCATGGTGAAGCTGCGCGCATCGGTCGAGACCTCGCCGGATACAAGCGAGACGGCATATGACCGTGATATGGCGAAGCGTCTTATTCCGGAGCTTCGTATGCTGTATGCGGGCGGCGGGGATGCGTGCGTTGTCTTTTCCGTCCATCATGATATTCTTGCCTTTGCTTCCGACGAGAAGCATTTCTCGGCAGTGCGCGGCGCTTTTACGCCGGACCATATCGTTTACTGCGGTGTCTCTCCGATGCTTGTGAGGTCGGATGGAGAGGATACGCCGGAGCGTCTTGCGCGTGAATTTGATAAATTTGTCAAGCATAATGGGATGCCTCCTAAGATTGTGCTCATCACGGGTGTGGGCATGTTCGCCTGCGGCAAAACGAAAAAGGAGGCCGATACGGCGGCGGCGCTTTTTGAGGATGCGATGAAAATCGCGGTTTATTCGCAGTCGTTCGGCGGACCGCTTCCGCTTGACGCAGGAATGTCAGATTTTATCCGGAATTGGGAAGCGGAAAGCTATCGTTCGGGGGTTTCTCTCGCAGGCGCCGCGAAAGCGCGCCTGTCCGGCAAAATATCCATTGTGACGGGCGCGGCGCAGGGCTTCGGACTCGGTATTGCGCAGGCGATGGCAAGGGAAGGTGCTTATGTCGTGGTTGCGGATATGAATGAGGCGGGGGCTGCCGCAGCGGCAAAAGAGCTTTGCGATACCTACGGCGCCGGAACGGCGATCTCGGTAAAGGTCAATGTATCTGACGAGCAGTCCGTTTCCGATATGATCGATACGACCGTTTTGACATATGGCGGATTGGATATTTTTGTGAACAACGCCGGCATTGTCCGCGCCGGCAGCCTTGAAGAGATGACCAAAGCGAACTTTGAGCTTGTCACGTCCGTCAATTACACCGCGTACTTTCTCTGTGCAAAATATGCATGTGTGCCAATGAAGATCCAGCATGCCTATGCGCCGGCGCGCCTGTCCGACATCATTGAAATCAATTCGAAATCAGGACTTGCCGGCAGCAATAAGAATTTTGCTTATGCCGGCAGCAAGTTCGGCGGTATCGGACTTACCGAGAGCTTTGCATTGGAGCTTGCGCCATTCGGCATCAAGGTGAACGCGATCTGCCCCGGCAACTATCTCGATGGACCGCTGTGGACGGATCCGGAGCGCGGTTTGTTCGTTCAATATCTGAAGGCGGGGAAGGTGCCAGGCGCCAAAACGGTGGAGGATGTCAAGGCGTATTATGAGAGCAAGGTTCCGCTTGGACGCGGCTGTTTGCCGGAGGATATTGCGCGCGCGCTGTTTTACATTGTCGAACAGCAGTATGAGACCGGTCAGGCGCTTCCCGTGACCGGCGGACAGGAAATGCTCAAGTAAGAGAGGAGTTTTTCGTCAATGCAGCTAGAGCTTCTGATTGAAGGACTGAATGCGCCGGAGCGGGACGACAGACTCGCGGCGCTTACCGAGATCTATGAAATGAGCCGGCGGGGAGAGATCCCGACGCCGGAAAAAACCGATTTTGTCAACAATCATATCCATACGATTTATTCGTTTTCTCCGTATTCTCCGACCAAGGCGGTTTATATGGCATGGCAGAACGGCCTTGCCACAGCGGGAATCATGGATCATGATTCGCTCTCCGGCGCGAAGGAATTTCTTGCGGCGGCGGAGATTGTGGGGCTGCCGGTGACCGTCGGTATGGAATGCCGCGCCTCGATGCGGCACACGAGGCTTGACGGACTACGCATCAACAATCCCGACCAGAAATCGATTGCTTATGTGGCGCTGCATGGCGTGCCACATCAGAATATCGACATGATCAACAACATTTTTTCCTATTACCGTTTTTGTCGGAACAAGCGCAACCGAAAAATGTGTGAAGCTATCACGGAGCTGATGCGTCCTTTCGGCATTTCCCTTGATTTTGATCGGGATGTCTATCCGATTTCCATGGCGAAGGAGGGCGGCAGCATTACGGAACGCCATATTCTGTTTGCCCTGACCAAAAAAATTACGCAGCGCTATCGCACGCCGGAGGAGGTCGTCTCTTTTCTGACCGAGGAGATGAAGATTCCGGTTTCGGATAAAGTGAAGCGCCAGATCCTTTCCGGCAGGGATACGCCGGATTTCTATGAGTATGATATTCTCGGCGCGCTGAAAAGCAATCTTGTGGAAAAATTTTACATTCCCGCGGAGGCGGAATGCCCTGATATTTATGAGCTTGAAAAAATTTGCCGCGAATGCGGTGTTGTTCTCGCCTATGCCTATCTCGGCGACGTTGGGGTTTCCATTACAGGGGATAAAAAGGCGCAGCGTTTTGAGGACGGATATACCGACCTTTTATTTGCGGAAATCGAGAGGATTGGGTTCAATGCCGTGACATACATGCCGAGCCGAAATACGGAGGAGCAGCTTCGGGAAATTATGGAGCTTTGTGATACGCACAGGCTGTTCCAAATTAGCGGCGAGGATATCAATTCTCCCAGACAATCGTTTCTCTGCCATGCCATGAAGGCAGATATGTTTTCTCATTTGTCTGATGCCGCCTATGCGCTCATCGGGCATGAAAAGGAAGCAACAAAGGACCTTGATCGCGCGATGTTCTCGCCTGCTGTGTGCCGTGAAATGCCGAATCTGAGAGAAAGGTGTGCTTATTACAAGAAAAAGGCTTTGGAGTCCTGCTCATAACCTTAGGGAATGTTCCCGCCGCTTCGGCGGCGGGGTTCTTTTTTTGCCTCTTGCCACGCCGTATGACGGGTGGCCCTTTATTGAAAAAATATAAAAAGCCGGGCTTGGGGTATCTGCGTGTAGCGGATACTCCAAGTTGGCATATGGTGGAAAACAATAAAGGGATTCAGAAAAAGAGAATGCTGGACGGAATGGATACAATGTCAAAAAAGACAAAATAACGAAGGACCGCAGGATCTGTGGACTATATGAAACGGCAGGTTTCAAGTGACATAAAGGAAAGTTAAAAAGCTTGTACGGCTTTACAAAGCGTGATGTTTGGTATATAATATATATGATTCAGTCTGTATGCAATCAAAAGCTGATTCAGGGGCGGAAATCTATGAAATTCCATATCGCGATCTGTGACGACGAACAGGGTCAAATTGAATATTTGAAAAGAACCGTTCAGAAATGGGCGGCAAAGCGGGAATATTGCTGCGATATTTCCGCGTTCTCCCGCGCGGAGGCCTTTTTGTTTGAATACAGTGAAAATGACGCCTATGATATTCTTCTTTTAGATATTGAAATGGGAAAAATGAACGGCGTGGAATTAGCCCGCGCGGTGCGCGAGAAAAACCGTCATATTCAGATTGTGTTTATTACAGGATATCCGGATTTTATGGCGGAGGGCTTTGAGGTTTCCGCTCTGCATTATCTTCTGAAGCCCGTAGGGGAAGAAAAGCTGTTTTCCGTGCTTGACCGTGCGGTGCAGAATCTCGGAGATACTCCACGGTATGTGACCTTGCCTGTCGGAAAAGGAATGAGACGTATCGCTGAACGGGAGATCCGGTATGCAGAGTCGGACGGGCATTATATTCTGCTGCATATCAAAGAGGAGACGCTTCGGATGCGTATGACCATTCCGGAGCTTGAAAAGGAACTCGGTGACGCTTTTTTCCGTTCTTCACGTTCGTTTGTCGTGGGCTTTTTCTATGTGGCGCGCATTACGAAAAGTTCGGTATTTCTGGACGACGGTACGGAGCTGCCGCTTGGCAGGGGGCTATATCAGACGATTTATCAGAAATGGATGGAATATTTCAAAGGAAACGGATATGTTTGAAAAAAAGAAGGAAAAGTATATAGAGTATCAGCGTTCGCTTATTGAGCAGCATTATAAGGAGATTGAAAACATATATACGCAGATGCGTGCATGGCGTCACGATTACCATAATCATATACAGGCGCTGTATGCATATCTGATGAACGGGGAGACAGAGAAAGCTATCGCTTTTCTCGGTGAAATCAATGAAAGCCTTATGACGGTGGACATGGTTGTAAAAACAGGGAACACCATGGCGGACGCTATTCTGAACAGTAAAATTTCGATGATGAAAACAAAGGAAATTGCCGTCAATGCTGTCGCCAAAGTACCGGCTGTTCTTCCTTTTTCTGATATTGACCTCTGTATTATCATTGGAAATTGTCTGGACAATGCCATGGAAGCTTGTGAAAAGCTGCCGCCGGAAGAGCGCTTTGTGCGGATTTATATCGGGGTTCAAAACGGAAAAGTCCTTTACATGTCCTTTACCAATTCTGATGGCGCGAAAAAAATTCCTGTGGGGGGACGTTTTCTTTCTGATAAAGGGGCTTCTCACGGGCTAGGGCTCACGCGCATGGATCGCTTGGTGGAAAAATACAACGGCTATCTTACCCGTGCGAGCGAGGACGGCGGCTTTACCACGGAAATTCTTTTACCGCTTCTTCCCATAACTTAGGGGCATGTCTCCACCGCTCCGGCGGATTCCTTTTCGCATTCAGCAGGGGCTAGGGCCCTCTGCTGAATCAATCACTTTGCGGCTGATTCAGCTCTTATATAAAATCCCGGATAACCGGGATTTTTTTGTGATGTACTTTTCATGCCTGAAAAGGCTCTTTTTGTGCCTAAAATATTTTATATGCCCGATGGATATGCTATGATAAAAACACGAAGAAGGGAGGCTTATATGAAACAAAAAGAACGTAAAAAAACAACGGCACGCAAGCCGAAATATGGATTTTTTTCCTGTGTTGCGTATAGCCTTGGCGTGATGTGGAAGAGCTCTAAGGGCACTGCCGTTTCCGCGGTAGCGGTGATCCCCGTTTCTCTTGCTCTTTATGCCATTGGCCTATACATGCCGAGCATTCTTTTAAGAGAGCTTGAGCTTGGCGACGCGTTTTTTCGTATTGTATGGCTCATATTCGCGCTGGTGGGGGCACAGCTTGTTTTTTCTCTGATAAAACAGTATATCGATATCAAGCGTTCGGATGCTGAGCATGTTGTTGTGAATGAAATGCTCTATGACCTGCGTGCGCGCCGCCGCGATATGGATTATTTTCTCAGATTGGATCCGGAAAACGAGCAGATCATAACACGGGCTGAGACGGCGGTCCGCGATAACCATACAGCAGGGGTGCATTTTATCGAATACTGCTCCAATATGCTCCTTCATATTTTGAGCTTTGTGCTTTTTGGGGCCGTCATTTCTACGATAAGCCCTTGGATTCTGCTGCTTTTGATAGCGGGCTGCCTTATCAATTACTATATGGCAAAATGGCAGCAGAGACAGAACTATAAGACGAGGGACAAGCGTAACGCAATTAATAAAAAGTGGCTTTATCTGACATGGGCGGTCTCCACGGATCTTGGATATGGCAAGGAGATCCGCCTTTTTCACTTCGGCGATTTTTTTGATAAGTTGATTGCTAAGCTCAAAGGAGAGTGGTATTCCGAATATGAGAAGGTGGAAAAGCGGTCTTTCCTTGTTTCCCTGGTCAGCTTTTTCATTGTGTTGATTCGAGACGGCGTCGCCTATGCGTTTTTGATCTGGCTTGCGGTGGATGGGAGAATCGATTCGGCGCAGTTTGTCCTTTACTTTTCTGCCATCTCACAGATTTCAGGCTTTGTGGCGGGAATTCTGAATACATGGTCGCGTATGCACGAAGGCGCACTTGGCGTTTCCGACTATCGGGAGTTCTTTGACATCCGGGATATGCTCAACCGTGCAGACGGTATTCCGCTGCCCGATGCTAAAGCGGTGTCGATTGAATTCCGCAATGTGAGCTACCGCTATCCCACAGGAGATAAAAAGATTCTCGACAATATCAGCTTTCATATCCGCGCAGGAGAAAAAGTCGCCCTTGTCGGTGTGAACGGCGCGGGAAAGACCACGATGACCATGTTGATGTGCGGACTGCTCGTGCCGGACGAGGGAGAGGTTCTGATTGACGGGCATTCTGTTTATGAATACAACAGAGATGAGCTTTACAAAATGTTTTCACTGGTTCCCCAGAAGTATTCGCTGATGCCGGTTTCCATTGCGGAAAACATTGCCATTGTAGATAGGGAAGCAGGGGAGCGCATTGACACACAAAAGCTTGAGCGATGCATTCGGATGGCGGGCCTGGAGGAAAAAGTATCTGCTCTGCCGAAGGGTGTAGAGACGCCGCTGAACCGTCAGATCAACGAGGAGGCAACGGATCTTTCCGGCGGAGAAATTCAAAAGCTACTTTTGGCGAGAGCCATATACCGGGATGCCAAAATTCTGATACTGGATGAGCCGACCGCGGCGCTCGATCCCATCGCAGAGGATGCGATGTATCGCAGATATGATGAGATTTCAAGCTCTTCCACCTCTATTTTTATTTCGCACCGCCTTGCTTCCACCCGCTTTTGCGACCGAATCTTTTTTCTTGACGGAGCCTGCATTGCCGAGCAGGGCACGCATGACTCCCTGATGGAAATGGGCGGGAAGTATCGGCAGCTTTTCGACGTGCAGGCAAAATATTATAAGGAGGCCTCTGAAAATGAAACAGAAACGAACGTTTAAGGAAAATGTTTCGATGATCCTGCGCGGCTATCGGATTATCTACCGGATTGCTCCGCGCTATGTCCGATGGAACATTGCCGCCGCCGTTTTCGGACTGTTTGCCCCCTATTTTTCTCTTTATATGTCTTCACTTGTCATCAATGAGCTTGCGGTTTCGCGGGATATGGGGCGGCTTCTGCTGCTTGCCGGCATCACGGTAGGCGGACTGTTTTTGCTGAACCTGATAAACCGATTGATTGTCGGGCGCAGAAATGTATACGGCTCCGATTCATGGAATCAAGACGCGCTTTTTTATCTGAAACAGGAAAATAAAATGCAGTACGCCCATTTGGAGAATCCGGAAGTTATCCTTTTGCATGAAAAAATCTATGCTGCCAAAAATGCAACCGGAGGCGGGCTTCCCATCCTGTTTTGGAATATCAACACGTTGATATCTAGCGTCGGGAATATAATTTTTTCCATATCGCTTACCATTACGCTTTTTGTTTCTCATGTTGACGGAGGGCCCGCCGGATTTCTTGGCTTTGTCAACTCTCCCTATTCGGTTGGCGCTGTGGTATTGTTGATTGCTGTCAATGCCGTTATTGCCATCGTTGCCACCAATCAGGAAACGCGTAAGGTCACCGCGGCGTGGCAGAGTCTTGCGTCGGTAAACAGTCGTTATTCTGCATTTAATAAAATCTGGGGGAATGATGCTTATATTTTCAATATGCACCGTATCGTTCGGCGCGAGGAGGCGAAGCTTCGCCGGCCGCCCTATATTTCGCAGGCGCAAAAGTATAAGCTGCGGTACGGCACCCTTCGCACGATCTGGAATCATGTGATGACGGCGGCGCTCTTTGTCTATGTTGCGGCAAAAGCCTATCTTGGCGCTTTTGGCATCGGAAACTTTGTGCTTTACCGCGGTACGATAGCCAAATTTGTTGAGGGGGTTGCCGGAATTGCCGAAGTGATGGGACGTTTGATGCAAAACAATGAGACGCTTGCCGACGTATTTCACTTTCTTGATCTGCCGGATTCTCAGTACCACGGCACACTTTCCGTGGAAAAGCGGGATGATATCGATTATGAGATTGAATTTCGTGATGTCGGTTTTCGGTATCCGCGCAGTGACACGTGGGCCTTGCGTCATGTTTCCTTGAAATTCAAGGTAGGCGAGCGTATGGCTATTGTCGGCATGAACGGCAGTGGAAAAACTACGCTTATCAAGCTTTTATGCAGGCTGTATGATCCTACAGAGGGAAAGATCCTTCTCAACGGAATCGATATTACGCGTTATCGGTACGACGAGTATATGAGGCTTTTTTCTGTTGTATTTCAGGATTATAAGCTATTCTCCTTCACCATTGCGCAGAATGTTTCGGCACAGCTTGCGGATGACAGAGAAGAGGTCCTTTCCTGTCTTGCCCGTGCGGGGCTTTCAGAACGAATTCATGAGATGAAGAAGGGAGCGGATACCGCGCTAGGGCGGGATTATGAAAATGATGGCATCGATATCTCCGGCGGTGAAGCGCAGAAAATTGCCATCGCCAGAGCGCTGTATAAGAAAGCGCCATTCATCATTTTGGATGAGCCGACCGCCGCGCTTGATCCTCTTGCAGAGGCTGAGGTTTACAGTCGGTTCAACGAGATTGCAGAGAATAAGACCGCCATTTATATCAGCCATCGTCTTTCCTCTTGCCGGTTTTGTGACAGAATTGTTGTTTTTCATAACGGAGAACTTATCCAAAGCGGCACGCACGACACGCTTGTGTCGGAGGAAAACGGAAAATATTACGAGCTTTGGCATGCGCAGGCGCAGTATTATACGGAATAGAGCAAAGAGTCGCCTTGACTTTCGGGTTCTGCTTATTCTGTAATCTGCTTTAGCATAGAAGGCTTTGGTTCCAAAATGTCGATGCAGTATGTGAATACCATTTATTGCAGTTTATGAAAAGACTTTGTTTTTGTATAAATTCCCGTCGCCTGCAAATACTATGGGTGACAATCAAAGTTTGGAGAAAAAGGCAGCGAGCAAGCACATTTTATGCGCTTTCAGTCCCGCCGGACACATGCCGTTTTTCCGAATGACGGAAAGGATCAGATATGAAAACGAAACGATTCATAAAAATACTTTCACTTACGCTTATTCTGATTGCCGTATGGCAGTCGGCCGTTTTTGCCGCCGGAGGAATCCGGTATACGGTGAAGTCCGGAGATTCCATGTGGAAAATTGCCGTGCAATATGAGATCGGACTTTCGGAAATTATCGAGGCAAATCCGCAGATTGCAAATCCGGATTTAATCTATCCCGGACAGATTTTGATCATTCCGCAGATCGAGGCGTCGGTGCTTTCCTTTGAGGAAGAAGTGGTAAGGCTCACCAACGAAAAGCGGGCCGCCTATGGCCTGCCTGCCTTGACGATCAACTGGGAGCTTTCACGGGTAGCAAGGTATAAATCGCAGGATATGCACGACATCGGTTATTTTTCTCATACGAGTCCAACCTATGGTTCACCTTTTGAAATGATGAAAGATTTTGGAATTTCCTACCGTGCTGCCGGTGAAAATATTGCCCGCGGACAGACAACGCCGGAAATGGTGGTAAATGCTTGGTGGAATTCCTCAGGGCACAGACAAAACATGCTGAATGCCTCTTATACGCAGATTGGGGTCGGATATGTCGCCGACGGCCATTATTGGACGCAAATGTTCATCGGATAAAAAACAGCCGCTTATTACGGCTGTTTTTTACAATATGGAAATAGAATAGGAAAACCGGAATTCACTTGACGGAGCAAGGCTGTTGATATACGGCTTCTCTTCGATTTTTCCGGATACGGTGGGACTGTCACAGATGCCGTGCCATGGTTCTATGCAGACGAACGGCGCGCCCGGCTTTGCCCAGAGCCCCACAAACGGAACCCTGTCGAAATCCATTCTCAGCAGCTCCCGTCCGGTTTTTGACACGATCTTTGCCGAAGTGCTAGAAAGATTCGGAAAGAAAAGCGCATCGTGGTCAAACAGATGCTCGGTTATTTCTATGGACTTGCGGTGCTTTGCGAGCGTTTTTTCACCGCAGGCAAGTCCAGATTCATCGAAAAGCAGCGTCGTGAAGGTTTCGTATTCCGAAAATTTGACAAAATCACCGATGGCAATCTGAAAGGCGGGATGTGCGCCGAGAGAGAAATACATCTCCTCATTTCCCAAGTTTTTGACGATATGGAGGACGCGTAGAGTCGCTTTGTCCAACGTATACCACACTGTCAGCGCGAAATCAAACGGATATACGCGATGGGTTTCCTCGCTAGATTCCAAACGAAATGACGCTTCCGTATCGGAAGCCGCAAGTATCTCAAATTGGCTTTTTCGCGCGAATCCGTGCTTGGGGAGATAGTATTTTTTGTCGTGATAAAGAAAGCTGTCGGAGAGGAGCCTGCCTGTGATCGGAAAGAGAATGGGGGATTGTCCGCTCCAAATGGACGGATCGCCCTGCCACAGATATTCTCTGCCGGATTCGTTGCTCATCACTCCGGAAAGCTCTGCGCCGTAAGGCTTGACTTTCACGGTAAGCTGCTTGTTTTTTAGAATAATCATGTTTCCCCCCATGTGACGCGTGTCTATAAGTTATCGTTTATTATTTTTATCATATCTCATTTTTTATCATTTGTCAACAAATTCCATCTGGATTTTTGATAAAAGCCCTTGATTTTTATGAAAAAAGAGGGAGCGGCACAGGGAAACCTTTGTGATCGAATATCGGGGCCTTTTTCGTGCGTACTGCCCGGAAAATCGAAAAAGGTCTTGACAAAAATATTTTTCCGGTGTAAACTATCCTCATAAGCAAAGGCTTAACACGGACATGTCGCCGTCACGATTCCGAAAAGAGAGGCTGCGCTGCGGCTGAGAGCGCGCTCGGAGGACGAAGGAGGATACCGCCGTGTCTGCCGCGCGCAGGAAATGGCGCGCCGGTTCCCCCCGTTACCGCGGCTAAGAGTGAAACCTTGAGTGGAACCGTGCAGAGCACCTCAAGCCGGAAGACCGGCGTTGGGGCTTTTTTTATTTTTCTGAATCACAAATCCGCCGCCGGCGGAGAAAGGAATCGTATTATGAAAATCATAGAACATGACGGCAGTATTGTCGAATCCGGCTTTGAAGAGGAGCTTGGCAGAAATGCGCTGCGCCATACAGCGTCGCATATTCTCGCGCAGGCGGTGAAACGTCTTTTCCCGGAGACAAAGCTCGCAATCGGTCCTTCTATCAAGGACGGCTTTTATTACGATTTTGACCGTGACACTCCGTTCTCAGAGGAGGATATCGCCGCTATTGAGGCGGAAATGAAGAAAATCGTCAAGGAAAATCTTAAGCTCGAACGCTATACGCTTCCCAGAGAGGAGGCTATCCGATTTATGCAGGAAAAGGGAGAGCCGTATAAGGTGGAGCTTATCCGGGATTTGCCGGAGGATGCAGAACTTAGCTTTTTCAGGCAGGGAGAATTTACGGATTTATGCGCGGGTCCTCATGTGACCTATACGTCGGCGGTCAAGGCGGTCAAGCTGACTTCAGTTGCCGGCGCCTACTGGCGCGGCGATGAAAAGAATAAGATGCTCATCCGTATTTATGGAACTGCGTTTACCAAAAAAGAGGAGCTTGAGCAATATCTCGAGCGTATCGAGGAGGCGAAAAGGCGCGACCACAGAAAGCTCGGGCGTGAACTTGGCATTTTCACCATGATGGAGGAGGGACCCGGCTTTCCGTTCTTTCTTCCGAAGGGCATGATTTTGAAAAATACGCTGATCGATTATTGGCGGGAAATTCATACCCGGGAGGGCTATCAGGAAATCAGCACGCCGATGATGTTGAATCGGACGCTTTGGGAAACCTCAGGGCATTGGGATCATTATAAGGATAACATTTATACGACGACGATTGATGAAGAAACCTTCTGCGTCAAGCCGATGAACTGTCCCGGCGGGATGCTCGTCTATAAAATGGAGCCGCGTTCCTACCGCGACCTGCCGATGCGCATCGGAGAACTGGGCCTTGTCCACCGGCATGAAAAATCCGGCGCGCTGCACGGGCTGATGCGTGTACGCTGTTTTACGCAGGACGACGCGCATATCTATATGACGGAAGACCAAATATCCGATGAAATCAAGGGCGTGGTGCGCCTGATTGACGAGGTGTACGCGCTGTTCGGCTTCCAATATCATGTGGAGCTTTCGACCATGCCGGAGGATCATCTCGGCTCACTCGAGGATTGGGAGCTCGCCACAAACGGCCTGCGCCATGCACTGGATGAGCTTGGCATGCCATATGTCGTCAACGAAGGGGACGGCGCGTTTTATGGGCCGAAGATCGATTTCCATCTTGAGGATTCTCTCGGGCGCACATGGCAGTGCGGAACCATTCAGCTCGATTTTCAGCTTCCGATGCGCTTTGACGCGGAATATACCGCGGCGGACGGGCAGAAACGCCGTCCGATTATGATACACCGGGTCGTATTTGGCTCTATCGAGCGATTTATCGGCATTCTTATCGAGCATTATGCCGGGAAATTTCCGATGTGGCTTGCGCCCGTTCAGGTGAAGGTTATCACCATTACGGACCGCGCGAACGGTTATGCGGAAGAAATTACGGCGGCGCTGAAGGACAGGGGGCTGCGTGTAGAACTCGATTGCCGCAGTGAGAGCGCAAATTATAAGATCCGTGCGGCGCAGCTTGAGAAAATTCCGTATATGCTGGTCATCGGAGACCGCGAGGTGGAAAACGGGACAGTTTCCGTTCGGACGCGCGACGCAAAGGTGCTTGGCGGTATGACGCTGGATGCGTTCGGAGCGATGGCGGAGGAGGAAATCCGCACGAAAAAAAGCTGATGGAATCCCGCGTCAAGCTTTATAATATGACTATGGTATATGACGGCCACGGCCGTGTGCTTGTCCTTGACAGGGTCAAAAGCGATTGGCCGGGACTGACGTTCCCGGGCGGTCATGTGGAGCCGGGGGAGAGTCTTGTCGCCTCTGCCATACGGGAAATTTATGAGGAAACGGGACTTTCCGTCCGGGGGCTTGAGCCGTGCGGTGTCGTTCACTGGGCGGCGAAAAATGAAGACTGCCGGTATCTGGAATTTCTTTATCGGACGTCGGATTTTTCAGGGACTCCCGTGAGCGGCACAGACGAGGGAAACATTTTTTGGATGGAAACAGAAGCGCTGCGCGCGTCACCGAGGCTGTCCGCCAATTTTGACCGCTATCTCCCCCTTTTCCTCGAGGGAGACTTTTCCGAGCTGTTTTTCGAATGGGACGGCGCGTCATGGGATGGTGTGCCGCAGTATTTCCGGTTTCGGAAAAGAAAGCATTGAGCGCCGGCAGGCGTCAGTGTCTGCGGAAGCGACCGCTTTTGACATCTAAAGGAAAGGGAACGAATGTATGATTTATTATATCGACCGAATCCACGGGCAGGGGGATGGAACGTCCCCCCAGCATCCGCGCGCGGATTACCGCGACCTTGCGCTCATGCCGGGGGATGCGGTTCTGTTCCGGCGCGGCACCGTTATGCGGGAGCGGCTTATTACGGTATCCGGCACGCCGGGCGCGCCGATCACCTACGGGGCATATGGCGAGGGAGAACCGCCGTGCTTTATCGGCTCCGTGGCGCTTTGCCATGAAGAGGATTGGGAATGTGTCCGCCCAAATGTCTGGCGCTGCGTAAAGCGTCCCGATACGGAAGCGTGCCATTTTATTTTTGATGACGGCGCATCCTGCGGTACGTTGCGTTGGAGTCTTGACACCCTTTGTGGACAGGGAGATTTCTTCGACGAATGCTATGGCTTTTCATCAAAAAAGCTGCCTTGCACGGGCGGCCTTTATCTCTGGTCGGAGCAAAACCCTGCCAAGGTTTACCGAAAGATTGAATGCGCCGTGTTCGGCGGTCGTAATCTTGCCGATGCGGGACATGATATGCGCATAGAAAGTCTTGCTTTTGAGATGAGCGGCGTACACGGTGTTTCCGGGAAGGGAATCCGGACCGAAATTTTGGGATGCCGTTTTCGCTATATCGGAGGCTGCGTCTGGAGCCGGGAGCGGAAAATCCGATTCGGAAACGCTGTGGAGTTTTGGAACATCTGTGAAGATACAACCGTGGAAAATTGTGTTTTCGATGAGATTTATGATTCCTGTGTCACCCATCAGGGTGGGGCGGAATGTAAGCCGGCGTGCCATGTGCGAATCGTTCGCAATCATTTCTCAAATTATGGGATGGCGGCGTATGAGTGCCGGGACAGGCTGCCTATTGATACGGCGTTTTCCGGGAATTCCTGCGAGGATGCAGGAGGCGGCTTTTCTTCACTTGGCGCGACGAATCCCCGGAATTCAGAAATCTATCCGGAGCCGATGGGACACCACATCTTTATTTGGCGGATTCCTTCTGCGACCGAGGGCGGCGGGCTGCGCATAGAAGATAATGTTTTTGGAGGCGCGTCCGGTGCTGCGGTTTATTCGACGGCCTGTACACAGGCGGAAGCGCAGATCTATATGGCAAACAATCTTTATAGGAAGGAACCGGGAGCGTTTTTTTGCCGCTTCGGCGGGAAAGATTACGGAGACTTTGAGGAATATCGAAAAGAGACAAAAAAAGATAAGGGAAGTGTTCTCTCTTGCTTTTGTGACGGGAGGAAAGAATGAAAACAGACGTTGTGATCATCGGGGCGGGACCGGCGGGCATTTTCACCGCGATCGAAATGCTCCGCGGCGGGAGCCGCAAGAAAATCACCATTGTGGAAAAGGGAAGCGCTGTGGAGAAGCGGCACTGTCCGAAGGAAAAAACCAAGCGTTGCATGAATTGCAAGCCCTATTGCCATATTACGACGGGATTTTCCGGCGCCGGCGCGTTTTCAGATGGAAAGCTGTCTCTCAGCTATGAGGTGGGCGGAGACCTGCCGACGCTTGTCGGCGAGGACGTCGTGCAGGACACGATTCATTATACAGATGGAATTTATCTTGCGTTCGGCGCGGACGAGCATATAGAGGGCGTTTCTGACAACGAAGCGAAGAAGGATATCCGCAAGCGTGCAATTCAGGCGGGGCTGAAGCTTGTGGATTGCCCGATCCGCCATCTCGGTACGGAAAAGGCGCAGACGCTTTATTACGATATCGAGCAGTACCTTCTGCAAAACGGCGTTGAGATCCTGTTTGGCTATGAATGTACGGATATTCTGATCGAAAACGGGAAATGCTTCGGTGTTCAAATTACAAACGGGAAAGAATCGCTAGAGATTTTGTCTGAGCGCACGATTGTTGCCACCGGACGCCGCGGAGCCGAATGGTTGGAAAGAACTTGTACGGAGCATAATATCGATCATGTTCCGGGAACCGTCGATATCGGTGTCCGCGTTGAGGTGCGCAATGAAATTATGGAGCAGATCAACGAGGTGCTTTATGAATCCAAGCTGATCGGATATCCGAAGCCATTCAAAAACAAGGTGCGCACTTTTTGTCAGAATCCGGGCGGCTTTGTCAGTCAGGAGAATTATGACAATGACCTTGCTGTTGTCAACGGGCATTCTTATAAGGAACTGAAATCGGATAATACGAATCTTGCCATCCTTTGCTCCCATAATTTCAATGTGCCGTTCAATCAGCCGATCAAATATGCGCAGAAGGTTGGGGAACTGACCAATATGCTCGGCGCCGGGCATATTCTTGTGCAGCGCTTCGGAGACATCCTTGACGGCAAGAGAACATGGCAGAAAGAGCTGTCGCAGTCTAACCTGCGTCCGACGCTTCCGGATGTGGTGGCGGGTGATATCACAGCGGCAATGCCGTACCGCGCGATGATGAATATCATCAATTTCATTCAGGCGATGGATCATGTCGTACCGGGCTTTGCCTCGACGGAAACGCTTTTGTACTCGCCGGAGCTGAAATTTTACAGCAACCGCGTCAAGATGAACGAGGAGCTTGAAACGAGCGTTGTAGGACTGCATTGCCTTGGCGATTCTAGCGGTTGGACGAGAGGACTGATGATGGCGTCCGTTATGGGGGTTCTCATGGGCAGAAAAATCGTGAAAGATGAAAAGGAATAACGTCAGATAGAGAATCGCCGCCCATATAGAGACGGCGATTCTTTCTTATAAAATTTTCCCGGAAAGTAGTTGACAATCCTTCTGAAATGGTGTATAATACGGAAGTCAAAAGAAAAAGATATTTCTTTTGGCTAACCGGGGTGTGGCTCAGTTTGGTAGAGTGCTTGGTTCGGGACCAAGAGGCCGGAGGTTCAAATCCTCTCACTCCGACCACATGAAAATAATCCGAACATTCTCTTACTTGGAGAAACGTTCGGATTATTTGTTTTCTTTGAGTATCCTAATTTTAATAACAAGAAATAAAAAAATCCTCCGACAATATTTTGATTCTTATCGGAGGCTTCAATATTAGATTTTTTCAGCATATTTTTCAAGATCAGCAATTATCTTCTTGAATCTTTCTTCGTTTCTCACAAGATCAAATCTGTTATCCTCTAATGCTTTCAATCTGAGATTACAAGCATTACCCTTATAATTTTTAGAAGTATTTGCTTTTGTATGCTTCATACGATTTACCATTGGTGCTGTGTAATTCATATCTTTTAGATTTGCCTCGATAATTGCATATCGACAGCTTTCTTCAAGCGCTTTCAGAGTGTTCTCTACATCCTTCAGTTCTGCATACTCAAGAGCTATATGACAGTAGTAATAGGATATATCAAAAGCATAAAAACCAACATTATCATCTGAAAACAATCGTTTAAGAATATCAATTGCAAAGGTATAGGCTTCAATAGCTTCTTGGTGTGAAAAATTTGTTTTTGAAATCATACTTGATGCCGTCATCGCAGCCGTATGAATTAAAGACATCATATAGCTTTGGCATGCCTTAACACCTTCTTCTCCGTCGAGAATCGTAGTTCTCAGATCCTCTCTTGTTATATGAAACGTTCCGCTCATATCGGCATAATATAGTGCTTTTTCTTTATCGATATTATCGTAGGTATAGCACAAACATTGTACAGCATTTTCTCTTTGACGAGTGTCCGTAGATCTCTGCAAAAGTTCCTCACCAAGAGCAATAATACGCTCTGCTTCAGCTTTAGGGCAAGGATACACCGCATCTCTATTGATTGCATGCATAAGACCTTCGATAACGCGGCAATCCTTCGGAAATTCAGAATATGCCTTTTCCCAGATTTCAAGATTTTTCTGATTTTCACCGTTTTGACAGCAAATATTACTTTGTCGCTGATATTCACAAATTGCTTCTTCTACTCTTACTTGATCTACACAAAGCAATTCATCAACAGTCACATCAAAATAAAACGCGATTTTGGGCAACAAAGTAATATCCGGAAAACCTTCGCCACGCTCCCACTTTCCCACGGATTGAGGAGTGATTCCAAGATGGTTAGCGAGGGCTTCTTGGGTAATGTTTTTCTGCTGTCTCAATGAACGTAATTTTTCTTTCAAATTAATTTCCATATATTCAATCCACCTTTATTTAGATTGATAAGCGCTTATCTTGACTATATTATATCAAATTATCATGACTAGTTCAAGAACCGTAAAGTTTATTTATGGGTGGCATTTACAACTTTTAGTTGTGTAGCAATATAGCCTCGGCAAGGAAACTGCCTGCCGAGGCTTTCTCAATTATATGATGCCGCTCCCGCTTTCTTCTTTGCCTTCTCCTCCTTTTCTAATCGTTCTTTTTCCTCATATTCCTCACGCCACTTTTGGAACTTCGCCATTTCTTCCTCGTTCTCGAAAAACTCGGTGATGATCGGCTCATACATACGCACGATCTTCAAAATTTCGTGCTCAGGTACTTGGGAGCGACAACGATAACCGCCCACTTTGTTCTCAAGGGCAAACCGAGCCTTACACAAAAACCATTTCCATCTATTTATCTTTCCCAATCGATCATCCCCTTTCCGCATCGTCACGGTGGCGACCTGCGGAGTTGCTACATCCGCTTTAGCGGTTGCAGGAGGCGGCATAATTTGGGGAATGTCGGCTACCGCTGCAAGTGTAGCTACTGGAGCCTTGGTTGTCGCTGGTGGTTTAACAGCAGCAGCGGTAACATCGGTTGTTGCAGAAAAAGCGGTAGAGAAAACAACAAAACGTAATAATTCTGTATATGTTTTAAGGCAACACCGCGCAAAGCAAGGGGCTTGAAATTCAGGCAAAAACATGGTATAATAAACCCATGGATAAACAAATGAGCATGTCGTTTTTGCACGACGAATTGAAAGAAGTCAGCACGCACAAGAAAGAATTTCTGGAACGGATCGAACGGATCATGCCATGGGGCGAGATGGAAAAACTGATCAGACCGTACTATTATGAGGGGAAGTACGGAAATAAGCCCTATGATCTGGAACTGATGATCCGGATCCATCTGTTGCAGAATCTGTACGATCTGTCTGATATGGGAGCGCGGAATGAAGTGATTGACAGCCGCGCCTTTTCGGATTTCTGTCGTGTAGAGTCAAGCAATCAGATTCCGGACGGAGACACAATCGGTAAGTTCCGGAATCTGTTGATTCAGAACGGCATCCATGAAAAGTTCTTCGCCATGGTAGTCAGGAATCTGACCGATCGCGGTCTGATCCTGAAGAAAGGCACTATCGTCGATTCCGCCATCATTTCTGCCCCGACTTCCACCAAAAACAAGGAGAAGAAGCGTGACCCGGACGCACACTCCGTTAAGAAAGGAACCACATGGTACTTCGGATACCGGGCACACATCGGAGTGGACAAAGACACAGGACTTGTGCATCATGTGAAAGTGACGGCAGCAAATGTATCTGATGTGAAGATGACATCGGCACTTTTGATGGGGGACGAGGAAGAAGTTTATGGGGATAGTGGATATCTCGGAGCAGAGAAGCAATCGGACGCAATCATACGGAATCGGCAGGGAAAGAAGATCAGATACAAGCAGAATCGCAAGCCATCACAAATCAAGAAGCTGTCCGAGGGCGGGCAGAGAAAAGCAAGAAAAGCAGAGCATGAAAAATCATCTGTTCGAGCGAAGGTAGAGCATGTGTTCGCGGTCATCAAAGGGCAGTTCCGGTACCGAAAAACGCGATACCGAGGACTGCGGAAGCAGACCGCCAAACTGAATATGCTGTTCGCGCTGGCGAACTTGGTTCTGGCTGACAGGCATTGCCTGCCGGTCTGAATCCGTGCGCCTTGCGTGAACAGAGACGGGGGCTTTCTGTCCTTTTTGTCATCGTTCCGTTACGCAGAATTCGATTTCTGCTGTTGCGCGGTGTTGCCTTAAGAGAAATACACAATTATATTAGGGCAAATAAATTAAATTTGGGATGGAAAGATTTATTGAAACTAATTTCGGAGTGGTTGGGGTGAAACCAAATATGGAAGGGTTAACATATGAAAAATTTATTGTTGGGCTTAATAATGGCTCTATCTTAGAAATTTCCTTTGAAATTCTTGGGTATGCTCATTATAAAAAATGTAAAATTTATAGAAAGGATGATGTATTATCTAATGGAAAAATTATATCGCTTATTAAAGTAAACCTTGTTGATGATGGGAGTGAAGAGGTTAGCTTTTATAATGTATTTAATGAAACTCATAAATTGTTTTATATGGGACGTAAAGGCTCATTTACTTTAAAACAAATGTGGAATAAAATAAAGATTCATGATATAATAACAAAATAATAATCCTTGTTAATTTTTTACATGAATCTTACTCGTAACTCAATCAGGGTACAAGGATATCCTTGTACCCTGATGTTTTCGATTGAAGAAATAACCGCAGGAATGTTGGTGTATGCGCATAATCCCGATACCGGTTGTGCAGACATTCGTCAATGAAACAAACAAACTTGTGCATATCAAGGTGAGCGGTGAAGAAATCATCACAACGCCTACACATCCGTTCTGGGTACCGGAGAAGGGCTGGACAGATGCGATACAGCTCCGAGCCGGAGACAGGTTGCAGCTTCTCAACGGAGAGTATGTCATCGTTGAGCAGGTACAGCATGAAATCCTTGAAGCTCCTGTAACCGTATACAACTTTGAGGTTGAGGACTTTCATACGTATTATGTTGGTATAAGAGGAGTTCTCGTACATAATTCGTGTGGTTATCAAGCACCTAAAGGAGGAGGGGGAATCACAGATCAAATTAAAATAGGAAATAAAAATATTACATTTGGACATGGCGGACGTCATTTGGCTGGATCAGGATTATCTGTATCGCAAGTTAATAATATGATTGCTAATGATGTAATATTACGCCCTGCTACAAATGGTATTGTTGGTCATGGTACGGTAAGCATTGGAGGTGTTAATATATTCTATGATTATGTATATGATAATCAACTTGACTTTTTTAATGGTTTGGTCAGAGGAACCATAAAATTTATGTCGTAATGGGGAGGAAAAATGAATACAAATCCAGATGTTGAAGCAATCTTTGAGTTCAATGGAGTAAGAAAAAATTCAGTTAAAGATGGTTATCGGCCAGCACATTTAATAGTTGATAATTATTTAACTACAGGCATACATCATTATTATGATGTGGAATCTGTGCCGCCAAATGGAATGGCAAAAGGAACAATTACATTTCTTACACCAGAGATATATCCTCATTCCCTTTGGATTGGGAAAAAGATAAAAATACAAGAAGGAGAACGCGTGGAGGGTTATGCAACGATTACCAACATATATAATCCTCTTTTAGAAGTTGAAATTGAGAAATAAGTTCTCAAATTTGGTGGTGGCACCGAAATAAATAATGGGTTTCATAATAGTATCCTAACTTTATGAACAGATTCGCGCAATATGAAAATACAAGCCCTGTCCGGCGGGATGAAACAGCGGCTTGCCCTCGCACAAGCAGTTTTGGGAAATCCTTCTGTTTTAATTCTTGATGAGCCGACGGCCGGACTTGATCCCAAGCAGCGGATTTCCATTCGAAATTATATTTCCCAAATTGCCTTAGATAAAATTGTACTTATTGCAACCCATATTGTCAGTGATATCGAATGGATTGCACAAAATATCATTATGCTCAAGCACGGGAGCATCGTTGATTTTGGCTCTCCTCATCATTTAGTTTCTAAAATGAATGGGAAGGTATAGGAAATCAAAGCCGACAAAGATGACTTAACCCATATACAAAATCATTTCCGAACAGTCAATCTGGGATTCCTATATCATCGACCGTGAATTTGAGAAAGTAGAAGCTCAATCGGAATTTTTGTTTACAAAAGCATTGATATAATTTTCCCTATATTTGTTTGCCTCTACTCCGGTTAATATGTTTATAATTACAAACTATATAGTAGTCGTTCACATCTAATTAGCAGCATAAAATTCAATAGGTGGAACTCCTACCAATAAGACAAAGCCGGATTAAATCGTGATTTTTAAAATAAAATATAATTATAATCATGCTCCTTTCGATTAGAAATAGTTTTATGTTTTGAGACGGGACCCGCCGAGAACAAAAAAGGAAAAGTTTCCAACGCCTTCTCATTTCCCGGCGAGCCCCGTGTGTTGATTCTACCGCTTTTAGGATTTCTGTGATTTCTGTCTGATTCTCGTCGGGATTTCGGGATGTTTTATTTTCTTTATCTGCACATTTGAGATAGCTCATGTACCTCATAAAATATTCTACTGTAAAATTCGGATACATCCCTGGATATTGAGGCATAAACCCAAGCTTTGTTCTATAATCTTTTCCCATTTCCAGAATATTTTGAGCTGGCGTTTGTTCGTCCTGGTACAAAATTTCACCGCTGTCAGGCAGTAAATTTCCTACCAATATATTCATTAAGGTAGATTTTCCGGCTCCATTGGGACCCAATAAGGCATATATCCCTGTATTAAGCGTTAAAGTGCAGTTTTGTAGAGCCTTTTTGTCTCTATACGATTTTGAAATGTTCTTGATATAGATGGCCATAAGAACCCTCCTGCTCAGTAAACAGAGATCTTTTATTTTATAATATCACATTTAATTAAAAAAATAAAGAGAAAATGTGCTGAATTTTATGCTTTGTTTAATGATTGTTAGTTTTGCTCTCATTTTTTCACAAGAAACAGAGAGTTATTAAAAATATCATGGCGGTTTTATTTTTTGATCGGGTGGAATGTCCCGGTGAATACTGGAGATGTCAAGCGGAATATCTGAATGAATGTATTTTGTTTCCTAAAAAACAGAAAAAAATTTACGATACATATTGACAAGCGTGCTTTCATCTATTATAATACAAAAGACACATGTGAAAAGCATACGGTCAGTAGAATTGCATTTTTATCAAATAAACACAAGACGCTATTGCTGGATAGATAGGGGTATAGTTCAGCTGGTAGAGCAGCGGTCTCCAAAACCGTTTGTCGTGGGTTCGAATCCTACTGCCCCTGCCAAAAATCGACAAGTTTCGACAGAAGCTTGTCGATTTTTACTTTTTCACTTTTCACTCTTCACTTTTCACTAAAACCTCTTGTCGATTTTTGGCAAGTAATAAGTAATAGTGAATAGTGAAAAGGTGCTAATGTAGCTTTTCTCCCGTCGGTCGAAAAGTGTTTTTTTATTATATCAAGTTGAAAAGTAATAAGTTTTATGTTATACTTATCATAGCAATTTGAAAGGTGGTAAGGTTATGGCTGATAGTCCTTTGATAGTAAAATCTAAATCATTTGCGCTTGAGGTGATACAGGCGTGTAAGGATCTGAGAGTAGCAAAGTGCGAAAGTGCTTTGATCAATCAATTCTTGCGTTCGGGAACGAGCATTGGTGCGAATGTTCGCGAGGCATTTTACGCTCACGGAAAAGCTGACTTTATTGCTAAGCTTCAAATAGCTTTGAAAGAGTGTTCAGAAACGGAATATTGGATTGAGCTTATTTTAGAAAGTGGCTATTATCACGATAAAACTTTGCTTGATAAGTGTACGGAACTAAAAAGGATTTTAATCGCTTCTCTTAACACCGCCAAGGAGAAAAATAATGGGTAAAATTTATACGCGTTTTAAAGAATTAAAAAAACAATCTCCTAAAGATTGGTTTATGGATAAAATAGGGCTTGTAAAATTTGAAGATGATAACAAAAAATACGAGATATATTTTACTCGCAAACGCGCAAACAGATATTCTATTATTCACTGTAAAAACAATACGATTGAATGGGAACAGTTTCCCGTTTTGCCTCGCATAGCAGGTAGACGCTATGGTATAAGAGAACCGATCATCAAGCTTGCGCCATCAAAAGACTGCATTAGGATTTTTGTGATTATGGGCAAGCCAAACAGCATCATAGGGCTTGATGAAGGAATTTTTCGTTCGATTCATAAGTATGATGAGAATTATATAAACGTAATGTCGGAATCGCGGTTCAAAGAACTATAACGCACAGGGGTTCAAGTCCATACAAAAACTCCCCGAAATATCTTTTTTGTCCGCCCTTCACATCATTATCGGTCAAAAAAGATCCGACCGAGAAAACAAGAGAAAACGGGAGATTTCGAGAGATTTCTCCCGTTTTTTCGCGCCTTCTTTTTTTCAAAGTTTCATAGATCCATTTTCGCTATTTCATTGAGCCGAAAGGAACGAACTATGGATTGAACCGTTTTTTCCAAATATACAGTCAAAAACAAGCGACCGAAAGGACTTGAACCCACGACAAGGTTTCAAATTCTTTCGGTTTTTTGCTTCAGACACAAATTGTTTACAAATCATCCGCTACAAAATCAGTCCATCCCTTCTTCAACAGGATCCGAACCCACGAAACCTTGAAAAACACAATTTTCAAAAACAGTCCATTGTTCAATCAGAAGGATTTGAACCCACGAACACCAAATACTGACCTGCTGAAGACAAAGAAAAAGCCACGGATCATAAAACCCGTGGCAAAAATATTTATCTCCCCGACAAATCAAAATTTGTTTATTTGTTTTTCAGTTTATCCACATTTTCTAAATATATGGAAACTTCGCCACATTGGGGGCAAATAGCTACTTTAGGCTGCTCCATTCTTCCGCCCCACCACTTGTTCTCGTCATCAGTTAACACTAAACCATAGGCTGCGCCTTTTACTTTAATACCGCAATTTTCAACCATCGCTATATTGCATCTAACACACTTACGCATAATAACCTCCAAATTCTGATTTATCGATGAGATAATTATATCACAAAACCGAGAGCAAGTAAACCTCTATCCTGTAAACAATCGATAATATTCTTTCTACATAGCCAAATGCTTATCAGCCAAGCGTTTGGCTTTTTTTATTGCAGAAAGGATGATAACAGATGAATGCAATTATCTCAAGGGGCGACAAAACCGCCCACGTTCAACTTCCTGTCGGGCGAAAACAGTTGTCCGGAGCTCTCTCATATTTGGGGGCGAATCACACCTCCGATTACGACCTCAAATATAACGAGGAAAACAAAGACGGACTCAAGGTTTCGCTGGAATGCTTCGGAGTGGTAGAAAACGCAATTGCCAAGGCTCTTCCCGTTGGCTTCCGCCTGTACACGCTCAATGAAACACTCACCTTGATGGGCAACCTCCCCTATCAGAACAGACGAGAAGTCGAGAATACCATCAAGGTCGATGGACTCGAATCCTATGAGCAACTCAACAGAATGCTGACCGAAGCCTATCCCCAGTCGGTCACAACCAAATACTACTGTCCGCTGACTATTCAGGTACACAGCAGAGATAGCTACGGCGATATCGATGAGGACGGCTACGGGGAAGATGCAGAGTTCGCAGCTCGGCACGAAGATCTGATTCGTCAGAAGATGTTGGAGTATAACGCCAGCGATGAAGTAAACATGGCAGAATACTTCCACGGCAATCACGGCGTATCCGAAAAGCTTTGTTCCGCTGATTGGGATTTTGAGCGCAGAAACGGTGAGCTCTACGGATGTATCACCGTGCAGACCGCAGGCCCCCTCACAGAAGACGAGGAACAGGATCTCAAAGAGTGGATCTCCGGACAGAATTCGGACGGTCTCGGCGAGGGCTTTGAACAGCAAGAAATCTACTTCGACGGCACACGTTACGGTGGCTTTATGTATGTGAGCCTTTGGAACTCCGGTGACGATTATTATATCGACAACCAAGACGAGTTCGAGAATCGCCTCATGTCGGACGGCATAATAGAGGGAGAAGTATGCCCGGAACACATACATATGCTGGTAAGCATCCCGCCCAAAATGAGCATTTCGGGATTTATGGGATACTTGAAAGGTAAAAGTGCGTTGCTGATATTCCAAAAATGGGGGAATATGAAATTTGCATACCGAAACCGCGAATTTTGGTGTAAGGGATATTACGTTGATGCCGTGGGGAAGAACACGAAGGCGATCAAAGAATATATTGCGGATCAATTAAAGAGAGATCAGGACAGCGATCAAATCAGTATGTTCGACCCACGGGATCCATTTATGGGTAGTAAGTAACAGTTGCGTGGCTGGCAGGCCAATCCATGACGCACTTGTGCGTAGCCAGTACCGGGTAGGGCTTTGCCCGAAAACGTAATACCACCCGCTTTGCGGGTGGATATTTATTTCCTACTGACTGCAACCCATTGCCTGTCTTTTTGTTTTGGCGGAATAAAGTGCACCTGCGGTGCATGAAGCATAAAGTTACCTGCGGATATGAAGTGTGCCCTCGGCATATGAAGAACGTAAACATCCCCAAGTGATATAACTCGGTGGGAAAAGAAACTTTTCATGCGATTCGGCTTGCATTGTCTTTCCGTTTTTGCTATAATAAATATATGTAGAAAAATATATGAGAATATTGCGGATTTTTGATGTCGGGAAGGGGCGAAGTTCTTTGAACACGTTGCATTTCAAATATGCTGTCGAGGTGGAGCGTACAGGCTCTATCACACAGGCGGCAGAGAATCTCTATATGGGACAGCCAAATCTCAGCAAAGCGATTATGGAGCTCGAGGATACGCTCGGCTTCCAGATTTTCGAGCGCACCTCGAAGGGCGTGCTGCCGACCGAAAAGGGAACACGTTTTCTGTCATATGCAAAAAACATTCTTTCGCAAATAGAAAAAATGGAGGCTCTCTCCGACGAAAATACCACATGTGAATCTCTCAGCCTTGTCATTTCTCGAAGTGGATATATTGCGTCTGCTGCCGCAAAGTTTGCTGCGGAAATGGATCCGTCCGGCAAAATCCGCCTCAATGTCAGAGAGACCAATTCGGTACAGGTCATAAGCAGTGTGGCGGCCGGCTCCTTTGGGCTTGGCGTTGTGCGCTATAAACTGCTTCATGAGAGGTATTTTTTGGATTACATATCGGATAAAGAGCTTGGTGTCATTCCTTTTTGGGAATTTGATAGCATGGTGACAGCTTCCAAACGGAATTGCGCTTTGGGAGAGGAATTCGGATATCAGCGCATAGGAGAGATGACCCCGGTTGTATACGGTGATGAATCGATTCCGTATTTGTCTTTTGGAGAGGTGCGTCGAGAAGCTAAGTCGCCGGCCGCTGACCGCGCGATTTTCGTATACGACAGGAGCACGGCGCTGGAGTTCTTACATTTGTTGCCGGATGCTTATATGCTAACTTCGCCGGCGCCTTTCTCTGAGCTTGAAAAATACGGGCTGATGCAAAAAAAATGCGATATTCCCAATGAGCGCTGCAAGGATATCATCGTTTTTCAAAAGAGCTACAAATTTACGGATGCCGATAAGAAATTTATCGATTTGCTTTCAGAAATTAAAAATGAGGCGGAGCTGATGCTTCGATAAAGTTACAGCCTTTCTCTTTGTCAGAAAAGATAGACGCCTTATCTATTTCAAAATTGGAATGCTTTCATGTGAAAATTGGAATTTAATTTAGAGGGATATAGCAAAGCATTTTAAAAAAATGTAAGTGAGCTCGAATATCTTGTGAAAATTGCCGGATTTTCACATATTTCGCGGCGGGTATCTGTCGCTTTTATCGATAAACAAATATCGATAAAAGCATATCGACATGCTTTTTTTATATTTTACATATAAAAACACATATGATAAAATAAGCACAGTAAAGTGAGGAAGTTTTTTGTCCAGACGATACCGCCGGCATCGGTTCCTTGCTTTGACGGCTTGATAGATGAAATCGTTTCGGATGCGGTGACTATCGATATTGGTTTTTTCGTTGTCAATCTGCGGTGCGAAAAGGTTTTGCTTCGGGGAAATGGCATTCGGATGAAAGGAACGGTGTTGCTTATGAATAGAATTACGGTGTGTGTCGGCTCGGCATGTTATATGAAGGGCTCAAGACAGGTGGTCGCACTCCTCCAACGTTTGATTGAGGAAAACGGATTGTCAGACGAATATGAGCTTGAGGGTACGTTTTGCACGGGAAACTGTCAGCATGGGGTCTGCGTCGAGTTTGGCGGTAGAACCTACTCCCTTACGCCGGACAATACGGAAGAATTTTTCCGTACGGAAATTTTGAAAACGCCTTAAAGCGCATGCGCAGAATTTTGAAAATATTTTATTTTGTAGGATGGAAATACATATGAGCAAGAAAATTACAGTCATCGGAGCAGGAAGCGTCGGGGCAACCGTTACGTACACGCTGTCCGTTATGGGTGTTGCCGATGAAATTGTCATGATCGACATCAACGAAACGAAGGTCCTCGGCGAAGCATTGGATATCCGCCAGGGTCTGCCGTTCTGCGGCACCCGTTCGGTATACGCCGGCAGCTATGCGGAAGCCGAAAATTCCGATATGGTCATTATTACATCCGGCTTGCCGAGAAAGCCGGGACAGACGAGACTTGAGCTTGCGCAGGTAAACGTCGACATCCTCAAGGGAATCATGCCGAAGATTACCAAATACGCGCCGGATGCCATTTATCTTTTGGTAGCCAACCCGGTGGACATTCTCACCTATACGTTTGTCAGATATTCAGGAATCCCGGAAAATCGTGTTTTCGGATCCGGGACCATGTTGGATTCGGTTCGTTTGCGCGCCAGACTGGCAGAATATTACGACATCGACTCCAAATATATCACGGCGTATGCGCTTGGAGAACATGGCGATTCCATGTTTGTGCCGTGGTCGATTATGTCCATCAATGGGATCGGGACCCGGCTATATAAGGAAAAATGCGAGGAAAAGGGCAGCATGATGCCCGCGATTGACCGGGCGGAGATCGAAAAGTATGTCCGCACCTCCGGCGGCCGTGTCATTGCGAGAAAAGGCGCGACGTATTATGCGGTTTCTATGTCGGTGGCGCACATGTGCCGCTGTGTGCTGGAGAACTTTGGCACGGTGCTTCCGGTTTCTGTGATGATGCACGGCGAACATGGGGTAAGCGACGTATGTCTCAGTTACCCCACGATGCTCAACTGCAATGGTGTGCAGACCAAGATCCCAACCCCTCTTTCCGCTGAGGAGGAGGTCCTGCTTCGCCGCAGCGCCGACGCACTGAAATCCGTCATTTCGGGGCTTGCTTTTTGATTTTCATTTTCAAAGCGGAACTAAACTACGGCGGCAATGACCGCGCCTTTCAGCTTGTCTTAGGCGCAGGGGGCCGCCGTTTATACGGAACTTCTATTAAATATCAAAGCCTTTGATGGCGAAAATGGAGAAAAGCTATGGAATATCGGATAGAACATGATTCAATGGGCGAGGTCAAGGTGCCTTGCGATAAATATTGGGGCGCTCAAACGGAAAGAAGTCATGAAAACTTCAAAATCGGAGTCGGCATCGAGACGATGCCGCGGGAGATCACGCATGCCTTTGGCATTCTCAAAAAGGCGTGTGCGATTGCCAACCATGCACTGAAGCCGGAGAAAATGACGCAGGCAAAGCTCCATGCGATTTCTGCTGCCTGCGATGAGGTAATTTCCGGCGCCCTGAACGAGCATTTTCCGCTTGTGGTGTGGCAGACCGGCTCCGGTACGCAGTCCAACATGAATGCAAACGAGGTTATTGCCAGACGCGGAACGGAAATTGGCGGGGATACACTGGAAAAACCGCTTCATCCGAACGATGACATCAATATGAGCCAATCCTCTAACGATACTTTTCCGACGGCGATGCATATCGCGGCGGTGCTTGCTATCGAGGACCGTGTGATCCCGGCGATCGATAGGCTTGTCGCTACCTTCCGCCGCTTGGAAGAGGAGAATGCGGGAATCGTCAAAAGCGGCAGAACGCATTTGCAGGACGCAACCCCGATTGCATTTTCCCAAGAGATCAGCGGTTGGCGCTCTTCGCTTGAAAAGGATAAAAAAATGTTGGAGACGGCACTTCCCGGACTGCGCGAGCTTGCGCTCGGCGGAACGGCGGTCGGCACCGGACTCAATGCACCGCGCGGCTTTGACATCAAAGTTGCCGAAGCAGTATCCGAGCTTACGGGACGCGCTTTTTCGACGGCTCCGAATAAATTTCACGCACTGACCTCTAAGGATGAGCTCGTGTTTGCGCACGGCGCACTGAAAGCGCTTGCGGCAGATATGATGAAAATCGCCAACGATGTGAGATGGCTTGCTTCTGGTCCGCGCGATGGACTCGGCGAGATTTTTATCCCGGAGAATGAGCCTGGCTCGTCCATTATGCCCGGCAAGGTCAATCCCACGCAGTGCGAGGCGGTAACGATGGTGGCCGTTCAGGTCATGGGCAACGATGTGGCGGTCGGGATGGCGGCGTCGCAGGGAAATTTTGAGCTCAATGTGTTCATGCCGGTTTGTATTTATAATTTTCTCCAGTCGGCGAGACTGCTCGCCGAGTCGATGATTTCGTTCAACGACAACTGTGCCGTCGGGATTCGCGCCAACAAAGAAAAAATGCGGCATAATCTATACAATTCCTTGATGCTGGTGACGGCACTCAATCCGTATATCGGCTATGAAAACGCCGCCAAAACGGCGAAAAAGGCGTATCAGGACAATATTTCGCTGAAAGAGGCGTGCGTGGCGCTCGGCTTCTTGACGGCGGAAAAATTTGATGAGGTATTCCATCCTGAGGAAATGATTTAAGGGGGAAAAAAGATGATTTTCAGTTATTATCCGGGCTGTACGCTGAAAACGAAGGCAAAAGAGCTGGATGCCTATGCCAGACGCTCTGCCGAGGCGCTTGGCATCACGCTTTCCGAGCTGTCGGAATGGCAGTGCTGCGGCGGCGTTTATACCACCGCGAAGGATGAGATTGCGACGAAGCTTTCCTCTGTGCGCGCGCTGATAGCGGCGAAAAAAGAGGGAAATGCGCTTGTCACGCTGTGCTCGGCATGTCACAATGTCATAAAACAAACCAAGTATGCATTGGATACGGATGATGACATGGCATTTAAGGTCGGAAATTATATGCAGTGTGACGCGAGAGCGCAGGCGGATACGCAGGTCATTCACTATTTGGAGATGCTGCGCGATATCGTGGGCTTTGACGAACTGAAAAAGAATGTGAAAAATCCGCTTACCGGAAAGAAGATCGCCGCCTATTACGGATGTCTCCTGCTTCGTCCAAGCACGGCCATGCAGTTTGACAATCCGGAAAATCCGAAGATTATGGAGGATTTTATCCGCGCGATCGGAGCAACACCGGTGATCTATCCGATGCGCAACGAATGCTGCGGCGGATACATAACCATCGAGGATGGGAATATGGCAAAGAAAAACAGCACCGCCGTATGGAAAAGCGCGGAGGATTTCGGTGCAGACTGCATCATCACGGCATGTCCGCTTTGCCGCTACAATCTTATTCGGTCGGAAAGTCCGCTTCCGGTGATATATTTTACGGAGCTTCTTGCCGAAGCGCTGGATGTCAAATAAGGAGGGGTCAGGATGATTACGAATCGGGAAAAAGAACAGATACTCCGTTCGAGCGGGGTCGATGTACGAAAATGCATGCGGTGCGGCAAATGCACCGGCACCTGTCCTGCCTATGATGAGATGGAATACCATCCGCATGAATTTGTCTATATGGTGGAGAAGGGTGAAATCGAAAAGCTGATGAATTCTTCTTCCATTTATAAATGTCTTACCTGCTTTGCGTGCGTGGAGCGCTGTCCACGCGGCGTGGAACCGGCTAAAATTGTGGAGGCGGTGCGCTTGGCAGTAATCCGAAAACAGGGCAACAATCATATCAAAGCGGAAGACATTCCATGCATCGCGGAAGACGACGATTTGCCGGGACAGCTTGTTGTCAGCGCATTCCGCAAATATAAGAAGTGAGGGAGGGGAAACAAATGCAGAAAATCGGTGTTTTTGTATGCCACTGCGGCACCAATATTGCCGGTACTGTCGATGTGAAGACGGTGGCGGAGACTCTCTCTCATGAACCGGGTGTGGTATTTGCTGCGGACTATCCGTATATGTGCTCCGAATCAGGACAAAACCTTATCAAGGATGCTATCCGTGAGCATGGACTGACCGGCGTTGTGATTTGTTCCTGTTCGCCCCGTATGCACGAGACGACGTTCCGCAAGGCGGCGGAGTCAGCAGGGCTCAACCCCTATATGGTGGAGATTGCCAATATCCGCGAGCAGTGCTCATGGATTCATAAAGATATGAAAACCGCGACGGAGAAAGCTGTGATTCTGGGGCGCGCCGCCATTGCAAAGGTGGCGCTCAACACGCCGCTTACCTCAAGCGAGACCCCTGTGACAAAACGTGCGCTTGTCATCGGCGGCGGCATTGCCGGCATTCAGACGGCGCTTGACATCGCAGACGCCGGCTTTGAGGTCGATATTGTCGAGAAAGAGCCGACCATCGGCGGCAAAATGGCGCAGATCGATAAGACGTTCCCGACGCTTGACTGTGCGGCGTGTATCTTGACGCCGAAAATGGTGGACTGCGCACAGAATGAAAAAATTCATATTTATGCTTACAGCGAGGTGGAAAGCGTCAAGGGCTTTGTCGGCAACTTCACGGTCGGAATTAAGAAAAAAGCGCGCTTCGTCGATGAGACCAAGTGTACCGGCTGCGGGCTTTGCACAGAGAAATGTCCGATGAAAAAGACGCCAAACCTTTTTAACCTCGGACTCGATACCCGTTCTGCCATTTATATTCCGTTTGCGCAAGCGGTGCCGAAGGTGGCGACTATCGATGCCGATTACTGCAATATGCTCAAAAACGGAAAATGTGGTGTTTGCGCTAAGGTATGCACGGCGGGCGCCATCGACTACAAGCAGCAGGACGAACATATCGAAGAAAAGTACGGTGCCATCGTTGTCGCGACGGGCTTCAATCCGATTAAGCTCGATGATTTTGACGAATACGCCTATGCGCAGAGTCCGGACGTCGTTACCTCTCTTGAACTCGAGCGCCTGATGAACGCTGCGGGTCCGAACGGCGGCACGCTCCTTCGTCCGTCGGATAAAACGCATCCGCACACCATCGTATTTGTGCAGTGTGTCGGCTCCCGCGATACTTCCGGATGCGGCAAGCCGTATTGTTCCAAAATCTGCTGCATGTATACGGCTAAGCACGCGATGCTGATTCGCGACAAATATCCCGACACGGAGGTCTATGTCTTCTATATTGATGTGCGCACACCGGGCAAGAACTTCGACGAGTTCTACCGGCGCGCGGTCGAGGAATACGGCGTGCATTACATAAAGGGAATGGTCGGCAAGGTCATGCCGCAGAAGAGCGGCAAGCTTCTTGTTCGCGCTTCCGATCTTTTGGCGGGCGAACAGCTGAAAATTGAGGCGGACATGGTGGTGCTCGCGGCGGCGATCGAGCCGGACAAGACGGCAAGACCGCTTGCGACGATGCTGACGGCCTCTATGGATACCAATGACTTCTTTACAGAAGCACACCCGAAACTGCGTCCGGTGGAAAGTCCGACGGCAGGTATCTTCCTTTCCGGTGTTTGCCAGGGACCGAAAGACATTCCGGAAACGGTCGCGCAGGCAAGCGCCGCCGCCGCGAAGGTCATCGGGCTGCTTGTCAAGGATAAACTAAAATCCAATCCTTGTACGGCGCATGCCGACGAGACGCTTTGCAACGGCTGCTCTTCCTGCGAGAGGGTATGTCCGTACGGGGCGATTACCTATGTCGATAAGGAATTCCGGATGCCCGACCGGACGACGAAGATTCGCCGTGTCGCGGCGGTCAATGCGGCGGTCTGCCAAGGATGCGGCGCTTGTACAGTCGCCTGCCCATCGGGCGCGATGGACCTTTCCGGATTCTCGAATCAACAGATTATGGCGGAGGTGGATGCGATATGCCGATAAGCGAATTCAAACCGAAAATCGTCGCGTTCTGCTGCAATTGGTGTTCTTATGCGGGCGCCGACCTTGCGGGCACGAACCGTCTGAATTATCCCGCCGACGTGAAAATCATTCGTGTGCCGTGCTCCTGCCGCGTCAACCCGATTTTTATTCTGCGTGCGTTTCAGAGGGGAGCGGACGGCGTGATTCTCTGCGGCTGCCATCCGGGCGACTGCCACTATACGACGGGCAACTACTATACCAGACGCCGCATGACGCTGCTTTTCTCGATGCTTGACTATCTCGGAATTGAAAAGGAGCGTACCCGCGTCGAATGGGTCTCCGCTGCCGAGGGTGCGAAATTTGCCTCTGTCATGCAGGACTTTGTGAAAACGGTAACGGAGCTTGGTGAAAACAAGAGATTGGAGGACCTCAGATGCAAGAAGCTATGAAAAAAAGAGCAAAAGAGCTCCTCGCCTCCGGTGAGGTCGCAAGAGTCATCGGATGGAAGAAAAACGAATTTGATTATGATATTACGCCCGCGGTGTTCGAATCAGCAGAGGAGCTCGACCGTGATTTTCGTTATGATGATTTCTGCGGTCCGAATCTTTCCAAATTTACCTTCAAAAATCAGAAAAACGATACCAAAACATTGGTATTCTTAAAGCCGTGCGACACTTACAGCATGACGCAGCTTATCACGGAACATCGTGTGAACCGTGACGCGCTGTATCTTATCGGGATTCCGTGCTTTGGGAAGATTGATGTTGAAAAGATACGTGCAGACGGCACAGACGGCATTCTTTCGATTACCTCGGAGGGTGCCGACGTGACGGTGAAAACGCTTTACGGCGAGAAAAAATACGTGAAATCGGATGTGATGGCGGAGCGCTGTCTTGCCTGCAAGAGCAAATATCATACGATTTATGACGAACTCATGGGTGAGGAGGGCGAGGTCATGGAAACCGGCCGCTTCGACGAGGTCGAAAAGCTGGAAGCCATGACGCCGGACGAGAGATTCGACTTCTGGCGCGGCGAGCTTTCCCGCTGTATCCGCTGCAATGCCTGCCGGAATGCATGTCCTGCCTGCACGTGTGAGAGCTGTGTATTCGACAATCCTGCCACCGGCATTTCTCAGAAGGCGGCTGCGGACTCCTTTGAGGAAAATATGTTTCATATTATCCGCGCGTTTCATGTCGCGGGACGCTGCACGGACTGCGGCGAATGTTCGAGGGTTTGTCCGCAGCATATCCCGCTGCATCTGCTCAACCGTAAGTTCATTCGAGATATCGACAGCCTCTATGGTGAATATCAAGCCGGTGAGGAAGTCGGTCAGCGCGCGCCGCTTGTGAATTTTACGACGGACGACGCGGAGCCGGATATCATTCGGAAGGGAGGAAAATGAAATGGTCAGAATTTCTCTTGACAAGCTGGATGCTCTTTTCGCGGCTATTGCCGAGACACAAACGCTTTATATTCCGACCGACACGGCGCCGGGCATCGCGCAGTTTAAAAAGTGGCAGTCCGGCATGGAAATGACGGAAAAGCTGAAAACCTCCCGCAGTGCCAAGGACTTTTTCTTCCCGCAAACGGAAAATCTTGTGGATTTTAAGCTGAACGGTAAGAAAATCGACATCATCGATCCGCGCAGGGAAACCGAAAATTTCGTGATTTTCGGCGTGCGCGCCTGTGACGCGAAAAGCTTTGCAATCCTTGACCGCGTATTCCTTTCGGATCCGGTCGATACCTATTATCAGAACCGCCGCGAGCATGGCACCATTGTGACGCTTGCCTGCTCGCGCCCGACCGAGTCCTGCTTTTGCCAGACGTTCGGAATCGACCCCGCTGAGCCGGGCGGCGATGTTTCCGCATGGAAATGCGAGAGCTTCCTGTATCTTGAACCGATAACGGAGAAAGGCAGGACGCTGCTTTCTGCCCTTGGCGACTCCCTCTTTGAGGAATGTCCGGAGAGTGCGGTCGAGGCGGAAAAGGAGAATATCCGCGGCATTCTGAAAAAGCTCCCGCTTGCATCTCTTACGCCGGATGCGTTCGGCGGCGGAAAAACGGAAACCTATTTTGACTCTGAAAAATGGAAAGAGCTTTCCGAGGCGTGCCTCGGATGCGGCACCTGCACCTTTGTCTGTCCGACATGCCAATGCTATGATATTCGGGATTTTGATACCGGACACGGTGTGCGCCGCTTCCGCTGTTGGGACAGCTGTATGTACTCGGATTTCACCAAAATGGCAAGCGGGAATCCGCGGCTGACGCAAAAAGAACGATTCCGTCAGAGATTTATGCATAAGCTCGTCTATTATCCGGAGAATAACGACGGGATTTTCGGCTGCGTCGGCTGTGGCAGATGCGTGGAGAAATGCCCGGTTTCCATGAATATCGTCAAAGTGATGAAAACGCTGGGGGAGGATGAAACATGAACGCTGAAACATTGATTCCGAAAATCGGCGTTGTGACGGAGATCAGAATCGACACGCCCGATATCAAGAACTTTCGTGTCGTCGGAACGGACGGAAAAAAGCCTTTCGTTCATAAGCCCGGCCAATGCGCGATGATTTCACTTCCCGGCATCGGAGAGGGTATGTTTTCGATTACCTCATCTCCGACCAACACGGAATATATGGAATTTGAAATCAAAAAATGCGGATGTCTCACAAG
>QALR01000015.1 GCA_003150035.1 Clostridiales bacterium
AAATGGCTTTTAACTATGCATATGAAAAGAAAAAATTTGAAAAAGAATGGAAACAACTGCAAAAGGAATATGCAGCCGCTGGAATGTCCTTCGAAGACATTGAAGCAATGCGGCAATTTGATTTGGATGTATTCAACAGCAACCGGAGATTTTTCAGCCATACACAGCCACTACTATCCAGCGACTGCGGTGAAGACGATTATGGACAAGAAGATAAATCTGTCTTGTTGGTAAGATTTTCTGAAGCAATGTCGGTGACAGATGACGGTTCTTCTGATTACAGCCGTTATTGGTGGATTGAAGAACTGGATACACCAGAACTGATACAGGCAATCAAAATGCTTTCAGATAACGATAAAGAGCTTTTAACCTTATATTTTTTTGACGGCTATTCGCAGTCTGAAATTGCTGAGTTTTACGGGATATCTCAAAAAAACATCAGTAAAAAAATATCGAGAATTAAAAAAAATTTACGCAAAGGGGTATAAAAAACGGCTTCTCGCTGCCTACCACATGAGGAGATAAATTTTCCTCCCCGTTTTCCTACATTCCAGGAAAACGGGCTGTTCCTTGAAAACTGAATAGTACAGCGCATCTTTTACCTTCCTTCTGCTGTCGGGAAAAAACCGGCAAGCCACATGAGCTAAAAGCTCAGACGGTACGGCGCAACCGTACCGACGGCGATGACAAGCAGAAGCAATAATGATACTTCCGTCCAGTCCTAAAGTCGAGCGTGATAGAACCGTCGCAACAATGGAGGGCGGCCCGGTGAGAACCACGGGGTGGTGAGATTCCAATGAGGCTGAATGCACAGCCGGAAGATGCGTTCCCGAAACCGAGGGATGGCGTGGATCGAATATCGGTTAACTACAAAACGATTGATATCACAAGGCGGTCGTTTGATTTTTAAGCGACCGCCTTTTTACATTTATGCGGAGGAAATAAAATGGATGAAGTCAAAAGAGGCGAACTATACTATGCAGACCTCTCTCCTGTTGTGGGCAGCGAACAAGGCGGTATCCGACCTGTCCTCATTTTACAGAACGATAAAACAAATAAAAACAGTACAACCACAATTGTAGCAGCTATGACCAGCCAAATAAAAAACAATCTGCAGACTCATGTAAAAGTCAGCGGACACGGGCTGAAAAAAGAATCCCTTGTTCTTTTGGAACAGATCAGAACAATAGACAAAGTTCGGCTGATGCAGTACATCGGAAGACTTGGAGATAAAGATATGAAAAAGATAGATCGTGCTCTTACAGAGAGCTTGAGTATAAAAAAATCGGAGGTGCTTTCAAGTGGATAACAAGAACTGTGCGTTTTACTATGAAGTTAATCTTTTGCAGGTACTGCTGCGGGAAGGATATATCAGCGAAACAGATTATCATGCCATTGTCTGCCTTGCGGAAAATGACCTAAAACCAACCCTGTATCTTGGCTGAAAACTTTGTGTCTAAAATGATAAATATAGCAGTTTGCACTGGATATATTCGAACCTTTGCAGTATTGTTGTGTTGCGCCGAAAGGCAGAAAAATAAAGAAAGGAGTGATCCGAATGGCAACTATCACAGAGATCGCAGGCACAAAACAGCAAAAGAAAATACTCAGAACAGCGGCATACTGCCGTGTGTCCAGCGATTCCCTTGATCAGCTTCATTCCTTCGCCGCGCAGGTGCAGCACTATACAAAAGCAATCAGTCAAAATCCGAGTATGGAGCTTGCCGATATCTATGCAGACGAAGGGCTGACAGGAACCAAGACAGATAAGCGTGACGATTTCAACAGATTAATAGCCGATTGCCGCAAAGGAAAAATCGACCGTGTACTTACTAAATCGGTATCCCGATTTGCAAGAAACACGGTCGATTCTCTTATGTATGCCAGAATGCTGAAAGAATACGGTGTCAGCATCCTGTTTGAAAAGGAAAACATCGACACGGCATATATGTCCAGCGAACTGCTTCTGGCTCTGTCAGGAGCACAGGCGCAGGAAGAATCCATCTCCATATCCAAAAACATGAGGTGGAGCGTTGAACGAAGAATGAAAAGCGGCACATACCTCTCCAGCTCAACACCGTATGGGTACAAATTGGAAGAAGGAGAATTCAAAGTCGTAGAAACAGAAGCGGAAATTGTCCGCCTGATTTTCAAAAGCTATCTGTCCGGTATGGGAAAGAAAGCAATTGCAGATATGCTTAACAGAATGGATGCGCCCAAACGGTTCGGATATACGACATGGAGGATCAGTACAATCAACTACATCCTATCAAACGAGAGATACATCGGGGATGCGCTGTTTCAGAAACGGTATACAACAGATACGCTTCCGTTCAAAATGAAAATCAACCGAGGGCAGAAACCGCAATACTATGTGGAAGATATGAATCCGCCTATTATTACAAAAGAAGTCTTTGAGGCGGCACAAAAATTAAAAGCCAAATCCACCACAGAAGAACGGTTTAGCGTTCAGGAACGCCCGCTGAGAGAAAAAATCAAATGCGGATGCGGACATATATACAAGCCAATAACGGTAAACGGAAAAATCTATTGGGAATGCAGGATGCATAACTTTGATTCCCAAAAATGCAGTTCGAGACGGATACCGGAAACAGATATCTATGAAGCCTTTATCACAATGGTCAACAAACTTCGAAACTGCTATGAGGAAATCCTGCCGCCTGCTATTGCACAGACAGAACGCCTGCAGATGAAAGCGGACGGGCTGGAAATACGGATCAAACAAATTGATAAGGAAATAGCCGATCTCAACAACAAAAACCTTGTACTTGCCCGTTTAAACAGCAAAGGTATCCTGCGGGCAGCGGAATATTCCGAGCAGAGTAACGGAATACGAAGCATGGTAAACGGTCTGCGCAGTGAACGCTGCCGCCTTCTGAGAGAACAGGATGATGACAGTATTCTGTGCGGATTGCGAAGACTGCACGCTGTTTTTACAGAATTGACCGAACCCGTCACAGCGTTCGATGAAACGATTTTTCAAGAGATTGTGCAGCAGATCACCGTACCTTCGCATACAAGCATCTGCTTCCATCTGATCGGCGGTCTTAACCTGACGGAAAAAATTCCTGAACAAAGGAGGTGCAGAAGAAAATGAAAAACAGAAGATTCCCGTATGGCTACGAGATGAGAGACGGTGAAATCGTAATCTGCCAAACAGAAGCTGAGATTGTCCGAACCATATTCCGTGACTATGTTGACGGTAAAGGACTGAAAGATATTGCCGAAAAACTCACAGCTCTGAAAGTGGAATATCTCCCCGGCGAAAGCAATTGGAACAAAAGCCGGATCAAGCGGATGATTGAAGACAAGCGCTACCTCGGAGACAGCACCTATCCTCAAATACTACAGGAGAGTGTCTTACAGGAAGCAAATGTAATAAAATCAAACAGATGCACAACAGACAACTGCGTAGTGCATTCAGAAAACAAAGAAGTGATATATACCGTCCGATGCGCCGAATGCGGCGACAGGCTGGTTCATAAAACCGATAACTCCAGAAAAAATACAGAAAGCTGGTACTGCAAAAATAAAGACTGCAAGACGGTCATCAGAAAGACTGTTGCCGTACTGGAAAATGAGATAACAGAGCTTCTCAACTCTGTCATTCAAAATCCCGATCTTGCCGGAAAAGAATACATCTCATCAAAAAATGAGACGCCGATCGAAATCAAACGAATGGAAAATGAAATAGAACGGGCGCTCGGACAGATTGACTTTGATAAGGAAACCATTCAGAACTTAATTCTGCAGTGTGCTTCCAAACGGTATGAGAAAGAAAAAAGCCAAAAACACATTACGGATCGGCTGAAAGCGGATTTTGAGAAATCAAGTCCGCTTTCTGTATTCGATGCAGAGTTTTTCAGCAAAACAGTGACTGCCGTACTTCTCACGAAAAACGGTGCAGTCAGCTTGCTTCTGAAAAGCGGAAATATCATAGGAAAGGAGAAAAACAAAAATGTCAGCGCAAGCAGTGACAATGCCTAAAGCAGTCAGAGTGATTCCTGCCAAGCCGGAATACAGCGGAAAAAGCAATTCGGACTTTCGTCCAAAGCGTGTCGCAGCATACTGCCGTGTATCTACAGATAAGGAAGAACAGGAACACAGCTTTGAAACACAAAAAGAAATGTACACCGATATGATCATGATGAAACCCAACTGGCAGATGGCGGGGATCTATGCAGATGAAGGAATCACTGGAACAATCGCCAAAAAACGCCCTGACTTCATGCGAATGATTGAAGACTGCCGTAAAGGTAAAATTGATATGGTCATCACCAAATCGGTTTCACGGTTCTCAAGAAACAATCTCGACTGTCTGCAGTATGTACGCGAGCTGAAAGAACGCGGAATTCCCATTCTGTTCGAAAAGGAAGGCATCAACACACTGCAGGTATCCAGCGAACTTCTGATAACGCTCTTCAGCGGTCTGTCACAGGCTGAGAGTGAATCCATCAGTATGAATGTTAAAATAGGCAAACGGCAGAGCATCAAAAACGGCAATGTACCGTTCTGCTACAGTTCTTTCCTCGGATATCGGAAAGGTGCGGACGGCAAGCCTGAAATCGTGCCGGAAGAAGCAGAAATCATCAAGCGAATCTACGCGGAGTATCTTGCAGGAGCAAGCCTTTCAGATATCGCTAATGGTCTGATAAGAGACGGCATCCTCACCCCAAGAGGAAAAACCAACTGGACAACGAAAGGCGTCCTCTCGATACTGACCAATGAAAAATATAAAGGTGACGCACTGCTGCAAAAGACCTACATTGTGGACTGCATCAGCAAAAAATCCAAAAAGAATACCGGTGAATTGCCGATGTACTATGTAGAGAATAATCACCCTGCGATTATAGAACGGGCAGTGTTCGACCGGGTTCAGGAGGAAGTATCACGGCGCAACAGTAAACGCAAGGTCAAAGATGTCGGTACAAAAACCGAGCTTGGCAAATATTCAAGTAAATACGCTCTAACCGAGCTGCTCTTCTGCGGGAACTGCGGAACACCGTACCGCAGAACAACATGGGCAAAGAACGGCAAGAAAAAAATCGTTTGGCGCTGCATCAGCCGATTGGATTACGGCACGAAATACTGCAAAAACTCACCTTCAATAGAAGAAGGGGTTCTGCAGAATGCGATCGCTGCGGCTATCACCCGTAAAGCGCAAACAGAGGGTGCGAATATTCAGCGTATCAGGGAACACATTGAAATGTACCTAAACAGAAAAGATAATTCAGATCTTGAAGAAAAACAGGAACGGTTAACGGCACTAAAACAAAGGATCGATGAGTTAACCAGTATGGACAGTGAATCCGCTCAGAACGGGGATTTTGACGAACTGTTCGAAAGCTTGTACACAGAAATGTATGCTATAAAAGACGAACTTGAAAGTGACGAAAAGACAAATGCGAAGCTGGATACAGCGGTAAACCGGATAGACGAAATGACTACTGTTATGTATGGACTGAAAAACCATCCGGTAGAATATGACGAGCAAATCGTTCGTCAGCTGATTAGCAGTATCAAGGTAATCTCCGCAGAACAAATCCTTATCCTCTTCAAAGACGGTGCTGAGATGACGGCAGACCTGTAAAACAAAAAGGAAACGAAGATGACTTATATTATGAGTTGTGTTTGGCTTGATTATATGGTAAAATGTTTTCAGTGTAAAAACTGTGTGGGTTCAAGTCCCAAGACAAAAAAATGCGTGGCATCTTTTTTAGTCCCCGGAGACATATCGGAACGAGCCACGCTCGTTCCGTTTTTTTGCACAGAAAAGGCCGAAGCAAGGTGAACCCTGCTTCGGTTTATTTTTTTATTTGAGCCTATCATGTATGGCACCTGATAAGCTCCTATGAAAATTACTCGGCCATAAACGTAATATAGATATCTCCATTGTTGCAGTTTGCCGTCAGGGATTTTTCTCCGCCCGTTTTACTCTCGGGCAAATTGCTCTCGCCCTTTTTGATATCGCAGGAAATCGAAAAATCATCCCACCCCCCAATGATGGTTCCGCTGATATTCCCGTTTTTGGCCGTTACATCCAAACTCTCTTCCACTGCGATTTTTTCGAATTCTACATTTCCCCCGTTAGAATCGAGCGTGATACGCTCGAGCGTCGGCAAATCAGATACCTTAATCGTTCCATTCGTCGTCTTTACTGTTAAATCGGACAACAAATGGCTCGGAATCTCAAGCTTGATTGTGCGATATTCGACGGAAGCTTTCACCCCAATAAAATCCGTCCATTCCTTATCCAATATAAGCTTCATCGTCAATTCATTGTCCTCTGAAACGGAAATGTCGTAAGTTTCACTTTCGCTTTCATAATACTCGATGTGGATCTGGTCATCATCGGATACGCCGACTTTCACTTCTCTGTCTGAAACGTCGATAACAATCCCGTCAATACGATTTTCACCGGAAGAATACTCTCCGGCGACAAATGCTTCGCTGCCAGAGCAGCCGCTGACAACCAATACGGTCGCAAGCCCCACGATAATACAAAAGAACGCTATTGTTTTTTTCATAAAATCATCTCCTTATATAATGTTTGACATGATATATTTTTCATGCTATAATCAGTATAAACCTTTGTGTAACACAAAAGTCAAGGAGAAATATCAGAATTATGGAAAAATTTTTTCCGATAGGCAAAACAGCAAAGATGGTCGGAATGACAACAGAAACACTGCGCCATTACGACCGTATTGGTTTGGTACACCCTTGCCAGATCGATAAATGGACAGGATACCGATACTATTCTGAGCAAGAGGTGGTTCGCTTACACACTGTTCACGCTTTACGCTGTATGGGACTATCCTTGCACAAAATCAAAAAAGTTTTGGAATTCAAGGATATAGAAAACATTGTCGCCTTTTTGAAGCAGGCAGAACAAAATGCTGATAAAAAAATTGCCGAGCTGAAGGAAGCCAAAACGCGAATCCAAAGGGCCGAACAATATTATAAGAGTAAGACCACAGAACAACCAAAAGAGGAAGTTGTTTTTCTCAGGGAAATCCCACAGCGGACCATCCTGCTTTCCGACCGTTTGAGCACCCCGTCGGTAGAAAATTTATGGAACTATCACCGTCATTTTTATGCGCAAATCGGAGAAGATAAAAAAGAAGATTTCTCCTTTGAGGACATGGCCGGAATCTATGAAGAGGGCGGACGGTCTTTTCTGTTCGCCGTTTGTTCGAGGTATTCTGAAGTCGAAGGACTTCTCGTTCTTCCTGCCGGGAAATACCTATGCGTCGACTGTACGGAAGAAAAACGAGAAAAAGCTCTGCACGAGCTGCTCGACACAGCAGAAACCCAATATGCCGCCACGCCTGATTTTGTAATCTATTCCATTTTGCTTTCCGGCATATTGCAATGGAATTATCAAATACAAGTGTTAGTGGAATCGAATCATCCGTCGTAAAATGACATGTCCGACGCTACGATAAGCAAACAGCATGCCTGGCATCAGAACAGAGAAAACAACAACCCAGATATTTTTTGAGCCTTGAAACTGTCGTTGACGGTTCAAGCCGACAAAGGAGAGATAGGCATGGATAAATCCCATGATATGCCAGAAAAACAAATATGGGAATTGTATTACCGTCATACACCCAGAATTCTCAGGTCTATGGATCTATGTCGAGGGGAAGAAGATTTTCGAAAAGTGTATATCGCTGACGACGGAAAGAAAAAGCTTGTTATCAAATACGCTTCCAACGCTTTCACAGATGGAGAAAGAATTGGCGGTTGGGCGAGGCTCATACACGAATATAACAAATTAGGAATTTATTGCCCTCAGATAGTTCCCAATAAAAATCATGAATTGGCCCATCATTTTATCCGGGATGGGCGTGATTATTATGTGTTCGCCGAAGAATTTGCCAAATATGACACTGCTGTGCAAAGGGATATTCCGCACTTAAAGGACGCATGGGGAAAGCCATCCTATATAGACGACGTTCTGCGCTCTGTCGGAAAAGTCGCCGCCATGCATTTTGATTTTCTGTCATTTCCCTCAGGATATTGCCTGCTTGAACCACATTCCCCGTCTGACACCGCAGACGAGGGGACAGAATGTGCGCTGCTTTTCCGTGACTATGTAAAAGAAAAGCTTCCCGCGTACTATCCCCAAGTAGAAAAGCTGCTAGAATTATTTTTTATCAATCAAGAAGCACTGCGCAGGGTATACCCTTCTCTGCCGGTGTCTTGCTTTCAAGCAGATCTGAATGACTCCAATCTCTTGCTTGACAGCAAAAATCAGTTCGTGGGGCTGATTGATTTTAATCTCTCCGGAAAAGAACCTGTTTTGAATTATACGGTTCGCACCGCGCTTTGGAAAATCCATGACCGTCGGTTATCAGATGAAAACAACGGTGATTCCAAGACATATTGGTATCATAAAGAAATGGACGACCTGAGAATTCAACTGTTCTTGCAAAACATACGGTGTATAGAGGAGTATTATCCATATTCTGAAACAGAACGGGAGGCGTTTCCCATATTGTTTCGATACATGAATTCCTTTTGGTGGCAGCATACCCGGGAAATCAAGCGAATACAAGGCAATGATGATAAAATCCATAGGCTTCTTGCCTGGCTCGAGCATCAAATGACCCGAGATGATATTCGGCTGCCATAACCGCCCGGCCTCCGATCAAACGCTGCGACTTTCTCGCTTTCTCCTTTCAGAGCAAAACATTTTTGTTTCATCGCCCATACTGCCTCGAACGAGCTAGCGGGGGAGACTCTCCTATTGGTGCTGCCAATGGAAAAAAATTCCTTTATCTGTGACTTCGGCGACTGTCATTTTCAGAATCACTATGTCAAAGAAACGCATAGCGGAACAGAATATTTGTTTATGGAATGGAAGAGCGGCGATTATCATTGCGGCGGTTTTGGTACGGATTACGATGTCTTTACGCGAAAGGAAGCATTCTCCTCAAGAAAGGAAAGCTTAGACGTGCTTCCTCTCATACCCCATATAAAAACAAGACCGGTTTTGATACCGGTCTTGTTTTTATGAAATCCCAAATCAACCAAAATATCTCTTGAGCAAGCCCTCGAAGGCTCTGCCGTGACGCGCTTCATCTTTTGCCATTTCATGAACCGTATCATGGATCGCATCGAGATTCGCGGCCTTGGCGCGTTTCGCAAGATCAAATTTGCCTGCCGTAGCGCCATTTTCTGCGGCAACCCGCATTTCCAGATTCTTTTTCGTGCTAGGTGTCACGACCTCCCCGAGGATCTCCGCAAACTTTGCCGCATGTTCTGCCTCTTCATAAGCGGCTTTCTCCCAATAGAGACCGATCTCCGGATATCCCTCGCGGAACGCCACTCTTGCCATAGCAAGATACATGCCGACCTCGGAGCATTCTCCGTTGAAGTTCGCACGCAGGTCGCGGATAATATCCTCAGACACACCCTCGGTGATACCGACGACATGTTCGGTTGCCCAAGTCGTGCTTTTCTCTTCTACCTTTTCAAACTTGTCTGCCGGAACCCCGCACTGAGGGCATTTTTCCGGGGGATTCTCTCCCTCATAAACATAACCGCATACTTTACATACCCATTTTGCCATTTTATTGTCCTCCTAAATGATATAAAATTTTTTATTTTTCAAGACATTCGCGGCAGATACCGCGCAATGTATTGCTTGCATAATGGATTTTGGCGCCCAACTGCTTTTCGATTTTACTGACATCAAAATGTTCCGTCACGTCATAGACCGCTCCGCACATTTCACAAATAAAATGTGCGTGGGGATGAATATGCCCGTCATACCGTTCCTTTCCGTCTCCCGAGGTCCCGATTTTCAGAATCGTCCCCGCCTCACAAAGCACGGCGAGATTTCGATATACGGTACCGAGGCTGAGATTCGGAAAGCTCTTCTTCAAATCTGTGTATATCATGTCGGCTGTCGGATGATCATAGCGGGCGCGGAGATTCTCAAGCACCGCCTCGCGCTGTCTGGAATATCTTTGCATCATCACCCCCGCCTTTCGATATCAATAATCATTACTGTTATTAGTATACCATAAAAAAATTTTTTGTCAAGCCTTTTTCTGAATTTTTTTCCGTATCATCTGCAAGTTCACACGCACAAAACCGTTTATTTTCTTTTATATCTCTTATAATATAAGGTAGTACTTTACAAAATACGATTCTTATGATATCCTGATATCATGGAAAGGCATCATAAAAGGCAATGAATCCGCGTAAAGGTTGCCTAATAAAAAGTCTATCTTTCCTTGATAGAAAGACAAAGGATGCTTTCTCTTTGTTGACAGATAATCTGTCAGGAGGTAAACGATGAACTTAAAAATCGCGATATGCGACGACAGCGAACCTGATATAGGATTTCTCTCGGACTTGTTGAGCCGTTGGGCGTCGGCGCGTGAAATAACTCTGCAAACAGAATCCTTTTCCTCAGCGGAGGCATTCCTTTTCCGCTATGCGGAAGATAAAACCTATGATATCCTCCTGTTAGATATCGAAATGGAAAATATGGACGGCGTAACGATGGCAAGACAGATTCGCAAAGAAAACGATGCGATTCCCATCATCTTTATCACAGGATACTCCGCCTATATTGCCGAAGGCTATGAGGTAGCCGCCCTTCACTACCTGATGAAACCCGTCAAAGAAGAAAAATTGTTTGCGGTTCTCGACCGTGCCATAGAAAAAATTCTTTTGAACGAAAGATATTTGAACCTGACGTTGTCCGGAGAAATGATACGAATCCCCCTGCGCGAAATCTATTATCTCGACGTACATCAAAATTATGTCACGGTTCATGGCAAAAAAGACTATACCGTGAAACGAACGCTTGGGGAATTTGAACGGCTGCTCGACGAGCGTTTCTTTCGGGTCGGACGCGCAGCTCTTGTAAACCTAAACTGCATTGGCAAAGTGACGAGGACGGATATATTCCTTTTAGACGGAACCAGACTGCCTCTGCCGCGCGGAGCCTATGAATCGCTGAACCGCGCGATTATCGCACATACATGAGGAGCGCACCATGTCATTTTTTTCAAAGCAAATCGATAAACACATAGCCGCCTATCAGCGAGACCTGATAGAAACCCATTACAGAGAAGTCGATACCATGTATAAGCAGATGCGAGGTTGGCGGCATGATTACAGAAATCATATTCAAACGATGAAGGCACTCGCAGCCAGCGGCGACATGAATGCCGTCAAGGAGTATCTGGATCAATTGGACGCGGACCTTGCCACAGTCGATACGGTCGTAAAAACAGGCAATGCCATGGCGGACGCCATTTTGAACAGCAAAATCACACTTGCAAAATCCAAAGGCATCTCCGTAAAAGCAAACGCGGACATCCCTGTTATGCTGAAAATGTCAGAGGTAGATTTGTGTGTGATTATCGGCAATCTTTTTGACAACGCCATCGAAGCCTGCATGTCTCTGCCCGAAGAACAGAGATATATCCGCCTGTATATGGACATGAAAAATACGCAGCTCTATATCTCGCTTACCAACTTTACCGCCACGGGAAAGCTTACCAAGGTTGGGAATCGATTTCTGACGACCAAGGGATCTGGACATGGCTTCGGTCTTATCCGCATGGACAGTATTGTGGAAAGACTCGGCGGATATCTCAGCCGAAACAGCGAAGATGGGGCATTTACCACAGAGATCCTGATTCCGCAGGTTTCATGCAGTTCGTCACCCAATTTCGACGATTCGTCCCTGAAATGACTCAGGGACGAATTTTTGCGGTATGCTATTCTTAGAAAGGACGGTGTCGCCCGTGCAAAAGGAAATCCGGAAAAAAGAAAAAGCGCCAAAGCCTAAATACAACATGCTGCAGAACGCTTGGTTCATGATAAAGCTCGCTTGGACCGCAAAGGAAAAGAAAGTCATCATCCTCAGCCTGCTTGTGGCATGTCTTGCGGTCACGAGCAATCTCGTGAATCTTTATCTTTCCCCCACCATACTCGCGGTGGTGGAAAGACAGGCTCCTGTCTCCGAGCTTGTCCTCACCATTGTCCTGTTCGTCGTCGGCATGATGCTCCTCGCGGCGGCATCTGCTTATGTGAACACGAACACCATATTCGGCAGAATTACGGTTCGCACCGAGCTCATTGCTTTGATCAACACAAAAGCCTCCACCACTTCCTATCCCAATATCGATGATGAGAAGTTTTCGAAGCTGCGCAGCAAAGCCTCAGAGGTCTGCGGCAATAACGCCGCCGCAACAGAGGCCATTTGGGGCACGCTCTCCTCTCTGACACAGAATATCCTCGGTTTCGCTATTTACGTAGCCATTCTGTCTTCCGTTCAGCCCTTGCTGCTTCTTGTGATTCTTGCAACCACAACCGTCGGTTATTTCATCAATCGTTATGTAAGCGGCTACCGATACCGTCACCGCGAAGAAGAATCGGATAAAATCAATAAGCTCTGGTATATGCAAGGCAGAGCGAAAGACTGGAGCGCCGCCAAGGACATTCGTATCTTCGGACTGCGTCCCTGGCTAGAGGAAATTTACGGGAAGACGCTAGCGGCGTATATGGCCTTTCAAAAGAAGGCGCAAAACGCCTATATCTGGTCCAGAATCGCCGATATCATCCTCACTTTCCTGCGAAACGGCATCGCTTACGCGTATCTCATCCATCTCGTTCTTTCCGGAGGTCTTGGCGTAGCGGAGTTTTTGCTTTTCTTTTCTGCCGTCGGCGGTTTTGCCGGATGGGTTTCGGGAATACTCGGCGGCTTCAATACCCTGCACAGGCAGAGTCTGGATATTTCCACCGTACGAGAGTGCTTGGAATATCCGGAGCCGTTTGCCTTTGAAGAAGGAGAGCCGCTCCGTGCGCAGGCGCATCGGATGTATGAAATCAAGCTTGAAAATGTGACCTTCCGTTATCCAGGCGCCGACAAAGATACCCTGCAAAATATCAATCTGACCCTGCACCCCGGAGAAAAGCTCGCCGTCGTGGGACTCAACGGAGCCGGCAAAACCACGCTCGTAAAGCTCATCTGCGGATTCTTAGACCCGACGCAGGGGCGGGTGCTGCTAGACGGTGTAGACATCCGGAAATACAATCGGGCTGATTACTACACGATGTTTTCTGCCGTATTCCAAAGCTTTTCCCTGCTTGCGACGACTGTCGCCGCCAATGTCGCCCAAACGGAAGACGGCATCGATAAGGAACGCGTCAGGGAATGCGTGGAAAAAGCAGGACTGCGTGAAAAGATCGAATCTTTACCGAAAAAGTATGAGACTCTATTAAATCGGGAAGTATACGAGGACGCCGTTATGCTGTCAGGCGGCGAAACACAGCGTTTGATGCTAGCCCGTGCGCTCTACAAGGATGCGCCCTTCATCATTCTTGATGAGCCGACCGCCGCCCTCGATCCCATTGCGGAATCGGAGATGTACCAAAAATATCACGAGATGACAAAGGAAAAATCCTCGGTATATATTTCTCATCGCTTGGCTTCCACACGCTTCTGCGACCGCATCATTCTCATCGACAACGCCCGTATCGCAGAAGAAGGAACTCATGAAGAACTGCTTTGTGCCGGCGGCAAATATGCGGAACTTTTTTCCGTGCAAAGCCAATACTATAAGGAAGGAGAGACGCAGCATGAAGAATGATAAAAAGCTTCTTTCATGGAAAAAGGCGATCGGAATCAACAACCGTGCGTTCGCGCTTCTTTACAGACGATGGCCGCAGATGCTGATTTCCCGTCTTGCGCATGTCATATGGAGCGCCCTTACCCCCTACGTCGGGATCTATCTTTCAGCCCTTGTAATCGATGAGCTGGCAGGCGCGCGGGATCCTGAACGACTAAGAAACCTTGTTCTTATCACCCTAGGTTCGGCGGCGTTTATCTCTCTGATTTCCGCGCTTCTTTCCAAGTGGATGGATACGCAGAGCGCCGGCATGTATTATAAAGTCGAGCAGATTTTCTCTGAAAAACTCTTTGAGATGGATTTTGTAAGCATTGACGACGCCAAAACACATGAATTGCTTTCTCAAATCCGACAGAACCAAAACGGCGGCGGTTGGGGGCTCTATCGCGTCATAGGAAGCTATGAGTCTCTGATTTCGTCCGTTCTGACGCTTCTTGGCGGCGTCTCTCTGACCATATCGCTGTTTACGAGCAAGGTCCCGGACAGCGCGGGGGCGTACACGGCGTTGAATCATCCCCTGTTTGTTCTGCTCGTCATTGCCGTTATGCTCGTCGTCACCTATATCGCGCCGGTATTATCCAATCAGGCGGGAAAATATTGGGCGCTCAATGCAAATACTCACAATTTCACCAACCGGCTTTTCGGTTTTTACGGATGGCTTGGCTCCCGCAGCGAATTGGCGACAGATGTGCGGATCTACCGGCAGGATTCGATCGCGAAAACATATAACCGCAATAAGCTTGGTACCTTTGCCTCTAGCGGTATGTTTGCAAAACTAAGCAGAGGCCCCATAGGACTTTACAGCGCGGCTTCCGCCGCCGTCTCCGTTATCTTCACCGGCATCGTTTATGCATTCGTTTGTCTCAAGGCTCTGGCGGGTGCTTTCGGAATCGGCGCCGTCACCCAGTATGTCTCCTCCATCACCAAGGTTTCCAGCGGTGTGTCATCCTTGATATCCAAAGCCGGTGAAATGAGAAACAATGCCTCCTTCCTTGTGCTTATATTCGAATTTCTCGATATTCCCAACACCATGTATCAGGGAAGCCTTACCGTTGAAAAACGGCGCGACCGGGACTACGAGGTGGAGTTCAAAGACGTTTCCTTCCGATATCCCGGAAGCGAAACCTATGCGCTGCGCCATGTCAATATGAAATTCAAGATAGGAGAACGGCTTGCCGTGGTCGGCATGAACGGCAGCGGAAAGACCACCTTTATCAAATTGCTTTGCCGTTTGTATGACCCGACCGAGGGTGAGATTCTTCTCAATGGAATCAACATCCGCAAATATCAATATCTCGATTATATGAGCATCTTCTCCGTGGTGTTTCAGGATTTCAGGCTTTTTGCGCTGAAGCTTGCCGAAAACGTCGCCGCGGCGACGGATTATGACCGCGCGCTTGTCACCGATTGCCTGCAAAAAGCAGGATTCGGAGAACGGTTAGCAGAAATGAAAGACGGCATTGAAACGTATCTGTATAAGGATTATGATAAGAATGGCGTCAATATTTCCGGCGGCGAAGCACAGAAAATCGCCATCGCGCGCGCACTCTACAAGGACGCCCCTTTCATTGTTCTCGATGAGCCGACCGCCGCCCTCGATCCGATTGCCGAAGCGGAAATATACAGCAAATTCAACGATATTGTCGGAAATAGAACAGCAATTTATATCAGCCATCGCTTGTCTTCCTGTAAATTCTGCGATGAAATCGCCGTATTCCATGAGGGTTCTGTAGTCGAAAAAGGGACCCATGCTTCCCTGCTTGCCAATGAGAACGGAAAATATTACGAGCTTTGGCATGCACAGGCACAGTATTACACAGAATAAACAAGGCGGGCGTTCGGTGAACGCCCGCCTGCTCGCGGCTTCCTGTTACCCGGGTTGTCTATACAGAAGCTTTACGCGGATTTTCTCACGCCATAAATATACAGCAGCGGCAAAACCACCGGAATCACGCCGCTTACGATCGTCCATACAGAAGGGCTGCTCGTGATTGTCGTGAAAAGCGTCACCGCCGCAAGCACCAAAACAACAAACCCCAGAATAGTACACAAAGTTTTGTTTTTACACTTAAAGCCAAGATACCCTGCGATAAACTCAAGCAAGGCTCCCACCCAACCAAAGCCGGCGGCAAGATAGCTCATTCCGGGGATTACAACCGTCCCGCCAAGCAGCGAAAGAAGTGACCCCACAACAAAATAGACTCCATAAATAATGAACAGGACAGAAATGATCTTCAAAAGAAGAGTCGAGCGCGATTTTGTTTTTGACATGCTAGCAAGTCCTTTCCCTATAAATTACAAACCCCTTTACAGGTATTTGCCTTTTCTCCATTATATACTTGAAGGCCTCAAAAATCAGCAAAAATTTAAAAAAATATGAATTCTTTCTTGTAAAATGTTTCTTTTAAAACAAATATGGTAATTTAGAATATTGACATCTATTTCTTATATGCTAATATATGTGTATCTACACAATATGAATCTATTCTGTTCTCAATGAATTGAAAGGAGCCACTTCTATGTTACCCAATCGCCAAATTAAAGTCGAAGCCAAAGCAGCCCTTTCCGGCAACTGGGGCATCGCCATCGGAATCTGGGTCGTCTACCTTGTCCTTGGTTCCGCAATCGAGTTTACTTTCATCGGGCCCATCATTCTCTCAGGCGTGTTCGCCTTTGGATTCATGGCTGCCTATCTCACGCTCGTCCGTACCAAAAGCACAAGTTTTGAAACGCTCTTCTCCGGCTTTTCCAATTTTGGGACCACCTGTGTCGCCGGAATCCTTCAGACTATCTTTCTCACTTTATGGAGTCTGCTTTTTATCATTCCTGGGATTGTAAAAACCTATTCCTACTCCATGACCTACTATATCCTTCGCGATAATCCCAACCTTTCCGCATGTGAAGCTATCACGGAAAGCCGCCGCATGATGAACGGCTACAAGGGAAAGCTTTTCTGCCTCGATCTCAGCTTTATCGGATGGTTCCTTCTTTGCGCACTCACCTTTGGACTTCTCGGGCTTTATGTCCTTCCCTATTACAACGCCGCAAGAGCCCGCTTTTATGAAGATCTCAAAAACAAACCCACAGTAGAAGGTTAATAAAAACTCAGGACGGCTTCCGCAAAACGGAAGCCGTCCTTATTTTTTCGTTTATCCGTCAGTCCTCATAGCCGTTCGGATTTTGGCTCTGCCATCTCCATGTGTCGCGGCACATATCCTCGAGCGTTTTCTCCGCATGCCATCCGAGAAGTTCTTTCGATTTTGTTGCATCTGCATAGCATTCCGCCACATCGCCCGCACGGCGCGCAGAGGTGCGATACGGCACCTTCACCCCGTTCGCCTTTTCAAACGCATGCACCATATCCAATACGCTGTAGCCGGCACTGGTTCCGAGATTGAAGACTTCCGTGCCCTTATGCGCCGCCGCATAATCGAGCGCATAAGCATGGCCGCGCGCCAAATCGACAACATGGATATAGTCGCGCACGCCGGTTCCATCTTTCGTCGGATAGTCGTCTCCGAACACAGACAGATAAGGAAGCTTCCCAATCGCCACCTGTGAAATATAGGGCATCAGGTTGTTTGGAATGCCCTGCGGATCCTCTCCGATTAGTCCCGACTCATGCGCGCCGACCGGATTAAAGTAACGGAGCAGCACGACAGAGAGCTCCGGATCCGCCGCCGTCGTATCCTTCAGAATCACTTCAATCATATATTTTGTCCACCCGTAGGGATTGGTGCATCTGCCGACAGCCGCCGTTTCCTTAATCGGCACCTCGTCCGGCGCGCCGTAAACCGTTGCGGACGAGCTGAAAATAAACCGATGGCAATCATATTTTTTCATCGTTTCCAGCAAGGTAAGTGTCGTATCCAGATTGTTCCGATAATAAGCGAGCGGCTTTTCTACGGATTCTCCGACAGCCTTATACCCCGCGAAATGAATGACAGCCTCCGGCCTTTCTTCTCTGAAAAGTCCCGACAGCGCGTCACTATCCGCAACATTGATCTGGTAAAACGGAAAATCTTTCCCCATAATGGTTTTCATCCGGTTCAGAACCTCCGGCTTACTGTTGGAAAAATCGTCCGCCACTACGACCTCATGTCCGAGCTTTGCAATCTCAATGGCGGTATGCGAGCCGATATACCCCGCACCGCCTGCAAGCAACACCTTCATACAAGTTCCCTCCCGCGAAAAATACACATATAAAATCCTATTTGAATTTATATTATAACGCAGACAAATGAAAAAATCAACGGTTTGACTATAATTTATGCTGTTTCAGATGGAGACCCGCCTTTGTTTGGCTCTCATCGCCGAAACGAAAAGAAAGAGGCTCTCATCCTTTTCACCATCTCTCGTACGTCACTGCCAACTATTCTTTGGCATGAATATAGGAAACCATATCCCCTAACGGGTCTTCACTGTCAAGTCAATAATCAGGAAAAAGTCCTTTGCCCTCTTTCACAGATACCGATAAAGACATTTCATTCGTTTGCAAAAGCGCCATCTTTCATTCCCCTCTGCCGAGCAAGATTTTTTCTATAAACCATAAAAGCCAGACATCCAAATAGAACATAAATCTTGCATTTTTTTCATTTTGTGATATGATTAAATAAGAATTTTTCCCTCAAACGCTCATCACATAGAAATACGGAGGAACCCACATGATTCAATTCGACCGATACAAAGACGGCAAGCGATACGCGCTTACCTTCAGCTATGACGATGCCGGCGCCGCGGACAGGCGTCTTGTCGAGCTATTCGCAAAATTCGGGATGAAGGCAACCTTCAATTTGATTTCCGGCAGTATAACAAATCCCGAAACACATGGAATTCGCGCGGATGAGGTGCGTTCCCTTTATATTGAAAACGGGCACGAGGTTGCCTGCCATACCTTTTCCCATCCGCATCTGGAACGGATGAGCATCCAAGACCAATACGGCGAAATCATGCGCGACCGCGAGCTTTTGGAAAAGGCAAGCGGCACTATTGTTCGTGGGCTTGCCTATCCATTTGGCACTTATAATCGTGAAACCTTCACCGCCATGGACACGGCTTCTGTTGTTTACGGCAGAACGGCGGGCGCTTCCGGGAATTTTCTTTTGCCGGACAATTTCAAGGTATGGGTCCCGACAACCCATCATAATGAATGCGAGCCGATGGTGAAAAGATTTCTCTACAACGTGGAAAAAGCCCCTTGGCGCGCAGGAGGCGTGCTCTATATCTGGGGGCACAGCTATGAATTTGACAATCCGGAGCTCCCGGTCGGCTGGGAAAAATTTGAGGAGCTGCTCACGGCACTCCACAGCGGCGCGCACGACATCTGGTATGCGACCAATATAGAGATTTACGATTACGTCCATGCGGTAAAGCGTATACGCCGCTCCGCGGACGGGAAAACGTTCTACAATCCGACCGATATCGACATTTGGTTCTCGCAGGATGACAGGCCGCTTTGTATCGGCGCCGGCAAAACCGTTGTTTTAGAGTAATATTCGTATCCAATACATTTCATAAGGGAACCTGGACCCGCCCGTCATGTGTGGCAACGGCTAAAAAAACAATCTGAGCATTCAGCCGAAGACCCTATCCCCGACTGAATGTGAAAAGGAGCCCGTCGCTAGAGTGGCGGGGGATATCCCCCTAAGGTAGATACGAGAATAAAAGAATCGCTGTAGCGCATACGCCGCAGCGGTTCTTCTTTAATTTACGAATCTGCCTTCACCCGCACACGTCTCAAAGCGGAATCGGCAAGAAACATGACCCCCTTAGCAAGGGCGACCGCCGCAGCGATTCCCAAGGCTGCTCGTACGGCTAGCGCAATCGAATCAGGCTTTGCTGTACGCACCGGAAGAATACCCGTCCCTGTAAATTGTACGGAATTATAAAAATTTCTGATTTTCTTTTCCACCATAGAAAAACCGTCCCTTCCGCGGCAATACTTTCTCAAAGCAGCTCACGCAGCTTGGCTGCCGCACGTTGATATTTCTTTTTTGCAGCTTCTTCTGTCATGCCAAGTAAGGAAGCAATTTCCTTATGGCGAAGCCCCGCATATATTTTCAGCGTAATAATCTGCCGTTCCTCATCGTCCAGCCTGTCCAGCGCTTGTTTGACCTCCATTGAAGAAACGACAGCGCTTTCGTCGAAACGCATCGCCTGATCGGCAAATGTTTCTTCCGTTCCTTCAAAGCGGCGATGCCGAAAAAGATCAATGGCGAGGTTACGCGCAACGGAAAGCACCCATGCGCGTGCGTTGGTTCCCTTTCGATAGGAAAACGCTTTTTCCAAAATTTTGACGTAAGTTTCCTGAACGATATCGTCGGCAAGAGAAAAATCACGCAAGACCGAATAGGCGACCGCGTAAATCTGCCTGTTCATATATTGATGAATGATTTTCAAAGCATCCCTATCGCCCTGAGCAATCCGAAGGAGTGCTTTTTCGCATTCGGCACCCTCAAACAATTTTTCAATATCCACCCGTGTAAATATCCTTTCCCCTAAAAAAATAAACGAAGCATAAAAGCAAAACGGGACAGTTTTTGGCAATCTCACATCTATGGAAAAACCGCCGTCCCTTTTCAAAAATATTCAGAATTTTATCAGCCGTCTTAAAAAATTTCAGTCTCTTGAAAAATACGGATTGACAAATGATATAAACAATGCTATGATACAATTAAGAACAATTTAAGCAAATAATTTGCTGATATATTTCTATGTATGATGCGATAAAAGGAGATTCTAAATGTCACAACTTGAAAGATTGTATACGATGGATGAAGTTTCCAGAATGACCAATCTGCCCCTCCGAGTCATCCAAAACCATCTCCGCACGGGAACGCTGCGCGGAAGAAGGCTCGGTGGACAATGGCGATTCACCTCAACCGATATTCAAGAAATGATGGACAACATCATACCAGAATCAGAAACGGCAAAAGAACAGAAAAAAGCAGTTTCGGATTTTATGGACGGCACAAATGCCGAAAGGAAAGAGAAAAATCAGGTCTGCACGATTGCCGATCTTTATATCTCCCGCGAGGTCGCTGACAAAAAGGATAGTCAGCTACGCACGCTGCTGGATGTGACCGATAAAGACGTGGAAACCTACTATACCTATGATTACGATGAAAAAGAAGAAAGAGCACGTTTTGTGTTTTTTGCTCCTCCGCAGCTTGTCAGCAAAATGATGCGTATTATCAAATAATTTTTTAGAAAAAGCGGCTGTTGCCGCTTTTTCTATTGTAAAAACGGGGATTGGATTCATAAGTGCTTCTATTTTCACTCTTGTGATGTGCCATCAAGGGCCAACAATTTGGAAATAGTATAGCATACCCGATAGAAAAAGGCAACCATTTTTCATTTTCTCCCTCATTTCGGAAAATCCCTTTATAATTTTTTTGCTTTTCATTGACCGAACCCCATCTTTATGCTATACTAAAATTATAAAATAGAGAGGAGAATGCCCGTGAAAGCCGAGAAAAAACCCATACATTTCTTTGACGGTTTTATTGAAGGCGTCAGTGAATTCTGGAAATCGCGCAACATCCCTTTTTTGTTTGAAAAGCAAAATGGAAGCGTTGTCATCACCGGGTATAAAGACAGCCTGCTTCCAAAAACGGAAATACCTTCGGCAATTCGCGGGCTGCCCGTCAAAAAAATTGGCTCACGTGCTTTTCTGCAATGCGATTTTATAGAGGAAGCCATTCTTTCCGACGGGATAGAAGAAATCGCGGCCAATGCGTTCTCCTCCTGCGACAGGCTGACGAAAATCCATATGGCGGATTCTGTGCGTTCCATCGGCCGCAATGCCTTTTTTGAATGTGAAAATCTATTTGATGTGGGGCTTTCCGCGCTTCTTCAGACGCTTGGAGACAGAGCCTTTTTCGGCTGCGTCGGCCTGCGCGATATCACGCTGCCTGATTCACTGAAAAGCATTGGAGAGCAGGCTTTTTACGGCTGTCGGAAACTGCGAAGCATCCGTATGCCGCTTTCCCTGCGGTCGCTTCCGAGAAATACTTTCGACGGATGTATTCTGCTGGACGATATCTATTTGGAAAAAGGCTCTTACGCCGATGCTGTGCTTTCCCAAAGCGATCATCTCAGCAAAAAACTCAGATATATACCAAGGATATAAGCATGAAGCCAATTGATCTTGCAACCGGCAAAGAAGCCGTGCTCCTGCCGGAGGAAACCCTCTCCTGCGCCATCGGAAACTTTGACGGCGTCCACCTCGGACATAAGGCATTGATTCTGCGTGCAGCGTCGCGTCCAGGCGGTGCGACAAAAAGCGCCGTTTGGACCTTTTCCGAGCCTTCTTCCCGTCTGTTAGATGGAAAAATCGGCCTTCTCACCACCATGGAGGAACGGCTCTCCCTGTTCCGTGCACTCGGTATCGATCTTGTTTTTTTAGAAGACTTTGACAGCGTACGCAACGTAGAAGCACATTCCTTTGCGGAGAACATCCTGTATCGTCAATGCCAAGTCCGCACAGCCGTATGCGGCTTCAATTTTTATTATGGGAAAAATGCCGCCGGCACTGCCGAAACTTTATCGGAATCTTTTCGCCTGCTGGGGGGACACGCCGAGATCATTCCTCCGTGTAAAATAGACGGCGTTATCGTCAGTTCTTCAGAGATTCGTGCGGCGTTGGCCGCAGGCGATGTCGGACGGGCAACCGCTATGCTGGACAGGCCGTATTCTCTTACAGCTGTCGTCCGTGAGGGAAAGCAACTCGGGCATCGGCTCGGCTTTCCAACCATCAATCAGCTTTTCCCTGTTGAACGGGCACTTCCGCGCTTCGGTGTTTATGCCACTCGTGTCGCGGTAGATGGAAAGCGATATTACGGTGTATCCAATGTCGGTGTGCGCCCTACGGTAGAGCATACCACACAGGCAAACTGCGAAACGTATATTCTGGACTTTGACGGAAATCTTTACGGCAAAACCGTCAAGGTGGAGTTCTGCCATTTCCTGCGTCCTGAGGAAAAATTCGAAAGCCCGACGGCTTTGCGTGATGCCATTTTCCAAAACATCACGCAGACACGGGCATTTTTCCATCTTACGGAGAGTCGCCTATGAAAAGAAAATATAGCGCACATCGTCCTCTCCGCTCCTCGGGTATTTTGCTTTTTGTCCTGCTCTTTCTCGCCGTCTCTTTCCCCGCTCATGCCGAAAGCTATGAGACGGACGAGCTCGAAAGCCCGCATATCGCCGTCTACAATGTGCAAAACGGCGTCTATGTTTTGACAAAAGCTGCCGACGTGCGTATCGCACCCGGTGCAACCGTAAAAATCATGACGGGCATTCTTGCCCTGGAATATTTTGACGGCAGGCTAGACACGCCTGTGACCGTAACCGCTAGCGCCCTTCGGGGGCTGGAAGGCAGCTCTGTGCTCGGGCTGAAGGAGGGAGAGACCATTCCCGCCCGCGACCTTCTTTATGCACTGCTTGTCGCCGGCGCCAATGATGCGGCAAACGCGCTTGCAATCGCCGTTTCCGGGAGCATTTCGGAATTCGTCTCCAAAATGAACGCCAAAGCAAAAGAGCTTGGCGCGTCGGATACCCTTTATCTCAATGCGACAGGGCTCGACAACGGCACCTCTTACACCACTGCGGCAGATACAGCAAAAATCGCCGCTTATGCCTATGAAAATCCGATGTTTATGCAGCTGTGCTCTGCCAGAGCTTATACGGTATCCGCCACCAACCGAAATGAGGAAATAACGGTTTACACCAAAAACATGCTTCTCTCCACGCAGTCGGAATATTACTTTCGGGACGCCAGGGGCATGTCCTCCGGTTATACAGACCTTTCCGGATACTGCATCGTTTCGGCAATGGATACAGGTGCCTATCCTTATATATGTGTCACAATGGGTTCTGAAAAAAACGCCGCAGGAAAAATCGGCGGTTATATCGACACAAAAGGACTGCTTACATGGGCAAGCAGCAATTTTGAAGAGAAAAAAATTCTGGATACATCCAAAATTTTAGGGGAACTTCCGGTACGGGCGGGACGCGGCGCCGATTATGTACTTATCGTGCCAGAAGATTCCGTTTATGCTTTCTTGGATGTGGATACGGATCTTTCCTCTCTTCAGCTTTCCCTGACTTTTGACGAAGAATCACTCGGGGCGCCCGTCGAAAAAGGCACCAAGGTCGGGACGGTGTTTATCCTGCTCGACGGAAATCCGATCGGAAGCGCCGCATTGGTTACAAAATCCTATGTGCCGAGAAGCGCGTGGCTTGGCTTCTTTGCTGATATCGGCGAAATTTTGACAAGCAAAATTTTCCTTTGTTTATGCGCAGCGCTCCTGCTCGCCGCCGCTCTGTTTACATTCGGCAGATATTTCATGATTTACAAAAAAGCGAATATAAAAAACAGTCATAAAAATAAGCGTGATATAAAATAATAATCACAGAACCGGAAAGGATGGAATGAAGATGGAAATTTCAAGCAAAAGTATGCCGGAATTCGACGCCAAAAAAATGGAAAAGAAGGCAAAAAAACTGTGGAAGGATCTGAACGAAGACAAGATCGAGATAAAGTTCATCACAACGCCGATGGGGCTGATTGTGATGGCTGCCGGAATCATGGCGCTTGTCTGTATTGCCAAATGCGTCGGAAAAATGGAAAAGAAGGCCTCTCTTAAAAAGCAGGCGAAAAAGCTTGCCCGTGAGATGGCAGAAAAGGAATGAACGAAAGCTTTTCAACGGCAAAACAAAAACGGTCTGTCCGGAAATACCCCGGGCAGGCCGTTTCTCTTTTATCAGCCCATCATGATTTCGGAAATCGCATCCAAAATCTTGTCATGGCAACCACCGCATCCCGTGGAGCAATGGGTAATTTTCTGCACCTCGTCAAAGGCCTTCAGCACGTCATCAAAATGATCAATCTGATGAAGCGCTTTCTCAACGTCACCATAAGAAACCTGCTTGCAGTGACAAATCATTTCATTTTCTTTCACCAAAATCCGCCTCCCTATGTAAACTGATATTTCTATTTTAACACCGAAGTCATTGGAATGCAAGAGCTTCGGAAAAGATTTATCAGAACCTGTCAACCGCAAGCAAATAGGCGCCCTGTCAAGAGGTAGCAGATCCTGCAAAGAAATTTAGAACATAGCCGTCGGTAATAATGATAAGAGTAGGCTCGCGGCTTCCGTCGGCGTAGGTGGTGTGCGCCGCCACCGCCGTTCCGTCCGAGTTTTCTATGGTAACCATATAGATAACAGAGTCAGGAGTCGTCGTTTCGAGACGATATGTACCAGTGTAGGTTTTGTCCGCTGTCTTGTCGGTCAGGGTCAAAATCCCATTTTTCGCTCGACAGATAAGTTCCTTTTGAACATCCGTCTCAAGCACGCCCGTGGCAGTCGAGCCATGCGCCACAATTTCTCCCCCCTCGTCGATGCTTTGAATGCTTATCATCTCCCATATATAATCGTCAATTTGATGAGTCTCTCTGCTATTACAACCCGCAAAAAGAAACAAAGTCATAAAAATGAACAAAATCATCCTTTTCATATTGTATTTCTCCCTATCTACCAAATCAAAATTCGAATCCGAGGAAATCTTCTTCGATGCCACACATTTTTAATACTTCACTTGGCCGTATCTCAGCAGTCATGATATTTCAAACCTTTCATAAACATATTTCACATAATGATTTATTACAGCTTGTAAAAACATTTGAATGACTTCAATCACCAATATCAAAGGTCTAAAAGTCGCCATTATGGCAATTAAAACGGAGATGCTCAAAACATATCCCGAAAATTTTAATTAAATGCCTCGTCTTGAGTCATCTTTTTGATCCCCTCTCCACCATCAGCAATATACTTCGGAAGGACGACAATTCGACCGCTCCAATCATCATTCATATCGCAATCATTTATATTACGCATTGGCAAGTGGCGATTACTCCCACTCGACGGTTGCCGGCGGCTTGCCGGTCACATCATAATATACAGAGGAAATATGGTCGCCAAATTTTGCAAGGATCTCCCTCGCCGCCCCTGTTAGGGCAGATATTTCAAAATCCTCTCCCGGAATCGCCGGACGCGCCGTCATAAAGTCGGTAGTACATACGGCGCGCACAGCAATCGAATACTTGCCTTCCTCGCCGTCGGCAAATGGAAGCAGTACTGCAAAGCACTGACTGATTTTGGGATTCATTACGCGCTCCGTCACGATGGCATCCGCCTCGCGTAAAAGAGCGGTCGAGTCATAGCCGATATGGAGCGGCTTGAACCGAAAATCTCCGAGGGAAGCGACATTTCCCGCGACACGATAGGCGACACGATTGACAAAATCACATTCATTCGGGATTTTTTTTGCCAAATCGAGGACATCTTCCCAATCCGCCGCACCGGCGTCTCCTTTTCCCGAAAGCACGACAAGATGCCGATAGCTGCGATGATCCCCCTGTACGCCGACGCTGTGCATCGGCGCAACGGCGGCGTCATAGCCGGTACCGGTCGTAACCGTCTGCAAGCGGTCAAGCGCAGCCTGCTCCGGCAGCGCCGCCGGCGTATCCGCACAAATAATGCGCACACAAAGCCCGGGACCGGGAAACGGCTGTCTTGCCGCGATCGACTCATCCAATCCTAGCATTCTGGCGACCTTGCGGACTTCATCCTTATGCCAATCCCAATTGGTCTCGATAATCATGCCCCGCTCTCTTGCCTGACGGACAATATCCACATCGTTGTGATGGGTTTTTATTTTATTCGCGTAGCCGCTGACATCCGGATTGCCGCTTTCGATAAGGTCCGGACGAAGCGTGCCCTGCGCGAGGAATGTATTTTCAAAATCAATGCCGAGAGCCTCGACCGCCTCTTTTGTCACCTTGATGAACATAGAACCGACGATTTTCCTCTTCATTTCCGGGTCGCAGGTTTCGGCAAGCGGTCCGATAAGCGTACCCGTACCGTCGTCCACCTGTCCAAAGAAAAATTCCTCTGCGGCATTGACGCGCTTCATATTGACAAGTCCCAAAGAGGAAAGGTTGGCACAGATGATATCGCTTTCATTCTTGCGCATCATCCCATGGTCGATATGGATGGCATACACATCCTCTGGCGGAAGCGCCTTTGTAAGCAGCGCCGCCGTCACAGCAGAATCCACACCGCCGGAAACGAGCACCACCACTTTTCTGCCCGCGGCACGCCGGCGAATCATGTCCACCGAAGTCGCAATCCGGTCCTCCAGCGCATATACCTCGCGAAGCCCACAAATCCCACGCAGGAAGTTGACAAGCATCTGCACGCCGTTTACCGTAAGATCCACCTCCGGATGGAACTGTACACCGGCAATTTTTCTCTTTTCATCATAAATAGCCGCGACTACGTCTCCTGTTCTGCCCACACAGGCAAAGCCTGGAGCCAGAACCTTCACCGCATCGCCGTGACTCATCAGCACCGGCTGCTCCCGGTCAAGCCCCGCAAACAGCGGACAAGACGGATCCACCTCAATGGTAACTTGCCCATATTCCGTTTTGACCCCCGGCATCACATTTCCACCGAAATGTTCACAGATAAGCTGCATGCCATAGCAGATGCCGAGTATCGGGCATCCGAGTTCAAAAATTCCCTCGTCATATTTTAGTGCCGCCTCGCTCCATACGCTAGAGGGTCCCCCACTCAAAATCAGTGCGGAATACCCCGCAAGCTTTTCCTTCTCTATTCCAATCGGAAAAATATCCGAATAAACACCGGCTTCTCTGACCCGCCTGTCAATCACTTTCGTATATTGTCCGCCGCAGTCCAAAATCGCGATTTTCTCTTTCATATATCCTTACCCTTCCGAAAACTGATAGATATTTTTTATTATATACAAACGATAAGAAAAAAGCAAGATTTTCAACATAAAAAGGCGGAAAGTCCCGAATTTTTGCCATAAAAGGAGAAGGGACGGTATCCGCCCGCGGCATACCGTCCCGTTTTATGAAACAGGATGAAAGGATCGATTACATTTCCCTTCTTGTAAAAGCGTCCCAGGCTGTCCATCCGAAGACGACAAGATGAGACGCAATCACCGCCACCGCAAAGCCGAAGGACTGCCCGGCATAAAATTCCGTTCCCGCGTACAGCGCCGGCAAGTCGAGGTTGGCAAAAAGCAGATATCTGCCGAAATCGACACCGAGGCTGCGCAAAATCGATTCGAGCAGCGTACCGGAAAAGAAAGCAAGAAGCGATACGCTGATGGCAAGCGCATTTCCCTTGACAAGTGTGGAAATGGCAAGCGCAAGCAGCACCATGGCGAGAATCTCCACTGACGACAGCAGATAATCTCCGGCAATAGAAAGCAGCGGAGAGCCCCTCATGACCACGCCATCCTGCACGGAAAGAAGCGGCAGCGAAAGATCTGCCGTACCGAAGAACAGAAGGCAGCAAAGCATCGACAAAAGATACAGCGCCGCCATCATGACAATGCCAAACAGCAGAACGGTGACAAATTTAGCGACCAAAATCTTCCATCTTTTGGCAGGGCTCATTAAGAGAAATTTGTAGGTCCCCTGTGAAAATTCGGAAGCGACAATGCTGCCCGCAATCACGATGCACATAACACCCACCAATTTGATAAGCATTTTGCAGGCGGCAAAAACCGACCAGAAGCTAAAGTCCGAAAGCTCAAACAAACTGCTAGTTTCCACCTCTGCAGAGATATCCCGGGTCACTTCGTTCTCAAGGCGGTAAACACCGAGTGTCACTTCATCCTCAAGGGCTTTGCGGCGCTCCTCCGATACCGAACCGCCCTGCGCCTGTTCGACGTTAAGCTCCTCAAGCGCCATCTTAGAATTTCGCACAGACAGCAGAAGTGTATACATTTCACCCGACTCCGGCGCGATTTCCCGCTCCAGTCCATAGCGATAGAACCAAAGTTGCGCTTCCTTGTCCACGCCTGTATAACCAGACTGAAGCTCCGCGATTTTGTCCTGATAGTACGTTTTCCAACCATCCTCTGTCATATAGCGCTCAATCTGCGCCATTCTTGCCACATATTCATCTGCAAGAGCGCCCGCCGTTCCGTTCTCCAAGGCGAACCTCATCCCGCAGTATTCCTCATACAATCCGCTTGTATAAAGCCAGTCATCATGGCGGATTTCATGCTCTGCAAGATAGCTCCAGTATTCATACAATTCTTTCAGCTCAAGGTCAGAGGAAAGAATATTTCCGCTCTCGTCATACACAATCGAGTTGTTGTAAAGCGCCTCATAGTAGTCGACATTGCCGCCGACCGTCCCGACCTGAAACGCATCCTGCAGCCAGTCAAAGTCGTCCTGAGCATTATTGTCGGCAACAATCTTGCAAAGTCCGGTAAGCCCGATAATCGCGGCAAGGAAAAGAACCGTCATGATAAGCGTTCCCTTTCTTTTTATCAGCTTGATGCTCTCATTTTTGACAAGACTCGCAAATTTATGCAATCTGAACACCTCCTTCGATTTCCGTCAGCTGAATGAATACATCCTCGAGCTTTTTATTCTCCCGCGGAGAAACTGTATAAAGGTCGAGTCCTGCAGAAACGATGGCACGGTTGATCCGCGCCATGAGCTCGTCGGCACCCTCCTTCGGCACGATGACCTCAAGGGTTCCCTCCTCCGTGATACGGCGGCACTTTTCATCCAAAAAAACCAGTGCGTCATAGGCTGCATGAGGATTGGAAACACGCAGAATAAAGTCGGCGCTGTCAGCAGAAACAGCGGAAAGAAGCTCTGCCGTTGTGCTTACACATTTGAGATGTCCGTTCACAATCACGCCTACGCGGTCACACATCATTTCCATCTCGCTCATCAAATGGCTGGAAACGATGACGGCGCAGCCGCTCTCATGGGCAAGCGCCCCAAAGATATCCCGTAACTCTTTGATACCGGCAGGATCCAGTCCATTTGTCGGCTCGTCAAGGATAAGCACCTTCGGTTCCCCGAGGATCGCCTGCGCGACCCCAAGCCGCTGACGCATACCGAGCGAATATTTTCCCACTTTATCATGAATGCGGTTATCAAGCCCCACAAGATGCACGACCTCACGGATTCTCTTCTCATCTATTTTCCGGCGGCGAACCCTCGCATACTGAAGCAGATTGTCATAGCCGCTCATATATTTGTAGAACTCCGGATTTTCCACAATTCCGCCGAGGCTCGCCATAGCGGATTCATATTCATGACGCAGGTCATGCCCGGCGACACGGATGGTGCCTGCATCTAGCATCAGCATACCGACAGCGATTTTAATGGTGGTTGTTTTGCCGGCGCCGTTTGGGCCAAGCAGTCCGAATACCTCCCCGCCGTACGCCTCAAAGGAAACATCGTGCAGAATTTCGCGTCCACCGAGGCTTTTGGTCAAATGCTCTACCGAAAACATGACGCCTCCCGAATTTTTCTCTGCTCTCATCCTTTCGTCCCTCCTTCTATTAGTCTTGTTTCATAAACGCTGATATACGCGTTTCCGACATAGACAATCTTCCACTCGCCGTCGATTTTTTCAAGATAAAGCATCATGCAGCCGGCACACCGGCTCTCGTAAATCTTCGAGGGATCTTCCTGCGACGCACCATCCTCTTGATAATAGCCATCCGGTGCTATTATATAGCTCCAATTTTCTGAACTCCCGGGAACATACAAACCCTGATACGCAATGCCGCGCGTTTGCAAAACGCCGTCCAGATTCAGAAAAGCCGTTGCATTCCTGGGGCCGGTCTTGGTTATCGTAATTCCATAGGGAGCCTCCTGCATCGTAAGCTCGAGCGACAAAATCTCTCCTGCGGTTCCCTCTTTGAGATATTTCCGATAGGCGGACATTATCTCATCGACGTTCTGCGCCGCAACACCGGAGAGTGCTCCGCTTCTTTTATAGGCAAAGTACGGAGCGATAAAATCAGAAAATTCCTTCATCCTCGCGTCGATTTCCTCCTCCGTGAGCTCATGTCCGCACACCTGCTCCTCAAAGTTCACGTGGAATGCGGCAAGATCGGAAAGATACGTTTCCGCCATCGCTTCGATTTCCGGCTTATCTGCACTCCGGAAGCTCTGTCCCGTTATGACCGTATACAACACCACAGCAAGGACCAGGATGACGCCGAGCGCGAGTCCGCGGTTCAGTCTGCGAAAAAACAGCCTGCCTTTTGTCATAGAATTGCCTCCTCTATATAAAATCTCAGGAAAACGGCATCCGGGAACCACGTCCGGGATGCCCTTGCATGTTTCCATTATAAGGTGGAAGCTATGCCAAATCAACCGCATTAAACCAATATTAAAAAATGTTTATCAAATGTTAAGAATTTTCCGCCTTTTCCTCCCCGGCGACGAGCCCCGCCCTTTCTCGCTGAAATTGTGAATCGCATGTTAAAATCGTGTAAAACCACTTCTCGATATGTTGACAGTCAACATAAAGCGTGTTATAATTTACATTAGTGCAATTTGGCGGTCTTCCTGTATTCTATGGAAGCGCCGCTATCTATCCTATTCCAATGACGAACCGTAAAGTCGGAGAAAGGGGGTATCTATGCCGGAAAACAGAAGAGCGCGGATTCGGGCCCTCCTCTCAGAAAAGCCGTTCGTATCTCTTGCAGAGCTGGAAGCGATGTTCCCCGACGTCACGAGCATGACGCTGCGGCGTGACATCAACCTGCTCGAGGAAAAGGGCGAGCTTATCAAAGTGCGCGGCGGCGCGAAATCCATGAAGTTTATCAAAACCTCCATGGAGGATGAATTCGGCAAGCGCCTTTCCGAAAATCCGGAGGGAAAATCGAAAATTGCCGACAAAGCAGCGGAAATGATTGCCGACAGCCGATCGGTATTTATCGATTCCGGGACCACGGCGCTGCGGCTTGCGGCGGCTGTATCCGATATGCAGATTACCATCACGACCACAAGCCCGCATGTTGCCCTCGAACTTGTCAAAAAGGGACGGATCATGGTCAATATCGTCGGCGGTATCATCAATCACGATAATCTGTCGGTTTCCGGGATGCAGGCGCTTCGCTTTATCGATGACATCAACATCGATCTCGCCTTTATCGTCCCCTCCGGCTGTTCGCTGACAGCGGGCTTTACCTGCGGAAACTATTCTGAATGTGAACTCAAGCGGCATATTGTCGGCAAGGCGCGCCGTGTTATCATTCTCATGGACCATGATAAGCTTGACCGGTGTCTGCCCTATACGTTCTGTACGCCAAGCGACGTTCACAGCATCATCACAGACGGACCCCTGCCTGACGAATACCGAAACTATCTTTCGCACGCAGGAGCGGTCATTACGGAAATTCAGTAAACCCATACCCGCAGCAGGCACGGCGGAGTCTTCTGCGGGGGTGAAAATATAAAAACAAGTCCGCCGGGAATGGAGTTATTATGGCAACGGCTGTTATCATGCCGAGACAGGGTCAAAGCGTGGAAAGCTGCATCATCACCTCCTGGTCAAAAAAGGCCGGCGACAAGGTGGCAAAAGGAGATGTGCTGTTTTCTTATGAAACTGACAAATCCGCTTTCGACGAAGTCTCAGAAGTAGAAGGAACCCTTCTTAAAATCTTAGCCGAGGAGGGCGACGACGTCCCGTGCCTTGACGTCGTCTGCATCATCGGCGAGCCCGGCGAGGACATTTCCGCTTTGGAAGGCGGCGCATCTCCTGCGCCGCAGCCGTCTGCGGCAGAGCCTGAGGCGTCCGCAGCTCCCGCCGCCTCCGCGCAGGTCGTTTCCACGGCGACCGAAAACGATGGGGAACGGATCAAGATTTCTCCGAGAGCAAAAAATCTCGCACTCAAAACGGACGCCGATCTTTCCCGCGTCACACCAACCGGACCGGAGGGCAGAATCATAGAGCGCGACATCGTCCGTGCGCTTGACGCCGGCTATACCGCAGCGCCCGCGCAAACGGAAGCCTATCTGAGAGGTGAAGCGCCGGCTGCGGGAACAGCGCCCAAATCCGCAGCTGCTCTCGCGGCAACACCGGCGGAAACCATCGCATCCGCAGCATCCGATACGGGCTATACCGACGAGAAACTGCCGCAGATCCGCCGTGTGATTGCGAAATCGATGCACGCTTCCCTTTCCGAAATGGCACAGCTCACACTCAACGCTTCCTTTGACGCGACAGCCATTCTGAATCTGCGCGCCTCCATCAAGGCGGGCGGAGAGGCGCTAGGCATCGGGAATGTCACCATCAACGACATGATTCTCTTTGCCGCGGCAAAAATTCTAAAGCATCACAAAGCGCTCAATGCCCATTTTCTCGGCGATACGATACGTTATTTTGACGGCGTTCATCTCGGAATCGCGGTTGACACGGAGCGCGGCCTCATGGTGCCCACTCTGTTTGACGCGGACCGCCTAACGCTCGCGGAACTTGCCGCCGCCACAAAGGTCCTTAGCAAAGAGGCGCAGGCGGGAACCATCAGTCCCGACAAGCTGAAAGGCGCCTCCTTTACAGTCAGCAATCTCGGTCCGACGGGAATCGAGAGCTTTACACCCGTCATCAACCCGCCGCAGACCGGAATTCTCGGCGTCTGCTCACTGACCAAGCGTGTCAAGGAAGAAAACGGCGCACCGGTATTCTATCCGTGCATTCCGCTTTCCCTGACCTTCGATCACAGAGCACTGGACGGTGCACCCGCCGCGAGATTCTTGCATGAGCTTTGCACGGCGCTTGAAAGCTTCGAGCTTCTGCTCGTAAAATAATTCTGCATTCGAAAATCGGCAAAAGGAAGGAATTCAGTATGTATGATTTGATCATTTTGGGAGGCGGTCCCGCCGGCTACAACGCGGCGGAGCGCGCGGCCCACGCCGGAATGAAAACGCTGCTTTTCGAGGGAAAAGCGCTCGGCGGCGTATGCCTTAACGAGGGCTGCGTACCGACCAAAACCCTGCTTTACAGTGCAAAAATCTATGATTCTATGAAGCACGGAGAAGCTTACGGCGTCACCTGCACTAGCCCCTGCATCGATCACGCCTTTGTGGTAGGACGCAAGGACAAGGTCGTTGGAACACTTGTCTCCGGTGTTTCCGGCCGGTTGAAAAAGGCCGGTGTCGAGGTGGTTCCCGCCTTCGGGACCATTACAGGGCGCAGCGCCGAGGGCTTTTCCGTTACAGCGGACGGCAAGGAATACAAAGCCTCAAAGCTGCTGATTTGCACAGGCTCCTATGCCTTTGTGCCGCCTGTCCCGGGCCTTCGAGAAGCGGTGGAGTCCGGCTTTGCTATGACCAACCGCGAGATTCTCGACATGCGCGAGCTTCCCCGCTCGCTTGTCGTCATCGGCGGCGGCGTCATCGGACTTGAAATGGCGTCCTACTTCAACTCTGTCGGCGTAAAGGTCACAGTCGTCGAAATGCTCGACCACATCGCGGGCCCGACCGACGGCGAGATCTCCAAGATCCTGCTTCGCAACTATCAGAAAAAGGGCGTGGAGTTCATCCTCGGCGCCAAGGTCACCGCGGTCGGAAACGGCGCCGTCACCTTTGAAAAGGACGGCAAAACGGAATCCGTATCGGCGGATAAGGTGCTTGTTGCCATCGGACGCCGCGCGAATACCGCCGGCATCGGCCTTGAATCCATTGGCGTCCAGGTCGAACGCGGCGCCGTCGTCACCGACGAATATTGCCAGACAAGCGTGCCGGGCGTCTATGCCGCAGGCGACGTCAACGGCAAATCGATGCTCGCCCACACCGCCTACCGCGAGGGCGAGGTCGCCCTTGCCAATATGCTTGGCGGACGGCAGCGCGTGAATTACCTTTCCATTCCGTCCGTTATCTACACCAATCCTGAGGTCGCCTGCGTCGGCGAAACCTCAGAAAGCGTCAAAGCCAAGGGACTGGACGCTGTCAGCACTTCTGTCACGCTGAAATACAGCGGACGATATATTGCGGAAAACGAGGGCGGCGACGGCATTGTAAAGCTTGTCGTCGATAAAACGCATAAGACCCTGCTCGGTGTTCATATGATTGGAAGCTATGCATCCGAAATCATCTACGGCACCGCTATGATGGTGGAAAAACAGATGCGCGTGGACGATGTGAAAAAGCTCGTCTTTCCGCATCCCACCGTATGCGAGGTCATCCGCGAAGCTATGTTCATGATTTGAAATTCAAAATAACTTGCCGAAAAGGAGACGTCGGCAGAGTTCCTTTTCCTCTCTCTATTTTTCCTGCCGAGAAAGTGAGTTTATCATGCCAAAAAGTCAATTTGTCGATCCGAAAAAAGTATTTGAACCCGGCTACATCCATTTTCATGACATTCCCGTATGCCAATACAATCTGACGCTCGACGACGAAAAGAAAATCTATTCCAAGAGCGATTTCGTCCGCATTTACCGCGACATGGCGGTCATCCGCGAATTCGAGACGATGTTAAACGAGATCAAGACCAAGAGCGTTTATAACGGCGTCGAGTATTCCAATCCCGGACCCGCGCATCTTTCCATCGGACAGGAGGCTTCCGCCGTCGGCGAGGCGTACTGCCTTGACATCGACGACTATACCTTTGGCTCGCACAGGAGCCATGGAGAAATCCTCGCAAAAGGACTTTCCGCCATTCATAAGCTTTCCGACAGCGAGCTTTACAGCATCATGAAGGAATTCCTGGGCGGTTCCATTCTCAAAGTCGTGGAGGGAAAAGAAGAAGTTCTCGGCAACGTCAAGGAGCTTGCCATCGACTTTCTGCTCTACGGCGCGCTCGCCGAGGTCTTCGCCAGAACGACGGGCTTCAACCGCGGACTTGGAGGCTCTATGCATGCCTTCTTTATTCCGTTCGGCATCTTCCCGAACAACGCCATCGTCGGCGGTTCCGCCGGCATCGCGCTCGGTGCTGCGCTCTACAAAAAGAGCAATGCCAAAAAAGGCATCGTCGTCGCCAACTGCGGAGACGGCGCTATGGGACGCGGTCCTGTTCTGGAAGCGCTCAACATGTCTGCCATGGATCAGATCCGCGAGCTTTGGGACCGCGACGGCGGTATGCCGATCCTCTTCAACATCTTCAACAACCATTACGGCATGGGCGGACAGACAGTCGGCGAGACGATGGGCTGGAAGATGGCAGCGCGCATCGGTGCGGGCGTCAATCCGGAGCAAATGCACGCAGAGCGCGTAAACGGCTATGATCCGCTCGCCGTCATCGACGCGTTCACAAGAAAGAAAGAGCTGCTCGTGCGCGGAGAAGGTCCCGCCCTGCTTGAGGTCGTCACCTACCGTGTGTCCGGCCACTCGCCGTCCGACTCCTCCACCTATCGCACGCCGGAGGAAATCGAAGCGTGGAAAGCGGCCGACCCGATCAAGGCCTATCGAGAAAAGCTCATCCTCGGCGGAATCGCCTCGGAATCCGAGCTTGATACCATTCATGACACTATCGTTCGCCGCATGACGAAAATCTGCAAAATGGCGATTGACGAGACTCTATCTCCGCGTATGGATCTCGATAAGAATCCCGACGCCATTGAATCGCTTATGTTCTCGAATGAGAAAAAACCGAAGCTCGATGACAGAACACCCGAAATGCTGATGCCAAAGGACGAGGTGCCGCGCGTGAAAGACATCGCCGGCAAGGTCCGCTCGGCATTTGACAGCGAGGGCAAGCCTGTCTCCAAGATGAAACGCTATAACATCTGCGACGCGCTCTTCGAGCCGATCATCGATAAATTCTACGAGGATCCCACGCTCATTGTTTACGGCGAGGACAACCGCGACTGGGGCGGCGCGTTCGGCGTCTACAAGAAGATGACCGAAGCCGTTCCCTACTATCGCTTCTTCAACGCACCGATTTCCGAGGCGGCCATCGTCGGCTCTGCCGTCGGCTACGCGATGTGCGGCGGACGCGCGATTGTCGAGCTGATGTATGCCGACTTCATCGGCTGCGCGGGCGATGAAATCTTCAATCAGATTGCAAAATGGCAGTCTATGAGCGCCGGCATTCTGAAAATGCCGATTGTTCTTCGTGTTTCCGTCGGCTCCAAGTACGGCGCACAGCACAGCCAGGACTGGACGGCGCTCACCGCGCATATCCCGGGACTCAAGGTGGTATTCCCGGCAACGCCGTATGACGCTAAGGGTCTCATGACAGAGGCACTGAACGGCACCGACCCCGTTATTTTCTTCGAAAGCCAAAGAATCTACGACAAAGGCGAGGAATTCCACGAGGGCGGCGTACCCGAGGGAACATATGAAATCCGCATCGGCGATCCGGATATTAAAAAGCCCGGCAAGGATATCACCATTCTCACCATCGGCGCGGTTCTCTACCGTGCGCTAGAAGCCGCAAAGATTCTTGAGGAGAAATACGGCATCTCCGCCGAAGTCATCGACGCGCGCTCGATTGTTCCGTTCGATTATGATAAGGTCATCGAATCGGTCAAAAAGACGGGCAAAATCGTGCTCGTCGGCGATGCGTGCGAACGCGGTTCCGTCATGCGCGACATGGCCTCCAATATTGCGGAGTTTGCGTTTGACTATCTCGACGCGCCGCCGGTTGTCGTCGCTTCCCGCAACTGGATTACCCCCGCTCATGAGCTAGAGAAATACTTCTTCCCGCAGGCGGATACGATCATCGACGCCATTCATGAGAAAGTCATGCCGATTGCAGGCTATACCCCGACGCATAACTTCACCACCATCGAAAAAATGCGCCGTTCCAAAGAGGGCGTATAAGCAAAAAATCCGGTATCCGAGCCATTTTCGGATACCGGATTTTTGTATTTTGGCTTTTCTTGCGTTCCGCGCAAAGCGAAACAAATCCGTTACAGAGTTCCCTTTGTCCTCGCTTTATCATGCTTTTTGGTTATGGAAAACGATTGCATACAAATATTTGACATATCCTCTGTTTCTTTGTATAATAACGTATTGAAATAGAGTGGAAAAACAGATATATAACAAAATTTCCCTCCATCCACATAGAATCAGAAAAGAGGGCACAACATGAGAGAACAAATTCAAAATCAGCAATTCGACGAAGAACGGTCGCTTTATCACCTGACCGATACCGACGTGATAGATTGTATTTTCGCGGGGCCGGCGGACGGGGAATCCGTCCTGAAGGAGTGCCGCGGCATCACCGTCACGGGATGCTCCTTTTCCCTGCGTTATCCGCTTTGGCATGCCGACGGCTTTACCCTTTCCGACAGCTTTATGGACGACAAAACGCGCGCACCCCTTTGGTATACCACCCACGGAATGATTTCCGGCTGCGGCATTGACGGGATCAAAACGCTGCGCGAATGTGAAGACATCCGGCTAGAACGCTGCATCGTTCACTCGCCCGAATTCGGTTGGCGCTGCCATGACATCAGGATTGTTCAGTCTGTCATCGACTCGGAATACTTCCTTTTTGAAACCAAAAATATCTGGATCGACCGGCTGCGCATGACCGGCAAGTACTCTTTTCAGTATACGGAAAATATGACCATTGAAAACAGCCTGCTTGATACCAAGGACGCGTTCTGGCACTGCAAAAACGTGACAGTGAAAAATTCCGTCGTCCGCGGAGAATATCTCGGCTGGTATTCGGACGGACTTACGCTGATAGACTGTCAGATCATCGGCACACAGCCGCTGTGCTACTGCAAAAACCTGAGGCTTGTCCGCTGCACGATGCACGGCTGCGACCTTGCCTTTGAATATTCGGACGTAGAAGCGGACATCATCGGCTCCATCGATTCCGTAAAAAATCCGAAATCCGGGAAAATCACAGCGGACGCCATCGGGGAAATCATCCGCGAGGACGCTGTGATAGACTGCCACGGGGAGGTTGTCAAAAGAGGAGAGTCCCCTGTTAGCATCGTCTGAACCATATACCACAATCGATAAAAAAATGCAGTCCCGTAAACGGACTGCATTTTTTGTTAATTTTTCTTATCGGAGGCAGGCTCCTTCTTTTTTCTCAAATATTTATCGATTTTCTCAACCATGTTATCGGGCATTTTCTTATCCACCGGGAAGAATACCGCGTTAACCAACCGATCCGAGAATGCGGCAATAAATTTCGCCGTGCGCTCCAAGGACTGCGCCGTTACGGTTTCAATGACGTCATAGCGGCAATGAATCTGCGTCGTGCCGAGTGCCGCAGTACGCATGAAATTAATGCCAGGAATCCCTTTGTCTGCAAACGGAATCGAATCGGAGGAGTAAATGTCCTGACGGACGTTCATCGGATATCCGATTTCCTTGTAAAAATACGTGATGGCATGGCAAAGCGATTCCTCACCCGTCACACGTGCCTCGTCGCGGCCAAGCAAAGGACCCGTCATATCCACGTTGATGCAAAGACGAATTTTATCTAACAGGTCTTCATGAGATGCGACATAAGCCTTGCTTCCGAGGAGCCCTCTTTCCTCCGAGCCGCAGAAAACAAAACGAAGTGTCCGCTTCGGCGGATTTTCCTTATAATAGCGAAGCAGCTCCAAAATGGTTGCCGTTCCAGACGCATTGTCAAACATCCCGGGGCTGAATACCACCGAATCATAGTGCGCGGTATAGACGATAACCTCATCCGGATACTCCGTGCCGGGAATTTCCGCAATGATGTTCTGAGAATCTGCCTCGCCCTCCTCCTGAGAAAGCGTCAGCCTTACTTTTTTCGGCTCGGACGCCACAAGCGCAAGCGCATCCGTCATGCGAATGCAGACGCCGGGGAGCTGCCCCTTTTCGATGTGCATCGGACGGAGCATACGCTCCTCTAAATCATAGGAGTCCTTGGTTTCACGGAAGGTTCCGGAACAGGAGATAAAGCCGACAACACCGGCATCGATAAGCTTTGCAAAACCGTCGGCACTGATGCCTCCGGCAACAAACACGATCTTTCCTTTTACATGGACAAGATCGATCGGCTCCAGCGCCTCAAGATACACAAATTCCGCCTCAATGCCATCCGCCGCAGCATTGCCGGAAAAGCCGTAGCCCGTGACCTCATATTCCTTGTACACCGGCTCCGTCACCTCAAGCTTGGCCGTTTTGATCTGATACCTCGGCGCCCTAAAGGTTTCCACAACCGGCGCAACGCCGATGCTCTCAATCTCCTTTACCAAAATATCCGCCGCCTTCTTCTCTCCTTCAAAGGTAGAAAGACGAACAAAATTCATTTTTTTCAGCAGCTCATACATTCTGCTCCCGCTGATTTCCATCCAACACAACCTCCTTTTTTATTTGCCATGCGGCACCGCCGCATAGGAAAACGGCGTAAAAAGCTCAAAAGATGTGAGCTTTCACGCCGTATGATGGCTTATGCTTTTTTCTCTTCGATATAGGATGCGACATCGCCGACCGTAATCAGCTTATGGATGTCGTCTTCCTCGATATCAACGCCGAATTCCTCGTCGCAGCGAAGCGCTAGCTCCGCAAGCTCAAGAGAATTGATGCCAAGGTCTGCCTCCAGTCTTGAATCCGTCATGATGATGTCGGGATCAAGGCCAAAGCTTTCCGCGAGCATCCCTTTTACCTGTTCGAACATTTCCATACACTCCTCTCGCGTCTCAAAGACGTTTTACGGTTTTCCGCTTCTGTTTTTCCCAACAGGGCTTTTCCTTATTTGAGCTTATAGCGGATGATTTTGCGCGATGTGGTTTTCTCAAATTCCGTATCTCGGATCTCCACGCATTTGATATGCTTGAACGTCGGAAGCTTTTTGTTGACCTCGTCGATCTCTGCCTCGATCGCCGCTTGGATCTCTTCCCCCGTCTTGCCTTCAAATTTTTCGAAATCCGGATAAATCAATGCCGTGATAATCACATCGTTTTCATCGCCGCTCTTTCTGCCGAGAACGACGCATTCGCTTATCAGCTCGGAGGCGCTGAGGTATTCCTCGATCTCCTCCGGAAAAACATTCTTGCCATTGCTCGCGATAATAACGTTCTTCTTTCTTCCTGTTATAAATATGAAGTTATCCTCGTCAATATACCCGATGTCTCCAGTCTTAAACCAACCGTCTTCCGTGAACGCTTCCGCGGTCGCCACGGGATTTTTGTAATAGCCTAGCATAACCGCATCGCCGTGTGCCAAAATCTCGCCCGTTTCATCGTCTGGATCCGCCTTTTCAATACGAACCTCCATATGCGGCACCTTGAGACCGACCGAGTGATATTTTCTCCAGTGCATCGGATTGGCGGAAATAAGGGGCGCGCATTCCGTAATGCCGTATCCCTCGCAGATTTTTATGCCGAAAGCGTCGAAATCCGCCATAACCTCAGAACGAAGCGGCGCACCACCGCACACGATATAGTCGAGTCTGCCGCCGAAAGCGTCGATGATCTCGCGGAACATCGCGCGACGGACCTTTCTGGGAAGCCTTTTCGCCACCGGAAGCAGCCTGCGGATAAGGCCCGCCTTTCCTTTTTTCTCAATTTCCGCCCATATCTTCTTGTGCATCGTTTCTACATACAGCGGAACGAGAACAAGGGCCGTCGGCTTATAGTGCGCAAAATTACGAAGCGTGTTTTTTATCGAATCATTGATGAACGTCGTAGCACCGGTATTGGGAAGCGCCAACTGTTCGCAGGTGAATTCATAGGAATGGTGAATCGGAAGCACAGACACAAAAAAGTCCTTTTCCGTTGTTGCCATAATGGAAACGGAATCCATCGTCGCCGTAATCAGATTGCGCTGATTGAGCATAACACCCTTGCTCGTGCCCGTTGTTCCCGAGGTAAAAAGAATGGTGCAGAGCTTTTCTTTATCCACGATTTGGTTTTCTGCCGTTCTGTCGCCGGCTTCGTACGCTTCCCTACCGATTTCGAAAAATTTCTCAAAGGTAAGAAAGCGCTCGTCCTGTGGAAGACTCTCTCCGTCAAAATCGATACAGACAAAATATCGGACGCTCTTCATCTGCTCATAGGCTTCAAGAATTTTTTTATGAAGAGAATGGGTATATACCAAAAGCTCGATATCGCACATATCGACAAATCCGACAAGCTGCTCCGGAGAAATATCCTTGTCGAGCGGCACGATCACGCCACCGCAGGCTACCGTGGCTATGTAGGTCGCAACATAATCCGGATGCGTATCGCCCGTTACGCCGATAAATTTTCCCGCAACGCCAAGACTCGCCATCGCAGAGCTGATATAGTTGACATGCGCCAGCATGTCGCGAAAGGTAAAATGGCGTTCCTCTTTGTTGACCTTATAAATATAACGGTCACGGTCGCCATAGCGCTGCGCCTGCTTGACAACGCCGTCATAAAGATTGTCGAACTCATAAATCATATGAGTGGGCTGACCTTTTTTCAAAACAAAACCTTCTTTCCTGTAGACTTGGAATGGTCGAATTACAAAAAGCGCCGTAAAAATATAACAAATTTATTATAGTAAAAACACATCCGTTTGTCAAGAGATTTTCAGACGTTCTCCGCTTCTGTCATTCACAGCGATTTTGGCATTCAAATAAAAATAACGAATCAAGACTTTCAAACGGGACAAATTTTCTTGCAGTTAACAACAATACGCACCGCTGCTTTTGGATTCGAGACAAGCTTCTGACCATATATACGCCAAAACGCAGAATAGAAATCCGTGCTGCCCTATCCCATCAGACACCAATGAAAGCGACACTGCATATTCTGACATTATGAAAAGGAGTAACTCGGAGGATAAGAAATATGGTTACCGTCAGCCTGTGTATGATTGTAAAAAATGAAGAAGCTGTTCTCGCCCGGTGTCTTGACAGCATCCGGGAAGGCGTTGATGAAATCATTGTCGTCGATACGGGAAGCACCGATAAAACCAAGGAAATCGCGGCCCGGTATACCTCCCGTATATACGATTTTGAATGGAACTTCGATTTTTCCGCCGCCCGCAATTTTTCCTTTTCCAAAGCTACGATGGATTTTGCCATGTGGTTGGATGCAGACGATGTTTTTACAAAAGAAAATCTCGCGGCCTTTCTCCAGCTGAAACAAACAATACCGAATGACGTGGATACCGTTATGATGCGATACAATACAGCGTTTGACGAAAATGGGAACCCGGTCTTTTCCTATTATCGAGAACGAATGATCCGTACGAATATTCCGTATGAATGGAAAGGAAGAGTTCACGAAGCGATTGTCCATGCCGGACGCTCTATGTATTCCGATGTGGCCGTGAACCACAAGTCGATTAAAACCGTTTACAGCGACCGCAATCTGAAAATTTATGAGAAGCAAAAGGCGGCAGGCGAGCCTTTCACCCCGCGGGACACCTTTTACTATGCGAGAGAGCTCTACTATCATAAGCAATATGACAGGGCCATCGATATGCTGAACGGCTTTCTCTCCGACGGACGCGGTTGGGTGGAGAACAACATTGAAGCCTGCAAAATCTTATCCTGTTGCTATAGAGAAAAAGGGAATTTTTCACAGGCCATCGCCGCACTTTCCGCATCCTTTCAGTACGATATGCCCCGTGCGGAAATTTGCTGTGAAATTGGAAGCCTTTGGATGCGCATGCAAAACTACCGCACCGCCGCATTTTGGTACGAACTTGCCCGCGTGGTTCCCCGCAACGACAAAAGCGGCGGTTTTATATCAGAGGATTCCCACGGCTATCTGCCCTGTATTCAGCTCTGCGTCTGTTACGACAAGCTTGGCAATCACAAAAAAGCAGAGGAATACAACCGCATGGCTGGCACATTTCGTCCGTCCTCACCCGCCTATTTGCAAAACTTGGAATACTTTAGCCGGCTTTCTCCGCACTCTCCCGAACATTCGTGAATATATTACATTGAGGCAGTTTCTTTCTGGGTCTGTCTCATAAAGAAAAACATTAAGGAGTGTATGCATATGAATTCCAATCCTTATAATAGAAGGAACCTTTGCCCAAGATGCGGACGGCCCATCGATTGCTGCACATGTGGTAATTGCTGCTGTGAAATCGTAGGTCCGACAGGCCCGACGGGTCCCACCGGGCCCACTGGGCCGATGGGATTTCCAGGGATTCCCGGTCCTATAGGTCCAACCGGGCCGATGGGATTTCCGGGGCCCACCGGGCCCACTGGCGCAACCGGTGCCACAGGCGCCACGGGGCCTGCAGGCGGTCCGACAGGACCTACAGGTGCAACCGGTGCAACGGGTGCCACAGGTGCTACAGGTGCGACCGGCCCACAAGGGCCACAAGGGCCAACGGGGCCTGCAGGATCTAACGGTCTGATGGGTCCGACAGGACCTACAGGTCCTGCCGGATTAAACGGAGCAATGGGCCCAACAGGGCCTACCGGTGCAACCGGCGCCGCGGGATCCAACGGCCAAATGGGTCCCACCGGACCCACAGGTGCTACAGGCGCGACTGGCGCTACGGGCGCAACAGGACCTACCGGTCCTACGGGTCCAACAGGACCCACGGGTGCAACGGGCGCCACGGGACCTACCGGAGCTACCGGCGCCGCAGGCACCAACGGTCAAATGGGACCAACCGGCCCCACAGGTGCCACAGGTCCGGTAGGACCGGCAGGGGAAGCGGGCCTCAGCGTTACAGGTCCAACCGGCCCCACAGGTCCCACTGGGCCAACGGGTCCAACCGGTCCCACGGGTCCTACGGGTCCCACCGGTGCAACCGGTGCGACAGGCGCCACAGGTGCAACTGGTGCCACAGGGCCGGCAACCATAACCCTCGGCACTGTTTCCACCGGGGATCCCGGGAGTGACGCGGCTATTACCAATACCGGCGGCAGCAGTGCCGCAGTATTCAATTTCACCATTCCACGCGGCGATACCGGCGCGACAGGTGCAACAGGTCCTACTGGTCCAACAGGCGCAACAGGTCCTACTGGCCCCACGGGTGCAACCGGCGCCACAGGCGCAACAGGTATAACGGGTGTGACCGGCCCGACGGGTCCTACAGGCGATACCGGTCCTACAGGCGATACCGGTCCTACGGGCGATACCGGTCCTACAGGCGACACTGGTCCTACCGGTCCTACGGGCGACACTGGTCCTACCGGTCCCACGGGTCCTACAGGCGATACCGGTCCTACCGGCGATACCGGTCCTACCGGGCCTACGGGTCCTACAGGCGACACTGGTCCTACCGGTCCCACGGGTCCTACAGGCGATACCGGTCCTACCGGCGATACCGGTCCTACCGGACCTACCGGCCCTACCGGTCCCACAGGTCCTACGGGTCCTACCGGGGCTGCCGCAACCATTGCGGTTGGCACCGTTTCCACCGGAGATCCCGGAGCGGATGCTAGCGTAACCAACTCCGGAACCGCCGAAAATGCCATCTTTGATTTCACCCTCCCGCGCGGTGCAACCGGCGCGACAGGTGATACCGGCGCAACAGGCGACACCGGTCCTACAGGTCCTACGGGCGATACCGGTCCTACCGGTGACACTGGCCCTACCGGTGACACTGGCCCTACCGGCGACACTGGCCCCACCGGCCCTACTGGTCCTACAGGTCCCGTTACACCGGCCGCTCCCGTATCAGATGCAACAGGCACGGGCGACATTGTCCAACAGTTCAATGAACTTCTGGCCAATATGCGCACAGCAGGTCTGCTTGAGACTTAATTGACAGACGGGGAGAGGGAAAACGAATCGTTTTCCCTCTCTACCTTTATACGCTATGACTATAGCAGCTGCTTGTTCGCGAATTGAAACGGACAAGCGTATATTTTCCTCTGCGGGGCATCGCCGTGCAGAACTTTATCGGAGCTTAAATCCGCGCGGGAACAGTTCTCCAAGCGTGGTCTTCTGGTAGTCGTCTTCCTTCTTTGCGCATATGACAATAAACGACTCCTCACAAAATTCATACAGAAACTGCCGGCAGACACCGCACGGCGTTGTATAATCCGTCTCCGAGCCTACAATGGCAATCGCCAAAAAATGACGCTGTCCCTCTGACACTGCTTTGGCCACCGCGCATCTTTCCGCACAAAGCGTCGGCGTATAAGAGGAGTTTTCAATGTTACAGCCGGTGTATACCGTGCCATCCGCGCAAAGCAATGCCGCTCCGACCCGGAATCCGGAAAACGGTGCGTATGCATGTTCCCTTGCGTCCTTTGCCAAGCGTATTAATCTTTGATCATCCATCCGCATAACCGCCTCTCAAACAATCCGGTCAAGAAAGCTGCTTCCATTCAAGGAGTACGATACGCCGAAATAATCGGCAATCGTCGCCGCGATATCGGAATACGTGGAGAGCGTTCCAAGATTGACCGGTCTGATTTTTCTGCCATATACCAAAAGCGGTACATCCTCGCGCGTATGATCCGTTCCGGCAAAGTTCGGGTCACAGCCGTGGTCCGCCGTAATCATCAGAATATCATCCCGTCCCATGCCAGCCAGAAACTCCGGCAGCCATGCGTCAAGGCTCATCACCGCCGCGGCATATCCGCGCGCATCTCTGCGATGTCCGTACAGCATGTCAAAATCCACAAAATTGATAAAAGCAAGCCCTGAAAAATCTCGTGAAAGCAGCTCCAGGCATACGCGCATCCCATCGTCATTGCCGCTTGTCCGGATGGACTCCGTTATGCCAGAACCCGCAAAAATATCTCCGATTTTTCCCACGCCTATCGTTTCGATATCCGATTCCGACAGAAGATTCAAAACCGTTTTTCCGGGCGGCGGAGCCGAAAAATCATGGCGGCGCGACGTGCGCTCATACGGCCATTCTCCTGTAAACGGCCTTGCGATGACTCTGCCTACGAGATTCTCTCCCACCAAAAGCTCTCGTGCAATCCGACAATACCGGTACAGCTCCTCCACCGGAACCACGTCCTCATGCGCCGCAATCTGAAACACGCTGTCCGCGGAAGTATAGACAATCAGTTTTCCCGTTTTTATGTGCTCCCGCCCGTAATCCCGGATGACCTGCGTGCCGGAATACGGCTTGTTGCATAAAACACCTCGGCCGCATCGTTTTTCAAACTCACGAATGATCGCCTCCGGAAATCCGCCCGGATAAGTTGGCAGCGGCACATCCGAACGGATGCCGGCCATTTCCCAATGTCCGATGGTGGTATCTTTTCCCTTTGACATTTCCCGGACGCGCGCATAAGCGCCAGAGGAAATCCCAGAACCAAACGGAGATTCAACGCCATCGATACGGAAAAGTCCAAGAGATGCTAGTGTGGGCGCAGAAAAGCCTTCCGTTTTCATGACGGAAGCAAGCGTATTGCTTCCAAGGTCGCCAAAGGCTTCGGCATCTGCGGCACCACCGATGCCGAAGCTGTCCATCACTATCAGGAATATTCTTTTCTTCATCTTCTGTCACCATCCCTTCTTTTTCTGCGGGCTGCCATACCATTTGCATATCGCATAGGCCATGTGTAAAGCCCGCCAATCTTTACGTATATTATCATACATATGGTAGCACATATTGCCAATCCTATTGGTGAAATATTTGTAAATTTCAACGCAAACAAAACGGGATAACGCTCTGCTCCGGATGGCTTTGTCTTCCTGCGCCGCGCTGCGGCTGCCCTGCAAACGCGACGGATTCCGCCATATGATCCTAGCCCCTCATTCTATATCTAGCGAAAGGACGGTCAGACAGCATCCGCCATCAACTCACGAAAGAGCCTTTCATGATGCTCCTCGTCCGCAAGGATACGCGCAAGCACCCCTTTTACACCATCGTCCGAAATTTTGCCGAAAATGTTCCGATAAACAGAAATTGCCTGCTTTTCGCCACGCCATGCAGCGGCAAGAAGCCTGTCAGGATTCGTATCATATTCCAGTCCGGAAGCGGCAAACGGGTTCCGTCTGTCAGACTGATATTTTGGGGCACCCCCGAGATCGCGGATAAGCGCCCCAAGAAGTTCAAGATGACGCATTTCCACCTCGGCTATATAAGAAAAAATATCGGATATGACCGCCGGTTTTCTGTTTTTGCATACCGTTTTCGCATAAAGATACTGCAAAACGGATGTAACCTCCCCACCCTGTCCCGCATAGGGGGCCGACAGCAGTCTGGCATAGGCAAGATTCGGTTCCCGGATCTCCGGGACCGGATAAGGCTCCGGCACGATACAACGCGCCTTGATTCTGTTTATCATGAAAAATTCACTCCCTTTTCTGCTTTTTTCTATTATACATATGCGGAAATGCCGAAATCGGAACCGAGTTTTCACAATCAAATTGACAATCATGCCGCTTCCGGTGTATAATAAGAACCATGATTCTACAAAGAAACGGGAAATTCTCCAAATGACGATACTGGGCGTAAATGATATCCTCGTGGAATACGGAACGGATATCATTCTGCAAAAAATCAATTTTTCCATCGAGGAAGGCGACAGACTCGGGATTGTCGGCGTCAACGGCGCGGGCAAATCCACGCTTTTGCACGTGATCGCCGGCAAAAAGGAATCCACTTCCGGCGCGGTTTATGTGGCAAAAGGCAAAACGATCGCCATGCTCGAGCAGAACGCGATGCTGGAAAGCAGCAAAACCCTTTTAGAAGAAATGGAAGACGCTTTTCCCGAATGCAAACGCATCGAAACACGGCTTGCCGCGCTTCACGAAGAGATGGAAAGGGATGCCGCACAGAATGCGTGCGATGAAAGAAAAATCGCGGAATTTTCTGCACTAACGGAAGCCTTCGGAAAAATCGGCGGCTATGAATACCGCTCCCGTATCCGTGCCATGCTGACAAGGTTCGGCTTTCCGGATGCAGAGCAGACAAAAAAAATCAATATGCTGTCCGGAGGCGAGCGAACACGGCTTGCGCTTGTACGGCTTCTGCTTATCGAACCGGATATCCTGATTCTGGACGAGCCGACCAACCATCTTGACACGGATACGCTCTATTGGCTAGAAGATCATCTGAGAAATTATCCGGGAACACTGATTCTCGTCTCGCACGACCGGTATTTTCTTGACCGGACAGTGACAAAAATTTTGGATATTGAAAACACAAAGGCCTCCCTCTATACCGGCAATTACGAACAATTCGCCGCGAAAAAAGCACAGGCGAGGAAAGCTCTCGCAAAGCAGTATGAGCTCCAACAAAAGGAAATTGCTCGCATAGAGTCCATCATCGAGCAGCAGCGCCGCTTCGGGCAGGAACGTAATTTCATCACCATTGCCAGCAAGCGAAAGCAAATTGAGCATATGGAAAAAATCGACGCGCCGGAAAAGACGCCGGACGGTATTCGGATTGCATTTGCGGAAGCGGGAGAAAGCGGAAGCGAGGTACTGGAGGTTTCTCACCTGGCAAAATCTTTCGGGGAGCGCACGATTTTCGGGGACATCTCCTTTCTCGTCAAAAAACAGGACCGCGTTGTTATCATAGGACCCAACGGCTGCGGAAAATCCACGCTGCTCAAAATCCTCGGCGGATTTTTGGAGCAGGACACCGGCGTTTATGAATTCGGAACAGGCGTTGTCGCCGGCTATTACGACCAAGAGCAGCAATCCCTCGATGAATCGTGTACCGTACTCGAGGAGGTCTGCCGGACCCATGAAAAACTCACCTTCACGAAGATACGGACGGCGCTGGCAGGCTTTCTCTTTTTTGCCGAGGACATGGATAAAAAAGTATCCGTCTTATCCGGCGGTGAAAAAGCACGGCTGATGCTCTGTAAAATGATTCTCTCAAAGGTCAATCTGCTGATTCTCGACGAGCCGACCAACCATCTTGACATCGCCTCCAGAGAGGCGCTCGAGGATGCGCTGCTTGCCTTTAACGGAACCATTATCGCCGTATCCCACGATCGATATTTCATCAAAAAGCTTTCCACGCGCATTTTCGATATGACAGACGGCTTCTGCGACTACCACGGAACCTTCGATGAATATCTGGAATATCGGGAAAAAAAGCTTGCCGCGGCGCCGGCAGAGAAAGAGGAAAAGCAGGCGTCGGACGGCAAAGCAAAATATCTCGAAAATAAAAAGCTTGCGGCAGAGATCCGCAGACAGGAGAAGAAACTAGAACGTGCAGAAACGGCAATTGAGGCACTAGACCACGAACGTGCGGCTCTGGAGTCGGAAATGAACGATACAGCCTCCGGCGATTATGTGCGGCTCTCTGAAATTACCGACAGGTTAACGGAGATCAAAAATCAAACGGACGCGCTTTTTCTCGAAATGGAGGAGGCGGAAAGCTTCCTTTCGGAAAACCGCGCACAAGGGACAAAAAATGAATAAACGGAAAATCGCGGTTGTCGGCGGCGGTGCCGCCGGGATGACGGCCGCGGGACGCGCGGCGGAGCTTGGCTGCGACGTCACGATTTTCGAGCGAAACCCGTATCCGGGCAAAAAGCTCGGCATCACCGGGAAAGGCAGGTGCAATCTTACCAATGACTGCACACCCGAGGACTTCATCAAAAATGTAACGGCAAACGGAAAATTCCTCTACTCCGCCATCCATCGCTTTTCTCCGTCCGACACGATGGCGTTCTTTGAGGGTCTTGGCGTGCCTCTGAAAACGGAACGCGGCAGACGGGTGTTTCCTGTCTCCGACCGTGCGGGCGACGTCGTGCTTGCCCTGAGACGATACTGCGCCTCCGGCGGATGCCGGATCCTGCATGAGCGCGTTACAGATCTGATTCGGAATGAGGACGGTGCTCTTTCCGGCGTATGCTGCGGAAATCGGCGCTTTGAGGGCTTTGACGCCGTGATTCTCAGCACGGGCGGCCTCTCCTATCCCGGAACCGGCTCGACCGGAGACGGTTATCGCCTGTCAGAATCGCTCGGACACACGATAATGCCTCCTATTCCCTCTCTTGTAGGACTGGAATCAGATGACCCGCTCCCACCGTCAGCGCAGGGATTATCTCTTAAAAACATAGCGGTCACAGTCACCGACACCGCTTCTGGAAAAGAAATTTTCCAGGATTTCGGCGAGATGCTGTTCTGTCATTACGGAATCAGCGGTCCCGTTGTTCTCTCCGCCTCGGCGCATATGCGCCCGATGGAAAAGGACCGATACGTCGTCGCCATCGATCTCAAGCCCGCTCTCGATCGGGAAACGCTTGACCGCCGGCTGCTCTCGGATTTTGAAAAATTCAAAAACCGGGATTTTCGCCATGCCTTTGACGAATTGCTTCCCTCGAAGCTGCGGGAGCCCCTCGCCGTTCTTTGCGATGTTCCCCTCGAACAGAAAATCCATACCGTCACAAGAGAAAAACGGCGGCGTATCGTGTCGCTCCTCAAAGCGCTTCCCATCAGAATCACCGGCTTCCGTCCGATTGCGGAGGCAATCGTGACAAGCGGCGGCGTGCGGACCTCGGAAATCGACCCGCATACCATGCGCTCGAAGCTCTGCTCCAATCTTTATTTTGCGGGCGAAATCATCGATCTCGACGCCTATACCGGCGGCTTCAATCTTCAAATTGCGTTTTCCACTGCGATGGCAGCAGCAAACGCAGCCGCCTCACAAGAAGGATTCAAAAGAAAGGAACCATCAAAATGATCAGTATTGCCATCGACGGACCCTCCGGCGCCGGGAAAAGCACACTCGCCAAGGCCCTTGCCAAAGAACTCGGCTATATTCACACCGATACCGGCGCCCTTTACCGTACGGTAGGACTCGCCGTCCTGCGCGCCGGGGTCGCCCCCGACAATCGGGACGCGGTTATCGCCCTGCTCCCTCATATCGATATTTTACTGAGATATGAAGCCGACGGGCAAAAGATTTACCTTGGCGGCGAAGAGGTCAGCGCTTTCATCCGGACCAATGAGATCTCCTCCTACGCCTCCAAGGTGTCCGCCATCCCCGAGGTAAGGACGTTTTTGCTTGACCTGCAACGCGGCATCGCAAAAGAAAACAACGTCATCATGGATGGTCGCGATATCGGGACCGTCATTCTTCCCAACGCCAAGGTCAAATTTTTTATTACGGTCTCTGACGAGGAAAGAGCGCGCAGACGGCACCGTGAACTTCTCTCGCGCGGAGAGAATATCTCACTCGAAGAGGTGCGGCGCACGATGGCGGAGCGGGACAAAAACGACAGCACCAGAAAGGTAGCGCCTGCCATCCCCGCTCCCGACGCGGTATTTCTTGATAACACCGGAGATTTTTCCGAAACAGTAAGCCGTGCGCTTGCCATCATAAGGAGCAAAACCGAAAGCCATGAATAAGCTGTATCGCTTTCTGCAGATTTTTTTAAGACCGTTTTACCGGATTTTTTTCAGGATGCGGGTCATCGGCAGAGAAAATGAGCTTGTCTGCGGTCCCTGCATTATCTGCGCCAACCACATCAGCATGCATGACATCTTTCTCATCGCCATGAATCTGAAACGGCAGATTTTCTTTTTTGCGAAAAAGGAGCTCTTCCGCAATCCCCTCCTTGCCAAAATTCTGCGCAGCTTCGGGACCATCTCCGTTTCGCGCGGGACGGCGGATGTCCACGCCATCGAAGAGGTTCTTGACGTTCTGAAGTCGGGCGGGTATATCGGGCTTTTTCCTCAGGGCACACGCATGCCGGGAAAGGTGCCATCCCCGGCGGACGCCAAAAGCGGCGTGGGACTTATGGCATACCGAGCAAAAAGCAACGTCTTGCCCGTTTATATTCAGACCAAAAACAACCGCATCCGTCTTTTCCGCAGAGTTACGGTCATTATCGGCAAACCGATTTTATATGAGGAGCTGGGCTTTTCCCGCGGCAATATCGCGGAATACAATGCGGCAGCGAGAATGATTTTCGAAAGAATCTGTGCGCTTGGCGCGGCCAAGGAGGCAGAAGATGTCAAAAATCATTAAAACGGCTAAGTACGCCGGCTTCTGCTTTGGTGTAAAACGCGCCGTTGACACGGTATTTGCCTGTGCGGATTCCCGGCCGGATGCCGCTATCTACACCGTTGGAGAGCTGATTCACAATCCGACCGTCATACGGCGGCTTTCCGAAATGGGCGTTCATACGATAGAGGAGGCGGAAATAGACGCTATGCTTGGGAGCGCCCCGCCCCGTTCAGTTTTTGTTATCCGGACGCACGGCGTTCCCCGCCTTGTAAAAGAAAAGCTTATGTGCTTTACCCAGAACCATCCCGAAGCGGAAATCCTGGATATGACCTGCCCTTTTGTCGCTAAAATCTATCATATTATGGAGAAACATACCGGAGAGGATACCTTCACCATACTGCTTGGAGACGCGCGCCATCCGGAAATCATCGGAATTTCTAGCTATATCAAAGGCGCATACCGGGTATACGCAAATTTTGATGAAATGAAATCCGCTTTCGATTGTGAAGAATTACATGAATTTGAATCTAAACGGATAATTTTGGCTTCTCAAACAACACATCATTTGTCGGATTATCAAAAAACAAAAAAATTTCTTGAAAACCTATATACAAACGGTTTATTTTTTGATACAATATGTAATGTTACGGAAACGCGGCAAATCGAGGTCGACAAGCTATCGCATGAATGCGATGCCATGTTGGTTGTCGGCAGTCAAAAAAGCTCCAATACAAAAAAGCTCTTCGAGATCAGCCGGAAAAATTGTCCTTCGACCTATCTTGTCGAATCAGCCGCCGATATTCCGGGAAACATAAAAGCGATGACCGGCACCATCGGCATCGCGGCCGGCGCCTCAACGCCCGGCTACATAATAGAGGAGGTACAAAACACCATGAGCGAACAGGAAAACTTCGCACAGCTTCTTGATGAATCTTTCAAATCTTTAAATACAGGAGACACCGTCCGGGGCGTTGTTACCTCGGTTTCCGGCACCGAAGTCCATGTGGATATCGGTCAGAAGGTTACCGGCATTCTCACGCTGGAAAACGTGACGGATGACCCGCAGGCAAAGCTGGAAGATCTGTTTAAAATCGGCGATGAGGTAGAAGCTATCGCCATCCGCGTCAGCGATCTCGACGGAATCGCTATGCTCTCCAAAAAGAAGATCGACGCAAAGAACAACTGGGAAAAAGTCGTGCAGGCCAAAGAATCCGGAGAGGTTCTGGAGGGAAAAGTGATCGAGGCCGTGAAGGGCGGCATCATTGTTTATGCGTTGGGTCAAAAGATTTTCATCCCTGCTTCCCAGACGCCCGTTCCGAAAGATGCGGATCTTTCTTCTCTTGTCGGAACCACGCAGAAATTTAAAATTATCGATCTCAAAGAACAGCGCCGCCGCGCCGTCGGCTCGATTCGGGTAGTGGCCAGAGAGGAAAGAAAAGCACAGCTTGAAAAATTCTGGTCCGAAATCGAAGTCGGCAAGCATTACACGGGCAAGGTCAAAAGTCTTACTTCTTACGGCGCGTTCGTTGATCTCGGCGGGATCGATGGGATGGTCCACATTTCGGAGCTTTCTTGGCTCAGAGCCGTAAGCCCCAAAGATGTCGTTTCCGTCGGCGATACGCTTGAGGTTTTTGTCAAAGAGTTTGACCGTGAGAAAAACCGGATTTCTCTCGGTTATAAAACCGAAGAAACCAATCCATGGAAGCTTTTCACAGAAAAGTATCAGGTGGATGATGCCGTCCCCGTCACGATCGTTTCTATGATGCCTTTCGGCGCGTTTGCCCAGATCATTCCGGGCGTTGACGGACTCATTCACATTTCGCAGATCGCCGACCGCAAGCTCGCAAGCCCTTCCGAGGTACTGAAAAAGGGACAGGTTGTGGATGCGAAAATCACCGACATCGATATGGATAATCAGAAGGTAAGCCTTTCGATCCGGGCGCTTCTTGGCAAGGATACGGGGGACGCAACAGAAGAAGACATCGCCGCTTATACGGCCGGCGAGCAGGCGGAATAAGCCGCAGAAAACCAGCACTTTTAAGAGACAAGGTGGAAATTTCACCTTGTCTCTTTTATTTTATGATTCTGTATTGACAAAATTGGCATTACATGATATGATGAGTGATAGAATTCATCTTTTATTTTCATTTATATCTCGGAGGTATATCATGAAACGCATACTGAGCGCAGCACTTGTTCTCACACTTCTCTGCTCTTGCCTTCTTTGCGGATGCAGTTTATTTCAAGCATCGCCCAAAACATTTACCAAATCGGGCATGAGCATCACACTCACCGACGACTTTACGGAACGGGATTATGTAAGCTACACCGCGGTCTACGACTCTCAGTACGTCGCCATCTTCGCCATAAAAGAAGAATTTTCCCTGTTTGACGGCACTGCATTAGGAGAAAATTCCACCACCGAGGACTATGCGAATGTCGTCATCGAGGGATATGAACTCGATGCTGAACCGGAGGAAATCGACGGTATGACAACATTCCGTTATGACGCCGAAAGCAACGGTGACACCTACACCTACCTTGCTGTCATCTATAAGAGCGATGATGCCTTTTGGATGATACAGTTTGCCACGAAAGCCGATAATTTCGAGGAGCAGGAGGACAATATTTTAACTTACGCCAAATCGGTTGCCTTTGAATAACAAAGCAACATAATATTTTCTCCCCTCTTGTGTTTTTCAGCGGGGCATATCTTTTCGGGATATGCCCCGTTTCTTTATTTTAAATTCGATCGCCCGCCACGCCGAAACGCGCCTCTTCATTTGTGAAAATTTGGTCAAAAAAGCATGAATAAAATTTGAAAAAAATACGTTTTTTTCCGAAAAAGCTATTGCATTTTGCTCTGTGTTCCTTTATAATGATAGTACAAGTGGTTAATTGTGGTGGAAAGTGGAGGTTTTCCACAGTTTCCACGGAGTTTTCCACAATCGTATTCCCTGTCAGAAAGGACGGTGAAATTATGTTTCTCGGTCAGTATGCGCATACCGTAGACGCCAAAGGCCGCGTTTTTGTCCCGGCAAAATACCGCGAAGAGCTCGGCGACACGTTTGTGATTACGCGCGGGACCGCAAAATGTATCACCGTCTATCCGATGGCGGAATGGGAAAAATTCACCGCTAAAATCGAAGAGCTGCCGCAGGCACAGGCCGTAAAAATCCGGCGTTTCATCTTCGGGAACGCATCGGACGTCACGGTGGATGCACAAGGCCGCATCAACATCGTGCAAAACCTGCGGGACTATGCCGGAATTGACAAAAACGCCGTGATTCTTGGGCTTGGTTCTTATCTGGAAATCTGGTCCGAGGAGGCTTGGAAAACGGAAAGCGAGCTAGAAAGCTCCGAGGAAATCGAGGACCTCATGGTCGCGCTCGGCTGTTAATCCGGAGGAACAAAATGAGCGACAACTATTCTCATACCTCCGTTCTGCTCTCCGAGGCAGTCGAAGCGTTGGACATCAAGCCCCACGGCATCTATGTGGACTGTACGCTCGGCGGCGGCGGTCATGCAGAGGAAATTGCAAGGCGGCTCGAGGGCGGGCTTCTCATCGGTATCGATCAGGACGAGGCGGCCATTCGAACCTCCGAATCAAGGCTTGCGGAATATCGGGACAGGCTCCGGCTCGTCAAGGATAATTTCTCCCATATAGACGAGGTTCTGAACGCACTCGGAATTTGCCGCATCGACGGCGCGCTGCTCGACCTTGGCGTTTCCTCCTATCAGCTTGACACGCCGGAGCGAGGCTTTTCCTACAACACCTGCGCGCCGCTCGACATGAGGATGAATACGGACGCGCCGCTTTCTGCCTATGACGTGGTCAACACCTATTCGGAAGATGAGCTGCGCCGCATCCTTTTTGATTACGGCGAAGAGCCCGGTGCAGGACGTATTGCCGCCGCCATTGTAAAAGCAAGAGAGACACATCCTATCGAGACGACCGGAGAGCTAGTAGAAATCATCAAAAGCGTCACGCCCAAAAAGCTTCTCGCTGTCGGACATCATCCGGCAAAGAAAACGTTTCAAGCCATTCGCATTGAAGTCAACGGGGAGCTTTCCGTCCTGGAGCCGACGCTTTCCAAAATCACAGAACGCTTAAATCCCGGCGGCAGGCTCGCGGTCATTACTTTTCATTCTTTGGAGGATAGGCAGGTCAAGCGCACATTTGCGGAGCTTTCAGCAGGCTGCATCTGTCCGCCGTCCTACCCCGTCTGTATATGCGGCAAAAAGCCAAAAATCAAAATTCTTACAAAAAAGCCGATTCTTCCGAGCGAAGAAGAATTGGCAGCGAACCATCGGTCACACAGCGCAAAGCTGCGGGTCGCGGAAAAGCTAGAGGGATAAGAACATGAAATCCGGAAGTGCGCCAAAACAAAAGGGGCAGAACGCCCTCCTCGTTTTGCTGCGAGATATTTTTACCGGCGGAAAGGGCTATCGTACGATAAAGGGCGACAAAACGCCGTTCCCCACGACGATCGTGCTCTGTGCCGCCGCGGTAACCGTATTGTTTCTCGCCTTGGTGTTCGCTCTCATCCGGGTATCCGCCATATCGGCCGAAATCGCGGATATGAAAAAAGAGATTGTCGGGCTCGCCTCCGAGGAAGATACTCTGCAGGGTGAACTCAATCGTAAATATTCTTTTGAAGAAATCGAGAACACGGCAGGGGAACTCGGGCTTTCCAACGAGGGTGGGCAGACAATCATATTAGACGACACCATCCAGGAAACAGCAGAGCAAACCGAGTCATAGCTTAACCCAAGACAGAATCTATTCAAGTTTTTTGAATACAAAAACTAAGAAATTCGCTGATTTTTTCAATTTCATGAGGAAAAAAGCATAAAATTTCCGCAAAAAAATATAATGAATTACCGGCGTAAGGGAAATAACGCAGGAAAAGAGCGCCGCTTTCCTTACGATCGACGGAAAAAGTTACTATTCGGGCGAAAGGAATCGAGCCATTTATGCAAAAAGGCAAAGAATTCGGTTCATCCAAACCAAGCTCGATCATCGGCAGGCCGTCTCGCACTATCCGTGTGAGGTCTTTCGTACTTTTTTCCGTGTGTACATTTTTTGCCGCCATTATCATCGGCAGACTTTTTTATCTGCAAATCATAAAACACGGGGATTACAGACGGCTCGTGCTCGAGCAAATGGTTTATGAAACCACCATCACCGCGAAGCGGGGACAAATCACGGACAGAAACGGTGTCGTGCTCGCCGCCAATTATACGACTGAGCGTATTTTTATCGATCCGCACGTTATGGAGGACGACGCAGAACGCCGGCTTGTAGCCGAGGGTCTTTCAGAAATTCTGGACGTCGATTATGATTTTGTTTACGGAGAAGCACAGAAAACACAGTACCGCGATAGAACCATCAAAAGAAACGTGGAAAAGGAAACGGCAGACGAGGTGCGGCAATTTATTATTGACAATGACCTTTCCTCGATCCACCTTGTGGAAACTACGAGCCGGGTTTATCCTTTCGGGACACTGGCCTCTCATGTCATCGGCTTCTGCGGCGCAGACGGCGGGCGATATGGATTGGAATATCAATATGATACCGCTCTGTCCGGCACCTCCGGCAAAATCCTCTCCGCAAAAGATGGCACCGGCGGTTCTATGCCATACAATTATGAAACTTACATCGATGCCGAAAACGGCGCCAATCTTGTCACTACGATTGATTACAAAATCCAAAGCTTCCTCGAAAAATATTTGGAGGAGGCAGCCATTGAATCCGGCTGTGAGGCACGTGCCTGCGGCATTGTGATGGATCCTAGCACGGGCGAGATTTACGCCATGGCGACTTATCCTTATTTTGATCTCAACGATCCATACACGCTCCCGGATTATTACGACGACGCACTTGTCAGCTATGCCGCGGAATATGGCGAGGACTCCGAGGAATATCAAAAATACGCATCCAACTTGATGTTTTCTATGTGGAACAACAAGTGTCTGACAGAAACCTACGAGCCGGGTTCCACCTCCAAGATTTTCACGACCTCTATGGCTCTGGAGGAAAATCTTACCACCGTGACAGAACGCTTTACCTGTACCGGCTCCTATATGGTAAGCGGTTGGTCCCGTCCAATTCGCTGTCATAAAACCACGGGGCATGGTGTGCTGACCTTCGCCGAAGGACTGCAGCAATCCTGCAACCCCGTCATGATGAGGCTTGCGGAACGCATCGGGATTTCTACCTTCTGCCATTACTTTTCCTCTTTCGGACTTGACTCCAAAACAGGGATTGATCTCCCCGGAGAGGCCGGATCTATTTATACCAAAGAAGAGGATATGACGGGTGTAGACCTTGCTGTTTATTCCTTTGGTCAGCGTTATAACGTAACGGCGCTCCAACAGATTACGGCAGTCGCCGCCGTCGCGAACGGAGGGACTCTGGTCACCCCCCATGTGGTTAAGGAAATTGTCGACGATGACGGCAACGTACTCGCATCCTTTGGCACGAACGTTGTGCGTCAGGTCATCAGCGAGGAGACCGCCGCCACCATCAGTCAAATTCTCGAAGAAGGCGTATCCGGAAACGGAGGTGCAAAAAACGCCTATGTCAAAGGCTACTCCGTAGCGGCAAAAACCGGTACCTCCGAAAAAGGAACTGGCAACAACAAGAGAATTGCTTCTACCGTCGCTTACGCGCCTGCGGATGATCCCCAGGTCGTCTGCATCATCATCGTAGACGAACCGACCATCGGCTCCATTTACGGAAGCACAGTCGCGGCGCCTTATGTATCCAAGCTGCTTGCCGATGTCCTTCCCTATCTTGGAATCGAGCCGGAATACACCGAGGCAGAGCTTGCCACGATGGAAATGGATCTTCCGAACTTCCGCGGCATGTCGCTTGACGAGGCTATCAGCCGCTTAAATTCCTCGGGACTTTCTTACGAGATTGTCGGAGATGGAACTAGCGTTATCAGTCAGGTTCCGACATCTGGCAGCACGCTTTCCAAGGAAAACGGAAAAGTCATTCTCTATACCAGCGACACCGCCGCCGAAAAAACGGCTGTGGTTCCCAATATTATTGGAAAAACTGCCGCACAGGCAAACAAAGCCTTAACAGATGCCGGCTTCAACATCCATCTGACAGGAGCGACCGGCGGCACAGGAGCCGTCGCGGTCAGTCAGTCTCTCCCCGCCGGAACGATAACATCGAAGGGAACCGTCATCGTCGTGGATTTCCGGCATATGGATACTGCCGATTAGCGGCACGCAAGACAAAAGGAAGTACGCAAAAACCGGACGTTGCATGTAAAAATTTCGTGTTCCGGAGGGCTTATGCGTCTTTCACAAATTCTTTATCCAAATGAAATTCTCTCCCCCGGCATGAGGGGCGATTTCCACGTCGGCATGCCTTGCCGAGACTCCAGAAACGTCAAACCGGGCGATGTTTTCTTCTGCATAGACGGAGCGACGGAGGGCGGCCTTTCCTACATGAGAGAAGCAGAGCATGCCGGCGCCCACGCGATTGTCCTGGAAAAGGGCGATATGGCACGGACCCGCGGCATGAGTATCCCCGTCATCGAGGTTGAAAACGTGCGCGAATCCTATGCGCTCGCATGGAGCCGCGCACTCGGTATGCCGCAGAAATCGCTTCGGCTTTTCGCCGTCACCGGGACCAACGGAAAAACCTCCGTTTCCTATTTTCTTTCCGAGCTTTTCCGCATGGCAGGATACCGCACCGGGCTTATCGGGACGGTGGAATATTCAGACGGTGCTCACAGCACCGCTTCCGATTATACAACCCCTCCTCCGGAGGAGCTGTACCCTCTGCTCTTGGAAATGAAAGAAGCCGGCACAAATCTTGTCGTGATGGAGGCATCGTCCCATGCCATCTCTCAGGCCCGGCTGTTCGGGCTGACCTTTGAAACAGGAATTTTCACCAATCTCTCAAGAGATCACCTGGACTACCACAAAACCTGGGAAGCGTACAGGGACGCCAAAGCGGGACTTTTCAGAAACAGTCGGAATTCCCTCCTCAATCTTGACGACGATGCGGCACAGTATATGGGATTTGCAGCAAACGCAGACGTATATTATTACTCGGGAAGCAATCCGAACGCTGAGTTTTTCATGAGTGCCATCCGGTGCACAGCGTCCGGCAGCCATTATCTTCTCCATACATACGAAGGAGAATGCATACCGGTGGAAGCCCCGCTTATCGGCAGCTTCAACGTCTACAACAGCGCGGCCGCCATCGCGGCGGCAAGACTTGCCGGACTTCCCGCGCAGATGCTGTCGCAGGCAGCAAAGAAGCTCACAGCTCCACCCGGAAGGCTCGAGAAACTTGCTACCTGCACCGATTTCTCTGTCTTTATCGATTATGCACATACGCCGGACGCCTTGGAAAAAGCTCTCCTGGCGCTGCGTCCGATCGCAAAGAAGCTCACCGTGCTGTTCGGTGCCGGCGGAGAAAGAGATCGGGGAAAACGCCCGGAAATGGGACGCATAGCGGAAGAAAATGCCGATTTTGTCATCGTCACAAGCGACAATCCGCGAAGCGAAGCGCCGGAAGCCATCATTTCCGACATTACAGACGGTATGAAAAAAGAAAATCATATCTGCATCACCGACAGAAAAGAAGCCATTGAATATGCCGTAACCCATGCGGCGGCGGGAGAGGTTATCCTGCTTGCCGGCAAAGGACATGAAAATTATATTTGCGATAAAGCCGGGAAACATCATTTTTCCGAACGCGAAATCGTATATCAAATACTAAAAGGATAGGATAAAAAAATGTATCTCAGCCTGAATGACAGCGGAATCACCATTGAAACGCTCGCAAAATCCGCATGCGGGACCATAAGCGGAACCTCCGACGCCGGTCTTACGGCTTACGGGATCTCCATCGATTCCAGAACCACAAAAAAAGCCGACGCTTTTATCGCGATCAGAGGAGACAAATTTGACGGTCACGATTTTCTTTCTGATGCTGCGAGAGCGGGAGCTGTTTTTGCCGTGGTGGAAAAAGTTCCGGAGAACTGCCCTATACCTTGTGTTGTCGTAGAGGATACCAGACGTGCGCTTGGCAGCATCGCGCACGCGTATCGCCAGCTGTTCCGCACCATTTCAGTCGCTGTAACCGGAAGCGTCGGAAAAACCACGACCAAGCAGTTTATTTATTCCGTTCTTGACACAAAATATAGAACGAATGAATCGCACGGAAACTTCAACAACGAGATTGGTCTGCCTCTGACGCTGCTCGGACTTACCGCTGTCCATAAGGCGCTCGTCGTAGAAATGGGGATGAACCACCGCGGAGAGATTTCCGAGCTTTCTAAAATGGTGGAGCCGGATATTTCCGTCATCACAGGCATCGGAACCGCTCATATTGAAAATCTAGGCACGAGAGAAAATATTCGGGATGCCAAGATGGAAATCATAGACGGAATGAAGCCTGGCGGCATCCTGATTCTCAATGGAGACGATCCCCTGCTGCGCGATGTGGAAGCTGACGGCATCTGCAAAATCTACATCGGAATTGAAAATGAGGACTGTACCTACAGCGCAAAAAATATCCGTATGTTCGCCGAGCATATGCTCTTCGACATCCGCCTGCACGACGGAGAAATCATGAACAATGTGCGGGTCAACGTCATCGGCCGCCATAACATTTACAACGCCCTTGTCGCCTGCGTATGCGGTATTCTGCTCGGCGTGCCGGAAGAAAAAATCCGCTATGGACTTCTCAATTTTTCTCCGGCCGAGATGAGGCAGCACATTGAGGAGAAAAACGGAATTACCATCATCGAGGACTGCTACAACGCCAATCCGGAATCCATGTCCGCGGGACTTGACGTTCTTTGCCATACCGCAAAAAAGAAAAAGCTGCGTCCTATCGCCGTGCTTGGCGATATGTTGGAGCTTGGGCATGTTTCAAGGCAGGCACATTTTGATATTGGCAACGAAGCGGCAAGAAAAGGTGTTGAACGTCTGATTACCTTTGGCAAAGCGGCGCGCGATATTGCCGAAGGTGCGCTTGCTGCAGGCATGAAAAAGGAACAGATCACGATCATCGAGGATACGGAAAACGCCGAAAAAGCGGCGGATATCATCAAATCTATCATTGAAAGGGGAGACGCGGTGCTCTTCAAGGCAAGCCGCGCTATGGAACTCGAGAGAGTGATCAAATTGATTTAACGGAGAGAACACATGCTGAAGGTTTTCATTTTATCGGTTGTCTTGACACTAATATTGACCGTGCTTTTTTCTAAAAAATTTATTCCTGCACTTATCAGCCGAAAGATGGGACAGCCGATACTGGAAATCGGTCCGAGATGGCACAAATCAAAGGAAGGTACGCCCACCATGGGCGGACTTTTCTTCATTGCCGCCATTTTTATCGTGGGCATCCTCTTCTCTTTCTTTGTTTTTCCGAAAGAAGACCTGCCGCGCGTCTGGATCACCCTCGGCATGGCAGCCGCCTTTGGAGCCGTCGGCTTTATCGACGACCGCGCAAAGCTTCTGAAAAAGCAAAACGAAGGGCTGCGGGCTTATCAGAAATTTCTTTTTCAGGTCATTGTCGCGGCGGCTTATCTCTTTCTGATGACACTCTACGGCGGCCTTGATACAAAGGTCATTTTCCCTTTTCTCGACAAAACGGTGGACTTTGGTATCGCCTACTACGGCTTCGCGATTATCCTCATCGTAGGCGTTAACAACAGCGTCAATCTGACGGACGGTATTGACGGACTCTGTGCATCTGTCACCGCCACCGTCGCTGCGTTCTTCGCGGTATGCGGATTCCGCCTCCCGACGCTCCTCTCTCCTGAGCATGCAAGCGACCCTACGCTTGCCGTCCTTGCCGGCATGACGTTTGGCGCCTGCATCGGCTTTCTTGTGTATAACTGGAATCCCGCAAGGGTTTTCATGGGAGACACCGGTTCTCTGTTTCTCGGCGGAATGGTTGCGGGACTTGCTTTTCTTCTTAACGTCCCGCTTGTCATCCTTGTCGTCGGACTCTTTTACGTGATAGAAGCGGCGTCCGTCATTCTTCAGGTCGGATTCTTTAAATTGACTCATGGCAAAAGACTTTTCAAAATGGCACCCATCCATCATCATTTTGAAAAATGCGGATGGAGTGAGCCTGGCATCGCAGCGTTTGGGATTCTCCTCACCGCTGTCATAGCAGTTTTTTCCTATTGCTTTCTGTAAAGAAAAGTACTACACTATATTTGTTAACCAAAAAAAGAGGTGCTAAGGTGGCAAGAACAAATGAAAAAACAGCATATACCGGGAACCGGGCTCCCACAGCGCCCGCAGAGCGCGGGAATCCTGTCAAAGAATTCCTGCATGAGCTTGTCAGCTCTGACGGGACGACGGTCTACCGCGTCCGCGGCGGTGTTGACAAGCCCTTTTTGATTCTGGTTGTCCTGCTTGTCTGCTTCGGCTCTGTTATGGTCTCCTCCGCCGGTTACGTATATGCCGAGGCCAATATGGGCGGAGACAGCTTCTATTTTATCAAAAAGCAGCTTGTCTGGGCAGTCATCGGAATCATCGCAATGATCGGCATGTCCGTCGTCGACTATGGTTTCCTAAAGAAAATGACGCTCCCGATTTTCGGCGTCAGCTACGTTCTTCTCTGGTGTGTTTTTCTGCCCGGGATTGGCACGTCGGCAAAAGGCGCAAGACGTTGGGTGGAAATCGGGCCCATTCAGTTCCAACCATCCGAAATCATGAAATTTGCTCTTGTGCTGCTGCTTTCACTTTACATATCCAAATTCTTGACGAAAATGAAAACATTCAAATACGGCATTTTGATTCCCGCCGGCATTATCGGACTCGTCTGTGTCACCGTTGCCCTGGAAAAACACATGTCCGGCACGATTATTCTTTTCATTCTCGGTGCATGTATGATTTTCATGTCGGGTGCTAGCATCAAGTGGATCGGCAGCATCGCGGGCGTTTTTGGCGCCGGCGCACTCGGAATCATACTCTTTACCGATTATACCAAAGCGCGCATTGACGCGTGGCTGCACCCAGAGGATTATCTGCTTGACAATGGTTTTCAGCCTTACGAAAGCCTGCTGGCCATTGGGTCGGGCGGTCTTTTCGGAGTAGGACTTGGCAACAGCTATCAAAAGCATCTATGGCTTCCCGAGCCGCAGAACGATTTTATCTTTGCTATCGTATGCGAGGAGCTCGGACTTGTCGGCGCTCTCGCTTTAATTGCTCTATTTATCTTGCTGATTTGGCGCGGCTTTCATATTGCAAAGAAGGCGCCGGATACCTTCTCTTCCCTGCTTGTAGCGGGACTCACGGCCAAGGTCGGACTTCAGGCCCTTCTGAACATTGCCGTCGTAACCACCACCATTCCGACAACAGGCATCGCGCTTCCCTTTTTCAGCTATGGGGGCACTGCGCTTGTCATGCAGCTTGCAGAAATGGGCATCATCTTATCGATCTCCCGCTTCTCCTCCGGAGAGCGAGTACGAAGCGAAAGCAAATCCTCGATAGATTCAACGGAAAGGAACCCTCGCGCATGAAAATTCTTCTCGCCGGCGGCGGCACAGGCGGTCATATCAATCCCGCCATCGCCATCGCCAACACCATCAGGGATCATGATAAAAACGCGGAAATTGCCTTTATCGCAACAAAAAAAGGTCTGGAAAACAAACTCGTTTCCAATGCCGGATATCCTATTTATCATATTGAAATGCGCGGTCTGCGCCGCAGTCTCTCGCTATCCAATCTCAAAACTGCTTATTACTATTTTACCGCACCTCGCAAAGCCAGACGCCTGCTGCTGGAATTCGAACCGGATATTGCCATCGGAACCGGAGGCTATCTTTGTTGGCCGCTGCTGCATGCCGCCGCAAAGCTCGGAATTCCGACAGCGGTGCATGAATCCAACGCCATTCCCGGCAAGGCAGTCAAAATGTTGGAAAAGGAAGTCGATCGTATTTATACGAATTTCCCCACCACCGCCGACTATTTGAAAGAAAAAGATAAGATACGCTGCGTCGGCAATCCGCTCATTTCCCCGCCGTCCGTGCAAGGCGGAGGCGACCTCAAAGCGCAGCTTAGGATCCCGGCCGGAACCCGGCGCGTCATTCTATCCTTCGGAGGAAGCCTTGGGGCAAAACGCATCAACGAAGAGATATTGGAGCTAATGAGAGCACTGTCGGCGAAAAGCCCCGATGTTTTTCACATTCACGCAACCGGAAAAATCGAACACGAGGCAACAATGGCAAAAGCCAAGGAATACGGGCTCGACAAATGTCCGAATATCCGCCTGCTTGAATATATTTATGACATGCCTCTATGGGAAAGCGTCGCCGATGTCGTCATTTGTCGTGCAGGTGCTATGACCATTTCAGAAATGGCGCTGCTCGGACGCGCCTGCATTCTGATTCCCTCTCCCAATGTCGTGAATAATCACCAATATGAAAACGCAAAACAACTCGCGGACGCCGGTGCTGCTGTTCTACTGGAGGAAAAATACCTGACATCCAATGTGCTTTATGACAGTGTATGCAGCATCTTGTATAATAAAGAAACCTCGCGTCGATTATCAGAAGCTATTAAAACCTTTGCCCATCCATCGTCCCAAGAGGAAATCTACGAGGATCTGCGAATGCTTGTCAGCCGCGATGTGCTGACTCTTATCCAAAAGAAAGAAACTTGACAGGCGAACAAAATATCCGCTTGCTCGTTAATAAGTCGTTTCTCTGAAACGGCGGAAAGGCATGACAAGGATGAAAAAAAGCGGCCCCCAAAAAACAGCTATCATAACGGGAACCGATTTGAAAAGACGAAATTTTCTCATCGTGTTTTTTTTCTGTGCGATTACTCTATCGCTTGTCATTTGGTTTTTATCGGGGTGCCGCATCAGGACCGTCGTCGTCGAAAACGCACTTGCCGTTTCGGAACAGAGTATTCTGGATGCCGCCGACATCAAAATCGGACGGCATCAATATGCCATCGATAAATCAGATATCGCTGCTCGCGTAAAAGCCGTCAGTCCGTATATCAAAAGCGTTACCGTCGAGCGGCACCTGCCCACAGAGCTTTCTCTGATTATTGAAGAATACGAACCACTCTACTATACGGAATATAATGGGACCTTCTGGATTCTGTCGGATTCTCTGCTTGTGTTGGAAGTCTTTCCAGATGAGCTCTCTGCCAAAGAGAGGGCTCAAACCCTTCTTCTTCTCCCCGAAATCAAAAGCTGTAAGCTGGGAGCACCGCTCGAATTCGCCGATGAATCCGACGACAAGGCTGCACGGGAAAGCCTCGCTGTCTTTCAGGAAAGCCTCTTCCCCGAGCCGCTTTCATCGCTCGATCTTTCAGAGAAATTCAACATCACGGCAAATATGCAAGACAAATACACGCTCATCTATGGCGACATGCAAAATCTGAAAGAAAAAATTCAGTTCAGCCTGCGCACAGTCCGCTATCTTTCAGAAAATATGTACGGCGTCACCGGCACTATCTATGCCGCAAAGCTTGGTATGGCGTCGTTTGAAATCACCGGCGTCTTAGAAACAGAATAAAACTGTCAAACGAGTCCACAATTTACACAAACGGGGAGATTTTGGTCGATTTTAATAAAAATTTTTTTGTTTTTGAGAATATTTTTCAAAAAACATCTTGCAAATATGCAAAAAACATATTACAATAGTATTGTGTACCATTATCGAGATCAATGGCAGGAGGAAGATAAAAAAATGGGATTCGAATTCAATTCTAATTACGACAGCGGCGTTAAAATAAAAGTAATCGGTGTTGGCGGCGGCGGCGGAAATGCTGTAAACCGCATGATTGAGTCCAACATTCAGGGAGTCGATTTTGTCACGATCAACTGTGACAAGCAGGTTCTTCTCACGTCGAGCGCGCCAACCAAAATCGCAATCGGAGAAAAAATTACCAAAGGACACGGAGCAGGCTCCAATCCGGATGTCGGAAAACAGGCAGCTGAAGAAAATATTGAGGACATTTCCAATATCATCCGCGGTTCTGACATGGTGTTTATTACAACCGGTATGGGCGGCGGCACAGGCACCGGGGCGGCGCCTATCGTTGCCAAGGTTGCCAAGGACATGGGCATTCTGACCATCGGAATTGTCACAAAGCCCTTCTCTTTCGAGGGCAGAAAGCGTATGGTGCAGGCTGAAAACGGAATCGTTTGCCTGCGTGAATTTGTTGATTCTCTCGTCGTAATCCCGAACGAGAGACTCAAACAGATCTCCGAAAACAGAATTACACTCGCCAATGCCTTTGAATATGCGGACGACGTCCTGCGCCACGGTGTGCAGAGCATTTCTGATCTTATCAACGTTCCCGGCATCGTCAATCTCGACTTTGCCGACGTTTCTTCCGTCATGCGTGATGCCGGCTACGCTCATATGGGCGTCGGAACCGGCACGGGCAGAGACAAGGCAGAGGTTGCGGCAAAGATGGCAGTGACAAGCCCGCTGCTTGAGACGTCTATTTCCGGTGCGACCGGTATCCTGATTAACATCACCGCTTCTCCCGATATCAGCCTTGACGAGGTAGAAACCGCATCTGCGATGATCACCAATGAAGCTCATCCGGAAGCAACGGTTATTTGGGGTGCCGCTTTTGACAACTCCTTGGAAGATACCATCAAGGTGACCGTCATCGCAACCGGTTTGAAATCCGACGACAACGCAACCGGCGGCGCAAAGCCCGCTGCAAGCGCAGCATCCCGTCCCGCACCGGCATCTTCTTTCTCCGCGCCGGCAGCCAAACCCAAGGCAGAAGAAGCGCCTAAAGCTTCCATTGCGTCCGATGAAAAGGAATCTCTCATCTCGGACAGCGATTTTGACGATATCATGAATATCCTGAGAAAGAACAGAAGCTAATATATGCAGTTCCTTTTCGGGAAGATAGGTTTATCTTAACATAAATCCTCTCATGAGGATGGAAAAAGCGGATTCTTCCATGGATCGGCTTTTTCTTATTCTATGCGGTCCTGCAAACAGCCCCCTCTTCCGGATATCTGGGATGATGCAAGGCTTTCATTGCAAAGTTTTCCATTCTATTTTTATTTCAGGAGACAGTTTATGGAATATCGCATATTGAAATATTTTCTTACCGTGGCACGGGAAGAAAATATCACCCATGCGTCGGAGATTCTGCATATTTCACAGCCGGCGCTTTCCAGGCAGCTGATGCAGCTCGAAGAAGAGCTCGGCGTACAGCTATTTATACGGGGCAGACGTAAAATCGCGCTGACAGACGCGGGATTTCTGCTCCGCCGCCGCGCGCAGGAAATTATTGAGCTTACGGAAAAAACCGCAGATGAGCTGCATGATACATCCGCCGTCCACGGCATCATTTCCATCGGGACCGGTGAAGCGGAAACGATGCGCAAGCTTGCCGGCCTGATGCAAACGTTCAGCGAGCAATATCCTAGCGTAAAATTTGACTTATATTCGAATAATGCGGATTTTATCAAGGAACGCTTGGATAAAGGACTGCTTGATATTGGGATTATAATTGAGCCCTCCGATTTATCCAAATACGAATCCATCCGTTTTGATAACAGCGAGCGATGCGGCGTAATTGTTCCGGCAAAATCTCCTTTGGCGGAAAAGGAATACATTCGGGCTGAGGATCTTATCGGATATAAGGTCTTTACCTCCCTGAGAGCCACAGCGTTAGGTGTTGAAGCTTGGTTTGGAGAGCTTTATGATAAACTCGATATTTATATGACCTTTAATCTTATTTACAATGCTGCCATGCTCGTGGACTGCGGATTCGGCGTCGCGACGACCATCGAGGGCGCGGTATCTCTGTATCAGAATCCGAACATTGTCTTTAAGCCCTTCTATCCTGCGCTTACCGCCACTAGCATGCTGGTATGGAAAAAATACCAGCCTGCTTCACAGGCAGTCACGAAATTCATTGATTTTATCAAAGCGAATCTCGGAGAAGAGAGCGAAAGGTCGCGGGAAAATCTACCGGAGCCTATAATATGAACAAAAAAACGGAGCGGGTATATTTGCCGCTCCGTTTTTCGCTTTCAAGATTTTACGCTTCTTCGTTCTCAGACGCTTCTTCGTCTTCTTCCTCACGGGAGAAAAGCTCTCCGTCAAGGTCAAGGTCATCGTCGCAGTCGTCACAATCGCAGTCGCCGTCGCAATCCAAGCAGTTGAAATCCAGATCTGCCTCCTTCTTGCAGTCATAGATAAGATAACCGCCCGCGGCGCCGCTGACAGCGGCAAGCGCAAGAAAAGCGCCGGCAATGCTCTTTTTCTTTCCCAAAAGGATAAAGAACATCACAAGAGAAGTGACCGCCTGAACAAGCAGCGACACGCCGACATAAAGTTTGGTTTTTTTGAACATTATAAAGTCCCCTTTCAAGATATATTTTTGGATTTTGCTTTTATTTTATGCTTTGCTTTTCAAAAAGGCATTGATAAAACCGTCGATATCTCCGTCCATAACGGCAGATATGTTTCCATCCTCATAACCGGTGCGAGTGTCTTTTGCCAGTGTATACGGCATAAATACATAAGAACGAATCTGCGAGCCCCATTCTATATTCGCTTTTTCACCCCGGATATCCTCGATCCGATCGAGATTTTCCCGCGCCTTGATTTCCGCAAGCTTGCTTTTCAGCATACGAAGCGCCGTCTCCTTATTCTGAAGCTGACTGCGCTCGGTCTGACATCCGACCACAATGCCCGTCGGTTTATGCACGATCCGGATGGCAGAATCGGTCTTATTGATATGCTGGCCGCCCGCTCCGCTGGAGCGATGCGCCGTGATTTCCAAATCTTCATCTTTCAATTCAATATCCGTGTCGTTGTCCAGTTCCGGCGTCACCTCCACGGAAGCGAACGAGGTATGACGGCGTCCGGACGCGTCAAACGGTGATATGCGGACAAGCCGGTGTACGCCATGCTCGCTTTTGAGATACCCGTAAGCGTTGGTTCCCTCGACGAGCATCGTAGCGCTTTTCAGCCCCGCTTCATCTCCGTCTAACCAGTCAAGCAGCTTGACGCCAAAGCCATGCTTTTCTGCCCATCGCGTATACATCCGATAGAGCATGGATGCCCAGTCCTGCGCCTCCGTACCGCCGGCGCCCGGATGCAGAGAAACAATGGCGTTGCAAGCATCGTATTCACCGGAAAGGAGCGTTTCCAACCGCATGCGCTCCACGCCTGCCTGGATCTTTTCCACCTCCGATGTAACCTCTTCGGTCACGCTTTCGTCATTCTCCTCAATGCCCATATCGGCAAGCGTGAGCGTATCCTCCAATGACTGCCGAAGGGCGGCATATTCCTCAAGCGTATTTTTCATGCGTTTGAGCTCCCGCAGAATCTTTCCCGAATTTTCCGTATCATCCCAGAAATTCGGCATCAGCGTCTTTTGCTCAAGCTCCTCCGCTTCGTCGCGAAGCCTGTCTATTTTCAAAGCGGAACCGAGTTCCTCGACATCCCCTCTTAATCCTTGAAGCGTTCTTTTCGCTTCCTCAAGCTGAATAATCAATTTTATGTCCTCCGATTTGTCAAGTTGTTCTGAAGTGCACAGTCATTCTCGTCACATCGGAATCTCCTCCATTTGTTTTCTCATCTTTATTATAACAAAATCCGTTTATTTTGTAAACCATAAAATATGAGCGAATTGTAAAATCATTTTTTCCTATGCGTCCCGCACGGGCTCTCAAACATTCCGGTAAGATCGATAAAAAGCTTTCCGTCCCGCTCACGGAAGCCAACAGCCTTTGCCGCCTCATTTTTTTCGCTCTCAAAATAAGCCTTGTGAATTCCGCAGAGATCAATAAAATTCAATGTCGCCCGACCCATAATGATGAGCGCCTCCATATCCTGGACCCCCGACGTATTGCATAAATCATAAAGATGTCCGGCGTCCTCCATGATTCGGAATTGACAAATTCCAACAGGCGCGCCGCTGTCATAAGCAGAGTAAGCAAGAGCAGCCGCACGATAAGGAATCCCGCAAAGCTCACATAGCGCTTTCTGAGCAGTTTTATCCGCGATCGGTTTGATTTCCAACATGATAGTTCCTCCGTCTTCCCGTAAGAAATGCCCGTTCTCTCACTTTTTTAAGGATTCCACCTGAGAGCGCGTCAGATACCGCCACTTACCCGGCGTAAGATTTCCGAGCTTCACCTCTCCGACGGAAATCCGTTTCAAAGATAAAATGACAAGCCCAAGCGACTCGCACATTTTTCGGATTTGCCGGTTTCGTCCCTCAAACAGCTCCATGGCAAGCACGGTAAAATCCTCTTTTCGCGTCACCACCGTGGTATGAGTCGGCTTTGTCAGATACCCATCGATTTCCATCGGGCGCGAAAGCGCCGCAATCTTCTCGGCCGACACCTCGCCGCGCAGCTTCACATGGTATACCTTGGACTTATGATACCGCGGATGTGTGAGCTTATTGGCGAGTTCACCGTCATTGGTAAACAGCAAAAGCCCCTCCGAATCGAAGTCCAGCCTGCCGACCGGATATACCCGCGTGCCGACGTCCGCAACAAGCTGCGCAACACAGGGACGCCCCTCTTCGTCGTGCATGGTCGTCACATACCCGCGCGGCTTGTTCAGCATCAGATAGACATGCCGACGGGGAGCACCGACCTTTTTGCCCCGATACAGAACCGTATCCCGCCCCGGGTCTATCTTCATTCCCAGAACAGCAGGGCTCCCGTTGACCGTTATTTTTCCCCGCCGGATCTCCTCCTCCGCCGCGCGTCTGGACAGAATGCCCTGTTCAGAAAGATATTTTTGCAGACGCATCTCACTCATGTGACAACTCCTTTATTCTTTATCCGGCAAAGGGGATAAGCTTTCGCCAGAATGACTTTTCCCCACGCACACAGGGAACCGATTTCTCCGCATAAAGAGGGACCGACCCGATCTCCTGCCCGTCCGCCAGAAAATAGGCCATGCCAATACAGTCTCCCTTTTCCACGCCCGCATAAACGAAGCGAGGAAGCTCCACACGCACGGAAACGGCTCCATGATCACGGGGCAGCATCGCGTCGCAGGCATCGACATTGGAGACCGCCACAAGGTCCGTTTCTCCGCCACAGACAGGAACCTCATAGGAAAGGGCACCCGACGTGGCAAGCGTCTCTCTTTCATATAAAGAAAAACCATAATCGAGCAGGGCGCGGTGGTCCCGCCAATCATCCCCGTCATTCAGCGTCACGCAAATCAAACGCACGCCGTCCCGTTCGGCAGCGGAAACAAGCGTTCTGCCACACTTTTTGGTGAATCCGGTCTTGACGCCGATAATATCTTCGTAGCTGCGCAGCAGCTTGTTGTGATTGACGAGAAGCCTTGAAGCGCTGGAATTGTGAAGCGGGATAACCTTTTTTTCCGTTGCGACAATTTCAGCAAAGGTATCGTTCTCCAATGCGTAAGCGGCAATTTTGGCAAGCTCAAAGGCAGTCGTATAGTGATTTTCATCATCCAGTCCATGTGGATTCATAAAATGCGTGTCGGAAAGGCCAAGCTCTCTTGCCTTTTCATTCATCATAGCGGCGAAGTCCTCGATTCCGCCGGCGACGTCATAGGCAATGGCAGCCGCCGCATCATTGGCACTTTGCAGCATCAGCGCATACAAAAGCGTTTCCATTGTAATATCCTCTCCGGCATAAAGATAGACCGAAGAGCCCTCGACTCCCACTGCCGCCGGCGCAACGGTAACAAGCTTGTCCAGTTTCGCGTTCTCGATCGCCACGATTGCCGTCATGATTTTTGTCGTGCTCGCCATACCACGACGCTCGTTTTCATTTTTTCCATATAGAATCCGTCCGCTCGACGCATCAATCAGCACAGCGGAAGAAGCAGACACGGAAGGCGCCGACAGCGCGTGAACCATAAGCGGAGTGAGGGACAACACCGTAAACAAAACTGCGAAAAAACGTATGATCTTCATCGATATTTCTCCTGCTTTTTTTCCTTATTGATATGGAGAAACGATGAATTCTATTCGTTTTTTAATCGGGGCACGGCTTGATACGCTGCCCTGCCAAGCTTGCATCATGGCAAGACGAACGCATGCTCCTCAGGGGTTCAGCGAGGAATCTTATCCTCGCTGAAAAAGCCCCAAAAAGAGATGGAGACATCTGCGCTTTGGTTATGCCTGAAATACAAACGCCTCAAGCGTTCTCATCCGATACAGGAGCTTCCCCAGCCTCTTCCGCCGCCTCCGCTTTCTTTTCCGCGGCCTCTTCTTCGGCCTTTTTTTCCTCTTTTTTCTTTTTTCTGTTATCGAACATCGCCTTGATTTTGGCGATAATATCCGGCGCCTTGTCGACAATGTTTTCAATCGAAGCGCCAAGGTCCGACGTCCCGGTCGGATTTTTCATATTCAAAAGCTCGACGCCGCCGTCAGCGCCAACCACAAGGAAGCCGACCGGCGTGACCGAAACACCGGTGCCGCCTCCGCCGCCAAAGTTGTTTTTTCCGGCCGCGACGGAATTTTTACCCGCATAGTCGTTTCCGCCGCCGGCAAAACCGACCGACACCTTTGAGACCGGAATAATCGTCGTTCCCGAGCCCGTTACAATCGGCTCGCCGATAATAGTGTTGGCATCCACAAGCTCGCGGATACTGTCAAGCGAGGATTCAATCAGCTCGCTGATTTTGTTCTTTTGTGCGTTTTTCTGGTTATCCATTCTCCATGCTTCCTTTCTGCTCATCAGTCTTACTGTTTTTATTTCTGACAAATGCGATTCCTGCCGCAAGAAGCGTTACAAGCGCGCCCCATAAATGGATAGAAAAGTCGATTTTAATATAAGCCTTTGTTTTTTCTCCGACAAAATCTGCATATACGTTTACCGGTGCCGAACGCTTCACGCCAAAATTGGCGGTATTTTTCAGGAGCTCAAACAACGTGCTAGAAAGCCCCGTCACGGCGCCGTAAAGAATCGCCGTTTTCGCCGCGTCTCCTGTTGCAACAGAAATCTCATAGTGATGCACACGGATGCGCAGATGGCGGGAAAGCTTTTTGATAACAGCCGCCGCTATTTTCATAACCAGACGAATCATATGCAGAATGTTTTTTTTCTCCCTCTCGGGCCTCTTTTTCTGCTTTTTCTTTTTTGCGGGCGCTTCCCTCTTTTGTTTCTCTTTCTTCGGCCGCTTCCGGCGTCTTGCCGGAAAAAGCGAAAGCCTCACAAACAGCACGCGCAGCCATACCCGGACATCTCCGTCCGCCTGCACCGTGATATGAAACGGTACCGTAAAGAGAAAAATTAGAAAAAGAATTACGGCGGCGGCAATGACAAGCCCCGTCATACCACAGCGCCGTCCGCGGACGGCAGGGGTGGAAGCTCAGAAATATCGGAAAGCCCGAACACTCGCAAAAACGCCTCCGTTGTACCGTAAAGCCGCGGACGCCCCGGCACATCCATTCTGCCCTTTTCTTCAATCAACTCTCGCTCCGTCAAAACCCCGACGGAATACGCGCTGTCAACACCGCGCACCTGGTCGATATAAGAACGGGTAACCGGCTGATTATACGCAATAATAGCAAGCGTTTCAAGCGACGCTTTGGACAGATTGCCGCCATCCCGGATGCCAAGCGCCTGCTTAATATAGTCGGAAAACACTTCCTTGGTGACGAGTTGGCAGGCTCCCCCGAGCGTCAAAAGCTGGATGCCGCGCGGAAGTCCCTCCGTTTCATATTCCGCAGCGTACTCGGCTACGATTTGCCGGACTTCCTCTTCCGTGACACCCGTCACTTCGGAAAGCTTAGCAAAGGTTACAGGATGACCGGCGGCGAACAGGACCGCCTCGATAATGCGCTTGATTTCCTCGCGCGTAAGCGTTTTCCCTTCATCCGGCAGCATTCGCGTCCACCTCCGTTTTTTTTCTATGTTCAAAACTGAAATTCAAAATCACATGAGAGCCCGTCACATCTCCCGGCTCCTTTGTAAGGGTGATCCGTCCCGCCTTCAGAAGCTCCAGAACAGCATAGAAAATGGCGACAATCTCCGACCGGCCCGATACCCCGTCAAACAGTTCGTCAAAACAGGCGCGGCGGCGGCGATGCAGAAACCGTAAAACGGAAACAATCTTTTCCGATACCGGCACCACATGGCGTGCAATGAGCGGCGTAAGACTTTCCATCGGGCGGTTCTCCTCCGCCTCTCTCTGACGCTCTCCCATCCGAAGCAGCAGTTTTTCCATCGCCCCTGTCAGAAGTGCAATATCCATGGCATCCGGCACACCTCGGTCCGTCCTTATCTCGTCGGTATCCTTTGCGAAGCGGCCCGAAAAATCTTTTTCCCGCTCGGCGAGCCAACCTGCCGCCTCTTTTGCCGTTTTATACTCCATCAGCACCCGGACAAGCTCCTCACGCGGATCGCCCTCCTCTTCTTTCCTTGGCAGCAGCATCCGGCTTTTGATATACATCAGCTCGGACGCCATCGTGATAAACTCGCCCGCGACCTCCATATCCATCTGTTTCATCATTTCCACATACGCCATGTACTGTTCAAAGATCGGCGCAATTTTGATATCTAAGATTTCCATTTTATTTTTGGCAATCAACGCAAGCAAAAGCTCGAGCGGACCCTCATATATCTCGGTCTTAAAAACAAGCGGTTCCAATACAACCTCCCTGCCATGTGGCACCCGAATCAAAAACTACGGAAAGCGGAAGAACGGCAACAGTCGAATAAGCCAATTGATCCCGCTGAGCAGTGAACCGGATATGATACTCAAAATATTGCTGAAAGCGCCGAGCCACAAAAGAATAAACAGCGCGATTATAATATATTTTTCATATCGCATAATGCCGAAGTACCATTTTGAGGGCAGAAAAATATACGCGATTCGGGAGCCGTCAAGTGGCGGGATCGGCAAAAGATTGAAGACCGCAAGGCTGATATTCAGAATAGAAAACTGCAGAAGAAAAACGAAAAGCAAATACATAAGCCTCGCCGACAGGACCTCAGTGCCAAGATACGCCGGCCAGTTAAACATTGCCGCATTCCACAAATCGGAGAACGCGACCGGATCTGCCGCCGTCAGCGAATAAATCAGATAGGAAAGATAAAGCAGCAGCATCCCGATGATGCACATCAGGAGATTGGAAATCGGTCCGGCGGCAGCCACGAGCGCCATATCCCGCCGCGGCTTTTTATAATACCGTGCGTTGACCGGCACCGGCTTCGCCCAACCAAAGCTGAAAAGCACCATACAGATAAGGCCCAGAATATCGATATGCTTCAGTGGGTTCAGCGTCAGCCTGCCGAGATTCCTCGCGGTGGGATCACCGAGTCTGTACGAAACCCACCCATGCGCACATTCATGAACGGAAAGCGCGAGAAGCACGCCGGGAATGGCAAGCAGATAAGCAACCAAAACATTCGGATTGGAAAAAATATCAAACAACATAGCCTCGGAATCCTTTCAATTATGAGGATACGATTTCGGAAAGCGCCGACAAAAGCGTGCTGCGCCCCTCTCCCGTCTGCGAGGAAAACAGCACCGTGCGTATCTTTTCCGCCGCATAGGGCGGTAAAAGAAGCGGATGGGTCGCAAGCGCCTCAAAATTGGTACGTCTTGCCGTCGCCCCGAGCTTGTCGGACTTAGTCGCTACCACAAGATAAGGGACAGCGTTCGCATTGAGCCATTCGAGCATCATGATATCATCCTCGGTCGGCCCGACCTTCAGATCGACGAACTGCCATACGGCCGAGGCAAGCCCTTCACCGAAATAAGCATCCGCCAGCGACGAAAAGCTTCTGCGGCGATCCGCAGAACGCCTCGCATATCCATAACCGGGCAAATCGACAAGGTACGCCCTGCTGTCTATCTCATAGAAATTCAGCGTCACGGTTTTTCCAGGAGACGAGCTGGTACGGGCAAAATTTTTTCTGCCGAGCAAGGTGTTGATAAGAGAGCTCTTCCCTACGTTCGACCGCCCGGAAAGCGCTATCTGCGGCAGTCCGTCCCGCGGGAACTGGTCGGGTCTGCCCGCCGTCATTTTAAGGACGGCATTCTGGATATTGAGCATATTTTTCCTCTTTTTTGCGTTTTCTCTCAAACGGAGAGCGCTCGAGCGCAATTTCCAACGCTTCTGCGGCAGTGGAGACTGTGCGGATCTCGACGGCTGCCTTCACTTCATCGACAATTTCCGCGATATCGCTTTCATTGTCTTTCGGAATGATAATCGTTTTGACGCCGGCAAGATAAGCCGCCATCGTTTTCTCACGCAGGCCGCCGATTGCCATCACCTTGCCGTGCAGGGTAATTTCTCCCGTCATGGCCACGTCACACCGGACGGGAATTTTGCAAAGCTCGCTTGCAAGAGCCGTTACCATTGTGACCCCGGCAGACGGACCATCCTTCGGAACAGCACCCTCCGGCACATGGATATGAATGTCATTGGTCTTATAGAAGTTCTCGTCGATGCCAAGCTTACCGGAAATCGCCCGTATGTAACTGATTGCCGCCTTGGCGGATTCTTTCATCACATCTCCCAGTGAACCGGTAAGCTCCAGGCGCCCATTTCCGGGAAGCGCCACCGCTTCAATCCGGAGAAGATCACCGCCAAGCTCCGTCCATGCCATGCCGTTTACAATGCCGATTTCGTTGTTTTCCGATATCCGGTCGCGAAGCATCTTTTGTTCGCCGACAAAGGAGGTAAGGTTTTTAAGGGTTATGCGCACGCTTTTCTTCTCTCCACAGGAGATAATTTTCGCAGCGCGGCGGCAGCATTTCTCAATGTGGCGCTCAAGGGTGCGGACACCGGCTTCTCTCGTATAGCAGTCAATGAGTTCATAGACGCAGTCGTCGTCCATCTTGAACATGCGGGCAAGCAGACCGTGCTTTTTCATCTGCTTGGGGATCAGATGATGGCGGGCAATCGCAAATTTTTCCGAGCGCGTATAAGCGTGAAGCTCGATGATTTCCATTCTGTCAAGCAGCGGGCGCGGAACAGTGTCCAGGCTGTTTGCCGTCGCGATAAACATACAGTTGGATAAATCCACCGGCAGCTCAACAAAATTATCGCGGAAGGTCTTGTTCTGCTCGCGGTCGAGCACCTCCAACATAGCGGAAGCCGGATCTCCGCGCATGTCGCTCGCCATTTTATCGATTTCATCAAGTAAAATCAGCGGATTGTTGCTTTTGGCTTCGATGAGGGCGCCAATGATGCGGCCCGGCATGGACCCGATATAAGTTTTTCGGTGCCCACGGATTTCTGCCTCGTCATGCACGCCGCCGAGAGATACACGGACAAATTTTCGATTCGTTGCCCGGGCGATAGAGGTCGCGATCGAAGTTTTCCCCGTGCCGGGAGGCCCGACAAGACAGATAATTTGGCCGCGCAAATCGGGATTTAGCTTCAGCGCAGCAAGATATTCAAGAATTCTGTCCTTGACCTTCTCAAGCCCGTCATGATCATCATCCAGAATCTTCTTCACTTTTGGGATATCGATTCTCTCCTCTGTGGAAACGGAAAACGGAACGTCCAAGCACACCTCAATATAATTGCGGATAACGGTATTTTCTGCCGAGTCGAATGGCACACGAGACAAACGCTTGATTTCCTTATTAAGCGCTTTTTTCACATATTCCGGATAATTTCCTTTGGCAAGCCTCTCCGAATATTCTCCGATTTCATCGTCGTCAAAAGCTTCATCGTCCTCCTCAAGCTCTTCTCGAATAACCTTTAATTGCTCGCGCAGATAATAATCACGCTGATTTTTTTTCATGCGTTCATCCACCTCGCGCTTGATGTGGATACGTTCCTCCATGACGCTTTTTTCTGCTTCCAGCATATTGATAAGCTTTTCCGCACGTGCGCACGGGGAAAATTCCTCAAGAATTTTCTGTTTATCCTCCGTGTCCGAAAGCAGATTTTCCGCTGCAAAATCACATGCTTGCCCAAGGTCGCGTATGGTATCAAAAAGCAGCCAGAATTCCTTTGAAAATTTCGGCGCATATTTTGTAAACTCTGAAATAATACTCTTGATCTCGCGCAGAAGCGCGCGGGAACGCAGTTCCGTTCCCGTTTCGATGACAATCTTTTCAAAGATATGCGCTGTCTGTAATTTTTCATCGTCAAAGCCTGTCAGCACCGCCCGCATCTGGGGTTCAATAATGGCACGGAACAGCCCGCTCTGTGTTTTGACGACCTGCTTGACTTTTGAGATAACTCCCACGGAGTATACCCCATCCATATCGGTGACATCCTCTAGCGGATTTTTCTGACACACCAAGAAAACAGGCGTCCCCTCCTTTGCTGCCGTCTCCAAAACCCGTTTTGCCGGGCCCTTATCCATATCCACGGTCATCGGAATTCCCGGAAAAGCCACAACACGGCGCAGGACCGCGCAAGGCATGGTATGTTTTTTAATGGTTTCTGTTGTGATTGCCATATTCATTCACTCCCTTTCCATGTGCCCGGGAGGGGGCACTTATATAATACGCCGAATTTTTCGGCGACAATTCAGCAATTTACAGAATCAATAATGATAGGAACTCCCTATTTTAATTATTATATCACAGCGATTTTCCTTTTTCCATACTTTCAATAAAATTTAATAAATATGTTACTTTTCGAGTCACCGGTCTAAAAGCCGTGTTTTCCAACACACAAAAGGCCGGGAAGCGTTCCCGGCCTTTTTGCATCATTCATTCTTAAATTCACGATTCCTCGTCGCCAACCTGCGGAATCTCCGGTATACCGGAAATTCGCTCCATCAAGGCGTCGCTCACAAGCGTTTCAATGAAGGAAAGGCGCAGAAGCTCTTCTCCGTAAAGCTTTTCTATATCTCTTGCCGTATACGCTTCTCCGTAATATGCCGTATATTCATCTGCCATCGTCTGGAGATCATTCTGATAATCTTCATCGGTGTATGCAATGCCCAGTTCCTTTTGAACCATCTTGACCACAAGATACTGATACGTCGCATTCTTGGCGCCTTCCTCAATATAGGTCGTATCACTCCCATCCGGATAGAGCAGCTCTCTCATTTCACTTTTTGAGTAGGACTGCCCATACATTTGAGCATAATACTGTATCTGCTCGGTAACCTGGCGGTTTACTTGATCTTCAAAAATTTTTTCAAACGCCGAAAGCAGTTTTTCCGGATACGTGATAAGCTCAGATCTGTCATAGACAATATCCATCATTCCATAAGGCGCATACATTTCGATACGCATCGCGTTTTTCAGCTCCCAAAGTGTAGAGAAAGGCGTATTGTCCTCAATCAAGTCATTATCGTTATAAACGTCCTTGATTTCAATTTCAAATACCGCTTCCTTGCCGGCAAGCTCTTCGTTTTCGAAATCCTCCGGATACGTGACCGTGATTTCAAACTCTTCTCCATTTTTATGGCCGACAAGCTGATCCTCAAAGCCGTCTACAAAGCCCGCCTCGCCCACTATAATCGAATAATCCTGAGCAGTTCCTCCGTCAAATCTTTCGCCGTCAATCGTCCCCGTAAAGTCCATTCTCACGGTGTCTCCATATTCAATGACCTCTTTGCTGCTGGCCACCGCATTGTAAAAAGACATCAGTCTATCCGAAATCTGCTCGTCGGTATAGATACAAGGAACCGCTTTTTTTACATTCACCGTGAATTTTACCGTTTCGCCGGCAAGCGTCTCATCCTCATAATCGTCCGCAAGCTCTATAGTAAAAGAAAACTCTTCCCCGATTTCCACCGTTCTAGATGCCGTCGCGGATTCAGAAACGTCTTCCACAGCATAGCAAATTCCGTAATCAAAGGCAGAGTACTCGCTGTCCCGATAAATATCATAGTCCCTTATATAATCATTGTCGGTATTGTGCGTCCACTCTTCCAATTCGGTGAGAGAACCGTTCTCTCCAACAAGCTCGGCCTTCAAAAGAAAATCAAGGGTATATCCGACAGTAGGATAAAAAGAAGTAATATTCTCCGAGAGCTGTTCACGATATTCCTCATGCTGAGCACATATCTCCTCATAGGTAAAGCCAGAAATATCTCCGAGCGTTACATAAGCGGTTAAATCTTCATTATCCATATCAAATTTTCCGCAGCCCGCGAACGACACGGCACATACGGCAAATATCACGAAAAAACAAACGAACTTTTTCATAATTCCCCCATCCACAAATTTTTATGTTCCCGTTTCGGATTTTAATATAGTATCACACATTCGTCGTAAATTCAACCTTTTTTTATGGAAAAACAAGAATCGGCGTCATTCTTCACAAAATTTTCAACAATCTTTCATTTTTTCGGCAAGATAGAAAAGCGAGTGGACAAGCTTGGTAAGGTCCAAACTTCCGTCATCGCCTAGCACCGGGGACTCTAACGTGACCGTTCCGCCATGATAGGCCGGCATTTCCGCAAAAAGCGTCTCAAAGTCGATGATCCCTTCCCCTGGGTGCAAAATCGGACGGGTTACGCCCCACATACCTGGCACAGTCTCTCCCGAGTAATCGCTGACATGAAAATGACAGATACGGCTCTCCCAGAGCGCGCTTTCAAAAAACGCCTGACACTCTCCCATATAGGTGGCATGGCGTGTATCAAAGGTGAAACGCGCACGAGGATATTTCTCGGCAATAAACAACAAATTCGCAAGCGGCGTCGGCTTGCGGGACGGGACGTTTTCAACGGCAAGCTCAACCCCGCGCCGCTCACAGATCTCGTAAAGCTCGTCTAGCTCTTCTATCACCCTGGCAATCTGTTTTTCGGAGAATCTGCCATCCCATAAATGGAACACCGCTTTTTTCGCCCCCACCGCCTTTGCCATATCCGCGTTGGCGCGGAAGAGACGAAGCCCTTCCTCATGCTCTGCATCGGAACCGAGTCCAAGCATCGCGCCAACATCCTTTTCAAAGTGAATCGTCGGCGTAAATATCCCCGCTTTTTCCAAAGAGGACGCCACCTCCGGCAGCTTATCGTACCAAGCCTTCAGCATCATCAGCTCAAAGCCGTCAGATCCCGGCAAGTCCTTGTTTTCGATGATCACACGGTAATCATACCCGTTCGCCCGTCCGACCATTGTGCCGGTCGAGCATAAAATCTGATTGGACATATCTTTCAGTTATAATAGCGGAAATTCGCAACAACCTTTCCAAGAATATATACGTCTTTGGTATAAATGGGCTTCATCGCCTGGTTTTCCGGCTGAAGGCGAAACATGCCGTTTTCTTTATAAAATGTTTTCACAGTCGCCTCATCATCCAGAAGAACCACGGCAATATCTCCGTTTTCCACATAGCTCGTGCGGCTTACAATCACATAATCCCCGTTCAGGATACCCGCCTCGATCATACTCTCTCCCTTGATCTTCAGCGCGAAAAGCTCTCCTCTGGGGGTGCCTCTCGGCGGGCAGTAATCCAAATATCCGTCAAAATTCTCCTGCGCAAGAATCGGGAGCCCCGCCGCAACCTGCCCAACCACAGGAACCCGCACGGACGGAGCGCCGGAAGTGCCGTCCGCGTCGACACGCAGCGTGCGGCTTTTGCCCTGTTCCTTATGAATATACCCCTTCATTTCCAGCTTCATGAGATAGGAATGCACCGTCGCCGTGCTTTTTATGCCAAGCGCAGCCTTGATATCGCGCACAGACGGTGCGTATCCGTTCGCTTCCGTAGTCTCACAAATATATTGATAGATCTCCTTTTCGCGTTCGGTCAGACTTTGCATTTGCATGTCTCCTTCTTGCTTTTTTTCATAGTATAGCATATTTTTTCCGAAAAATCAAACTTTTGTTTTTATTTTTCAAAAATTTTTTCAGCTTTGTCAATCAGACAAAAGCTAGCATATACTGTCATGACCCCGGTCTGCATCCCATTCTACAAAACAGCAGAAAGGAGCTCTTCCTTTTGGAAATCGATTATGAAGCAGTCTGCGGCTATGAACGCATGTCGGAATATTTACGTACGATACCGGAACGATTTCCGGAAACGGAAAGCGGATTCATCGGCAGCAGCATCTTAGGACGCGATATTCTGTATCTGCGTATCGGACATGGAAAAAGCGCATCCCTTCTGGTGGGAGCGCATCACGGAATGGAGCACATCACTTCGCTCCTTCTTGTCAAATTTCTTGAAGATTCGCTAAACGCCGAATGCACGGGAAAAAGAATCGCAGGCGGCTTCGACGTCCGTTATATCCTTGCTCATCGCCGCGTTTACGTCATCCCCATGCTCAATCCCGACGGAGTCGAAATCGAAACCCGAGGCGCCGACACGGCGGGACCGCTGCGCGACCGTCTGGTTTCCATGAACAGCGGAAACCTGAACTTCTCCTCATGGCAGGCAAATGCACGCGGCGTCGATCTCAATCACAACTACGACGCCGGCTTCGCAGAGTGTCGGAAGCTAGAGCGCGAGCACGGCATCTATTCCGGAGGTCCTACGCGATACGGCGGAGAATATCCGGAAAGCGAGCCGGAAACCTCGGCGCTTTGCCGGTTCACAAGATTCCTCTGTCCGAACCTTCGATGCGCCGTCGCCCTCCACACGCAAGGAGAGGAAATCTATTGGGATTATCTCGGAAAGGCGCCGAAGGATTCCCGCATGCTCGCCGAATGCTTTGCCAATGTCAGCGGATATCAGGTGTCTGCGCCCGACGGCATCGCATCCTATGGGGGATACAAAGACTGGGTCATCTCCGAACTGAATATTCCGGCTTTCACCATAGAATGCGGTTATGGGAAAAACCCGCTGCCCCCCTCTGATTTCTATAAAATTTACGAAAAGGTTCTGCCGATTCTCCTCACCGCCGCAGCTTTTTAAAAAAACTCTTGCATTTGCTGCCGGCTTTCTATTATAATATATTTATAATGGAATTTACAGAAAAGAATGGCACGATATAGTGGCGGGAAATCCTATTTAGAAAAGACGGAGCCTTAAATCTGCAGATAGGCGCGCAGCATGCTGCCGAGAAGCTCGTCCCTGTCAATTTTTCGGATAAGGCTTCTGGCATTCCTGTGATTGGTGATATAGGTTGGATCCTCCGACAAAAGATAGCCGACAAGCTGATTCACCGGATTGTAGCCCTTCTCAAGCAGTGCGGCATACACCTCCTGCAGGATGCGCCTGTTTTGCTTTTCCTTGTCACTTTCAATCGAAAACGTGATCGTTTGATCATTTGGATAAACCGGCATGTTTTAGGTCCTTTCAAAAAACAAATTCTTGTCGTTTTTATTTTATCTCAAAAAAGAGAATTTTTCAACATTTTTTTGTCAAGCTTTACAAAAACATATTTTTGTCTTAAAAACTCGTTAAAAATTACGGAAGGATGGTCACCTATGGAAATCAAACGAAAAAAAATCACGGACGCCGAAATTTTTGGAACCGAAATGGAGCTTTGTGACAAAGTCTTGTCTCTGTGTGAGGCGCACGCCGGCGAATTTGAAGAGATCGGATATGGGCTTGACGTTGAATTCGGTCAAAAGGAAGATGAGTCGCAAAGGAGCTATGCCGACCTCGTCAGAGAAGAGGGCAAACGATACGATGCCGGCTATGTCAGCCGCGCACTCGTCACCGTCCGGCGCGCAAAAACGGAGGACGAGCTTGCTCAGGACGAGCGGATCGCAGAAGAAAACCGCCTGGCAATGGAAGCGGCGCAGGACGGCGAACAAGCTGAGCAGCTAGAAAACGACGAGACGCTGAGAATTTCCGAGGATGCGCTGAGGCGCGCCGTCGCCTTCACGGAAGTCATGCTCGTGCGCTCTTACAAATCTTTCTGGACCGAATGGATCAGCATTTGCGACGGTCTCTCCGATATGGAAAGAGATCTTTCCGAGTTTCTCGGCTCTTTACGAGAACGGTAAGCCCTCCGCGGCAAGGCGGAGCTGCCGTATGTTTCCCAGGCGGAATCCGTGCTGCTGGGCAGAACCGATGCCGCATCCGCCGCGTTTTCGGCGGATTTTTCATATTGAGCTTAGAATTTACAATTCGGCATTGAACCATGTGCCGCAGCATGATATAATAAAAAATAGTATTTGATTTTGTATTATCAAAAGGTCTTAGGCGGCTTGAAAGCCGCAGTAAATGCTAACCTTTTTGCTAATAAAGATGCTCAAAACAATACGGATTTCTTCCATTTTGGTACCTAAATGGTGCCCGAATTTCTTATGGTAATATAAAATGATATAAGTAACTATACGGAAATACTGTATAGATGGTATAATATAGGCATACAAATCGACGAAAGGAGTGTATGAATGAAACAAGTTATTCATATATTTGGTGCTTCTGGTTCAGGAACATCTACCCTCGGAAGATATATCAGTGATAAACTAGGGTATTTTTTTATGGATACAGACGATTATTTTTGGGAACCAACCAATCCGCCATATACAAAAAAGCGAAATCTTTCTACTAGAATTAAACTAATGAGGGAAGATATAGAACGATATGATAATATAGTTATCTCTGGCTCTCTTGTAGATTGGGGTGATGAATTAATACCTCTATTTACATTAGCAATTCGCGTTGAGACTGATACTAATATTAGAATAGAAAGATTAAAGACAAGAGAACGGAAGAAGTTTGGCGCCAGAATTGATATCGGTGGGGATATGTATGAAAATCATGTAGAATTTATTAACTGGGCTGCTTCCTATGATGATGGCGGAATAGACATGAGAAGTAAAGTGAAACATGATGATTGGCAAAAACAACTGATTTGCCCTTTAATATTAGTAGACGGAAGTATGCCGATAACGAAAAATTTTGAGCTAATAAAAAGAAAAATAAAAATGTAAGTTTGTTTAAGAATATGCGATATTCCCAACAAGCGAAAATTGCTATTACTATCATAGACAGAAACGAGTGATTTCGCGGAAAGGGTACCCTTTTCCTATGCTTGCTACGGAACTTTTAACCAAGGAATGGAAGAGAGAGGACTCTCTAAATGAATTGCATTTCTCTTTGAAATGTTACGTAGTTAAATGGCATTTTTGAGGGGAAGGGTATAAACACCTTGCTCCATTGGTTTTGTGTCCGTAAAGCCTTTATCTGCAAAGGCGTATTGTTTCTCTAATGCGTAACATAATGGCATAAATAAGGCAGTTCTAAACGGTTCTATATTATTTGCTTGTGGTGCTAAAATGGTGCCCAACTTTACAAAACCTACTTATGCGGCGATATAAAGTAATAAACAGAGATATGCGAAAAAGCCTTGATTTTAGGCACTTTCAAGCATTTTCCATAAACATTTACAAAGGCTTATAAGACGATTTTCGTCTATAAAATCAATAAAAAATCATATTTTTTTACGAAAGCAAGACATGTCATGATTCAAAATGAACGGAAGCCTACCGAGCTCAAAACCTCGGATTTTGATTATGAACTACCGGAGGAGCTCATTGCCCAACATCCGGCAGCGCGGCGGGACGATGCGAGACTCATGGTCCTTGACCGGAAAACCGGAGAAATCTCTCATCGTATTTTCCGCGACATTACCGATTATCTGCGTCCGGGCGACGTGCTCGTTATCAATGATTCCAAGGTCATTCCCGCCCGTATCTACGGGGAAAAAATTCGTGAAGACGGAACAGAAGGAGCTGATGTGGAATTTCTGCTGCTTCGTCAGACGGGACTCGATCTGTGGGAGGTCATTGTCCGCCCCGGAAAGCGTCTGAGAGAAGGCGCCCGCGTACGCTTCGGCGCGGGGCTGGAAGCTACCATCGAGAGGGTGCTCCCCGATGGGAACCGGATTGTCCGGTTCCAATACGATACCGCGGGCGGACGCAATCTTTATTCGATCCTCGATGAGATCGGCAAAATGCCGCTTCCGCCCTATATCCGGGAAGAACTGAAAAACAACAGCGATTACCAGACCGTTTACGCCAGAGAGGAGGGCTCCGCCGCGGCGCCGACCGCCGGACTTCACTTTACCGAGGAGCTTCTGGACAAAATCCGTGCCATGGGTGTTTCCATCGCCCCCGTCATGCTGCATGTGGGACTCGGAACCTTTCGTCCCGTCAAAACCGAAGCCATCACAGAGCACGTCATGCACAGCGAATGGTTCAGCGTTTCAGAAGAGTCCGCCGCCCTCATCAATCGGGCAAGAAAGAACGGCGGCAGAATCGTCGCCGTCGGCACGACTTGTTGCCGTACGCTTGAGAGCGCAGCGGACGATGACGGCATCGTGCACGCGATGTGCGACAACACCGGAATTTTTATTTATCCCGGCTATCACTTCAAGGCGGTGGACATGCTCATCACCAATTTCCACCTGCCGCAGAGCACGCTTATCATGCTCGTATCCGCACTTGCCGGCAGAGAGCTTATTATGAAAGCCTATCAAACAGCGGTAAAAGAACGATACCGATTCTTTTCCTTCGGCGACGCCATGCTGATTCAATAACAGGAGTCTGTCCTATGATAGAAGCAAAACCGTTCGTTGTCGCCGTTGCGGGGCCTACCGCGAGCGGCAAAAGTGCACTTGCTATGGAGCTCTGCCGCCGACATAACGGCGAACTTATTTCCTGCGACTCCATGCAGATTTACCGGCGTATGGATATCGGCACAGCAAAGCCGTCGGCAGCGGAGCGCTCCGAGATTCCCCATCATCTTATCGACATCTGCGAGCCGACCGAAAATTTCTCCGCAGCAGCGTTCGCCTCGCTTGCGGCAGAGGCCATTCACGACATCCTGCGAAGAGGAAAGCTGCCGGTTCTCTGCGGCGGCACTGGACTGTATCTGGATTCCGTACTGGGGGGCACCGAATTCGGCGAGCTGAGATCCGATCCCTCTCTGCGGGAAGAGCTTCTAAAGATTGCGGATGAAGAAGGTCCCTTTTATCTGCATCAGATGCTGGAGGAATCCGACCCGGAAGCGGCGCGCGCTATTCATCCGAACAACGTCAAGCGTGTCATTCGAGCGCTTGAAATCTGCCGGCTCTCCGGCATGACCAAAACGGAATGGGACCTTGCGGCGCGGCGGGAATGTCCGTATACATCGTTTCTTATTGCGCTGGACTACCGAAACCGAGATACCCTTTACGAGAGAATCAACCGGCGCGTAGACGCGATGATAGCCGCCGGACTTTGCGAAGAGGTTCGTGCCCTGCTCGCGGAGGGCGCGCTTGCGCCGGGAACCACGGCAGCAGGCGCCATTGGCTACAAGGAACTTATCAACTATATAAAAGGAACCGTTTCGCTCGCCGAAGCATCCGAGGCTGTCAAAACCGCCACGCGGCGTTACGCCAAGCGCCAACTTACATGGCTGCGCCGGAATCCGGATGTTTTCTGGCTGTATCCGGACGATTATCCGAGCGAAGACTTGCTTTTTGCGCAGGCGGATATCGCCGTTTCCCAAAGGATCCTTTCAAAAAGCGAGAATCAAAAATGGAACAAAGAACCAAGCTCTCCTACAAAAAAATCATAATTGCCCTGCTCTGTATCCTCGCCGTCGTGTATATCGTCTATCACATTGCGCAAAGCCTGCGCGATGATGTGGAACTGTTTGCCGTAAGGCCTGATACAGCAGACGATGTTCAGACCTTTACCGGCTATCTCTTCTTTGACGAAACCGTTCTCACCGCCGCCTCATCGGGGATTTTGAATTACCACTACTCCGATGGGGAAAAGGTAGCGTCCGGCAGTGTGGTTGCAGACGTTTACCCATACGGAGACAATGAGACGGCAGAAAAAATCGCGGACCTGCAAAGTCAGATTCACATTTTGAAGCGGAGCACTTCCATATCCGGCACCACAGTCGAACAGGTGCAAAATCAGATCGATACGCTCAGCACCCGTATATCCGAGCTTACTGCCGCGGGAAACACTTCCGCCGCAAACATGCTCGCCAATGAGCTGCTTGCGGCAATGGCAAAAAAGGATCTGCTGTCTTCCGGAAAGTCCGACTATGACAGCGAAATCGCCGCGTTGGAAGCCCAGAAGGCCGTGCTTGTCGCGTCTCTCGGGACGCCTAGCGAGTCTATCAGCGTCTCGCGCTCCGGCTATTTTTATTCCGGGGTCGACGGATATGAGAATGCTTTTACCCTTGCGGCCGCGGAAGCTATCACGTTTTCATCCTTTGACGCGCTCACGGCCATGACGCCTTCGGTGACGTCCGGCGCCGTCGGAACCCTAATGACGGATTTCCATTGGTATTATGTTTGTAAAACAACGTCCGGCGCGGCGGAGGGCTTTACCGTCGGCAATACCTACGACTGCCGCTTCCCCGATAACAGCTATGTGCAGCCCATTCGGATGCAGCTTGTCGCAAAGCAAACAGATGAAAACGGGAATGCGCTTCTCACCTTTTCTTCCACTTCTCTGCCCGCTGTCTTTGATATGACGCGCTGCCAACGAATGGAGGCCGTCAGAACCACCTACAGCGGCTATCGGATCCCTGCGGGCGAGGTGCGTGTCATTGACGGAGCAACTTATGTTTACATTTATGATGAAGGCTCGGCAAGGCTGAGAGAGGTCGATATCATCTGGGAGGAAAACGGATACTATCTGGTATCGGATTCCTATGAAAGCCCGTCGGAAAATCCTGTCCTCTCGCTCAATGATCTTATCATCGTCGGCGAAAAGGATCTGTATGACGGAAAAATCATTAACTAACAGGAGAAAGGCTATGGATTTGCAAGCGATTCGGGAAAATATCGAACATATCCGGCAAAAGATGTCTCCTTTTCCGAACGCACGCCTGATGGCGGTGGTAAAGACAAGAACACCGGAGGAAATCAACTTCGCCATATCGGAATGCGGCGTCACTCTGATCGGAGAAAACCGCGTACAGGAGCTGCTCTCGCATTATGACGCGCTCGACAGACGGGCAGACATTCACTTCATCGGAACGCTCCAGAAAAATAAGGTCAAATATATCATCGACAAGGTGTCGATGATTGAGTCTCTGGACAGCCTTCCTCTCGCAGCGGAAATCAACCGTCATGCCGAAAAGCATGGGATTAAAATGCCGGTCCTTATCGAAATCAATATCGGGCGAGAGCCCTCAAAATCCGGCATTGCGCCGGAAGCGCTTTCCCACGTCCTGCCGGAGCTTTTGCCCTTTTCAAACCTTGTGCCGTCCGGTCTTATGACGATTGCGCCCTTATGCAAAAGTGCTGAGGAATACAGTCTGTATTTTTCCGAGATGAATCGCCTTAGAGCCGTGTTCTCGGAATATTTCCCGCATATCCCCCATCCCCTACTCTCCATGGGCATGTCGGGAAGCTATCTTCCCGCGCTTGAAAATGGCTCGGATATCGTCCGTATCGGAGAAGGAATCTTTGGAAAGCGGGAAAAGCCTGTAAATATATGACAAAAAGCCCAGCAATTATATAAAAAAATTCTCTTTTTTTTCAAAAAAAGAATTGCATTTCCGGCGCCGGTTATGTTATAATGACGTAAAGGGTAGTTTATCCCTTTTTAACGATTGTTTTGAAAAAGCAAATTATATAAAAGTTATTCTGGAGGTACAAAATGGGCTTGCTTGATAAAATCAAAGGAATGGTAAACACCGATGACGCGTATGGAGACAACTACGGACTCGACGAAAATGAGGGTGATGATATCATTCCTACTCGTTCCGCGGCATCAAGACCCGGGATGAATATATCGGGACATGACAACACGGTGGCCATCGAACTCAAGGTGGTAAGGCCGGAAACCTATGCGAGTGTAACAGAAATCGCCGATCATCTTCTCAATCATCGCACAGTGGTGCTCAATCTGGAGGCTACCAATCGTGAGGTTGCCAAGCGCCTCATTGACTTTTTGGCAGGTGTCGCGTATTCCATTGACGGACAGCTCAAAAACGTTGCCAATAATACATATATCATCACGCCCTGCAACGTGGACGTGGCAGATTCCCAGATTCGGACGACAGAGGCGAGACATTCGACAGTGCAGCAGCCTGCTCCCGCCGTCAATCTGACAAGCGATACCCTGTTTTGATGTGCGATAAAATAACCTTTTAGACGGGGCATGTTTGTCCCGTCAAGGTTTTATGCGGAAATTTTAGAATTTGATGCCGGCATTCGGTATCATCCCGGAAAATTTGATAAAGAGGAAACTTTCATGGCACCTATCACACCCAAGGCGCTCTCCGAGCGGGAATTTACCAAAACCATACGCGGCTACAATCCCTCTGAGGTGGATAGCTATATCAATCGCGTTGTTGAAAATTATGCTTATCTTTACAGGGAAAATATTGAGCTGGCCAAACGTCTGTCAGAAGCGACGTCCAGACTCGAAAATCTCAGTTCCGAGGAAGAGCTGGTCAGGCAAACTTTGCAGACAGCAAAAAGAGCGGGCGATAAGGTCATCGAGGAAGCTTATATCAAGGCAGACGACATCCTCGCTTCTATTAAATCCAGTTGCGATTCCATTCTGCGTAATTTCCGGGATAAAATTGAAGCGCAGAAAAATGCGCTTGCTGAAATCCAACAGAACATTTTGACCTTTAAGAACGAGCTTTTTGAAAAATACCGTCTGCATATTGAGCTCATTGAGCAGATTTCCCCTGTATATGAATATGAGGAGGATCTGACCCCGGATGAATATGTCGAACGGGTCGTTACCGACCTAAAACGGGAAGTCGCCGCACAGTACGGCATATCCTTGGATTCCCTCGCCGCGCCAGACAATGCGCAAACCAAAGTGGCGCAGGATACAAGCGATCTGCCGCCGGCAACACCCGAAGCGGCTCCCCCTATCGTCGAGGTGGACACACAGCCGCAAAAACCGGCACCTATTCCTAAAAAGCGCAAGCCGCGCGCGGTTCCCTCCGTGATGGAGCTGCTTGATGAATACGAGGATCCGGAAGTGCTTCGCGAGGCCAAAGCAAAGCAGCCCAAAGCAAGGCAGTTTATGCTTGACATTGACGGCAATAATGAAAATGCAGAGCTGGTTCTTTCCGGTAAATAAAGGAGCTCTCTATGCTGTTATGGATTCTTATCATTGCGGCTTCTGTTCTCGTCGACCAGATAACCAAGCTTTTAGCTGCAGGAAACATGGCCCTCTATGACTCGGTCACGGTGATTCCTCATGTTTTTTCTTTTACCTACATTCACAATTACGGTGCCGCTTGGGGACTGTTCAGCGAGCATCGGTGGGTATTTTTGATTTTGACAGGAATCGCCCTTATCGTGCTTCCGATTCTTCTCTACCGGTATAGACATCTTCCTTTTCTGTTCGGATTTTCCCTGTCACTCATCATTGGCGGTGCCATCGGCAATATGATTGATCGGTTGTTTCGCGGATATGTCATCGATTTCCTTGAATTTACGTTTATCGACTTTCCTGTATTCAATGTTGCGGATATCTGCGTTACCGTTGGCACAATTCTAATGTTCATCTATATCGTCTTTCTTGATAAAACATTTTTCGCCGACAAAAAGAGCAAACCGGCGCCTCAGCCGGAAGGAGAGGAAGCAGAGCCGAATGCAGGAGACCATGAAAAAAACGATACCCATTCCACCTGAAAACACCGGGCGCCGTCTTGATCTCTTTCTTGCAGATTCGGACGGCGATCTTTCGCGTTCCCGTATCCAAAAGCTCATGGAAGACGGATATATTACCGTAAACGGCGCCCCGGTTTCAAAAAATTATAAGATACGGGCAGGAGATATCGTAACGCTTATGTATCCGGAGCCTGTTCCCTGCCGGGCAGAAGCGGAGGACATTCCGCTTGACGTCGTTTATGAGGATGAAGACATGATTATCGTGAATAAGCCAAAGGGCATGGTGGTGCACCCGGCTGCGGGAAACTACACGGGAACTCTGGTTTCTGCCCTGCTGCATCATTGCGGCGGCAGTCTTTCCGGCATCGGAGGCGTTGTTCGCCCCGGAATTGTACACCGCCTCGACAAGGATACAAGCGGTCTTTTGGTTGCCGCTAAAAACGATTTTTCCCATCTTGCGTTGGCAGAACAAATCAAGGCGCATCAGGTGTCACGCATTTATCAGGCGATTGCCATCGGGAAAATAGACGAGGATAGAACCATTGATCTTCCTATCGGCAGGCATCCAACCAATCGAAAAAAGATGGCGGTAACAGAAAAAAACGCCAAAGACGCCATCACCCATATTCAAGTTATCGAAACATTTTCATCCGTCACGTATATCCGATGTATTTTGGAAACCGGCAGGACCCATCAGATCCGCGTGCATCTCGCCCACATCGGGCATCCTCTGTTAGGGGATGCCGTTTACGGCAGCATGAAGCTTTCCCCAAACATAAAATATGGAAAACTCACGAATGGCCAATGCCTGCATGCAGGAAAGCTTTCTCTCACTCACCCCAGAACGGGAAAGCGGATGCATTTTACCTGTGAACTCCCCGATTATTTCCAACATCTTCTCTATGTTTTCCGAGACAAGGAAAGAAAAATCCCGCCGAAAGAAGGTATGCCTTATGAAAATTTTTGATTCTGTTCTGCTGCTTTCTGACATTGACGGGACCGTCGCATGGGACGGAAAGTTTGTTCATCGGAATTTTGAAGCGATTCGTCATTTTATCGACAACGGCGGTCACTTTTCCTTTTCGTCGGGACGCAATCACAGAGATATCTTTTTTGTTTTACCGAACCTGTGCGAGCTTGTCAATATGCCTTGCATCCTATGCAACGGCAGCTATCTTTACAATGCACAAACCACGGAAATTTTGAATCCCCGGTATCTCGACAGCAAATACACCATTCATCTGCTTGCAGAAATCCGAAAAAAGTTCCCAAAAGTCGGCTTTCGCGTAACAACGCCAGACGGATTTCTGGTCCCGGAAAATGACGCCGTTATCATGCAGCAACTTGCACAATGGGGGACTGAGGATCTCGCGACCGTACAAGATCAATCTCAATTTGACGGAGAACGATGGTTCAAAGCGGTATTCCTGTCGGATGAACTGACGCTTTCCCATGTTGCCGAGTACATACAGAGCCATTATCAAAATTTTTTCACGCTCTCACGATCTAGCACTACACTTTTGGAGCTTCAACCATTCGGGGTTTCCAAGAGCTACCAATTTCCTTTCTTGCGCAGGCAATATCCCGGCTCTGTCATCTGCGCCATCGGCGATTTCGACAATGATGCGGAAATGCTGCAGAGTGCAAATATGGCGGCATGCCCCGAAAATGCCTCTGAAGAAATCAAAAAGATCGCATCCATTCATGTCTGTCATTGCCGTGACGGTGCGGTTGCCGATTTCATAGAAAGGATCGAAAATGAAACTTTCTCTGTCAGACGCTCATGACCTTTTGGCACGTGAGCACGCTTTCCCATTGCTTCATATCACAAGCGGTGATTCGCTCGCATATTCGCTTGGGGATATCGGCTTACCTGACGAGCAGAACGGACTTGTTTCGTTTCGCGAGGCAATGTGCGACGGGAATACGACAGAGATGCCGTTTTCCGAAAGCTTTCAGAAAATAAGAGCAACGGCGCTCGGAGTCGCACCTGACGAATACCACAGACGCGTAATAGAGCCACTTGCACCGTTTCTCTCGGCCCAGTATCCCTCCCTCGCATTGTGGTTTGGTGAGGATATGTTCTGCATCGCCAATCTCGTCACCCTTCTGGCATACCTGGACATGAGCGCATATACGGGACAGATATTTCTTTTCTCGGTAGAGGAATGCATACCAGAGATGGCAGCGCCGCCAACTCTTATCAGCGCACGGGGGTTCGGGTGGATCTATGAAATGCTGCTCTGCCGTCACAGACTTCCTGAAAATCTCCCGGATTCCTTCCGTACAGGCGCGTATCTGTACCTCGATTATCATAATCCGGACGGCATACTGAACGGATATATCCGCTCCCATCTCGATATGGATGCGCTAGTCTCCCATTTGCTGTCCCGCTTTCCGGAGTACGGACTTGGCGACACCCAATACCAAAAGCAGATCGAACGATTACAAAGCGAAAAAAGAAGCCGGTAGATATCGGCTTCTTTTCTTGTTCCTGAAACCCTCTGCTAACGCTTGGGTTTCTTATCCGTGCCTTTTCCCCGCCGGCGCGGCTCAATCGAAACATCGCCCACGCCCTCCTTAAAGCCCTCGCCAATGGTTTCCGTCGCCTCGCCAAGAATCATGAACGCATCGGGGTCAAGCGATTTTACCAAAGCCTTCAGCGTATAGATTTCATTTTTCTTTACCACACAGAGAATCACCTTCCGGCTTTCCTTTGTATACCAACCTGTTCCATCCAAAATGGTAACCCCTCGTTCCAATTTTTCTGTCAGCGCGTTGGCAATCAAGGCATAGTTCTCTGAAAAAATAAAAGCAAGACGGGTGTGATCAAATCCGCCGCTTACAAATTCCAGCGCGGCAGACGACAGAAGAATGGCAATAAAAGAAAAGAAAATCGACACGTAGCTTCCCGTTACTGCCGCCGAAAAAATCACAACCGCAGCATCCAGGACAAGAATCAGCTTCGCCGTCGGAAGAGATGCAAATTTTATCTTCAGCAGCAGCGCCGCAAGATCCGAACCGCCTGTTGTATATCCCCGCGCAAACATCAGTCCGACAGCCGCTCCAATGGTGATGCCCCCAAAAATCGCATACAAAAGCGAATTTTCCTCAGGATTTGGAAAAGCCGGAGAAAACAGACCGATAAGAGAAGTCAGATCGACAAAAACAGAGGAAACGACAATACCGATGATTCCCTTCACGCTTGCCCGAAATCCATAAAAGTGCAAAAACAAAAGCACAAGCGGAACATTGATGACAAGCATCATCGTACCAGTCGGCAATCCGTAAAGCAGATTCAGGACCGTGGCAAGACCGCCGGCTCCCCCGATAAAAATTTCGCCCGGAACGAGGAACATATTATAAGCCATGCCGAAAAGAAACCCGCTAACAAGCAAAAATCCGGCATCTGTGAGAAGCTCTTTTCTTTTTTTCCCTTTATCCGTTTTTATCATCTCCATGCCTCCTTTTGTAATAGTATAACCCGAAGACGAATATATTTTGATAACACAAGCGTATATTTTTTGAAAACACCGCGGCCATATAGAAGACGAATCGGCCGCGAAGGCGTTTTCCACGCAAACGGATGCCGGTCAAAAACGAAATCCTGCTCGGGCATCCATCAGAATCGGGAGTTACATGAAACGAATCAAACGATTTGTCATGAATGCGTTGATTCTCGGCGGAACCACCATTGTTATGAGAAGCATCTCCGTCGTTTTCAACGCATATGTTTCAGGGAAAATCGGCGCCGAGGGAATGGGACTTTTTTCCCTGATATCCAGTGTTTACATGTTCGCCGTGACCCTTGCCACCTCCGGCATCAGCCTTGCCGTCATGCGGCTGGTTTCTGAGGAGCTTGGCAAAAATAACGGGAAAGGCGCCATTCAAGCAGTAAGGAGCTGCATCGGCTATGCCTTGATTTTCGGGTGCTCGGCATCCTTTCTCCTTTTTTTCGGCGCGGATTTTATCGCGAACCACATTCTGCGCGACGCCCGAACCTATCTCTCCCTGCGCGTGCTCGCCGTAGCGCTTCCCTTTATCGCGCTTTCCAATATCTTTCAGGGGTATTTCAACGCAGTAAGACGGGTATATAAAAATGCATCGGCAAGCATTGCCGAACAATTCATCAAAATTTTTATCACCGTCACCCTCCTTATCGCCATCGCGCCGCGCGGCACGGAATATGCCTGCCTTGCCTTAGTCGTCGGCACCGCCGCCGCAGAAGGGCTGTCTTTTTTCTATCTGCTCATTTTTTACATCGTCGATAAAAAACGGCATATCCGAGCAGAAAAAGGCACCCTTCACCCCGACATGAAGAGAAGGATGCTCTCCATTTCTCTGCCGATTGCACTCTCCTCTTATCTGCGCTCGGGTCTTGTGACCGTAGAACATATTCTGATTCCCATCGGCCTGCGGCGTCATGGCTCCGATTACAGCACGGCGCTCGCCTCTTATGGAACCATACACGGGATGGTGTTTCCCCTGATTTTGTTTCCGTCTGCCGTCTGCTCCACCTTTGCGGGACTCATCGTACCGGAACTTTCCGAGCTCGCGGCGAAATACGGAAGTATCCGCGGGAATACACATATTTGTTATATTGTACGGCGGGCACTATGCTTTTCCCTGCTTTTCGGTATCGGAACAGCGGGCATTTTCCTTTGCTTTGCAAGGCCCTTGGGTCTTCTTGTATATGACAGTGAAGAGGCGGCGAAATATATCGCGATTTTTGCGTCCCTCGTCCCCGTCATGTATCTCGACACGGCAGTGGACGGCATGCTGAAAGGACTCGGACAACAATTCAATTCTATGATATATAACATCATTGACGCCTCCATGAGTGTACTGCTCGTATGGACGCTTATGCCGAAAATCGGCATTTACGGTTATGTGATTTGTGTATTTTTAACCGAGCTTGTCAATCTGGCCTTCAGTCTAAACCGTCTTCTCACCGTGACCGGCGTAAAAATCCCGCTTTGCCGCTCGGTGCTTTCCCCCGTCGTTTGCATCATCGGCGCAACCTCCCTTGCGACACTTGCCATAAGGCTTGCCTTTCCTGCCCCACCTAGCTATCTTGCAGTCACAGTAATCGGTATCCTTCTCGCCCTTCTCTTCTATCTGATTCTGCTAAGGACCACGCAGGGACTGACAAGCGAGGATACGGCGTGGCTAAAAAGCATTCTAAAGGACCCGAAACCGGCATCCCCCGCCAAGAAAATATAACGGAAAAATACGGAGCCTTACAAACTCCGTATTTTTTCTCTACGTTATTTTATCACAAGAGAAAGCAAGTCATTGACATCCGCCGTCGCAAGGCACTCCACGGTATCCGACGCGCCATAATAAATTTTTACCTCTCCGCTGTCCTCGAGGATCATGCCGCCTGGGAAAATCACGTTGGTACGCATGCCCTCCTCGGTTTCCCAGAAGGTTTCCGGAGCAATCAGGGGAACATCGGATTTCCCGATTACTTTGGACGGATCTTCCAGATCAAGCAGCATAATGCCGGCGTGATAGCATTTTGTCCATCTGTCTTCCCATCCATGCTTGCCGCGCGTATCATCGCGATGCACCGCATGGAACAGTGTGAGCCATCCCTTTTCTGTTTTAACAGGAGGCGCGCCGGGGCCAATCTTGTCGTTGGCAAACGGAACGTCCTCCACCCCCATCACCAGTCCGGAATCTCCCCAGAACCGCAGATCAGGCGATTTGGAAAACCAAATATCAAACCTGTCTTTTCCATTTCTAGAGTAGACCGGCATCGGACGCTCCAAACGCACATACATGCCGCCGACTTTTTCCGGAAACAGCACCATATTGCGGTTATCCGGGACCGTGAGAGAGAGGACCTCGACTTTTTCAAAATCATCCGTCACGGCAATGCCACCGCGCAGACCATGCCTCGTATCAACGGCAAAGCACACATAGCAGCGTCCGTCGATGACCGTAAGGCGCGGATCGTAAACGCGCAGCACATCCGGATCCTGCAGTGTTTCCGGCGTCATAAAAGGCGTTTTCCGCACATCCCAATGCTTTCCGTCGTCGCTGAACGCAATCCCAACCACGATATGACGGCAGCCGCCCCATGGCGCGCGCTCATAATCATCGCGAAACACCATGACATATTTTCCGTCGAATTTGGTAACACCGGCGTTAAAAATACAATCGGCCGCATAAGGAATGTCTTTTTTTGAAAGAACCGGTTCACCGCCGTTATAGCGATGGATAACCGGGCTTGAGAATACTTCAGGCTGCATTTTTGGCATGGAATTTACCTCCGATTCTGTGTTTTACAAATCAACATTTTGTTGATTGGGAAGGGCGCTTCAGACAAACCCTTGTTTGATTTTTTCTGTTTCGATTATATCGTAAACGACTAGCAAAGTCAAGACCGCGGGGAAAAATGCCATATTCGTTTCTTTATAGAAAAGGGGCCGGCACAAAAGTGTCGGCCCCTTTTCATTATTTTTTATGACACATGCCATGAGAAGGACAATTTTCACAACCGCATCCGCAGGAGGATTTTCCCCGTTTTTTATCCCGCCGCAGCTTGATGACGACGCCCGCCACAAGTGCGATAAGAATCAGTCCCACAAGGATGCTTCCCCAATTATCTACAAGGAATGAGATCATGAGCTTCCCCTCTTTTCATTAAACCTTCACCTTGACATCCAATTTGTTCTTTTCCTTATAAGGGCGAACAAGCAGATAAACGAAGAGCGCCACTAGCAAAAACGCTACAATGGAACCTATGACATTGCCGGAGCCTGTGAAGAGCATCCCGAGCTGATAAATCACAAGCGATACCGCATAAGCAAATACACACTGATATCCAATAGCGAACGCAGTCCATTTGGCATTGTTCATTTCTCTCTTAATCGCACCCATCGCCGCAAAGCATGGTGCGCAGAGCAGGTTAAACGTGAGGAACGAGAATCCGCTGAGCACCGTAAACGCTCCCGCAATATTTGCATATACCGAACTCTCGCCGCCGCCAAAGAGGATGCCGAGCGTGCCGACGATGTTTTCTTTTGCCACGAGTCCCGTGATCGACGCAACCGTGGACTCCCAGTTTCCCCAACCAAGCGGAATGAAAATCCAGGCGAGTGCATTGCCGATAACCGCAAGAATGCTCTTATCAATTTCATCCTCGGCGAGCATACGGAAGGTTCCGTCCACCACGCCGAAATACGTAGTAAACCAAATCACGATGGTCGAAAGCAGAATAATCGTCCCTGCTTTCTTGATAAACGACCACCCGCGCTCCCACATGCTGCGAAGCACATTGCCGACCGTAGGCCAGTGATAAGCAGGCAGCTCCATGACAAACGGAGCAGGGTCGCCAGAGAACAGCTTTGTCTTTTTCAAAATAATGCCTGAGCAAACGATCGCCGCCATGCCAATGAAGTAAGCCGCCGGTGCAATCCACGGAGAACCTCCGAAAATGGCGCCCGCAATCATAGCGATAAAGGGTAGCTTTGCACCGCAGGGGATAAAGGTCGTCGTCATGATTGTCATACGCCTGTCGCGTTCATTTTCAATCGTACGTGACGCCATAATGCCGGGAATGCCGCAGCCGGTACCGATCAGAATCGGAATAAAGGATTTTCCGGAAAGTCCGAATTTGCGGAAAATACGGTCCATCACAAAAGCAATACGCGCCATATAGCCGCAGGATTCAAGGAACGCAAGCAGGATAAAGAGAACCAAAATCTGCGGGACAAAACCAAGCACCGCGCCAAGGCCCGCGATGATACCATCGAGAATAAGCCCTTTGAGCCAGTCCACACAGCCAATAGAATCCAGACCGTTTTTGACTAACACCGGGATACCGGGAACCCATACGCCGTAATCAGCGGGATCCGGCGCCTCAAAGCCTTCACTCTCAAAATAGGCGACTGCCTCCAAATAGGTCGTTTGAATGACTTCCTCATTCTCCTTCTCCGCATCGGGAATCGAAGAATAATACACCGTCATATCGGTTTCGGCAAGCGTTTCCTCATCCAAGAGGGTGATGGTCCCGGTCGCATTATCGGCAGACGGGACGAATGCCTTCAGTTCTTCCAATGCTGCTGCAGCGTCAAAATCTTCCGCTTCGGGATCCAAATCCACAAAAGCACCCACTGCATTTAAGGCATCTGTATATTCATCCGACGCTTCTGAGGCGGCAGAGCTTCCGATACCAAGCAAATGCCAACCGTCACCGAACACACCGTCATTCGCCCAATCGGTAGCAAAGGTTCCGACCGTTGTGACAGAGATAAAATATACGATAAACATGATGGCCGCAAAAATCGGAAGCGCCGCAAATCGGTTGGTTACCACGCGGTCGATTTTATCGGAGGCGGAAAGCTTTCCTTTGCTTTTCTTCTTATAGCAGCTTTTGATAACAGAAGCGATATACACATATCTTTCGCCAGTGATAATGCTTTCCGCGTCATCATCAAGCTCCGTCTCCGCCGCCTGAATGTCCTTTTCAATATGGTCGGCGACGTCTTTTGGCAAATTCAGGGCTTGCACAACCTTCTCATCACGCTCGAAAATCTTGATAGCATACCAACGTTGCTGTTCCTCTGGCAGGTTATGTACGGCGGCCTCTTCAATGTGTGCGAGCGCATGCTCCACAACACCAGAAAAGCTATGCTGCGGCACGGTTTTTCCGTTTTCCGCCGCTTCAACCGCCGCTGCGGCCACCTCTGAAATCCCAGTCCCCTTCAGCGCGGAAATCTCCACTACACGGCATCCGAGCTGACGGGAAAGCTCCGCGATATCGATGTTATCGCCGCTTTTTTTCACAACGTCCATCATGTTAATGGCAACTACAACTGGAATTCCAAGCTCCGTAAGCTGAGTTGTGAGGTAAAGATTGCGCTCGAGATTGGTTCCGTCGACGATATTCAGAATCGCATCCGGGCGCTCGCCTATGAGGTAGTTTCTCGCTACGACCTCCTCCAATGTATACGGAGACAGGGAGTAAATACCCGGAAGGTCCATAACGATAACGCCGTCATACTTTTTGAGCTTGCCTTCCTTTTTTTCCACCGTGACGCCCGGCCAGTTTCCGACAAACTGATTCGAACCGGTCAGCGCGTTGAACAGCGTCGTCTTGCCGCTGTTCGGATTGCCCGCAAGAGCAATCTTGATTTGCTTCTTATCCATAGCCGTTCTCCTTTTTAAAAGTTAGCTTTTTCTAACTCATTGTGACAAAGATACTCTTTGAGCATAGTCCCCCTATGACCTCACTCCACTTCAATCATATCGGCATCCGCTTTCCGGATGGAAAGCTCATAATCCCGCACCGTTATCTCGATCGGATCTCCAAGCGGCGCAACCTTGCGCACATATACGTCCACTCCCTTGGTGATTCCCATATCCATAATCCGTCTTTTGACCGCACCCTCACCATGAAGTTTGACCACCTTCACGGTTTCGCCGACTTTCGTCTGCTTCAAGGTTTTCATCGCTGTTTCCTCCTTATATACCTTATATATATGTATCCTATGATGACGATCTCTCGTCCTATTTCGGACTCTTTTCCGGTGGCCTTATCTCGCCTTATATATGGTATGTAAATTCTCCGCAGAGAAAATCAAATCATGATTTTGCTCGCCATTTCCTTGCTGATTGCGACGCGGGACTCCTTGATATTCACAATCAGGTTTCCACCGACCGTCGTGACCACGGTGACCGTTCCGCCCGGAACGAACCCTAAATCCTCAAGATGTTTTCTGACCTCCGGCGTGCCGCCGACTTTTTTGATGATATTCTCTTCGCCGTTTCCGGCAAAAATCAGGGGCATCATTCTCATCCTCCCTTTCCATTTCCTGCGGATGACAAGCATTATCCGCAAAAGTTAGCATCATCTAACCAACACATATGGTAGCACATAAGGGACCGCTTGTCAAGACCCTTTTCTGAAATTTATTCACAAAAAAGTTATTGAATATTCTTTTTCCTTGTGGTATAATGGATAAAGGCAATTGAATTTCGCCATTTCAGGAAAGCAGGTGAGATGATGAAAATCATGGAATCCGCCGAGAACTATCTGGAAACCATTTTGATTCTGCAAAAGCGGAACGGTTCCGTGCGTTCCATTGATATTGTAAACGAGCTCGACTATACTAAGCCCAGCGTCAGCATTGCGATGAAGAATCTGCGTGAAAATGGCTATATTGAAATGGATGCTGGCGGTTTTATCACCCTGCTTGATTCGGGACGGGAAATTGCAGAAAAGATGTATGAGAGACATACTTTTATTTCCGATTGGCTGATTTCCTTGGGCGTTACCCCTTCGGTCGCCGCCTCCGACGCCTGCCGCATCGAGCACGTCATCAGCGCGGAAAGCTTTGAGGCAATCAAAAAGCATGTATCCTTAAAAAAGAAAGAACCACAATAAAAGCATTCCGCCAAAAGACGGAATGCTTTTATTGTCATACATCTGCGTTCCCCTTCCATAAAGAGCCCCTGTCTATGGCGTAACAAGGGCCAGAAAAGCTAACCTTAGCATTCATCTTTTTCCTTATTGAATACGAAAAGGAACCCGCCGCCGGAGCGGCGGAGCATCCCCCTAAGTCATACGCCCGCATAGGCGGTGAGGACCGAATGCAACGCCGCAGCACTGCTCGTATGAATCCTTGCAACGGGAATATTGCTCTTTTTTGCTTCTTGAAGCGCACTTGTCACCATCTTATGGGATACAGTGCCTGTAAAAAGAATCAAAAGATCCGGATATCCCAGTTTTTTCTTGAAAGATCCGTTTTCCTTTGTATAAATCCTCGCTTTACAGCCATATTCCCTGCAGATGCTCTCATACTGTCCCTCCATTCTTTCGTTGCCGCCAACAATCACCACGCTCATAAAATATCCCTTTCATTCGCCAGCCGGAACAAATTGAATCCCTGTTGCGCTCTTATATGAGTGCTTAAGTTAGTTTTGACTAACTTCCGTGATGAAATCATATCACACAAGAAGAAATTTGTCAATACTTTCCCGAAATTTTTTTAGTTTGGCGGGGCAGCCAAAAGCATTCCCTGCCCCGCCCTTCTTCCTATCGTCTTGAAGTATTATTTTATCGTAATTTTCCGCTTTTTTCAACAATCAGGATTTTCTCGCATAGGATGCGAAAGCGTTTCTCTGCTAAACACCATCAAAGAGAAAAAGCATTTGAAAAAGCTTTACTAAACAGACCCTCTTTTTTTACGGACACGAAAATGGTTTCTCCCGAAAAGCCAAAACCTTATTGCGAAAATAAGGTTGAAAGCCACAGGAAGAATCAGCTCGGTGATGGCTATCACCCTATCTATTTGATATAGAAAAATCCACTTACTGCCCTGTAACACAGCAAGTGCCATCATCACAGACACAGAAAATATCCCGGTATAGACTGTGCGGTATCCGGCATGTCGATTTTCCGCTATGAGATCGACGCAAATCCCGACCAAAACAGAAAGACGAAGAATATGCAGCATCCATAGAAAAAGGGACAGGAATACATCATCCGCATGAAACGAAAATAAACTCAGGAACACATAAACAAGCGATGCCGACGCCGCAGCTGCTATCATGATACGCAGAAGATAGAAAGCGCGACTCGCGGGCGGGGTGCTTGCAACACGCATGGAGGAAGAAATGCCATCATCGCCCGAAGTAACCGTTTTTGAAGCGAGAAAAAATACAGGAGCAGAAGAAACACAGGATAACACGCCCGACGCGGGAAAGTCCGAAGCGGCCAGCACCGGCGCAAAATCTCCGAAAGGTCTCACAAAAACAAGGGGAACAAGAATGAAAGGAATCAGCTCTGCCAATCTGCCGATCGCCGTCATGCCCTGTCTCACCGTCAGAACCGCGCAAAAGCCTATCGCAAAGAGAATCATCCACGACGGCAAGAAGTCACAATATCTCTCAATCGATTCACTATAGAAAATAATGGTTCGTCCCATTTGAAACACAGAAAGAATCAGAAAAAGTCCTAAAAACACCAGCTTGAACGGTCTGGACACATAAAAAGAGATAAAATCGGCAAGTCCTCGACGGCGGCGGAAAAGTCCCCCCGTTCCAAGAACGGCAAACAACGAGAATACGGCAAACTGTGCCGCCACCGCATAATAACTATGGATGTTGTAAAGAAAAAATCCGGAAAGCAGATAGGCAAATATCAGAAAAAAAAGCTGTACAGGTGTAATATGCGTTCTCATCGTTTTTCCCCCTTGGTTCGTATCACTTCTTTATGAGAAATCGCAACAGGTACCCGTCTCATAGCCCAAAGCGGTGCCATAAAGAGAAAATCTTTCAGTCCGGCGAAATCTGTCGGAGCAAAAGGAGAAAAATACGGAACGCCGACGGAGTTTTTCATGCACATATGCAAAAGAGAGAGCATAGTGGCAGCAAAAAAGCCGTAAAGGCCAAAAATTCCAGAGGTCACAATCATCAAAAAACGATATAAAATATTGGAGTTCATATACGGGGGCACAATAAAATTGCAGACAGCCGCAAGTGCCACCACAATAAGCACAGGCGCCGATGCAATACCCGCTTCAATGGCACTATCTCCAAGAATCAGGGAGCCGACAAGCCCCACCGCCGAGCCTACCGCTTTCGGCATGCGAAGCCCAACCTCTCTGACCACCTCAAACAGCAAAAAGATAATGAGGACCTCCCAAAACAGAGAAAACGGAAGCGAATGGCGCGCCTGCTCCACAAGGGTAATCAAATAGGATGGCATAAGACTGCGGTGACGCACAAACAAAGCTACAAACAAAGCGGGCAAATATAGCGCGGTCAAAAAGGCAGCAAAGCGTATGATTCGAATAAAGGTTGCATACCACGGGCTTTTGGCGTAATCTTCCGTCACTTGAAACGCTTCGCAAAAGAGATATGGCACGGTCAAAACAACAGGAGAACCATCCACAACGATCGCAATTCGTCCTTCCGACAGCTTGGCCGCCACCTTGTCCGGCCGTTCAGAATTTCCGACAGTCGGATAAAGCGGCGTTTTTCCATCTTGAATAAAAATTTCTACATAGCCGGAATCTAATACAACGTCAGTGTCGATAGCCGATATTCTACGGCAAACCTCTTTCACCGTTTCGGGATCCGCGACATCCTCCAAATACAGGACGGAAACCGCTGTCTTGGAAATGGAACCCACAAAAAAATTCCGACGCTTCAGTCGTTCAGTCCGTAACCGCCGACGCAGAAGCATGACATTGTTCTCACCACTCTCGGTAAAGCCCTCATGCGGACCGCGTATCACATTTTCTGTCTCCGGCTCCGAGGTGGAGCGTCCCTCCTCGTTTTTGGTGAAAACCGAAATGCCGTATCCACTCTCAAATCCGTCATAAAATACGACCGCATTGCCGGAAAGCACCGCGTCCTTTGCCGCTGCAAAGTCGGCAAGGGACTCTATCTTCACATTGGTAATCAGAGATTCCAAAGGAAAGTTCGCCGTACCGTTCTCGTATGCGCGGGAAATCGGCTCAATTACATATTTATTGATATAAATTTTTGAGCTGAAATTGCTGATATAAGCGATGAAAATTCGATGTTCCCCAAACACAAGCTCTCGGATAGAAAAGTCACTCATGTCACGGAATCCATTTGAAAATTCACATTTCACTTCGTCGTATCGATTGAACATGGAAAAACCTCTCTTCCATTTTTATATTTTTGCTAAGAAATAGAATTTTTCTGTTGCATCACTTGATTAGTTTACACAAACCGCATGTTTTTACAGGAAAATTTTTATTAGTATTTGCCGAAATCAAATTTTTATCAATTATTTTTTCATTTGATGTTGACATCTTCCTCTTTATCAAGTAAAATAACCGCGTCCCTATTTGTGGCCGTTCCTTTTCCACATCGGATACCGCGAAGCCGGACCCAAATCCATATCTAAAATATTTGCCGCTACAAAACGGCGAGGAGCTTTTTATGAAGAACTTCATACCTGCTCTAAAAAACAAATGGCAGCACAGCACCCTCCGTTATGTATACAACGCCAAAGATGACCGCGGACGTGGACGCCTTTGCATGCTTGTCTCCGGGATTATGGCAGGAATCGTAGGCCAGCTTTCCACCGGTTTCTTTTATACCGGCTTTCTTCTCGGACACGGAATCGACGTCGTCGACATCGCTATCATCACGTTTATTCCGTACATTACTTGTTTTCTAAATATTTTTTCTCCGTGGATTCTCGAGCATTTCAAAAGAAGGAAATTTATCCTTGCGGCGGGCAAGCTTCTCTATTATGCCTTTAATATCGTCGGTATCACACTTCTGCCGGAGATTGTCGAAGACCCGCAGGCGCGGCTTGCCGGCTTTATCGCCATCGTCGTTATTTCAAACTCGATAAACGCCCTGTTTACCTCCGGCTATTCGGCATGGCAGGCAAACTTCCTGCCGGATGACGTGAGGATGGATTATTTTACCTCGTCCGGCTGCATCAATAGTCTTTTATCCTATATTATCGTTCTTGTCGTCTCTGTTCTGACAGATAGACTGCAGGATTCTCCTGAACAGCTCGTCATGATTACGGCGCTGCGTTGGCTCGCGTTCGGACTCGCTGTCGTCGACTGCCTGATTCAGCTCATTCCGAAGGAATACCCGTATCTGAAAAAAGCAAAAGCCAAACTTTCCAACATCTTTGTTCTTCCCTTCTGGCACAAACGCTTTTTGCTTACCATTTTTATCTGTGCCGCTTACACATTTGCCACCAACCTTCCCAACGCGACGCTAAACGCCTATGTGTTGGAAATTCTTGACGGGACGGGAATGCAGTATACGCTTCCCAACGCCATCAACGCCTTGTATTTTCTTTTCTTTATCCTGTTCTCACGGATGTGGAAAAAATTCGTGGCAAGGCATTATTGGTTCCGCGCATTCGCCTTTGCCATGCTGATGCAGTCGGTCACCTACTACATACAGGTGTTTGTTACAGCAGATACCATCTGGCTTTACGTCGTCGTCCGCTTGATGCAGCATGTATTCGGCGTCGTCATGAACTCCATTGTCGCCTCGCTGCCTTACGTCAATTTGCCGGAGGAGGACCGAACCAATTATATGTCTTTCAACACCATTATCTCCAATATGGCAGTCTTCCTCAGCATGATGCTCGGCACGGTCTTTACTTCCTATATGGATGGCGGCGCACGGATCATCACGGTTCTCGGATATCCGCTGACTAGCACACAAATCCTCGTTTTTGCCTGTGCTGCGGCGCAGTGCATTGTCGGAGGCATGACGCTGCTGCTCGCCAAAAGGGTCACACCTCCCGAGGTGTTAGGTCAAAAAGCCGAAAGCACATAACTCTTCAAAAAAATTAGGCAAAAGGTACGCTTAAGCGGATATTATAAGCGCTACGCCCGCCGTTGCCATATCTGCCGGTTTTTTGATGTCGATAAAAGGCACGCTGTCGGATAAAAAACTTTTTCAATCGTTTTTGTCTTTTTTCAAAAAAACTATTGCAAATTCTAAAATTGGATGATATAATAATTGACGCTATGCTTTTGATATGGCGCCGGAGCGGTCCGCTGCATGCTCGCATGAACGCTTCGTGAATTTATGGAGAGGAGCCGAAAAAATGGATAAAATTCAGGCTTTTACAAACGAGCAATTAAAGACGGACGTTCCCTCTTTTGAAATCGGGGACAGCGTCGTCGTACACAACAAGATCAAGGAAGGTTCGAGAGAGCGTATTCAGCTGTTTGACGGCATGGTTATCGCCAAGAAGAACGGCGGAATTTCCGAAACTTTTACCGTAAGAAAGATTTCCTACGGAATCGGTGTTGAAAAAACCTTCCCGCTTCATTCCCCGAACGTCGTGAAAGTCGACGTCACCCGCCGCGGCAAGGTGCGCCGCGCAAAGCTCTATTATGTCCGCGACCGTGTCGGCAAGCAGGCAAAAGTAAAAGAGCAGATTTAAGCAAAAAAGAAAAATCAGCCTTCTCAAAGGCTGATTTTTTGTTTGTTCAGCTTACGCGAGATGTTTTTTCCACGGAATATCTTCGAGCCGCTCGAGTTCCATTACCAAGCGGTTTCTGCGCACTTCGCTCATAGAGCAAAGCGGCAGACGGAAGCCCCCCACCTCAAAGCCCAGATAGTTCATCGCTTCTTTAACAGGAATCGGATTGACATCTGAGAAAAGGGAACGCATAAGCGGCAGATAGCGCAGCTGCATCGCACGGGCGGCGGCAAAATTGCCGGCAAGACAGTTTTCCGTCATCTCATGCATCACAAAGGGGAGAAAGTTTGCCATGACGGAAATAACCCCGCAGGCACCGAGCGCCATCGCCGCCACCGTCATGTCGTCATTTCCGGACCACATAGCAAAATCGTCGCGAAGCAGCGCCGCCGTCTCTGTCATATACGCGATATTTCCGCTTGCCTCCTTGATACCGATAATACGAGGATGTTCGCGAAGACGCGAAAGCGTTTCGACGCCGATCGAACATCCGGTGCGAGACGGAACATTGTAAAGAATGACCGACGTTTTCACGGCTTCCGCGATAGACAGAAAATGCGCCGCCATGCCGTCCTCGTTCGCTTTGTTATAGTACGGAGTCAGCACAAGAAGCGCATCCGCGCCGAGAGATTCTGCTTTCCTGCAGGCGTCGGCGGCTCGCGCGGTATCGTTCGAGCCGCAGCCGACAAGGACGGGAATCCGTCCTGCCGCCGTCTCCACGCCGGTTCGAATGATATGCTCCGCCTCATCCGGCCTGATAGTCGGCGCCTCGCCGGTCGTACCAAGCAAAACAATTCCGGCGGCGCCGTTTTCAATCTGGAATTCTATCAGCTCCGCAAGCTTATCATAATTCACACCGCCGTTTCTCGTAAACGGTGTGACAAGCGCTGTGATCGCACCCTGTAACTTCATAAAAATTCCTCCGCCATGCCGTTTTCCATCATTTTATGCAGCACAAGGAGCGAATGACAAAAAGAGGAAACCGCAGTCTTCCCCTTGGATGCAGAAAGCGCCGCTGCAAAACGGCGCTTTTCTCCTCTGAAAAAGCTCTTCGAGGCATGGAAGAATTTTTCGTTTTTCTTAGTAGGCAAAGTAAAACCCGCTTTTTCCCATGATTCTCCCTCATAACGAAAATCAGCCGTGCGTGCCGCCCGTCGCAGCAGCGATTAACTAGCCAAAGGATTTATCTCTATCACAGCATTACAGGATGCTCCCGAAGCATCGCGCCGCCGTCACGCGGGTTCTCACACAAAAGCTCCCACACACTGTCGGCACGTGCACAAAGCTCGAAAGCGCGTCTTGTTTTTTCCGTACAGCGAATATAATCCGCGGGTTTTGTGACAATCTCAGTGCGCGCCGTTTTTCGTATACTAGCTAAAATCTCCCTACCTGTCGCATTCGCGGCAAGCACGCTCGTATAGGACACGCCGGAAAAATCCGTCTTTTCGACATGTAACAGCGCATACAGGACCGCGCGGCGCAGGCGAGAGGGAGAATAGCGTTTCGTTTCGGCAAGCGTGAGAAGCTCTTCCATGCTCTTCGCACGGTATGCGGAGCGGCGAAGTCTTGCGGCAAGCTCATCCGTCATATCGGGAGCCTCGGAAAACACTTCCCTGCCGGAGCGGACAAGCGCCGCAAACAGCGGATACAGTCTCTTCTCCTCGGCAAGACGGCCTTCCCGTGACGCCACCTCCAAAATTTCTGCCATCCCGGGCGGAACCGACTGACGGATGCTTTCAAAATCGCCTTCCTGTAACATTTTCCGCACAGAAGAAGCAGAGGAAAATCCTTTTCCTCTCCCGTCATAGGCTTCTCCCACACGGCGTATAGCGACCGGAAGCATAGACGCGCCTTGCTTTCCTATCTCCGAAAGATAAGAGACTGCCAGAATATCGTTTGAACCGCGAAAAATATCGGTCCCAAACATCTGCCTATATACCTCGGCAAAAGCACGTCGGTAAGAGACCTCATGTCCCTGCGAGAGACGGCTCGCGAGCACGGCCAAAAACTCGTCAGAGCCCACCCGCAGGGCGGCCGCCGAAAGCGCCGCCGCATCGCCGGTCTCGCTGCCGAAACAAAGTTCATCCACACATCCAAGCCATGAAAGAAGTCTCACCCCCGCCGCGGCAAAGCTATCTGCGCGGGACGCAGCATAGGGGAACGGCAATTCCAACACCAGATCGGCTCCGCTTATGAGAGCAGCACGCGCGCGCTCATATTTGGATACCACCGCCGGTTCCCCGCGCTGCGTAAAGCTTCCGCTCATGAGCGCCAGCACAGCGCCTCGCTTTTTCATTTTCGAGAGCAGATACGCATGTCCCAAGTGAAAAGGATTATATTCACAGATTACCGCGCAAACTTTCATGGCAGTTTCCCCCATCGCGGACGAACCCAAGCAAAGGGATCGTCCTTTTTTGCATATTTATTAAAAGTTTCGCAAAAGATTCGTAAAATAACTATTGAAATCGGAAAAGCTATCCTGTATAATAGATAGTATAGTGTAAAAATTTGATAAAATCAAGATAAAACGGAGGATCAAGCAAATCATGTATGTTTTGGTAGTCAACGCAGGCAGTTCATCGCTGAAATACCAGCTCATGGATACCTCGACGAACAAACTTCTCGCCAAGGGAATCTGTGAGAGAATCGGCATCGACGGCTGCATTGAGCACAAAAAAGAGGATGGCAGCAAAACCAATCGGGAAATTCCAATGCCCAATCATTCTGTCGCCATGAAAATCGTCGTCGACACTCTGACCGATCCCGAAATCGGATGTCTATCCGATATGGGGGAAATCGAAGCAGTCGGACACCGGGTTGTCCACGGAGGTCCCTATTTCTTCGAGAGCTGTCTTATCACACCGGAAGTACTCGAAAAGCTCGAGCTCTGCCGCGATTTCGCACCGCTTCATACCGGTCCTCACCTGATGGGAATCCGCGGATGCTCTGAGGTCATGCCCGGCGTACCACAGGTACTCGTCTTCGATACCGCTTTCCATCAGACGATGCCTGACTACGCCTATATGTATCCGATTCCGTACGAAATGTATGAAAAATACCACATCCGCCGTTATGGAGCGCACGGAACCTCGCATCGTTATGTTTCCATTGAAATGGCAAAGCTGCTTGGCATACCGCGTGAGCAGACCAAAATTATTACCTGCCATATCGGGAACGGTTCGTCTATTTCCGCTGTCAAAGGGGGCAAATGCATCGACACCTCCATGGGCTTTACGCCGCTCGACGGCGTAGAGATGGGAACGCGCTGCGGCTCCATTGACCCCGCTATCGTCACCTATATTATGAAAAAAGAGGGCTTCACACCCGATGAGATGAGCAATTTCATGAATAAAAAATGCGGTCTTCTCGGCGTGTCCGGCGTCTCCTCCGACAGCCGGGAAATCGAGGAAGGCATCAAGCAAGGCAACAAACGCTGTCAGCTTGCCGCTTTCATTCTTGCCTATCAGATAAAAAAATATATCGGTGCTTATACCGCCGCCATGGGCGGACTAGATGCCGTTGTTTTCACGGCCGGAATGGGAGAAAACAATCCTGAGCTGCGCGAGCGCGTCTGCCGTGACATGGACTTTTTCGGCATCAAGCTCGATGCGCAGCAAAACGCAAAAGCATGGCATCAAAGCAGTTCTGTGGAAATTTCCGCAGCGGATTCCAAAGTGAAGGTCTACGTGATTCCTACCAACGAGGAACTGATGATCGCCAAAGACACCGAAGAGCTTGTTACAGCGGCTAAATAGCCCTTATATCCGTGCATGAAATCAAATTCATGCACGGTTTTTTTATGGGGCAGCAATTCGCCTTCTTTCTTTTTTCTGTAAAATTTTGATGAATTTAACACGTGTTTTTCATAAAACGTCTTGTATTTTCTGTAGATACATGGTATGATATTATTATTAAAATTATAATGGGGAAGAATGGGGTTTTCCTTTGTTTTTCTTCACGCTTGAAAGCAAATGATTTGGAATCCATTCGGAAAGGAATGAACAACATGGCTGAAAACGGACACAAAACCACAGCCGAGCTGCGTCAGCTTCTAAAAGACAGTATGACCACACACGGCGTGCTGTCCCCGGAAGGGCGTCTTACGGCGCATGAACGTATGAACCTGTTTTTTGACGAGGGCACCTTTGTCGAAGTCGGCGCCTATATCGGACGTAAACGAACAGAGCTCGATTCGGAGGCGGACGACAGCTTTGAGCCTGTCGTGACGGGATACGGAGCGGTAGACGGCACCCTTGTTTATGTGTTTTCTCAGGATTTTTCGCGTCTGCACGGCGCGCTCGGAGAAATGCACGCAAAAAAAATCGTAAAAATCGTAGAAATGGCCGCACGCTCCGGCGCTCCTCTTGTCGGCATCTTTGACAGTGCCGGCGCTAAAATCCTGGAGGGTGTGGATGCTCTTGCCGGCTATGGCAGTATCATGCGTGCCATCGGAACGGCGCCGATCACCAAAATTGCAGTTGTTTGCGGGCCTTGCGGCGGCGCAGGCTCTGTCATAGCGGAACTGTTTGACCTTCTCATCGGAGCGAAAAAAACGGGCAAGCTTTTCGTTTCTCCGTCAGGCAAAAAGGCAGACGGCATATCGGCAAAGGAAAGTCTTATCGATATCGTCTGCGAGGACGACGCGGCCGCCGTCACAAAGGCACGCATAGCTTGCTCTTATTTTACCGGTACACATCCGCAAAGCGATGATATCAACCGCATCGTCGCTCTTGATGGTATTCTCTCACAGGACGTCTATGATGTCCATGCCGTCATAGACACGGTTTTTGATGCCGGAAGCTTTATGGAAACAGGGGCGGAATATGCTGGCAGCATGGTAACAGGGCTTGCCGCCATCGGCGGCAGAGTCGTCGGCATCGTCGCGAACAATCCTGCCACAAAAGGCGGACTTCTCTGTCCATGCGCCGCAGATAAGGCAGCAAGACTTCTCTCTGTCTGCCGCGGGGCGGCGCTCCCCGTTGTCACGCTCGTCGATACGGACGGTATCGCCGATAAAGCACACGCAGAGGAAATGGGCTTTGCCGCCAAGCTTTCCGGTCTTGCCGCCGCTTATGTAAATTTGACGGCGCCCGCTGTTACCGTAACGCTTGGCAAATCCTATGGAACCGCCCACACCGTGATGGGTTCTAAGGCTCTGACCGGCGGTGTGGCACTTGCGCTTGACCGCGCGAAAATTTCCGCTATGTCCCCAGACTCCGCTGTTGAATTTCTGGGAGAGGTGGACGACGAATCCCGCCATTCAGAAATCGCTGCCCGTTGGGCACAAACCTACGCTTCCCCGCTCGAGGCCGCCAAAAGCGGTCATATCGATGACATTATCGATGCCGCCGAGCTTCGTCAAAGAATCGGCGCCGCATTGGAAATGCTCTGCTTTTGACGGGAGGGTACGGTTATGTTTCTTTCCATCGAAGAACCGATTATCAACGAGGACTCGACCTTTCTTGAACGCCTCGGACTCGGAGGCGAAACACTGCTTATCGGTATGCTGATCGTTTTTGCGATGCTTTTCGTCATCTATCTTGCCCTTGTCGCCATCCGCGCGATACTTGGCAGAAAGAAAGATGAGGCAGCACAGCCGAAGGAGGCGCAGCCCCTCGCCTCTGCACCGGCGCCGCAGATAACGCAAACGCCCGCCACGGCCGCACAGGCAACGGATGGCCGAGCACTTGTCGCGGCAATCTCCGCCGCCATTGCGGCTTACACGGGAGAGGCACCGACGTCGTTTCGGGTCGTTTCTTTCAAAAAAAGAGGCTCAAAATAACCTCGTTTTCCCGTTTCCGATAGGTTGTAACGGCATCCGGCGGGGTCCGGGCACCGTTCCACTTCGGTAAAATCGTCCTTTTCAAGCCACCAATTCATATCATTTACGGAGGAATACTGAAATGAAAAAATACAGCGTAACCGTAAACGGCGTCGTATATGACGTCACGGTAGAAGAAATCAGCGGTGCGGTGTCCGCACCCGCGGCGCCCGCTCCCACGGCATCATCGACACCCGCTCCGGTGCAGACACCTGCCGCTCCCACGCCGGCTCCCGCAGCAGCACCAACACCCGCTCCCGCAGCGGCGGCGCCGACACCTGCTCCTGCGGCACCCGCAGGGGAAGCCAGAATCACCATTTCTGCGCCCATGCCCGGAAATATTCTGAACGTCAATGTAAAACCCGGCGATAAAGTGGAAAAAGGCGCCGTCCTTCTGATACTTGAGGCCATGAAAATGGAAAACGAAATCATGGCGCCGGAAGCCGGAACTGTCACCTCTGTCGCTGTCAGCAAGGGAGCCACCGTGCAGTCGGGTGATGTTCTTGTCACGCTCGCCTGAGCGTGACACCCGAACGGTGGTGATCGTATTATGTTGGAGAATCTGAAAAAACTTCTGGAAAGCACAGGCATCGCAAAAATGCTTGATGGTCAGGATTCCCTCTTCTGGGCCAAAACACTCGTCATGTATCTCATCGTCGCCGTGCTCGTCTATCTTGCGATCAAGAAAGGCTTTGAGCCGCTGCTCCTGCTGCCGATCGCCGCAGGAATGCTCCTCGCCAATCTGCCCGGCGCCGAGATGTTCCATATGGAGCTGTTTATTGACAACGAGAACCCGAGCGCGGCTTTGCAAATCCAGCGAGTCATAGAGGAGGGCGGACTGCTCGACTTCCTGTATCTCGGCGTCAAGCTCGGCATCTATCCTTCCCTCATCTTCCTCGGCATTGGTGCTATGACAGATTTTTCCCCGCTGATTTCCAGACCAAGCAGCCTCTTCCTCGGCGGCGCCGCACAGTTCGGCGTATTCGCCGCTTTTATCGGGGCGCTTCTGCTCGGCTTTGACGAGCTAGCAGCCGCTGCGATCGGTATCATCGGCGGCGCAGACGGACCGACAGCCATTCTGGTAACCAAAACGCTTGCGCCGGCACTTCTCGGCGCCATCGCCATTGCCGCTTATTCTTATATGGCGCTGATCCCCATGATTCAGCCGCCCGTTATGAAGCTTTTGACGACCAAAAAGGAACGTGCCATCCAGATGACGCAGCTTCGTCCTGTGTCCAAGCTTGAAAAGATCGTGTTTCCGATCGCTGTTATTATCATCGTGTGCCTGCTGCTCCCGGATGCAGCACCGCTTGTCGGATTTCTCATGCTCGGCAATCTGCTGAACGTAAGCGGCGTTACAGAACGTCTTTCTAAAACAGCACAGAACGAGCTTATCAACATCGTGACCATCTTTCTTGGTATTTCGGTCGGCGCAACGGCAAGCGCGGAAAACTTCCTCACCTCCCAAACGCTGTTGATTATTGTACTCGGCTTTGCCGCCTTCATTCTCTCTACAGTGGGCGGCGTGCTTGGCGGAAAAATCATGTGCAAGCTTTCCGGTGGGAAAATCAATCCTCTTATCGGTTCGGCCGGCGTTTCTGCGGTACCAATGGCGGCGCGTGTCTCCCAAAAGGTCGGGCAGGAGGAAAATCCCGGCAACTTCCTTCTCATGCACGCTATGGGACCAAATGTTGCCGGCGTTATCGGCTCGGCCATTTGTGCAGGTGTTTTTCTCGCACTTTTCCAATAACAATATAAAACGCACAGACAGATAAGATAAAGCTCTCCGTGCGATACAATCAGGAGGATTTTTATGGCAAAGGTTAAAATATGTGAGACCGTGCTCCGCGATTCTCACCAGTCCCTCATCGCCACTCGGATGACGACGGACGAAATGCTCCCCATCCTCGAGCAGATGGATAAAATCGGATATCACGCACTGGAAGCATGGGGCGGCGCGACATTTGACGCTTGCCTGCGCTTTCTCGACGAGGACCCGTGGGACAGACTTCGCAAAATCAGAGATAAAGTAAAGAACACCAAGCTTCAGATGCTGTTCCGTGGGCAGAATATTCTCGGCTATCGTCATTATCCCGACGACGTCGTGGAATATTTCGTTCAGAAATCCATCGCGAACGGCATCGATATCATCCGCATTTTCGACGCGCTCAATGATGCGCGCAATCTGAAAACCGCGATTGCCGCGACCATCAAAGAGGGCGGCCACGTACAGGCGGCCATCAGCTATACCACAAGCCCTGTTCATACCAACGAGGCCTTCGCGGCATACGCCAAGCAGCTTGAGGAAATGGGGGCAAATTCCATCTGTATCAAGGACATGGCAGGCCTTCTGAAGCCCTACGACGCCTATGCGCTCGTGAAGCTCATCAAAGAGACGGTCCATGTTCCGGTGGAGCTGCACACGCACTACACCTCCGGGCTTGCCTCCATGACGCTTCTCAAGGCCATCGAGGCAGGTGTGGACATTGTGGATACCGCAATTTCCCCGTTTGCCATGGGCACAAGCCAACCGCCGACGGAGCCGCTTGTCGCAACCCTCGCGGGAACAGAATACGACACGGGGCTTGATCTTGGCGAGCTTGACAAAATCTGCAAGTATTTTACGCCGATCCGCGAAAAATACATTAAGAGCGGACAGCTTGACCCGAAGGTGCTCGGCGTAGATGCGAATGCCCTGCTCTATCAGGTGCCGGGCGGCATGCTTTCCAATCTTGTTTCTCAGCTCAAACAGGCGGGAAAATCCGACAAACTGACGGAGGTTCTGGAGGAAGTGCCGCGCGTCCGTGCGGATGCCGGGTATCCCCCGCTCGTCACGCCATCTTCTCAGATCGTAGGAACGCAGGCAGTCTTCAACGTCATCAGCGGCGAGCGTTATAAAATGGTCACAAAGGAATTCAAAGGGCTCGTTCGCGGCGAATACGGCAAAACGCCGGCGGAGATCTCGCCGGAATTCCGGAAGAAGATCATCGGCGACGAGACGCCTATCACAGAACGTCCGGCCGACGCACTGGCGCCTGAGCTCGACCGTCTGCGCGAAGAAGTAAAACCCTTTGCCATTCAGGATGAGGATGTTCTCTCCTATGCGCTTTTCGAGCAGGTTGCCGTCAAATTCTTTGAAAAGCGAAAGGCAAAGCTCTACGGCCTTGACAGAGAAAACGCTGATTTTGAAAACAAGGTGCACAACGTTTAAAAAGGAAACAACAAAAGCGGAGCTCTTCGGCTTCGCTTTTGCCGTATCAGTCTATGAAAGCAGAAATTTTCCGCAAATGGTTTGAACACGCGATTTTCCCGGTTATCACGGTAACCGCCGAGGGAGTCGTCTCGAACAAAAACAGGTCGGCTAAAAAATATCTCCCGATGCTTCGCCGCGGAGCCGACGCCATACGCCGCCTGCGCGGCAAAATGCCGCTTGCGGCAGGGACGGATGTCGAGATCATCGGCGACTCGCCCTACCGTCATGCGGTCGTTTTTTCCGACGAGGGCGGTTTTGCGCTTCTCTTCCTGTCCCGGCTGCAATATCCGGATGCGGAAAATGTCGCAAAACGGATTTTCCGCGCCTGTGGCACAGAGCTTTCCGGCCTGTTTGCCGGAGCGCCACACGGCGAGACAGAACCGCCGCTCCCCTTCGGCAGGGAGCGGATCTATACCGATCTTATCGGAATCGGCATGGGAACGGGTCTGTCTGCCGACGCTTGTGTATACGATATCCAGGAAATTATGCAGGCGCTGTCGTCCCGGCTGAGAGGAGCCTTTCGCTGCCTCGGATATCGGATTTCCCTATATGACACCTTTCCGGCATGGGATAAAAAATATGTAAAGCTCAGTCTTTATGATTTTATTTTCACCTTCAGCCGTTTCCTGTATATTCTGATGCGGTGCTCTGAAAACGGAACCGTCGGCCTTATGTGTGACTGTGACGAGAGCAGCGGATGCCACATACTTCGTTTTACGGCAAGAACCGCCATTTCAGCGGCTGCCGTCAAGAAGGGGCGGGATACCGTCGACTTTCTTGCGAGGCTTGCACCGGAATGCGCTCTGGAGCTGATGCTTTTCAAAAACGCGGGAGATTTATCCCGCAACACGAGGCTTTCCGTGGATAAATATGGGAAATTTATTCTGGAATATCGGATCAAATATATAGAAAAACCGATCCTTCAGGTAAAAAGCCTCGATTTCGAGGATTGGGAGCTCGATTTTGCCATCAAAAGCTTTTTTCACGAAATTCGCTGTGCACTTAAAAGCCGAACAAGGAAGTCTTAATGCAAAATCCGTTTCGGGCAGAGAAAATGCCGTCCTTTCCGGGACGGCATTTTTTCTTATAGATACGGCTTCATTTTCTGTATATTGTCCTCTTCAAAGGTCATCATATCGCTTGCGATTTTGACGACGTCCTCGGATACTCCCTCGGAGCGTGCCTGTTTAACTCGCTTTTCCAAGTTGATAACGCCCATGGTAGAGCCGTTTATCATCATCTCCGCAATTTTGGAGGGAGAGCTGTCGACCATGGTATTCATCATAATGGAAAGCTCGGCGGGAATTTTGGAAAAAGCCGTGATTTCCTTTGCCACCGCAGACATGCCGGAAAGCTTATTCCGTGTGATATTGGCAAAATTCTGATATCCGTCAAGCTGTGCCGTTAGTTCGCAGCGCAGCTTTTCATCCTTGGTTTTGCCGAGGATGGTCGTTACGGAATCTGTGCCCATACATGCATTTTTGTATAAATCCTGTAGAAGCACCTCATCGGGATTTGTATTTTTTTGTTTATCTGACATATCGGTCTCCTTTGTCCTATCTGCCTTGCGGCAGATTCTTTATGACTTAGTATCTCCATTGTTTCAGCTAGCATACATAGGTTCGGTCATAAAATGTTAACTTAACAAAAAAATAACAAATTCTCACCAATTATTTTTGAAAAAGGTATTGTATATTTTTTTATTATGGGTTACAATAAAAATGTATGGAAGAAAATTTCCACATTTCAAAAATCAATTGATTTCGGAGGAATTACAAAATGTCTGTTAAAGTTGCCATCAACGGCTTCGGCCGTATCGGACGTCTGGCATTCCGTCAGATGTTCGGCGCAGAAGGCTATGAAGTGGTTGCCATCAACGACCTCACAAGCCCGAAAATGCTCGCTCACCTGCTCAAATACGATACCGCGCAGGGCAGCTATGTTGCAAAGGGACACACCGTCACTTACAAGGATTCCGTGCTCGGCGAGGACGGAAAAACCGTTGTCACACCCGGTTCCATCATCGTAGACGGCAAGGAAATCATCATTTATGCCATCCCGAAGGCGTCGGAGCTTCCGTGGGGCAAGCTCGGCGTCGATGTTGTTCTTGAATGCTCAGGTGTTTATCTCTCAAAAGAAAAATCTATGGCCCATATCGAAGCCGGCGCGAAGAAGGTGGTCATCTCCGCCCCCGCAGGAAGCGACCTCAAAACCATCGTTTACAGCGTAAATGAAAAGACGCTGACAAAAGATGACCAGATCATTTCCGCCGCTTCCTGCACCACAAACTGTCTCGCTCCAATGGCCAAAGCGCTCAACAATACCTATCCTATCGTTTCCGGCATCATGACGACCGTACATGCTTACACCGGCGATCAGATGATTCTCGACGGCCCGCAGAGAAAGGGCGACCTGCGCCGTGCGCGTGCCGGTGCGCAGAACATCGTTCCGAACTCCACAGGCGCTGCAAAAGCTATCGGCCTTGTCATTCCTGAGCTCAACGGAAAACTGATCGGCTCCGCACAGCGCGTCCCGGTTCCGACCGGCTCGACCACCATTCTTGTGGCTGTCGTCAAGGGTAAAGATGTAACCAAAGACAGCATCAACGCCGCGATGAAGGCCGCCGCCTCCGATTCCTTCGGCTACAACACCGATGAAATTGTATCTTCCGACGTCATTGGCATGACCTACGGCTCGCTTTTTGATGCGACACAGACCATGGTCACCAAGATCGACGATGATACCTATCAGGTTCAGGTTGTCGCATGGTATGACAACGAGAACAGCTATACCTCTCAGATGGTCCGTACCATCAAATATTTTGCAGAGATTTGAGAATTCTCCGGAAGAAACGGGCAGCGGAATTTTCCGCCGCCCGTTTTTTCGTGGCGGCTTTCCCCCTTGATTTTTCACCTCATATATGGTTTAATGATATCCGGAGCATAAAGGCACTCCGCATTCTCAAGCATGCGGCTCAATATCTGGCATAAACAGGAGGCACTCCATGAAAATCTATCCTATCGACAGAAAAACGCCTATCAAGCAATTCGATGATCTTTCTCTCTTGAATGGACATCGTCCCGTTTCCTCGCTGAAGCTGAAAATTCCCGCGGAAGAAAATTTTGTCCTGCAGCTCGCCGTACTTCCGGAGGGAGAACAGGAAATCACAAGCATACAGACCTATGGAAAGACCCCGATTTTATGTATCAATACGGAAATCACCGACCATACCGGCAAGTATCGCCAAAAGGCAGTTCCCTTGACAGACGGAGAGATTCAACCGTTGTTTTTTGTTATCGGTGCCGAACCAGAGAACAAAGGGGCCGAAGACCTCGTGCGCATCACCTTTCAAACGGACATGGGAGAGCAGACGCTTACGCTTGAAGTCCGTCGGACAGATGAACCCGTAGCGCAGGGAGGCGATAGCGAGCTTTGGCGGCTTTCCAGGCTCCGGTGGCTGAACAGCTCGAGATTTCTCGACGACAAGCCGGTTCCGCCCTATTTTGCCCCCGAACGGAACGGGAACACCATCCGTATTCTCGGGCGGGATATCCGCATCGGGCAAAACGGGCTTCCCGAAGCCGTTACCATCTATTTTGATGAAAGCATCCTTTTGCGGGACACACCGCAAAAGAAGCTGTTTTGCTCGCCGATGGAATTTTGTCTTGACGGAGAAACGATCCTTTACGATGCCCCGACGTTCACATCAAAGGACGGACATATCGATATCGCCGCACACGGGTGCTCGGAGCACTTTAATCTTACGCTGGCAGGCAGGCTTTATTACGAGGGCGCCCTTCACTACTCCATCACCGTAGCGGCAACAGCAGACGCCGAGGTCAAAAATATCCGGCTTGAGACCTCTCTTTCGCCCGACTGCGCGGATTATATGAACGGGCTTGGCGCAACCGGCGGCAAGGCCCACGATACCTCGTTTCGTTGGAATCCGGCAAAGCACTGGGATTGCCTCTATGTCGGCGCCGTCAATGCCGGCATACGCCTGAAATGGAAAGCAGAGCATTACAGACGTCCGCTTGTCAATATCTATTATAAGAATCTTCCGCTTGTCATACCGGAAACGACGTGGGACAATCACGGAAACGGCGGCGTGACCTTTGAAAAAGGAGCTGATAAGGCGGAAATCTCCGCTTTCACCGGCAGGTTCTCTATGCATGCGGGAGAGGTTCGCCGGTTTGATTTTGAGATTCATCTGACGCCGTTTTCCCCGATCGATTACAAAAAGCATTACGCGGTCCGATACAGCCACAACGACAATCTGACAAGCGGAGCCAATGAAATCCGGCGAGCCAAGGCAAACGGACTGAACTATATCAACGTGCATCACGGGAATCCGCTCAACCCGATTATCAACTATCCATTTCTTGAAACCAAAAAACTAAAAGCCTTTGTCGAGGCGGCAAAAGAAAAAGATATCGCCGTAAAGGTATACTATACGACGCGCGAGCACAGCAACCATATGGCCGAGGTCTTCGCCTATAAAGCTCTCGGAGATGAAATCATTTTGAGAAAAAAGGGAGAGGGCTATCCGCACAAAGGGGGCGTTCCCCAGTGGCTTGTCAAATATTTTGGCGATGAAATTATTCCCGCATGGAAAGTGGATTTTCCCCATGGCAAATACAAAAACGATCCGGATATTACCTTTATCGTCCATCCCGGCTCCCGACTTGACAATTATTACATTGAGGGGCTCGACTATCTCGTTCGGAATATGGGAATCAAGGGCATTTATATCGACGATACCGCCATGGACAGAACGACCCTTGAGCGCGCCAAAAAGGTGCTCATGCCGGTGGACGGACTCATCGACATGCATATGTGGAATCATGAATGCGACGTTGCCGGCGACATCAGCTGCATGAATCTTTATACGGAGCTTCTGCCCTTCCTCGATAGCCTTTGGATCGGAGAAGGCTATCGCTACCGCCGCATGACGCCGGAATTTCTGCTCATGGAGGTATCCGGTATTCCCTATGGAAAAACCAGTGCCATGCTTCAAGACGGCGGCGATCCCTATATCGGCATGCTTTACGCGATGAACAACCGGTTCGGTTGGACGGGTGTCACAACCGCAACGCGAATGTATCGCTTATGGGATGATTTCGGAATCGAAGACAGTGAAATGCGCGGCTATTGGCACAGTAAAAATCCGGTCGCAACCGGAAATGACAGCGTTCTTTCCACCGTTTATCTCAAGACTGACAGCGCGCTTGTCTGCCTATTCAATTTCTCGGGGGAGGTAGCGTCTTTTCCTCTGAAAATCGATGAAGAGAAGCTTGGCTTTCCCGTCGGAAAAGCGGAAGCTGCTTTTATTCCGGGCCTGCAAAGAAAAAAGAAGATTTCGCTTGATAGGGAAATTTCGCTTGCCGGGAAAGACGGAGTCATTCTGCTGCTCCGCCGATGACGCCAATACCGGAGAAGTCCGCATGCAGCGGGCTTCTCTTTTCGGTAGAAGCGGTTCCCCAACATAAAGACATTAAAAATCATAAAAAATACGACAAATTCCAAAAAGACATTGATTTTTTTCATGATTTATGATTTAATGATATCACTTATCACTCATAAGAGGAGGAAAATCCGTAAGGATGGCATATCCGATGAAAACACAGAATATTCAGTTTCAAAGCGCCGTTCCCGTCTGGGCAGCGGGCAGAGAGAAAGAGCTCAATCTTTGGCTTTCTGCACGTGCCAAGCTCCCCCGCGTGGAGAGCTGTATCCTGAAGCTTACCGGCTCATCAGCTTATATCGTAAAGGTCGACGGGGCTTTTATCGCGTTCGGCCCAGCCCGTTCGGCACACGGCTTTTACCGGGTCGACGAACTAGAGCTTGCACCCTACATTAAAGAGGGCGGCAGTATTCTTACCATTACAGTCGCCGGTTACAACTGCAACTCCTATTATCACATTGAACAGCCTTCCTTTCTCTGCGCCGAACTGACAGCGGATGGGGACATCATCGCCGCGACCGGAAAATCCGGCTTTTTCTGCCGCGAAGTGACCGAACATGAGCAAAAAGCAGAGCGCTACAGCTTCCAACGCACCTTCTGCGAGGTCTACAATCTGGACCCGAGGCTTGCGGCATGGGAGACGGAACAGGAATGCGCCGGCTTTTCTCTTCTGGAGATGAGCCCGACTGAAGAAAAAACCTTTATCGCGCGCGGCTGCGGTTATAACACCTATGACTGGACTCCGGCAAAATCGATCTCCTCCCGTGTGGAATTTCACGTAGGAGATCATTCGGACGAGCTGAAATACCAACGCCAGATGAAAGAAATCAGTGACATTTATAAAGGATTTTACACCTGCGACGTCACAACCGATTCCCTGCTTGCAGCAAGAAATCTCGACCTCGACGTGATACACAAAACCGACGAGGCCCCCGGCCCCGAGCAGATTCGCGCCGGGCACGCCGTCACCTATCAAATGGAAAGAAATACAACAGGACAAATCGCCTTTGACGCCGTATGCGAGGAAGATGCGGAAATCATCGTCACATTCGATGAATATCTTGATAAAGATGATTATGTCAATTTCCGCCGCATGAGTACTGTCAACGCACCGATCTTCCGCCTGAAAAAGGGCTCCTACCATCTTTCCACATTCGAACCTTACACGATGAGTGTTCTGCGTATTTTCGTTACCCGCGGAAGCGTCCGTGTCTCCGGTGTCGGTCTTGTCTATTTCGGTGCGAATAAAACACAAAAGCGCTATAGCGGGAACGATCCTGTGCTTGCCAAGATATTCGATGCCGCCGTCGAAACCTATAGACAGAATACCTTCACCATTTTCATGGATTGCCCATCTCGTGAACGCGCCGGATGGCTGTGCGATAGCTTTTTTACGGCGCGAGTCGAAAAGATTCTGACCGGAAATAGCGAGATCGAGCACAATTTCCTTGAAAACTTCTTCCTGCCGGACAGCTTCCGCTGTCTGCCGAAAGGCATGTTCCCGATGTGTTATCCCGGCGATCAGGTCGACGGAAACTTTATCCCGAACTGGGCAATGTGGCTCGTCATCGAGCTTGAGGAACACCTGGAGAGAACCGGCGACCGCTCCTTTGTAGATGCGGCAAAGCCGCGCATTGACGCGCTGCTCGAATATTTCAAGCCGTTTGAAAACCAAGACGGTCTGCTTGAAAAGCTAAAAAAGTGGGTCTTTGTCGAATGGTCGAAGTCGAATGAACTGGTACAGGACATCAACTATCCGACCAATATGCTGTATGCGAAAATGCTGCGCTGTGCAGCCAATTTATACGGAGATAACAGTCTCAGAGAAAAAGCGGACAGAATCGCCAGAGCGATCAATGAACAATCCTATTTGGAAAACGGCTTTTACTGCGATAACGCAGTCTATAACGAAACCGGAAAGGCGGTTCTTTCTGGAAAATGCACGGAAAGCTGCCAATACTATGCGTTCTTCTGTGAAATCGCGACCCCGGAAAGCCGTCCTGAGCTTTGGCGCCGCCTTCTCCACGACTTCGGTCCGTACCGCGTGAAAAAAGGCGCGTGGCCGAACTTCAATGAGGATGCCAAATGGCAGGATATCTATCCCTCCAACGCCTTTATCGGGAATTATCTGAGGCTTGAGCTGCTCTACCGTTATGGAGAATACGAAAAGCTGACAGAAAACATCAAAGGTTACTTTCTCAAAATGGCGGAGCTTACGGGCACGCTTTGGGAAAACGACATGCCAACGGCGAGCTGCAATCACGGCTTCGCCTCCCATGTCATTTACTGGATGAACGGGATGGGAATGGTAGAATAAAGTCAGAACCACCGGTAAACCGGTGGCTTGCCCAGCCCCTAAAAGGGGCAACTACAGGCAGAGCCCCTAAAGGGGCACAGAAAGTTTGACACCGCATTATCATCACAGGCAGCCGCTCACGTGCGGCTGTCTTTTTTATGCCTTGCGATTCTTGCTACCCGTAAACGGGTCAGTGTATTCCTTGATCGACATTTGATCCAAAGTATAATCTTCTTCTAATTGGTTTCGGATATATTCCGCAATTACTTTCTTGTTCCTTCCTACTGTGTCCACGTAATATCCCCTGCACCAGAAATTTCTCGATCCGTACTTGTATTTCAGATTTGCATGTCGATCAAATATCATCAAACTGCTTTTCCCCTTGAGATATCCCATGAATTGTGCTATACTTATGTAGGGTGGGATGCTCACAAGCATATGTATGTGGTCTGGACATGCTTCTGCTTCTATGATCTCTACCCCTTTCTGTTCGCATAGCTTTCTCAATATCTCTCCTATGTCTTTCCTCAACTGCCCATATATTTCTTTCCGCCTAAACTTCGGCGCAAATACTATATGGTATTGACATCTGTACTTTGAATGCGCTGTGCTTTTTATCTCGTTATTTTCCTTCATTTTCTCCTCCATAGTTCTGCGGTGTCAAACCGCTTTTATTATACCATGGAGTTTTCGGCTCGCATCTAGCTCGCCGTTTTTTTCATCGCTGAAGCTTTTTCTCTTCCCCCGGTAGAACCGGGGGTTTATTTCCTCGTCTGAAGACGCCAGTCAGAACCACCGGTAAACCGGTGGCTTGCCCAGCCCCTAAAAGGGGCAACTACAGGCAGAGCCCCTAAAGGGGCACAGAAAGTTTGACACCGCATTATCATCACAGGCAGCCGCTCACGTGCGGCTGTCTTTTTTATGCCTTGCGATTCTTGCTACCCGTAAACGGGTCAGTGTATTCCTTGATCGACATTTGATCCAAAGTATAATCTTCTTCTAATTGGTTTCGGATATATTCCGCAATTACTTTCTTGTTCCTTCCTACTGTGTCCACGTAATATCCCCTGCACCAGAAATTTCTCGATCCGTACTTGTATTTCAGATTTGCATGTCGATCAAATATCATCAAACTGCTTTTCCCCTTGAGATATCCCATGAATTGTGCTATACTTATGTAGGGTGGGATGCTCACAAGCATATGTATGTGGTCTGGACATGCTTCTGCTTCTATGATCTCTACCCCTTTCTGTTCGCATA
>QALR01000009.1 GCA_003150035.1 Clostridiales bacterium
TCTTTTCATACATTCCTAAGAATAGACAAAGGAATGGCACAAAATTCATCTACCAAACATCTAAAGCTACTTAAAAAGATTGTCAACCTTGCAGTAGCTAATTCATACATGGCTACCAATCCATTCATTACTTATAAGATAGAACGTGAACCCGTAGAAATAGATTTCTTGGATGAAGAAGAACTAAGAAAGATTATCAACTTTGACACTCCCCTACCCAGACTGGAGAGAGCAAAAGATATGTTCCTCTTTGGGTGCTTCACTGGATTGAGCTACATTGACATCAAAACCTTAGCACCAGAACATTTTGAAAAGGACAATACAGGCAGAATTTGGATTAAGAAACGCAGGGTTAAGACTGGAGTTCTATCACGCATCCCCCTACTCCCTATTGCCAAACTGATACTGGATAAGTACAAAGGTGGAGAGAAATTACTTCCTATCCAAGACCCAGCAGATATAAACAAATACCTAAAGGATATAGCCATTTTGTGCGACATCAAGAAGCGAATCACATTTCATACAAGCCGCCACACATTCGCCAGCACCGTTACTTTAGCTAATAATATCTCACTGGAAGTCGTTTCTAAGATGCTTGGTCACACCAATACCAGAATGACCAACCATTATGCCAAACTGATAGATAAGTGCATAGGTGAACAGATGGACAAGCTCATGGACACATTTACAGGAGATTCCAACTACTAAGCCTTACAAACTATGATTATCCCACTTGCAGATATTGTGAGTGGGATTTTCTTTTTTAATTTTGCTCCAAACTAAAACATTATGGAAAAGTTAAAAGAAAATTATATAAACATTGACCCTCGTTTAGAATATATGGAACAGATAGCTACATTATATGTTCCAGATATAGACATAGACCCATCTACAGGTGAAAAATATATTTGTGGTACAGCTGCTTTGCCATTCTTTATAAATAGATATAATCAAAACGGATTATATGGTCACTTCACATACGAAGATTATACAGGCAATGAAAGCATACAAGAAATGCTGAAAGGCTTGGGAATTGACATAGATAAGTTCTGGTTTTTACTTCTATTTATCTTTGATTACACCTGTGGCACGTGTTTGGATGGAATAAAAGCTACAGGAGTTGGGGTAGAACAACTCACTAAGTTTGCTAAAGCCATAGCTGATAACCATAAAGAAGTTAATCGGTTTGGAGTAAGTTTTAAGAAGCCTATTACTATTTCTGTAAAAGTGGAGGGCAAGCATCAGATAATAATTGATAATGCCAATGCAATAGGCTATTTGGCTGCTGTTATTGCTAATAATTTAAAGGAGATAGAGGAACATCCTTGGATGCAAATCCAACAGGTCAGAATGAACACACCCACTGAAGAAAAGGAATCCATTCAAATATGGTTGTTCTATAAAATGTTTAATGATTTCTTCAATTTAAAACCATATAACAAGTTGTTTAATGTTAGACAAAAGAAAGGAAGTACCGTTTCACTTAGTAAGACATTACTAATATCAAAACTTATCTACTTCACCAAACTATCTAAGAACAAGAATTTTTCAGAGGACGAATTTACTTTAAAAGGCTACATCAAGCAATATAAAGACAAAAAGATTGATACTATAAACAGCATATACTTCTAATAATAAACTGATAACCAATACAGTCCTGCTTCATCTCATTAAAAGGGTACATGAAAGCAGGATTTTTTTTCTCTCTTTTAATCTTCTCAAAAGTTCTCACCTTTGCAACGTAATCAATAACGATAAGGCGCCAAGTTACAGATTACATGAATTATTAATACTTTAAACTATAAAAAGATGAATATCCAAATTTTACAACAGAGCATAGCTGAGAACCAAGTCTTAGTAAATAACACTATTGATACAGTATTTGTAACCAGATTCTTAAACGGTATGCTAAGAATTCCAACAGAAATCCGTTTACGATTCAAGACACTCAACAATATGCCTGCCATTACAGTTATATTAACTTACAGAGATAAGAAAGGCAGATTGATAAAAGAGGAACTTACAACCATTGCAAACGGTGAACTTATCAATGCGGTCATTTCAGCAATGGGCAGTAACTTGAAACCAATCCATGCATTCCAAACGGAAGGTAACAACACAATAGAAGAAACCTCGACAAATTTTGAACTGGAAATGTTTGAGAAATTCATGGAATCCTCATATCACTTAAAGATTGAAGATGATTTCATAAGCTCAAACGGTGACAGATTTCTTCATGCTGTTTTCTCTATCGGATTCCATTATGATATACATTTCTACCTTAAAAGGGATGAACACATTGAAGAACTATTGAACAAGGCTCTTACTGCATAATCGAATCAAATTTTGGAGGGAGGGTAAAACCTCTCTCCTTTTATCAATACATAATAGCATGAACATTATACTACCCCCAGCATACGATAATGAATCAGCCCATCATCAAGTAAAACAACTAATGGAACAAAAGAAAAATCTGTCAATCCGAGTTGATGATACTCCTTGTGCTTGGATAAGCAACTCAGATATGTCAAGGTTAAAATACATGCTAAATACAGCATCTTGGAACTGGATTATAAATTATCTGGAAACAGGAAATCCAGATGATTTCAAAGTCTTTCCATTACAGGAAGAATCATTACCCGATTTCCAGACTACATTCCTTAAAGCATTAGTTGACAAGAAACATAAAATCTACAGGATTCCTTTTCTAAGAGAAACCCAACCATACATAAACCTTATAGCTGTTTTCAAATTCGGGAAAATCTATTTCAGAATCAGACTGACAGACCCTATCGTAGGATATCTAAACTCCAACAATATATGAATCACTACATTATCAGTAAAGGACAGAAGCTATCCGATATAATGCCACAAATAGAATCAAACATTAATCTTGCCAAAAAATTTCCTGGCATTGGAGCTACCTATCTGGAAATCCATTCTCCCAGACCTTCTATACTGATAGAGCCTAATGTTCCTGTCATTCAAGGTAAATGTGCAAAATCAGACAAAGACTTTAAACTGTTCGGAGTTTACGAAGGTGTTTCAGTCGATAAAATAACCGATTACCTGCAAGAGCCATACAAATACCATAAACTTATGACTACTCCAGAAAGCTTTCCCAAAATCAAACAGGCTGCAAATAATGTTGGAATAGACCTTTATTCCCATTTCTTTTGCTTGATGGATGAATCCCACCTGTTAGTAAAAGATGTGGATTATAGAGATAACATAGTTCTGCCGATAAATGATTTTTTCCTTTTTAAACAGAAAGCTCTGGTTTCGGCAACACCGATTGCATTTTCAGACCCTCGTTTCAAAGAACAAGGTTTCAGAACTGTCACTATTGATGCTGACTATAACTACAAACAGGATATTACATTAATTCATACCAACAATACACTGCAAAGCATCCAAGATTATCTGGAGCAACATAATGATTCCCCAATATGTTTCTTTATTAATCTGGTTGACTATAGCCATTCATTAATAAAAGAATTGGGAATCCAGAACGAATCCTCCATATTCTGTGCACCTAAAAGTGTACAGAAGCTAAAGAACGAACTTGAATTCAACAATGCCTATGATGAATGGAAATCTGACAGAATGAGAAAGTTCAATTTCTTCACAAGCAGGTTTTATAATGCTTTTGACTTGGAAGTGGATTATACCCCACATGTTGTAATGCTTACTGATATAAAGGCATCACCATATACCATACTTGATATTAATACGGATTGTGTACAGATTGCAGGTCGTTTCCGTAACGGATTATCTACACTTACACATATTTATACAACAGACAATAATCTACCAATAATGACTACGGAAGAAATTAGAATACACCAGTTTGCACAGGAACACGCATACAATACAATCCGAACATTATATAACAGTGCAGCATCCGAAACAGAAAGGAATGCTTTCGGAGAAGCCATGCGTTCACTTCCATTCAACAGGATGCTTTATCCAGATGGAAAGAAAAACTATTTTGCCATTGACAATGATACCAATGACAAGCTGGTAACAGGCAGTTACCATGACAGTGACAGAATCATATCTCTATATTATGCCTGTTACATGTTCCGCCCATCCTGTACAGGATATATCTATCAGTTTAAGGACTTTAGCCAACTATTACTTCAAGGCTCTAAAATGACAGTCAAAGAAAAACGCAAGAAAATGGTAGCCATACTATCCGAACTGAAAGAACCGCTATCTGAATTTGATTTGGACTTTATAAACGAAATGAGAAAAGTTGATTCCTTATTGATAGAAGCATACGAACTTTTAGGCTTGGATTCAATCATGGAAATGGATTATTCCCAAAAACGCATGAACGAAGCTATTATTCTAAAACGGATGCAGGGCAATACAACAGTCAAACTGATAAAGAACAGTTTCAAGACTGGCTACAAATACAAATGCTCACAGATAGTTTCTGAACTGACCCGAATCTTTGAAATGTTGAATATCCATCCTCATAAAAGCATCCGTGGGGAAACCATTAATCATTACTTCGATACAGTTCCATGCAGAATCGGGAAAAAACGGGAACGAGGTTATTTCCTCAGAGCAGAACTATTATAATTACAGGTAGGACAAAAACAAATAAAGTTCTTCTTTTTATACCCCATTACACTTTTGTCCTACCCTTACAGAATTATCTGAAATACCGTTAAACCTATCTTTTATAAGTAGTGAACTTATGATTAGTTCCCCACCTATAAAGTAACTATCTTTATACAACTTCAAACAGATAATTCCACTACCAAGATTCCCTATTTACAAATCATTCAATATTTCTAAAATGCAAGAATTTACTTATGAGCAAATCAGAGAAAAAGCACTAAGACAAGGAGTAAAAGATAACAGGGTTCATATAGGATTATGGGCTAATATTAATAACTATCTAAAAATAAGGAGAAAGAAAAATGGAAAGGTTACTACCTATTATATCTCATTGCAAAAACTGGCTTACTGAAAAGATAAGATTTAAAGTACAGAGATTGATTTTGTCTAATTTATTGGGTGTGCTTATTCCCTTTTTACCGTGTGCTTAATCACCCCCTCTCTACATTCCTACTACTACACTCCTATTAGAGCATGCAATCCTCTTACGAGCATTGCAATGGTAATTTGGATATTGGGGATTTATAAAAAACAATGATATGTGGATTTACAACAAGCATATATATGACAAGCTAAGCGAACTAAGGAAAATCAACAGATTAAGTTCTTCTAAAATGAGATTTCTATTAAAGACCAACCAAATCATTCTTATTAACCATATTGAGCGATTGCCTTATGACGAAACTACCATTCAAAGAATACACCGTAATAAATAATACTCTTATTCAGAAACTTGGTTGTGCAGATGTTTACAGAACCTATGTGTTACTATTAATAGCAGATAAAAGCACACTAACAACTGATACTACCATAGAGGAGCTTGCATCATTTGTTGATGAATCAAAATTCAACTATAAAGGTAACAGGAAAACCAAATCATTCAATGACAAGTTAAGAGATACAGGAGATGTTACCATACAAGAAAAGAACAGTGGCAAAAAGGACAGAACTTGGACTGATTATATCTTTTCTCCAGTTACTTATGGAAATTACAGAAGAATCAGCAGGGAGTTTTACGATTCATATAATGATACATTGGATTTGAAACTTAGAGGATTCATTCTTAAACTGTTCAGTGCAGCAGAACCACATAGCCATACCATTATTTTACCCATGAGAAAACTGGAAAAACTAATTCACATGGGGCATGATACCATTAATAAATATATAGACCAGCTAATAGAACTGGACTTATTAGACGAAGTTGGTGATTCAACCATATTAAAAGCCAAAGGTCTCATTTTAGACCAACCCAAAGATAAATATGTGGAAGAAGTTAAAGCTCGCTTTGAGCACATGATAGCTTATAATGAAAGCAGAGGGAATCCAATTTCAAGAGAATGCATGATTTATAAGAAGTGCAAAGAGAAACTATTTGAAGGAATCCAAAACATGCACGCTTTTATGAAATCATTGGAAAGTGGATTAGTTGGCACGAAGCAAGATATAAAAGACAATGAAGAACTTCAAGATATTATTTTATAAATCAAACTCAAATCCTGTTTCTATATATAAAGAGTTATATACGAGATACCATACCACTATTTTACTCCCCCTCATGGTAACTTTAAGAAAAAAGAATACTTTAAAAACTTTCTTTGGTGGCTGACTAAAAAAAGAATGCTTATTAATGAAGTGATTTAAACTTATGTATATCAATTAAAATGTTGTCAAACAGCGTACAAATAGAATTATTCATTATATTATGGGTGACCAAACTCATTCATAATAAACAACCTATGTACGC
>QALR01000006.1 GCA_003150035.1 Clostridiales bacterium
CCATCACCAGATGTTCCGGCTGTCCCCACCGTGCTTCCGTCTGTGCTTTCCACATTTCCCGGCGTTTCTCCGCATCCCACAGCACACAGCACCGCAAAACACAGCAACGCCGCCAGCAGTCGTTTCATCTTAGAACTTCACTCCTTTCGATTTATGACCTCTTTTCAAGCCAATTGTTCTAAATCTTTCTTGCAACAAAAGCGCACGGATAAACGGGAATCTCCCCGACATTTTTATCCGTGCGCCTGCGCTATGTTCCGATTGGGATGCCTGCTTCCATAGCATCGGCGACGGCCGCCATCTGCGTCATCGCGGATTCTCGAGTAGCCCCTTCTGCTATATCTATCACGCTCTATAACAATCCTATCAGAAATTTATAGCTTTGTCAATCAATTTTTGAAATAAATTTATATTTTTTATATTGAAATCGATTGGCTATAGAATGGCTTCTTCTGTGCCGATCCTTTCCTTTTCTGCCTTTCGATATCGTTAGACGGAAAAAGCAGCTTCTTTCATGCCCTAAGAATAAATTTGCGGAAGACCTTTTTCCCCCGGCGGATAACGACGCCCTCCCGCAATGCGGCGGCATCGACGGCGGCGCCGATTTGTTCCACTTTGATATCGTTCATGGTCACGCCGCCCTGGATAACCAACCGCTTGGCTTCGCTTCTTGAGGGGGCGAGTCCGCCCAGAACCATCAGATCGAGTACAGTAATGGTTCCGTCGGAAAGGGAAGACGTCTCCACCTCTGTTGTCGGCATGTTTTCGCTGTCCGCACCTGAGAAAATCGCGCGCGAGGTTGCTTTTGCCTTGTCTGCCTCTTCTTGTCCGTGGACAAGCGAGGTCAGCTCATAGGCGAGAATTTCTTTTTTCTCATTGATGCGGCTCCCCTCCCAGCTTTCCATTTCTTCGATTTGCTCAAGCGGGAGGAAGGTCAGCATTTTCAGACATTTCATGACATCCGCATCATCGATGTTGCGCCAATACTGATAAAATTCATAGGGCGTCGTTTTGTTCGGATCGAGCCAGACTGCTCCTTTGGCGGTTTTTCCCATCTTTTTGCCCTCGCTGTTCATGAGCAGCGTGATGGTCATGGCATAGGCATCCTTTCCGGTTTTCTTGCGGATAAGGTCTGCGCCGAACAGCATATTTGACCATTGGTCATCGCCGCCGAACTGCATATTGCAGCCGTAGTGCTCATTCAGATAGTAGAAATCGTACGACTGCATGATCATATAGTTGAATTCGAGGAAGCTAAGCCCTTTTTCCATTCTCTGCTTGTAGCATTCCGCACGCAGCATGTTGTTGACGGAGAAGCAGGCACCGACGTCCCGCAAAAGCTCAATATAGTTCAGCTTCAGAAGCCAATCGGCATTGTTGACCATTACGGCCTTGTCTTCGCCGAACTCGATGAAACGCTCCATTTGGCGTTTGAAACAGTCGCAGTTATGCGCAATGGTTTCCGGCGTCATCATGGAGCGCATGTCCGTTCTGCCGGAGGGATCTCCGATATAGCCGGTGCCGCCTCCAATGAGCACGACAGGACGGTTTCCCGCCATTTGCAGGCGGCGCATCAGGCAAAGCGCCATGAAGTGCCCGACGTGAAGCGAATCTGCCGTCGGATCGAAGCCGATATAAAACTTGGCGCCGCCGCGATTGATAAGCGCACGGATTTCCGTCTCATCCGTCACCTGTGCAATCAGTCCTCTTGCCTGTAATTCTTCATAAATTCCCATTTTTCTTTCCTCCTGAAAACAAAAATCCTCTGTCCCTTCATGGGGACAGAGGACGAAATTTTCGTGTTACCACCTCAGTTTACGCATCCCTTGCGGCGATGCGCCTCATGGAGTGCCGACACACTCCGGCGCTTTAACGGGCGCACCCGCCGCAGCCTACTTTCTCATTTTGGATTTCGGTGCGAAGCTCAAAAGTGTATTCGGTATGGACATTCCTGCCACCTTTCACCGCCCGATGGCTCTCTGCATGGAATTTTCGATACGTACTCTCTTTATCATCGCTTTTTAAGCATTATACTATGTTCCGGATGGTTTGTCAAGCGTTTTATGAAGGATGCTCGGATTTCTCTTCCAAAACTCGGACGACAAAGACTTGTTCTGTCGGTTTATGATAGGCTACAAGCACTCTCTTTCCGTTCAGCTCTGAAAAATTCAGCCTTAACAGTCCGCGGGTTTGTGCAATGGCATGGGTTTGCGCCCAAACGCTGTGCCCGTCGGCGTCCTGCCAGGCTACGGAAAAGATGACGCCTGCACCTGGATACGGCTGCGGGTCGGTGAGCACCGATTCATGAAAGGAAACGGAATCTCGGCATTTTATCATTTGCCGCATCTGATAGCCGTTTATTGCCGCGGTGGGGACGCAAAAAAGAGCGATTGGAATGAGCACAAGCATAACCCGGAAGCTATGAACGGCCCAAGAGAGCAAAATAAGAACAACTGCCACGGCGGCGAGAATAATACTGCTTGCAAGGACAGCTTTCTTGCATATGGCATAATCGAGCGAACCGCGCAGGCGTTTTTCATTTTCTTCTGTGTTTGTCAAGGAAAAGCCCCCTTTTGACGAAAGAAGGCGGAAAGGTCCGCCTTCCTGTTAGTCTGTTTTTTCTCCGTAGGTTGCCTTTATCGCGTCGCCGAATTCCTTCACGCTTTTGTAGTAGGCGTCCGGCACGGAACCGTCCGCGCGCGGCGCAATGTTGAGAAGGAGATTACCGCCCCATTTTTTGCATACCTCGTATTGATGCATGGTCGTTTCAAGGTCGCGGTATTTATCCGCATTTTTTACGTAGGACCAACCGCCGCCGACATGCCAGATGTGGCAGGTTTCCCACGGTCCGTCCGGAGCTTCGTCGGGAAGCCGGCACTCGAACTGCGAGCAGTAGTCCCCGACGCCCCACAGGCGGTCGTTGACGAGAATCTGCGGCTGCATCGAGCGGATTTCCTCGATGGTAATGACCTGGCTTAAATCGTCTACGGTTCCGTCGAACCATAAAAGGTCGATTTCACCATAACCTGTGAGCAGCTCTCTTATCTGCGCATTGACGTAGGCGATATGGCGCGCGATGTGCTCCGGCGGCATTTTGGGAAGCTCCCCGATTTCCTTATGGTCGATATCTTTATTCGGACGGTCCGGGAAGCGCGCCGAATGGGAGCCGTACATAAACGAGATATATTTCTGGTCGAAGCGCCAATCCGGGGGAGAATAATAAAGTCCGACTTTCAGTCCGACCTTACGGCAGGCGTCGATGTATTCGCCGACAAGATCGCGTCCGTTCATGGTATTTTTCGTGGAAAAATCGCTTGCTGCCGATGGCCACATGGAAAAGCCGTCGTGGTGGCGGGTCGTGAACACCGCATAGGAAAAGCCCGCGGCCTTTGCTGCTCCGAGCCACTCTTCTGGATGATAGTTTTCTGGATGAAATTTCTCTGCGAGTGCCCAGTATTCTCTGGGTGTCACAATACCGTTGCCCTTGGCTCGTCTCTCGGGATTGTCCATCATGCCCCACGAAATGTCAAGATCTCCATGAACTGTGGAAATTCCGTAGTGGATGAAAAGCCCGAGCTGCACGGGATGATAAAACCATGCGGTGCCGGGATGCGTCGTTCTCGAAAAAGCACGATGGGATACGGTATTTCCGATGATTTCATGCTGTTCAGCTACGGTTTGATTTTTTTTCATAAGCATCTCCCTTAAAAATAATAGCATTGAGCTTGAATCATTCATCTGAATTTTTTATCTGTTCTTTCGGCGGTCTTCCTGTATGGGAATCGGAACGTGCCCCATCGAGCAGCTCTTTTGCCGCGGCAAGCGCCTGCTGCGTGATATGAGCGCCGCCGATGATGCGTGCGATTTCTGTCTCACGCTGTTCTCGTGTCAGCTCGCGCACGTGGGACTGCGTTCTGCCGTCCTTTTCCGATTTGGAGACGAAAAGATGGGTGTCGGCAATCGCGGCGATTTGCGGCGAATGGGTCACGCAGATGACCTGTGTCCCACCCTCGGTTACCTCGTGCAGCTTGACGCCGATTTTGTGGGAGGTCCTGCCGGAGATTCCCGCATCGATTTCATCGAAAATCAGCGTTCCGGTATGTTCCTTGTCGGAAAAAGCGCATTTCAGGGCGAGCATCATGCGGGAAAGCTCTCCACCGGACGCCACCTTGGAAAGCGGCAGGAGCGGTTCGCCGGGATTTGCCGATACAAGAAAGGATACCTTGTCAGCGCCATCCGGGGCAAAATCTCCGAGCGGGGAAACGTCAATGTGAAAGCGCACGTTTTCCATATCGAGGAACTGAAGCTCTTTTGTGATTTTTCGCTCTAAGTACGCGGCGGCAGAATGCCGCTTTTCAGTGATTTCGGCGGCCATTTCTTTCATTTGTTTATGTATTTCGGAAAGCTCGTTTTCGAGGTCTTCGGCAAGCTCGTCGGCTCCTGTCAGCTCCCGGAGCTTTTTTTCGGCGTTTTCTCGGTAGGCGAGAATTTCCGCCGTCGTTGCCCCGTATTTTCTGCGGAGCTTTTGCAGATTGTCAAGGCGGGTCTCAATTTTATCTAACAGCTCAGATGGGTTTTTTACGCCGATATCACATTCGCGGCGGACGCTCTCGGCAATGTCCTCGATGCGGTAGCGAAAGTCTGTCAGTGTTTCCGAAAAAGAGCCGGCATCCGTGAGAATACCCTCTAGCTCATCAACGGCTTCGGCGGCTTTTTCGATAAGATCACAGGCGGAAAGCCCTTTTTCATTCCGATAGAGCGCTCGGTAAATGAGCTTTGCATGCTTTGCTATCTTTTCGGCGTTCTGAAGCTTTGTGCGTTTTGCCTTTAGCTCTTCTTCCTCGCCCTCGCGAGGCTTGACAGCGTCGATATCGTGAATCTGATATTTCAAAAGCTCGATGGCGCGTGTTTTTTCCTGCTCGTCACGGACAATCGCGGAAAGTCGTTGCTTTGTCAGGACGGCACGATGATAGCACGCGGAATAGGCTTCTTTCTTGTCATCACAGTCTGCAAACGCATCCAGAAAAGAAAGACAGCTGTCCTCATCGAGCAGAGCCTTGGTTGCGTGCTGCCCGTGGATGCTGATAAGCTTTCCCGCGATTTCCCGCATGACGGAAAGCGGAACGGTGCGTCCGCCTATACGCGCCGTGGAGCCTCCCCCCGCCGTGATGTCGCGCTGCAAAAGCAGGGTCCCGTCCTCCGGCTCGATCCCAAGTGCCCTTGCGGTATGCGTCACGTCGTTTCCGATGTCAGTGAAGAACGCCGATACTGTCGCCTTTTCTTCTCCCGTGCGCAGAAGCTCCCTGTAAGCACGGTCTCCCATGATAAGGCCGACGGAATCGATGATAATAGATTTTCCGGCACCCGTTTCTCCTGTCAGCACAGTCAGCCCGATTCCCGGGCATATGCGTTCGTTCTTGATAATGGCAATATGGTTGATATACAGCTCCGTTAACACAAAGCATCCGCCTCTCTATTCTTTTCCGTTTTCCATTCCGATAATATCCTTGACAAAAGCGGTAAATTCTACCGCCTGCTCGTCGCTTCGCACGACAATAAAAATCGTGTCGTCTCCGGCGATGCTGCCAACGACGGAATCTCCGGAGAGTGCGTCAACGGCTGCCGCCGCTGCATTTGCCATGCCGGAGTAGGTTTTGACGACAACGATATTCTCGGCGCTTTCCGCGCTGAGGATGGTCTCCCGCATGATATTTTTCAGTTTGCTTTCGCTGCCTGTGTTCTCGCTTGCTGCTGCGGTATATCGATAGCCTCCGTTTTTGGTTGCCGTTTTCACAAGTCCGAGCTGCTTGATGTCACGCGAAACGGTCGCTTGGGTCACATGGTAGCCGCTTTCCCTCAGCTTTTCTAGCAGGTCGTCCTGTGTTTCGATGATGCTTTCTCCGATGATTTCGAGAATTCTCGTATGACGGGAGTTTTTCATAGGCAGTTTCTCCTCCGGCATGTTCGGCCAATTTTATTTTCTGTTGAGTTTGGTTTCCAGAATGTCAAAGAATCGGTCATGGCCGATTTTGACGATCTTGGCGGTATATGGGGATTTCCGTATCCGAATTTCAGAATCACAGGGAATATAGGTGCTGCTTTTTCCATCTGTAGTAATCAGAATGTCGGTGTTATCCGCCTTGGTTGCACCTTTCACGGAAAGCTCTGCTTCCGGTGCAAAAAGGACCGAACTGCGCAGCAGTGTATGCGGGCAAATCGGCGTTACGGAAATGAGACTGGCCGTTGGCTCGATGACGGGGCCGCCTGCCGACAGGGAATAGGCGGTAGAGCCGGTCGGCGTCGCAACAATGAGTCCGTCTGCCCGGTAGCCTAACCGTTTATCGGCGCCGCTCTGAAGCTCAAATTCAGCCATTTTGGAGCGGGTGCCGCTTGCAATAACAACTTCATTGAGCACACGCTGGCGGTGAACCGTAAATTTGGCCGTGATGTCCACGTCGAGCATCATGCGGTCCTCTATGATAAAATTTCCGGCCGCGATTTCGGCGAGATCGACGATGCGGTCCCGCTCCACGGCGGTGAGAAAGCCGAGATGTCCGAGATTGACGCCGACAACGGGCTTTGCACTCTCCGAAGCGCGTACACAAACGTCGAGCATGGTCCCGTCTCCGCCGAGAACCACGATCATGTCTGCGGATTCAAACAAATCACGCTCGCTGTATATCAGTTGAACAGCGTCTCGCTGTTCACCGAGACGATATTTTACATTTTGATTGATGAGTACCTGAATGCCGTGCTCCGTGAGGACCCTGACAGCCTCTTTGGTATGGGTAAAATCGCTGTCGCATTCGAGCTTGGTGAGTATGGCGACCTTATTCGGTATCATTCTTGTTTACCCCCTGCGTATATATTTGCATTTTGATGCTTACGAACCAAAAACTGCCTTCGGAATGGCGTCCGTCGGGAGAGGATGACATACCTTCTCTCTCCGGAAAAGCGCAAGATATTCTCGGTTTCCGTCTCCGCCCGTGATAGGAGAGGGAATGACGGCTTCCGGATAAAGGCCATATTCTCTTGCGGCAGAAAAGAGAGAGGTGATAACGGCAGCATGAACCCTTCGGTCGCGAACAATCCCGTTTTTCCCGAGCTTGTCGCGTCCCGCCTCAAACTGCGGCTTGATCAGCGTGACAAAAACGCCCCCGCAGTCAAGAAGCTTTGCCACGGCCGGATAAATCAGCGTCTGTGAGATAAAAGAAAGATCGCAGACTACAAGGTCGGGGCGGGAGACGATATCCTCCGGAGTCAGTGAGCGCGCGTTGACACCCTCCATAGAGATGACCCGCGGATCGGTCCTGAGAGAGGGAGCAAGCTGTCCGTGGCCGACATCCACGGCGATAACGCGCGCGGCGCCATGCTGCAGAAGGCAGTCTGTAAAGCCTCCGGTGGAAGCGCCGAGATCCAATGCCACCTTTCCTTCAACGCCAATGGAAAACGCAGCAATGGCAGCTTCTAGTTTCATACCGCCGCGGCTCACATACCGGGAAGGATTTTGAACCTCTATCAAAGAAGGGCTGGTAGAATCCGGAATTTCCTGCGAAGGCTTTTTGATGGGAACCGTACCGACGGTCACACCCGAGGCTATCAGCGCCGCCGCGTGGCTTCTGCTTTTGGCGAACCCGTGGACAAAAAGAAAACGGTCGGCGCGCATGGAACCCTTCCTTTCTTTTGCGTGAATGCGGTTTCTCAGAATTTATGGTATACGTTTTTTCATTTTTCCGGCATTTCTCTGGAAACCCGGAATGCTTTTTCTATTATATCATATTCCGGATTGTGATTCAAGAGAAGTATGAAAGATTTTGCTTGATTTTTGCATATAAGTTCGCCCAGCTTGTATAAAAATACAAATGCTGGCATCATCCATAACTTTGCGGTTTTCTTGTTTACAGCGTTGCCTTTCTGTGGTATAATCATTCAAAGAGGATCTGCGATTGCTTCGTTATAGGGAAGGTGTAAAAACAAGTGAAAAGGAGAGGCGCTCTGATATGAAAATCCAAGCGAAGATAAACAGAAGTATTATCATAGAATTTTTCATACTGACGGCAGGTTCCGTGATTACGGCTGCAGGCGTATATTTTTTCAAAATGCCAAATCATTTTTCGATGGGGGGCTTCAGCGGTCTTTCGATCCTGCTCGCGGAACTATTTTCCATCAATACCTCTTTGCTGGTTACCGTTTTGAATTTACTTTCTCTTGCCGTAGGTTTCCTTTTTCTTGGGTGGGGCGTCGGCGGCAAAACCATATACTGTACGCTTCTTTATACGGGAATGGTCAATGTGTTCGAGTGGATCTATCCGATAGATGCGGGCACTACTTTGACGGGTGAAGTGGTTTTAGAGCTAGTCGCTGCTAGCCTGCTTGGCGCCGTCGGGGCGGGGTTGCTTTTCAAATGTGGGGGCAGCACCGGCGGCACGGATATCATTGCTCTTGTGCTTCGCAAATTCACCAGCGCCGATATCAGTTTTTGCATGATGATTGCCGACGGGCTCATTGTCGCGGCGTCTTTCTTTGTATTTGATGTAAAAACGGGAATTTGTTCAATTATCGGAATGCTCATCAAGACCTCTCTTGTCCAGACGGTAGTGGACAGTCTGAACCGCCGCAAAAGTCTTATTATCATCACAACGGCGCCGCATGAAATCGTAACCTATATCACGGAAACGCTGCATCGTTCCGCCACCATATGGGATGCGCAGGGCGCCTTTACGGACACGGATAGGGCTGTTATCTTTTCGGCAATGACGACCTATCAGGCGGCGAAGCTTCGGGATTTTGCCAAGACGGTGGATGAGCATGCCTTTGTCACCATCAATAAAACAAGCGAAATTTACGGAAAGGGCTTTTTGCCGTTCGGGAGAAATTAGAAGGACGTCGGTTTCCGCCGGGAAGATGGTTTTTATAAAGCAATGACAGACGGGGCGTACATGGCAGCTTCCCGAATGAAAGGATGAAAGCAGCGCGGCATCGCCGCGCTGCTTTTTGATTGGCGTCTTCAGACGAGGAAATAAACCCCCGGTTCTACCGGGGGAAGAGAAAAAGCTTCAGCGATGAAAAAAACGGCGAGCTAGATGCGAGCCGAAAACTCCATGGTATAATAAAAGCGGTTTGACACCGCAGAACTATGGAGGAGAAAATGAAGGAAAATAACGAGATAAAAAGCACAGCGCATTCAAAGTACAGATGTCAATACCATATAGTATTTGCGCCGAAGTTTAGGCGGAAAGAAATATATGGGCAGTTGAGGAAAGACATAGGAGAGATATTGAGAAAGCTATGCGAACAGAAAGGGGTAGAGATCATAGAAGCAGAAGCATGTCCAGACCACATACATATGCTTGTGAGCATCCCACCCTACATAAGTATAGCACAATTCATGGGATATCTCAAGGGGAAAAGCAGTTTGATGATATTTGATCGACATGCAAATCTGAAATACAAGTACGGATCGAGAAATTTCTGGTGCAGGGGATATTACGTGGACACAGTAGGAAGGAACAAGAAAGTAATTGCGGAATATATCCGAAACCAATTAGAAGAAGATTATACTTTGGATCAAATGTCGATCAAGGAATACACTGACCCGTTTACGGGTAGCAAGAATCGCAAGGCATAAAAAAGACAGCCGCACGTGAGCGGCTGCCTGTGATGATAATGCGGTGTCAAACTTTCTGTGCCCCTTTAGGGGCTCTGCCTGTAGTTGCCCCTTTTAGGGGCTGGGCAAGCCACCGGTTTACCGGTGGTTCTGACTGGCGTCTTCAGACGAGGAAATAAACCCCCGGTTCTACCGGGGGAAGAGAAAAAGCTTCAGCGATGAAAAAAACGGCGAGCTAGATGCGAGCCGAAAACTCCATGGTATAATAAAAGCGGTTTGACACCGCAGAACTATGGAGGAGAAAATGAAGGAAAATAACGAGATAAAAAGCACAGCGCATTCAAAGTACAGATGTCAATACCATATAGTATTTGCGCCGAAGTTTAGGCGGAAAGAAATATATGGGCAGTTGAGGAAAGACATAGGAGAGATATTGAGAAAGCTATGCGAACAGAAAGGGGTAGAGATCATAGAAGCAGAAGCATGTCCAGACCACATACATATGCT
>QALR01000014.1:0-24202 GCA_003150035.1 Clostridiales bacterium
TAAGCGGTGCATAGTAGGAATCAATCGATCCGCCGTTGACAATGGCGGTGGCGCCATTCATGCAATAAATACCGTAGTTGTTCGTGGACTCAAGTGCGCCGCTCTCAAGTGTGAACTTCGCGGTGTCTCCGTCTACCACAATGGACCCCTGTGAGGTCAGCTTTCCGCTGCCGGCAGAATCCTCGATCACAAGCTCACCCAAAACCGTGATATCTTCGCCGGAATGGGTCAAGGTTTTTCCGTTCAGGTCCAGCGTGACGGTTTTGCCGGCTGGCACTGTGAACGTCCCGGTATAGTTGCCAAGCAACGTCACCGTTCCTTCCGTGTCGATTGCGTCGATGGCATCCTGGACGTTCATGTAGCCTACATCATCCACTTCCGCAATCGCAGTAGCTTCATCGACCCCGATCACGTAGTTGCCGTTTCCATCGGGGACAAGCGTGTTGCCCGCGGGCGTATAGTCGCTCCAAGTCGTGTTGTCAAACGTTCCGCCCGTAACACGGATGCCGGTATCGCTGCTTGCGTTGAGGTTATATGTGTCAATTTCACCACGGATAGCGCCGTTCTCGATAACCAAAGCCGCTTTTTCCGCAATGTCGGCAACACCGGTAGTGGAGCCGTCGCTGCCGTATTGAACGTTGCCTTCGATGGTGCCGGTGGTATCCACCGTCACACTGACACCGTCATCGTAGCCATTATTCGGCCAATAGTACACGTCAAAAGCGAAGCCTTTCGGCGAGGCATAGATGCTGGTGCTGCCCGTAATCAGAACGTTACCATGATTGTTGCTAGAAACATGGGTAACCTGCGCCGCCTCCCGCGCATCCAGCACGATATCCTCAAGCGTCAGATCGCAATAGTTCTGAATCAAAATCTTCAATTTTTCATAATCACTAGCTTTCACCGTGCCGTTTTTCATCGTGACCGTGGAGCCATTCAGAAGCTGGAAGCCATTGGTTTCTGTGCCGGCAGAGCCCACCGTGGGTGCTCCAACCGTGTATGTATAACCGCCAAAATCAAAAATGATATTTTGTCCGGCTTTGATTTGTACGCCGCCGCCCGCCGCGTTCTTCAGAAGAGTAATGGTCGTCTGCGTGCCGTCCGCGGGAACTGCCGCGACAGCATCTCCAAGCGTAGCGTAGGGGACGCCGTTTACTTTAAAAATTGCCTTTTCTTCGTCTACACTGACAACCTGATTTCCGTCAGCGTCCTCGGCAATCTTGCTACCCGAAGAAATATAATCGCTGACTGTCACATTGTTTTGTCCCTGACAGCCCACGATGTTGTTGCTGAATGTGCCGCCGCTGATGACAGGGTTACCCGTCGAGGGACCCGTCAGCATGACATTCACACCCTCTTGGCTGTTGAAGTCTCCACCGTAAACGACAACGGATGCCGGCGCGTTGATACCGCCGTCGCCACCCTGATTATCATTGCCGACCATGATAGCCGCTTTGCTAACCGCGGTGTAGGTTCCGCCATAAATCGAGGCGGTCGCATTGCCGGTCTCGCCCGCTATGTATATCGCATAGAAAGCCGTAGCGCCACTCTCCGAATGCTCGCAGGCGACGGTCGTGAACTCGCCGTCATAAACGACGCCGGTTCCTCCGGCAATCGCCAAAGCGCCCTGGACGCCGGTCACCGTTCCATTTTTGAAGACAAGATTTCCGGCACTGCTGATACAATAGGACCAACACGCCTGTCCTGCCGAATTTATAGTCTGATTGCAGGACGTCGTGTGGAAATTGCCATCGTTGATTGTCAAATCACCTGTCTCCGCGTTGTATACCGCAGCGGTCCCGGTGAAATCGCCGTCATTGATAGTACAATCTCCCGAGTTGCGGATAGCGGAGCCTTTGCCAAACACACTTCCTGCAAACGTGCCGTTTTCGATCGTCAGCGTTCCCGTCTCGTTGTTGAGGATGGCGCCATATCCGCCAAGCTCGGAAGCTTCACTGCTGATGGTGCCGTTGCCGGTAACCAGTAAAGTGCCGTTATTGACGATAGGACGTCCTGTAAAAGCACTGTCCACCGTAATGCTGTGGCCCGCCATATCGAGCACGATATTCTGCCCCTGGGCAATCGTGACGATCTGGTCTGTTGTCAGCCCCGTAATGTCATTTGTCAAGACAATGGTGGTTTTCGTACCGTCAGTGGGAACATCCGCCACAGCGTTTCCCAAAGAGGTATACTCTTGATTTCCGATTTTGGCTACCACGCCGTCCGCCGCCCATACCGTAAACGACAAGCCGACCATCACAGCAAGTGACAGCAAAATCACAAATAATCGCTTTTTCATGTACTGTTTTCCTCCCAAAGTTTGGTTTCCGCTCCTTCAAGGAGCTAAAAGGCCACTTTCCTCAATACATATAACTATGTATGATAGATTATAACACGAGAATTTGCATTTTGCAAGAGTGTTTTATATTTTTTGTGAAATTTCCATGTTTTTACGGATTCCCGAGGCCGGACATACGTAAAAATGAACATGATTCGTATCCGGGCCTGACAGAGATTTTCCACGCCGGAGCTTCGGGAGGCGCACATAAAGCCCTTCACCACGCAAAAGAACAGGGCTTTTTTTATTACGTCGATGTTCTTTGGAAATACGCGTCGATCTGCTTCATTCTCGCCTGTTGATCCACCTTAAAGGGACAATGCCTGCTGCAATGCCCGCACGAAAGACAGGCGTCTGCCTTTACAGAAAGCTTTTCATAATGACCGGCTGCCAGGGGATCTCCCGCCATCGACAGGTCATAATACTTATTGACAAGGCCGATATCGATTCCGGCAGGACACGGTTGGCAGTGGTTGCAGTATACGCAGTTTCCGACGGCGTTCTCCGGCGTAAATTCCCCAATGATAGAATAGTCTCTTTCCTGCAAATCGGCATGCAGGAAATGAAGCAGCTCGTTCAAATCGGAAAGGCCGCGCACCCCCGGCACGACGGTCAGCACAGCAGGACGGTCCAATGCATATTGGATGCACTGCTCTCTTGTGAGCGCCTTGTGAAACGGAGAGGTCTTATCGCTTAACAGTTGGCCCGCGTGAAAAGGCTTCATTACGGAAATACCGACCCCCTCTGACTCACACCTTCTGAAAAGAGCCGCCCGCTCACCTGCCGTGCCAATGCCATAATCATCGCCCCGCTCCAAATCATAAGCCGGATTGATGCTGAACATCATCATATCCGCAAGGCCTGTGTCGAGTACACTGTGCGCGACCGACGGCGTATGGGAGGAAAACCCGATATGCTTCACAACGCCTTGCTCTTTCAAGGCTTTCACATAATCCCAAATCCCGTTTTTCCTGATATCCTCAAGGTCGCTCTCCTCGTCGACACAATGCAGAAAGCCGAAATCGACATAGTCTGTGCCGAGCGTCTCAAGCTCCCAAGCGAATGTCTTTTGGATTTCGGCAAGATTCCTTGACCAACCGTATTCTCCGCTCTTTTTATATACCGCGCCGAAATGCAGCTGAAAATAAATCCTATCCCGCATCCCCGCGACGGCGCGCCCGAACGGCGCGTAAACATTGGCGGCTCCCGCGCACAAATCAAAAAAGTTGATCCCGTTTTGAATCGCCGAGCGGATGACCGCCTCGATTTCCTCATCGGAGCTTTTCTGAATTCCGCCCATCCCAAGGCCAAGAACGCCGATTTTTTCGTTTCCTTTCGGCAATTTTCTGTATTCCATGGCAGCCTCCTTATTTTTCAAACTCTTTTGTCACATCTTTTAACAGCTTGCGAATCGGAAGATGCTGCGGACATGACTTCTCGCACCTTCCGCATCCGATGCAGTCGGACGCTTTCCCGCCGTTTTTGGTATGTAGGCCGTAGTAGAAGCTAGCATTCCAATCATGGTAGATTTTTTTCGCGTTCATGCAGGCAAACAGATCGGGAATGGATATCTTCTTCGGACAGCCGTCTGTGCAGTAGCGGCACGCCGTACAGGGGATGAGCTGCATAGACGCAAACACTTTCCGCACGCCGCGGATCGCATCCATCTCTTTTTCGCTCAGCGGCACAAAATCCTTCATATAGGATAAATTATCCTGCATCTGTTCGAGATTGCTCATACCGGAAAGCACCATCATGATGCCCTCAAAGCCCGCGGCAAACCGGATGGCATAGCTTGCGGGGCTGCCGCCGTGCAAGTCCTCTAAAATCTTTTTCGCCTCTTCGGGCAAATTCACAAGATTGCCGCCCTTGACAGGCTCCATAACGATCACAGGCTTGCCGTATTTCCGACATACCTCGTAGCACCTTCTCGACTGTACGGCGGGATCTTCGTAATCCACATAGTTGAACTGAATCTGCACGACCTCGATCTGCGGATATTCTTTCAAGATCTGCTCCAGAACCTCCGCCTTATCATGAAAGGAAATTCCAAAATGCTTGATTTTGCCCTCTTCTTTCAGCGCTAAAGCCTCTTCGTATGCCTGGCATCTCTTAAAATGCTCGAAAATATCCTTTGACTGTGCATGCATCAAATAAAAATCAAAATATTCGACGCCGCACGCCGCAAGCTGACTCTCAAAAAAGGGGCGGATATCTTCCTTTTTCTTAAAGTAAGGCGCCGTTAATTTATCTGTCAATATGTAGCGTTCTCTCGGATATCTCGCCGCCAGGCATTCCCGTATGGCAAGCTCGCTTTTCCCCTGCAAATAGCCGTGCGCCGTATCGAAATAGCAAAAGCCCTCCGAAAGAAAGAGGTCGATCATCCTGCAAAACTGTTCCTTATCCACCTCCTCGCCCTGCATCGGCAGGCGCATACATCCGAATCCGAAATTTTTTCCGATTCCCTCTATCATAGAAACTCCTCCTTAATTTTTGTCTTGTCGTTCGTGCCGCCGTATTTTTTAACGGATAGCAAAGAGAGGCCCGTCCGCTGCGCAAATCTTTTGATTGGCCAATTGGCGCATCTATATCTGCGATATCGAATAGGAAGCCTTTTTATAAGCATACCATAAAATATTATAATGTAAAATACTTGTTTTATATTGCTTATCATGTGGAAAAAGTATATTACCTCTTCCATTGTCACAAAGGTCGCGTCACCCGTTTGACAATAACACCGCATGCCATCTTTGCGCCAGCATTCCCTGACGGCTGGGTGACAAAATCATCCGGAGCCTCGTGAAGGATAACGGTTTTCCCGATGACTTCCTCGACAGTAAATCTGTCTGAGAGAAAAGCGGAGAAAGCATACCCATTCGCTCCAAACAAGGGCGGCATATCGCCGGCGTGATAAGGATGCGGACAGTGGTACGGATTGTCATGCATTCCGGCATCCGCAAACGGGTCTCTTTCGTTTCCCGTGCAGGAATTGCCCTCATGAATATGAAAGGCAAAAATTGGACTGTTGCAAGAGTTGCGTGAAACAGGAAGCCCCGTGACCTCGGTAACGATCAGTGCGCCACGCGGGGTTTGATAAAAGAAGACTACCCCATCGATTTCAGGATACTGGGCGCTGCCGCGCAGTTCAGATACGGCAAGAGGACGGCTTCTGAGGATGTTAGTCAAATTCATATTCGTATGATTTCTGTTCATAAAGCACCTCACATATTTTTTCTGCAATACAGTATATGCGAAAAAATAGGATCGGTGGCTAAAACAAAGAGGGCAGAAGAAAATGAACAGGCACCGCTCTGTCCTTTCTCAATATTTTTTGACAAGAAAACTGTGATATTGATAAAAAACGGTTTTCTTTTTTTATTTTCAGATTTTCAAACAAAATATGACATTTTTTTACATCGCCGGTATGATATACTTAAATGGCAAAGCATAAAGGATGCGGCTCTTTCGCCGACTGCTTTGAATTCCATAACCGAAAAGAGGAACCAAGCATGATAAGCTACAAGCGAACCATTGACAAATTAGGTAGACTGGTAATCCCGAAAGAAATCAGAGAGCAATATGGATTCAACAAAAACACCCCTGTTGAAATCACACCGGTCATGAAAAACGTACTCACAGTAAAGCTCATCAATGACTGCTGTTTGTTCTGTAAAAGTGAAGATGATTTAGTGGAATTTCATGGCTCATTTGTGTGTCGAGACTGTATCCGGCAAATGAAGAAAATGCCAAAATATTGATATTCTCAGATTGAAAGACGGTTTTTCGCCGTCTTTTCTTTTGTCATACGCGTCCTCATTTCCCCTTTTTACACATTTTTAAAAGCGGAACCGCCTTCTTTCCTTTTAAAACCGCCGCGCCGCTTTTTCTTTCAGTCTGTTTATGGTATAATATTGTCATAATTTTATATGCGAAAATATATATGAAAAAAATTTTATTGCCATGCAATAAAAAGATTCTGTTATGCATTATTGCTTATGAAAGGCGGTGAACCCGCAATGATTCTTTGTATGACGTCGACAAATGAACCAATGCTGCGTCAGGACGCCTCAAAGCTTGAGGAATATATCGCCTGTATCGCGCAGAATGACCGAGAAGCCTTTGCCTTGCTGTATGAGCATACCCGCGCATGCGTATACGGTTTCGCCTTGTCTATTCTGAAAAACACCCATGATGCGGAGGATGTTCTGCATGACTGTTATCTATCCGTCATCGCATCGGCGGGTAGCTACCGCCCGTGCGGCAAGCCAATGGCATGGATTTTCACCATTGCACGCAATCTTTGCCTGATGAAGCTGCGGGAATATCGTCGGATGGGAGAGATGCCGGAGGATGACTGGGAAGCACAGCTTCGTGAAAAAGGGTCCGTTTCGCCAGAGGATAGCCTCATCCTCGCTGAATGTATGCGATCGCTGTCTGAGGAAGAACGTCAGATTGTCGTTCTGCACGAAGTAGGCGGCTTCAAGCACCGAGAAATTGCTGAACTTTTGGAATTACCTTTGCCTACGGTACTCTCCAAACACAGTCGCGCTTTGAAAAAGCTAAAATCACACTTAACAAAGGGGGAATAAAGTTGGAAAACAAGGAACTTCGTGACAAAATCAAGCGTGCCTTCACGAACGCCGCTCCGAATGATCCGGACGCTGTTCTCTCTCTTTATGAAAAGAAGAAAGGAAATCTTTTGGTTATGACAGAAAACAAAAAAAAGAACACTTGGGTACGCAGGCTCTCGGCCATAGCCGCCGTTTTTGCTCTGCTTATCGTCGGATGCCTCGGCTTCCTATATTATAATAGTAACTATGCGGTAGGTTCCACCGTCAGCCTCGACATCAATCCTAGCATCGAAATCCGTGTCAATCGAAAAGATCGTGTTCTCGATGTCATCCCGCTCAATGAGGACGGACGCATCGTCGTCGGCGAAATGGATTTTGCCGGAAGCGATCTTGACGTTGCTGTTAACGCACTCGTCGGCTCCATGCTGCGAAACGGATATCTCAATGAACTTTCCAATTCGATTCTCATTAGTGTGGACGGCGATAATGCGGAGAAAACCGCGCAACTTCAGGAAAAGCTTTCCGCAGAAATCAGCAGCCTGCTCAACACGGATACGTTTTCCGGCGCAGTGCTGAGCCAAACCGTTACCGCAGATGCGGATCTCCGTTCGCTCGCGGACACTTATGGCATTACCGTCGGAAAGGCACAGCTCGTCAAACAAATCATGAGCGCCTCTCCGCTCTATACGTTTGAATCTCTGGCCGGCCTTTCCATCAACGAGCTGAATCTGCTTCTGGAAAGCCACAGCGGGACAGAGAATTCCGTCAGCTCAGTCGGAACCGCCAGCGACAAAGCTTACATCGGCGCGGATGCGGCTGTCACTGCAGCGCTGAACCACGCGGGACTTTCTTCTTCCGACATCTCCGCGCTAAAAACAGAGCTTGATTTTGACGACGGTGTCATGGTCTATGAGGTGGAATTCCTTTCGGGCGGCTATGAATACGAATACGATATCAACGCGCTCACCGGCGACGTTCTCAAAAGCGAAAGAGAGCACGACGACGGCAACGTGAGGCCCTCCACACCGTCGGGGCAAACCACGCCGACAACCGGAGAATACCTCTCCGCCGAAGAAGCAAAGGCGATTGCCTGCGAGCATGCCAGCGTACCGGCCGATGGTATCTGGGATTATAGCATCGATTTTGAAAGAGACGACGGTTGGTCCGTCTATGAAATCGAATTCAAATACAACGGATATGAATACGACTACGATATCAATGCGATTACCGGCGACGTTCTGAAAAATGACAGGGAATACGACGGCAGCAGCAATCCGTCAGGAGAACAGCAGGGACAAAGCGGACTTCTTTCCGCTGAAGAAGCGAAGCAGCTCGCACTGAACCATGCCGGCGTTTCCGCAGACGACGTGCTTTTTAGCCAAGCGGAGCTAGACTATGATGACGGCCGTACGGTTTATGAAGTGGAATTCCGCGCAGGCGGTTACGAGTATGACTATGAAATCGATGCCGAAACCGGCAAGATTCTCAAAAGCGAAAGAGAACGCGACTAAGCAAAAAGAAAAATTAGTTTTTTACACACAGAGCAGAAGGGAATGGCCAAAAATCATTCCCTTCTTTGCTGTATTCCCGACCATATTCGCAGAGAGAGGGGCGTTTCTCCGGTTTTTTCGTCTTGGCTCTTGTATTTTGATTTTATTTGCGCTATAATGATACTATATTTTTTAATTTTGGCTTTCATTTTTCAGAACGGAAGGATAGGCAATCATGAAAAGAACCACCGTAAAAGAACTTTATGAATCTCCCGAGGCATTCGACGAAAAAGACATCACCGTTGCCGGTTGGATCCGGACCATGCGTGCGAGCAATGCGTTCGGCTTCATTGAGCTTGCGGACGGCAGTACGTTTCCGAGGCTTCAAATTGTCATGGAAGCGGACAAACTTCCAAATTATACAGAAATCACAAAACAGAATGTCGGCGCCGCCGTGATTGCCAGGGGCACACTTGTGCTGACACCTTGCGCCAAGCAGCCGTTCGAGCTGAAGGCGCACGCCATCGAAATCGAAGGAGTGTCCACCCCCGATTTCCCTCTCCAAAAGAAAAAAACGTCCTTGGAATTTCTCCGGACCGTTCCGCATCTGCGGCCGAGGACCAACACCTTTCAGGCCGTGTTCCGCGTGCGCTCAGAGGCGGCGTTCGCCATTCACCGGTTTTTCCATGACAACGGCTTTGTTTATGTCAACACGCCCCTCATTACGGTGTCAGACTGTGAGGGCGCGGGCGAAATGTTCCGCGTGACAGCGCTCGACATGGAAAATCCCCCGAGAACCGCAGACGGAAAGGTAGACTATAAAGAGGATTTCTTCGGCAAGGCCGCAAGCCTTACCGTGTCCGGTCAGCTTAACGGCGAATGCTTTGCACAAGCGTTTTCCAAAATCTATACGTTTGGACCCACCTTTCGTGCCGAGCGTTCCAACACCCAACGCCACGCCGCGGAATTCTGGATGATCGAGCCGGAAATCGCGTTCTCCGACCTTACAGACGACATGGACCTTGCCGAGGCAATGACAAAATCGGTAGTCGCGCACGTTCTGGAGGCTTGTCCGCAGGAGCTGAATTTCTTCAATCAGTTTATTGACGGCACGCTTCTTGAACGTTTGCATACGATAGTGGAGAGCGACTTTGCCCGTGTTTCCTACACAGATGCCGTGAAGCTTCTCACGGAAAGCGGCAGGGATTTTGAATATACCCCCTTCTGGGGCTGCGACCTGCAGACGGAGCATGAGCGGTATCTTTGCGAACAGGTGTTCCGCAAGCCGGTTTTCGTCATGGACTATCCCAAAGAAATCAAGGCGTTTTATATGCGCCTCAATGACGACGGCAAAACCGTTGCCGCAGCGGATATGCTGGTTCCCGGCGTCGGGGAGCTCATCGGCGGCAGCCAGCGCGAGGAGCGTCTCGACATGTTAGAGGCGGCCTACCGGCGCTGCGGGCTCTCCCCTGAGGACTATTGGTGGTATACCGAGCTCCGGCGCTATGGCAGCACCAAGCATGCGGGCTTTGGACTCGGCTTTGAACGGCTGATCATGTATATCACGGGAATCTCCAACATCCGCGATGTCGAGGCATTTCCGAGAACAACGGGGAACGCCGATATTTAACCATTTCAAGATAAAGAGAGGTTCACGCGATCGTGTCATGCGAATTTTGTAATATGCCGGGAGAAACGCTGTCACAACTCCGTCGGCAATATGTGGATATCAGGAGGATGGGACTTTCCCTCGATATGTCAAGAGGGAAACCGAGTCCCGTGCAGCTCGGATTCTCCGACGAAATGCTGAGGGTCATCTCCTGCGGAAACGACTGCTTTACCGAGGAAGGAGTGGATACCCGCAATTACGGACTGCCCGGCGGCGTCCCAGAGCTTTCCCGTATCTTCTCGGAGCTTCTTGACGTAAAAGAAGACGAGATCCTGCTCGGCGGGAACTCCAGCCTTACGCTGATGTACGACGCGGTATGCCGCGCCATGCTCTTTGGTACAGGCAGCAGCACTCCGCCATGGAAAGAAAAAGGGGCCGTCAGGTTTCTCTGCCCCGCCCCCGGTTATGACCGGCATTTTGCCATCTCCGAGCGATTCGGGATTGAAATGATCTCCATTCGCATGACGGGGCACGGTCCTGACATGGACGAAGTGGAAGCTTATGTGAATAGCGACGAGAGCGTCAAAGGCATGTGGTGCGTGCCGAAATATTCCAATCCGACGGGAGAAACGTACAGCCCCGAGACGGTGCGTCGCATGGCGGCACTCCATCCTGCGGCGTCGGATTTCCGTATTTTCTGGGATATGGCGTATGCCCTTCACGACATCGACGAGACCCCGGATACTTTGGAGAACATTTTCCGGCTTATCCGCGGCACCGACAGAGAGGATATGGTAATCGGATTCTTTTCCACCTCAAAAATTACATATGCCGGGGCGGGCGTTGCCGCCATCATCAGCAGCGCGGCAAATATCCGGCACGCGAAAGCGGAGATCGCCTACCAGACCATATCTCCCGACAAGCTCAATCAGCTCCGTCATGCCAAATATCTGAAAAGCGCGGAGAATGTCCGCATGATGATGAAACGGCATGCAGCGGTTCTGAAGCCGAAATTCGACACCGTTCTCGAAACGTTTCAGAAAGAACTGGGCGGCTGTGAATTTGCCTCATGGACGGCGCCGCACGGCGGCTATTTCATTTCGCTGAGCGTCCTTCCCGGAACGGCAAAACGCACCGTCGAGCTTTGCCGGGGGGCGGGTGTGACGCTGACACCCGCAGGCGCCACCTATCCTTACGGGAAAGATCCAGAGGATAAAAATATCCGTATCTCACCGTCCTATCCGGATATTCCGGAGCTTCGCACGGCAATGGAGGTCGTCTGTACCTGCGCGAAGCTTGCGGCGGCAGAAGCGTTCGCAAGAAAAGCAGAGAATTAACTTTCCCGCGCGTGTGACATCACGTGCTAGCACAGCTCTTATCAAAAAAACGGAGGTCTGAAATGGAACGAAATCGATATGAAAGCGCCTTTTCGGGACGTTATGCAAGTCCTGAAATGCAATATCTTTTTTCTCAGGACATGAAATTTTCGACATGGAGACGGCTGTGGATTTCCCTTGCCAAAGCAGAAAAGGCGATGGGGCTCGATATCACAGATGAACAGATTGCCGAGCTAGAGGCACACAAGGATGACATCAATTATGCCGCCGCCGAGGAATACGAAAAAAAGCTGCGTCATGACGTAATGGCCCATATTCACGCTTACGGAGACCTCTGCCCCCACGCGCGCGGGATCATCCATCTCGGCGCGACTTCCTGCTATGTCGGAGACAACACGGATATGATTATTATGAAAAAGGCGCTTGCGCTTATCCGTGAAAAACTGCTCGCCGTCGTCAAGAATCTGCGGGATTTCGCAGATACCTATAAAAGCCTGCCTGCCCTTGCCTATACCCACCTGCAACCGGCACAGCTTACGACCGTCGGCAAGCGCGCCTGCCTCTGGTTATATGAACTGACCCTCGATCTCCATGATTTGGATTATGTTTCAGATTCCTTGGCGCTCCTGGGGCAAAAGGGCACCACCGGTACACAGGCGAGCTTCATGGAGCTTTTCGGCGGCGACACCGAAAAGATTGATAAGCTAGAAGCGATGATCGCCGCAGATTTCGGCTTCGATAAGGTGGTCCCCGTTTCCGGGCAGACATATTCGCGTAAATTTGACAGTCGCGTGATGAATGTTCTTTCCGGTATTGCGCAAAGCGCTTATAAATTTGCCAATGATATGCGGATTTTACAGTCCTTCAAGGAGATGGAAGAACCGTTTGAAAAAAATCAAATTGGTTCATCAGCCATGCCCTACAAGCGCAATCCGATGAGAAGCGAGCGTATCTGCGCGCTTGCCCGATATGTCATTGCCGATTCTATCAATCCTGCTGTCACCGCATCCACACAATGGTTCGAGCGCACGCTCGATGATTCCGCAAACAAGCGCATTGCCATGAGCGAGGCATTTCTCGCGGTCGACGCTATCCTGAACATTTATATCAATGTGACATCGGGTCTTGTTGTTTACCCGAAAGTCATCGAGGCGCGCGTCATGCGTGAGCTTCCGTTTATTGCGAGCGAAAACATCATGATGGATCTTGTCAAAGGCGGCGGGGACCGTCAGGAGATCCATGAAAAAATCCGCGTTCATTCCCTTGCCGCCGGCAGGCGCGTCAAGGAGGAAGGACTGGAAAACGACATGCTGGAGCTCATCTGCGCCGACCCTTCTCTGAACATCAGTATGGAGGAGCTAAAGAAAATTCTCGTGCCGTCAAAATATATCGGACGCTGCGTCGAGCAGGTCGAGCGCTTCCTTGCCAATGATGTGGACCCATTGCTTGCGGACGGCGACCACACGATGAAGGTGGAGCTTTCCGTCTGAAAACAAACGGATTTTCAAAGAAACGGCAGTGCATCTATCCGAAACGAGAACAGCCGCCGAAAGGCGCGCAGAACGGAGCCATTCTATGAAAATAACCGTACTTGCCGGAGGATATTCGCCGGAACGCGATGTATCTCTGCTGTCCGGCGCCCTCATTGCCAACTCGCTTTGCCACAGCGGACACCGCGTGGCGCTTGTAGATGTATTTTTCCCCTATCGCGGCATTCTTTCCGACGAGGCGTTCACCTGCGACGGGAATTTTATGCACACCATCCCTGCGGAGCCGCCGAATCTGAAGGCTCTCCGAGAGAGCGTGCCCGGCGCCGCGCTCATCGGGGACGGGGTATTGGACCTTTGCCGGCTTTCCGACGTGGTCTTTCTCGCTCTGCATGGCGGTATGGGAGAGGACGGCAGAATTCAAGCAGTCCTCTCATCGATGGGGGTTCCTTATACCGGAAGCAGCTTCTCCGCTTGCCTTACGGCAATGGATAAATCGCTCTCCAAGCTGATTTTCCGTGCGCACGGCATTCCAACCGCTGATTTTTCTATACGAAAAAGAGGAGAAGTGCCGAAAGAACCCATACCGCTTCCGTGCGTTGTCAAGCCCTGCTCCTGCGGGTCGTCCGTCGGTGTTTCCATCGTAAACACGGAAGCCGAACTGCAAGCGGCACTGAATGCCGCTTGGAAATACGAGGACAAAATCCTCATTGAGGACAAAATCGACGGCAGAGAATTTTCCGTCGGCATACTGGACGAGCGCGCACTGCCGGCCATTGAAATCCGCCCGAAGGACGGCTTCTATGACTATGAGCGCAAATATCAGTCCGGCATGACGGAGGAAATCTGTCCCGCCCAGCTGCCGGAAAAGGAAGCCGAGGCGCTCGGTGCACTTGCGCTGAAGGTACACCGTGTCTTGGGACTTGGCAGCTACAGCCGCATCGATTTTATAAGAGAAGAAAAAACAGGCAGATTCATCTGTCTGGAAGCTAACACACTGCCCGGCATGACGCCGGTGAGTCTGCTTCCACAGGAGGCCGCCGCGGCGGGAATCGGGTACGACAGGCTCTGTCTTTCTATCGTAGAGCTCGCGTCAGGGAAAAAATAAAATCGGCAGAACAGGAGTTCCGCCGGGAAAGGAACGCAATGAAAGCGATTATCGGGATTGATGTAGGAGGAAGCACCACAAAAATCGTCGGCTTTCGGGGAGACGACATGGTTTCTCCGCAGTTCGTGCAGGCGACGGATCCTTTGACTTCCCTCTACGGCGCTTTTGGTAAATTCACCGCGGAAAACGGAATTGAGCTATCTGGAATCGACAAGGTTATTCTGACAGGCGTCGGTTCTTCTTATGTGACAAAGCCGCTGTATGGACTTTCCTGCGAAAACGCCGGCGAATTCGATTGTGTCGGACGCGGCGGACTCTACCTTTCGGGACTCAAAGAAGCCATCGTTATCAGCATGGGCACGGGCACAGCGCTCGTACACGCCAAACGAGGCGGACAGATGAAGTATCTCGGTGGAACCGGCGTCGGCGGCGGCACGCTCGTCGGACTTTCAAAAAAAATGCTCGGTATGGAGCGGATCGAACATGTCGTTGAGATGGCAAAGGACGGCTCCCTCGAAAACGTCGACCTCAAAATCGGGGATATTTCCGGAAACAAATCCTCGCTCTCCCTGCCGGCAAACATGACGGCATCCAATTTCGGCAAGCTTTCCGATATCGCTTCAGCAGGCGACATCGCGCTCGCTATCCTGAATATGGTGTTTGAAACCGCCGGTATGCTCGGCATCTTCGCTGCGCGCGACAAGGGGCTGCAAGATATCGTTCTGACCGGGAACCTCACCACCATCCCACAGGCAAAAGAAATTTTTGCCTCTCTCAACACGATTTTCAACATACGCTTTATCATTCCGGAAAACGCCCAGTTCGCGACGGCAATCGGGGCGGCCTTGGCGTGATCAAACGCAAATGAAACGCCCCCGAAAGCAGGGCGAAGCATTCAAAAAGGACGGCGTGCAGCCGTCCTTCTTTTTTCAGCAAAGCGGCCTCTGGCAAGGGATGCTCTCAAAAACGAATCGTCGCCGTCATTCCCTTTTTCATGGAAAGCTCTGCCATGTCCGCTCCGACCACGCGAACCTCTCCCGCCGCCTCTATCCGGGCGGTGGAAATTCCGGCGCACCGGATGCGCACATTGCCGCTAGAACGGGCAAAAACCCGAAGCTCCGTCGGCTTTTTGTTCTGCCAATCACAGCCGCAGACAAAGTTTCCGCGGGCGACAAGTCCGTCAAAGGAGCCGCTCGCCCATACGTCCGGCAGCGCCGCAAGGAAATCCAGAAAACCGGCCTGACTTTGCAGGAGCATCTCGGAAATTCCCGCCACAGCACCGAAATTCCCATCGATTTGGAACGGCGGATGCGTGTCCCACAGGTTTGGCAGCGTATTGCGTTCCAACATGGAACGATACAGCGCATAGGCGTGGTTCCCGTCGCCGGTACGTGCCCACGCGCAAAGCCGGTGCGCCGCCGCCCATCCGGTAGAGCGGTCGGAGCGCCTTGTCAGGGAAATTTTCGCACCCTCGAGCCATTCCGGCGTATTTTTGTTGATAAGCGTGCCGGGATTCAAACCGACAAGATGCGAGATATGGCGATGCTCATATTCGCCGATCTCCCCATAATGCCCTTCCTCGCGGAATTCCTTGACCTGTCTATCAAGTCCGATCTGAACCGGGTCCAAAAGCGGGAGCTGCTTGTGCAGAACGGGGAGCAGCGGGTCGTCTGTAATGCCCAAAATCTCCGCCGCCTCAAGCGTGCGCTTATGATTTTCATAGATCATCTGTTGGTCAAACGCACAGCCGACCGTTTCATAATAGCGTCCATCCGGTCCCTGCTGCTCCGGCGAAGCGGAAAGACGAACGAGCAGCTTGCCGTCCATCTGAACGACCACCTTGGACAAAAACAGAGACATATCACGCAGAATCGGGTATCCAATCGTCGCAAGATATTCCTTATCACCCGTAAATTCATAATAATCCCAGAAAAGCAGCGAGGTAAAGCCCCCCGTGCCGGGGCCGGAATGTCCGCCTACGGTCGTGATAAAGTAAAGCGTCGCGCCGGTGCCGATCGTCCATCCGTTCCCATGCGGAGCGGAGGAAGCATTTTCCGGATAGTTTTCATGGATGTATTCGTCCGCAATTCTGTAAGCGGACGGCAGATAGGCCTTCGCATAGGCGATATACGGCAAAAAGCATTCCGAGAGATTGGCGATTCCCGACGGCCAATAGTTCATTTGCACATTGATGTTGTGATGATAGTCGCAACCCCACGGCGAACTGTCATAGGCAGTCCATGTACCCTGCAGGGTCGCAGGATAAGCGCCCGGACGTGAGCTTGCAATCAGCAGATAGCGGCCGAACTGGTAGTATAGCATTTCCAGATACGCGGAACGCCCGCCCTCTTTGTATCTTGCCACAAGCAGGTCCGTCGTCACCGCCAGATCCGCTGCGTCCCACTCGAGATTCAGCTTTACCCGGTCATAAAGCGCGCAAAAATCCGCTTCGTGGTCGGCGCGGATTCTGTCATACCCTTTCGACACCGCGGCGTCAAGCACCGCGCTCACTGCCGTATGCGGTGCGGGATATGCCGCGAGCTTCTTTTTCGGGTCCTCTTCCTCAAATACGCGCGATTCCATGCGGTAATTTGTGCCGCAGGTAAAATACAGAACCGCCTCATCCGCTCCCGCAACGACAATCCTGCCGTCGGCATAGGATACAGAGCCGCCCACAGCTTCGACCCGCACCTGTCCCTCATATTGGATTTGATAATAGAGAGAGACGCCCCTCATGATCAGTCTGTCTGCCTGTGTGAGGATCTCGCCTGTTCTGCCGCAGCCGTCCCCCTCGCGGATGCAAAAGTCACGGACAAAGGGGATATCGGGACGCACGCAAAAGGATATTCCACCGGTCGCGGGAGCCCCGTCCCGCTCTGCTGTAAAGCGGACGGCAAGCACGCGGTCGGGATAGCTCATGAGATATTCTCTACTGTATGTGATCCCCGCCGTGGCATACCGCACATGCGCGGTTGCCGTATCAAGCGAAAGGTCGCGCACGTACTCCGAGACCTCCTCATGGCCGGTCTCGATATAGAGATCACCGAACGTGCGGGTCCCACCGTTCCCGTCCCGCCAATGTGTGCCGCGCAAAAACGGATTGGAAAGACTGTTTTCCGTTATCTGAATGCGCTCCGTCCCGGTCCTGCCGAATACGGAAGCTCCCATATAGGAATTGCCGAGCGGCAGGGACCATTTTTCCCATCCCGCAAGCGGGCTGTCATTCTGACGGGCAAAATCCCCGTCGTTCACGGTCGGCGCCGGCATCGTATACCAAAGACGCATTTCCGGCTGATTTTTCATACCCATTCCTCCTGTCCTCTACCATAACGGCAGGTACTACGGCAGATACGCCGATATCCCGGATCAGGCTTCTATCTGCTCGAACATTCTTTCTCCTTTTTTCCGGAGGAGCACCGTAAGCCCCACAGATACCGCGAGAGCGAGCAGCGTCATAATTCCGCCGGAGATAGCCGTGCTGACGTCCGCCATCATATACAGCACCATCACAAGAATGCCGGGGAAAAGCGACGTTAGCATCCCGCTGAACATCACAACCATCACGGGCATACTGTTTTTGGCGACCATCACTTCGTTTGTCCAATCAAAGTTATACCGTTTCAGGTTCAAAAGCAAGCCGAGCGCGCCGGCGTTATAGGAATAAAGGAGCGGCAGCAAGACAAGGAGCGCTGTATCCACAATAGAGGCTTTCGTAAGAACCGCCGTCACCGCTCCGCACACGACAATAACGGGAAAGCATATCACTTCATGGACACGCAGCTTCGCCGAAAGCACGGTGCGCGCAGACACCGGCAGGCTGCGCAAAAGCCAGAAGTTTTTCCCTTCCAGTGAGATCGAGGCGCAGGTAAGAGATGCCATCGAAGCGCACATCGCGAAAAGATACGGGAACAGAACCCCAAAGATATCAGCTATCTGTTCCCCCTGCTCTGCGGTTTCCGCACCAAACGCATCGCCTCCGGCGAGAAAGATAATCATAAAGACAACCAGCATGATAAGTCCTGACAGCTGATTGAGCATAAGGCCGGGGGAGGAAAGAAGGCGCCTGATATCTTTTTTGACAAGCGCTGTCGTCGTCCCGCCCGTCGCTGCGGACAGCTTATATCGGGCGCGGTGTGCGCGCGCACTGAATATCCCATGAATTTTCCCGTAGAATCTGCCAAAAAGGAAGACAATCACCGCAAAAGCAAGAGCGGATACGCCGGCAAACAAAAGATACATGAGAAAATCCCCTAGAACGCCGTCCATAAACCAACGCAGCGGCGGATAGAGAGCCGTCAGCGTTTCCGCTATGCCGGAAAACTGCGTGGCAATTTCCTCTTCGCTGGATTCTGTCACGCTCATAAGTCCCAGCATAAACACGAAAAACAAAGCGACTGAGAAAATCGTGCCGACCACCTTCGCATGGCGAAAACGGGAAGCCGCAAGGCTCACAAGCGCCGAAATGGCCGCCGCGACGAGAATAGGGACCATCGGGACAAACAGTGCGAGCGTATAATACCGTACATAAAACATCAGGGACGGCGCTGCAAAATATCCGTAAATCACACCGCACGGAAGAAGAATTGCCATCGTCACAATCAAATCCAACACATAAAGTGTTGCGATTTTTGCAGCGACAACGACGCTTCCGCGAATCGGAAGCGCAAAAAGCATGTCGTAATCCTTGGAACAGAAAATCAGAGACTTTGTATAAGAAATCGAACTGAGCAGAGTCAAAAGAGACGCAACAAAAACAATCAGAGCCGGAAAAGCATCCATCACGCCTCCCGCCGCGAAAGCGGCACCGTAAATAAACTCGTAAACCGCGGCAAGGGCCATCATGAGCAGCCACATCAAGACATACCCTGTCAGAGTCGTTGCCTTCTGTTTCCTGTTTTTGCGCATATTTCTGCCCGAATTCGCTACGGCGAGAAGCTGTGTTTTGAAAACAAGAAAAAACTTACTCATTTTCAGTTTCCCCGCCCTTCGCGTCGGCAAGCTCGAGGAAGACCTCCTCAAGGCTACTGTCTCCGACGATATCTTCCGTCCTGCCGGAAACGAGGAGCCTGCCGTTTTTGATAATCGCAATTTTATTGCAGAGCTTCTGTGCTACCTCGAGCACATGTGTGGAAAAGAAAATCGCGGCACCCGTATCACACATTTCGGCAAAAATCTGCTTGAGCAGATGGGAAGCCTTCGGGTCAAGCCCGACAAACGGCTCGTCAAGCACAAGCAGGCGCGGTGCATGAATCAACGCCGAAATGATAGCGAGCTTTTGCTTCATTCCATGAGAATACGCGGAGATGGGTGAGCCGAGATCACCGGAAATCTCAAACATCGCAGCGTATTTTTCAATCCGGGCGTTCCTCACGTCGGCGGGAACGCCGAATATATCTCCGATAAAATTCAGATAGGAGATTCCCGTCATGAATTCATATAAATCGGGATTGTCCGGAATATACGCCGTTATCCTCTTTGCCTCCACGGGATTTTCCCGCACGGAAATGCCGTCGATAAAAATTTCGCCTTCCGTAAAATCAAGAATACCGCACGCCGCCTTGAGGGACGTCGTCTTGCCGGCGCCGTTGTGCCCGATAAAGCCATAAATATCCCCCGCCTCGATATGAAGGCACAGCCCGTCCACGGCACGTTTGCCGCCTTTATAGGTTTTTGAAAAGTTTCTGAATTCGAGCAAACTATCATCTCCTTTGTTGCTTACGCGACATGCGCAATAAAATCGTTCACATTGTATCATATTCCATGGGTTTTGTAAATAGGGAGAACAAATCTTAAAAAACGGAAGCAGGGGCCGTTATTCCGCACCCACAAATATTGACAAGAACTGTCGATTATATTATAATAAGAATGGTTTATTGTGTCCGGAGGAAAAATTCCTATCCGGAACGACACGGCGAGGAGGAAGGATTCAGATGAAATACAGCATCGGCGTCGATCTCGGCGGGACAAATATTGCCGTCGGCATTGTTGACGAAAATTACACCATCATAAAAAAAGGCTCGGTTCCCACGCTTGCTCAAAGAGGACCGGAACCGATCATTCGAGATATGGCAGAGCTTTGCCGGAAACTGCTTGCAGAATGCAGCATCCCTGAGGAAGGGCTCGTCGGTGCGGGAATCGCCTGTCCCGGCACTGTCAATCCGAAAACCGGGATTGTTGAATATGCCAACAACATAAAATTTCTGGATTTCCCGTTGGTTCAGCTTTTTTCTGAATTCATGCGGCTTCCCGCAGAACGGGTCGTTATTGGAAACGACGCCAATCTTGCGGCGCTTGGGGAGGCAGTAGCCGGCGCCGCTAAGGGGACAAGCTCCTCCGTTATGATCACGCTCGGCACCGGCGTCGGCGGCGGCGTCATCTGGGACGGGAAGGTCTTGACCGGATGCGCCTTTGGCGGCGCAGAGCTCGGGCATATGGTCATTGAATACGGCGGGCGTCCCTGCACCTGCGGCAGACGCGGCTGCTTTGAGGCGTACAGTTCGGCAACAGCCCTTGTCAAAATGACCAAAGAAGCGTTCGAAGCGCATCCCGAGTCCCTTATGCGTGAAATGTGCGGCGGCGACATCGAACGTGTCGGCGGAAAAACCGCTTTCGCCGCCATGAAAAAAGGCGACCCGACGGCGGCACAGGTCGTCGACGCCTATATCGGATATCTTGCATGCGGAACTGCCAACCTCATCAATATTTTCCAGCCGGAGGTTCTTACTATCGGCGGTGGCATTTCGGGCGAAGGGGATTACCTTGTCGTGCCTCTGAGAGAAAAGCTGTCTCATGAAATTTATTCAAAGGACGGCACGCTCAAAACCGATATCCGGATCGCTTTGCTCGGCAACGATGCCGGCATCATCGGCGCTGCGGCGCTCGTGGCATCCCGATAAACATTAGGAAGAAGAATATTTTGGGCGGGAAAAACCTTTCACAGTTTTCCCGCCCGTCTTATTTTTGCATCCCGAAAGGAGATCATCGTGAATCCAAAAACACGTAAAGCCCTTGGATATGGGCTTTTTGCCGCACTTTTTCTTATCGGCATTACCATCGCAGCCTATTTTGATCTTTCTCTTTCCTCCGCGCTTGCAGGACTTTCTGAAAAGGACGGGAAGCTATCCCTGCATGTACCCGTCATCGCCTCCATTCTCGAAATCATCGGAGAATGGCCCGCCCTCCTCATATCTGCCGCCGCGCTTTTCATTGCGGCTTCTGTTCTTGCCGAAAATCATAAAAAAAAGGCTAGCCTTTTTTATATCAGCGCCGTCGGCATCGCTAGCTGTCTTTTGCTGTACGGATCCATCCAAACCGCAAACTATCTTGCCGGATCCATTTCGGGATGGATCCTTGTGCTTCTTGCCTTTTTGTGCGTGATGCTTTCTGGCGGAAGTCTGCTTCTTGTTCTTCGAATCCCGCCGCAAGCTCGCAGGTCATGGTTTTTGCCGGCTGTCTATACACTCGCCGCTGCCATTCTGATTCTTCTTTCCGTATCGACGCTCAAGGTGATTTGGGGCAGAATCCGTCTGCGAGAGCTTGTCGCCGCCGGGACATTGGAAGGCTTCACCCCTTGGTATCAGCCGAACTTTTTCTCCAGCTCCCGCTCCTTCCCTTCGGGGCACACGGCGCACAGTACGCTGACGCTTATGCTCACGATTTGGCTGCCCGACGAAAAAAAGCGGGGACGCACGGTGCTTGTCTTCATTTTTGCCGCCTTTATTGCCGCCATGGGCGTAAGCCGTCTTGCCGCCGGCGCTCATTATCTTTCTGACGTGCTGTTTGGATTTGCCATCGCTTTTATCATCACGGAGTGGATGAAATCCCGCTATCACAAAAGAGCAGGATGACAAGCCATAGCCGAATTTGCTCAAAAAACCTGAAGCCGCTGAGGTTTCAGGTTTTTTCGGTCGGATATCTGTTTTGTCCGGACCTTTAGAAGATACAGCCCGAACGGCGCCCTCGCCCCTATCGGCGGTCTAACGCCTCTCTGCGGGTTCAACAAGAAAAGCACCACGATGGGTGCTTTTGTTTTTGAGTATAGGCTCCTTAAAAAATTTTTCGGTTTTATATTTATTAAGTACCCCGACATGAAAAATGAAAATTATTCCCGAAAATATCATTTTTTTGCAAAAAATTTACCTCCGCAGATTTATGATTTTTGTAGCAATCACAAAATCAAGTATTGATTGATTTTTAAACAATAAATTGATAATTGAAATTTGCACTATCGCCATACTATAATATAATCACACCGGTGAAAAACACAATTTTGGAGGCAGCTATGCAAGTTAATATAGGAACAAAAATCAAAGAATTACGCAAACGTGATGGACGAACCCAAGAAGCAATGGCAAACGCAATCGGAGTTACGGCACAAGCCATATCTCGCTGGGAAACAAACGGTGGATATCCTGACATGCAGATTATCCCATCTATCGCCAATTACTTCGGAATAACCATTGATGAGCTTTTCGGATACGAATGCGAACGGCAGAATAAGATTGATGCCTTAGTTCAAACTATTACAGAAAAAAACAAGCTCAATAATGGTGAGGACATTTGCATTGAGGAGTGTATATCCGCCGCAAGAGAAGGACTTATTGAGTTTCCGGGAAATGAAAAGCTTATGCTTTGCCTGGCATCCGTTCTATATAATGCCGGATATGCAAGGCGTGGTGAATACCATCTAACAGATGAAAACGGATATGATGTTTTTGATGTTAAAAGGCACAAACAGTATGCAGAATGGCAAGAAGCAATCAAATTATATGAAAAGCTTTTGATGTCACTTGGTGAAGGTGAAATGCGTCATACTGCAGTCCGTGAGCTTGTCCAACTGTATAAAAACACAGGAGAAAATGAAAAAGCCAAACAGATTGCCAACAATTCTCCGGACATTTCTATTTGTCGAGAACTTCTATTGCTGAACTGCTGTGATGGAAAAGAATGTGCAGAGGAGCACGAGAAAACACTCGGTAAAGTAGTTTCGGTCACTTCTAATTTACTTGTATCAGCTGTAATGACTAACAAAAACAATTATTCTTCGGAAAAATTCGTTGAAAAGATTCAGCAGGCAATTCAGCTGTTTAGTATTTTGGAAGATAACAGCCGATATTTAGCGCAAATATCTCACCTATATCTCTACTTATCGGAGCATCAATGGAGATCAGGCAATCATAACGGTGCATTTGATTCGCTTGAAAAAGCAAAAGATTTTGCCCAACGTTACGATACTACACATGATTTGAACAGCCATTGCAATGTAACATCCAAGTTGCCTGATGTATGGCCGTGGTGGTGTGTGCCGGATTATACTGAAGTTGCAAAAGAAATCAAATCCGATCCTCGTTGGGTGTCTTGGGAGAAAAAGTGCAAAGGTGTATAAACTTTTTGATATAGCAATGAAATATCAAAAATGGAACGGCGACAGTTCCCTGTAAGGCAAAGCCGAGTATCTCATCGATATCGCTTTGTGTCTTATCTTTGTACTTAAAGATGACAAAAAGGGCGGTTTTCGGAGAGAAAAACTCTCTGAAAACCGCCCTAAAACAGCGTTCCACCAGTCCGATTCCGCGCAGTAGGTCGAAATTGGCGTTTGGCGTCTTTTTATTTTTGCTATTATTCGAATTTTGAAAAAGCGAGGAAAACGGCGAAAAACGAAGAAAACCCGAGAAAATCTCGGGTTTTTCGGCCGGCATCTTTTAAGACCGGAACACTTGGAGGCACCACCCGGAATCGAACCGGGGGATAAAGGTTTTGCAGACCTCTGCCTTACCGCTTGGCTATGGTGCCGGAAAATACGGGACAAAAAACGTGAAAAGCAGGATGGCTTTCGGTGATCCTACCGGCATTCTCACTTTTCACGTCTCGGAGCAAGGACTCCTATCCCATTTTGGAGCGGATTACGGGGCTTGAACCCGCCACCTCGACCTTGGCAAGGTCGCGCTCTTCCAAATGAGCTAAATCCGCAGGTATGGTGCCTCCGATCGGAATCGAACCAACGACACGGGGATTTTCAGTCCCCTGCTCTACCAACTGAGCTACAGAGGCATGCCGCAAGTCAATGAAATCCATGTTCAATATCGGAGCATATCTTTGTATGGCGACCCGGATGGGACTCGAACCCACGACCTCTAGCGTGACAGGCTAGCGTTCTAACCAACTGAACTACCGGGCCGGATGAAAATCGACGGACGATTTTCTGGTGGGAACAATAGGGCTCGAACCTATGACCCCCTGCTTGTAAGGCAGATGCTCTCCCA
>QALR01000014.1:27903-43069 GCA_003150035.1 Clostridiales bacterium
ATAGGGCTCGAACCTATGACCCCCTGCTTGTAAGGCAGATGCTCTCCCAGCTGAGCTATGCTCCCCAAAACCGCCATTTTGACAGGCTCTCACCTTGCGACGGTGTTTAGTATACCATATTGTACCGCGCTTGTCAACACCTTTTTTAAAAAATTCGCCGGAATTTTTGCTGAAAATGGGCGTCTTGTCCAGATATTTTTAGTCAAACCTCTTGACAAAGCCGCATGGCCGTGCTATAATACTGAGGCGTCACACAAGAAGCGGTGGCGAGACATTCTCCTTTTGGCGGAATAGCTCAGTTGGCTAGAGCATTCGGTTCATACCCGGAGGGTCGTGGGTTCGAGTCCAACTTCCGCTACCATAGAACGGTCACCCAAAAAAAGGGCGGCCGTTTGCGTCGGCCCGGTGGTCAAGCGGCTAAGACACCGCCCTTTCACGGCGGTAACACGAGTTCGATTCTCGTCCGGGTCACCATAGAAGAAAAACCACCAGATAATGGTGGTTTTTTCGTTTGCAGAAGGCAGACGCAAATTTCGCAGATAAGATTCCTTGGTTTTCAGAAATTTACAAAAAATTTGTAACTATAGACTTTACCAAGGAGACAATATATAGTATAATAAAAGAAAACTTCCGCTCTCGGGGGAGGTGATTTCTTGGCGGAAAATTATAACGATTACGGTGATTATTCAGAGGAACTTGTTTATCAGAGCAAATCCACCCTCAGAAAATTCTTCAGTTGGCGGACCCTGAAAAGGGTTCTGAAGGTTCTTTTTCTCCTCTTGATTCTGTTCGTTTACGCCATTTTGTTTTTCCGTCTCTGCTCGGGAAGTCCGCCGAAAAGCCTCACGAGGCTTATCTGGACAGAGTCCATGCTGACAGCCTATGCGCAAGCCGGCGAGGACTTCATCGTCTATTCGCAGGAGCCGGCCGAGCACATCGCGCAGGACGGATATTTCGGCGTTTACGATATCCGATATATCCCCGCAACAGAGGAGCTCCAACTCACCATTCGCTACAACAATAGCTCCACGGAAAAGCTGGAAGAGGAACTGACCGAAAAAGAAACCGAAGCCCGCCGCGCAGCAATCGAAACAAGACTAAGAGAAGAGAATCCGGATATGTCGGGCAGCGAGCTTTCTTCCCTCGTTGAAGCGGAGCTAACATCGGAGCTTGAGGAAAATCCGATTGTGATTCAGCTTTCCGAACAGCCTTTCCTTTTTATTTTGCGTGACAATTACGGAAGGGTCTACACGAGCTACAGCTATATCTCCGACGAGAAAACCGTTTATCAATATCTGCGTCTTTCGTTTGAAGGCGTCGATTTGTTCGGTGGAGAAACGTGGTCCCCGTCACATGAATATCCCGGTCCGGATGTGGAAAATCCTTCCGATATCTACAAAGGCGCAAACGCTGCGCAGGGAGACGCCATTACCCACCTCTATCTGGATATGTATTATGAAAACGATGTCAATTTCAACAGCGAGACCTTCGCCTACCCGCTTCTCGTTTACAGAAGCACCTCAGAGCTGGAACGCTACGATTACTCAGGCGAGCTCACGTCCACGGTAACTGAGGGACTCATCCACATTGACGTTAAGGAAACGGCAACACAAAACTAAATCATGAACCGACCGTGCCGAACAATCGCGTGATATGGCGCCGAAAGGTATTATCATGAGGAAAGTCCGGGCTTCATAGGGCAGGATAACGGATAACGTCCGCCGGAGGCGACTCCCGGGAAAGTGCAACAGAAAGAAACCGCCGCGCAAGCGGTAAGGATGGAAAGGCGAGGTAAGAGCTCACCGACGCACGGGTAACCGCGCGTGCCATGTAAACCCTATCCGAAGCAACACCCCGCAGAAAATGGCTTGCCCGGCCTGAGCCTTGGCTCTATGCGCGGTGGCAGCAGGAATTTTCCTGCGAGCCGTATGGCAACATGCGGCAAAGATAGATGATTGTTCTCGACAGAACCCGGCTTACAGGACGATCGGCTTATGATGAAAAAACGGTGCTTTGCACCGTTTTTTCTTTTTACTAACGAAAGCTGTGCATTTTTTGAAGGTCAAAGCTGATGTTCGGTAATCCATTCGACAAGCCTCTCACCGATCTCCTTCATCGCGCCCGCTTCATACGGAAGCTTCAGCCCCGCCTCTGCCACAAGCTCCTGGAAAGTTTTGGTTCCCGCTTTATCCACAAACGACAGATAATTCTTCCAAGCCGCCTGCCTGTCTGCAAGAGAGGCAAACCAGAACTGGAACGCGACCGTCTGTGCCATGCAATAATCAATATAATAAAATGGATTCATATAAATATGCTCCTGACGCTGCCATCCCGCGCCGCGCGAATAAAACGGAAGCCCGTCAAAATCCAGGTACGGACGGTATTTCTTCTCCAAGGACAGCCAGACCGCATTGCGCTCTTCTGGAGAAAGAGACGGCTCTTCATACATCCGGTGCTGAAATTCATCCACCATACAGCCGTACGGAATGAAAATGGCAGAGTCCTCGCAGTGAGACAGCTCATATTTTTCTGTATCATCCCCGAAAAACAGCGCATGATACGGTGCCGTCAGAAATTCCATGCTCATGGAATGGCACTCGCACGCCTCCATCGTCGGACTATGGAAATCGGACAGCTTTACGTGCCTTGCCGCCCGGTAGAAGGCAAAGGCATGTCCTGCCTCATGCGTCAAAACATCCACATCGCCCGAGGTCCCGTTGAAATTGGAAAAAATGAACGGCGCCTGATAATCCGCGAACTCCGTGCAGTATCCACCCGATGCTTTGCCTTCCTTAGCCAACAAATCGAACAGCTCGTTCTCACACATAAAATCGATAAACTCCGCCGTTTCCGGAGACAGCGCATGATACATGCGCCTGCCGGCGGCAAGAATCTCCTCTGAGGTTCCATGCGGTCTCGCGTTCCCATCCGGGAACATAAAGGCATCGTCATAGAGCTTCAAATGCTCAACACCAATGCGCTTTTCCTGAATCTGTTTGATTTTCTCAACGACGGGGACAAAATCCGTCGCAATTTGTGAACGGAAAGCGGCGACATCACGGCTGTCATAGCAATTTCTGCCAAGCCTGTCGTAGCCGAGCCCGATATAATTTTCATAGCCGAGCGCTCTCGCCTGCGCCGTGCGGTTTCGGACGAGCTTGTCAAATAAAGAATCAAGCGCTTCTCTGTGCGAATCGTAGCATTCTCCCTCCACCGTATAAGCCGCACGCCGCGTTGCCCGATCCGTGCTTTTCATATAAGGGATAAGCTTCGTCAGCGGCAGGGTCTTTCCGTCGAATTCCACCGTCATAGAGGCGTCAAGCGCCTGATATTCGGAGACAAGTGCGTTTTCCTCCTGCATCAGCGCAATGATTTCCGGCTTGAACGTGCGTGCCGATATTTCAAGCTTCCGGAAAAACAACGCCCCGAAATGCGCCTCCAGCTCCTTCCGATACGGCGAGGACAGCATTTCCTTTGAAATATTCTGAATTTTCTCCTCTACAAGCGGCGTGGCGGCGTCCATAAAATCATTTTCCGCGGCATAGAAGGCGTCGCGGGTATCAATAGTATATCGCACGCAAGCAAGAGATGCCGCCGTCGAAAAATGCTCTCTCAGCGTATCCGCCCTCTCATAGGCGGCAATCTGCGCCGCGGCGCTCTTCGCGTCAGCGATCTCCTCGGCTACTTTGTCAAAATCGGCAAGCACTCGGTCCATATCCGGACGCACATAGCGCATTTCCGTAAATTTCATGGTTCCCTCCTTATGCTCTGCCTTTTCACAGGGAGAGCTTTTCGGTTTCATACCCAAAAATGTCTTTTGTATATTTCAAAAATTGTTTCGCGATAAGCGCATGGCCCGCCTCCGTTGGATGCGTGCCGTCCCAAATCCAATAGGCCGGCTCGCGGCGCGTCATCGCCTCGTCGAAGACGCTCTGAAGCGGCACAAACACTGCGCCAAACTCTGCGGCAAGGCGGCGGACAGCCTTCTGCTCGCTGCAGAGGGTCGCCGTGCGCACGACCTGTGGCGCCGGTGCATTTTTCTGCCCCGGAATATAAGCGAACGGCTCCAAAAGGACGATCTCTAGCGCAGGATTCTTCTCTCTTGAAAGCGTCAGGAGCCGGCGGTAATGGCGCTCGTATTCCGCGGCGGAAAGATCCCAAATGCCTGCGCGCCCGTGATAGAGACAGTCGTTGATGCCCACCAGAATAGAGAGCACGTCGGGATTTAGCGCCAATGCATCCTCTTCCCAACGCGCAAGAAGATTTTCCGTCCGGTTTCCGCTGACGCCACGGTTGATGAATTCATAATGCCGCTCCGGGAACGCCGCGCCGAGAATCCCTGTTACGATATAAGCATAGCTGTGCCCGATCTGATGGTTTTTATCCCATTCGGAGGCTCGGCTCTTGTAGCGGTTGCCGTCGGTAATCGAATCTCCCTGAAACAAAATTTTCATCACTTTTTCCCCTTTTTGCTGAGTTCTACGAAAAATATTATACAATATATGGAAGAGAAAGTCAATCCATCCTCAAAAAAGACGAGGCTGTATGACAGTTTGCATGGATATACACTTGATTTTTAGGAAAAAACAGGTTATAATAAACAGGTATCCCGTATAGGGCTTTTCAAGATGTTCATTCAGTAACGGAGGAGGCGTTGACCGTGGATAAAAATGTTTTGCTGATTATCAATCCGAATTCCGGCGATGGCGAGGCGAAACGATGGGTTTACGATATGACGGCAGGTCTTCTTTCCCGCTTCGATTTCGTCACCGTTTACTTCTCCAAATGCGCCGGCGATATCATGCGTGTCGTCCGCGAAAAATCGGGAGACTATGAGGCCGTTGTCTGCTGCGGCGGCGACGGTACGCTGAACGAAACCATCACGGGCATTTATCTTGCCGACACCTCTCCCATGCTCGGTTATATTCCGACAGGAACGGTCAACGACTTTGCGACAAGCCACAAAATTCCCAAGGGAATCAAAGGAGCCATCGAAAAAATCGTATCCGGCACGCCGGTGGAATATGATGTAGGACTACTCGGCGATCGTCCGTTCTCCTATGTTGCGGCATTCGGTGCCTTTACGGACGTCGCCTATCTTACGCCTCAGGAAATCAAGGCATCGCTCGGGCGAACCGCTTATATCGCGGAAGCCGCAAAGCGGCTTTTTTCTCTGACCCCGATCGAGGTTTCGTACACACAGGATGGAAAAGAAATCTCCGATAAATTCATTTATGGAATGGTTGCCAACTCCAAAACCGTCGGCGGAATCCGGTTTTTCGAGGGAAATTCCAGAGAGGCGCTTCGGGACGGGGAGCTTGAGGTCCTGCTTATCCGCTTTCCCGATACGGCGGGACAGCTGCAGCAAGCCCTCTCGGGAATCCTTACCCAAAAAGCAAACGATTTTGTATACAAGTTTACGGTATCTGAAATCACATTCCGCTTCGGCGGCAGCGCACCGTGGACACTGGACGGGGAGTTCGGCGGTGATTATCGTGAGGTCACCGTGAAGTGTCTGCCTTCCCGCATTCGGGTAATCGAGTAAAAAGCGGACAGAATATGAACATGCATTTTCAGGCAGTTCAAAATTTATTTACATATAGGATATATACTATTGATATCCGTCCGGGTAGGCCGGACGATATCGGAAGGGGTATCGGATACTATGATTAAAGTTGAGCACCTAACCAAAAAATACGGCGACAGATACGCCGTAAACGACATCAGCTTTGAGGTGGAAAAGGGAGAGATCGTTGGATTTCTCGGCCCGAACGGCGCCGGCAAATCCACAACCATGAACATTCTCACGGGATATCTTTCCTCCACGTCAGGCAAAGCCATGATTGACGGATTGGATATCCTGGAGCATCCGCTCGCCGTCAAGAAAAAGATTGGTTTTTTGCCGGAGCAGCCGCCTCTGTATCTGGAGATGACAGTAAGAGAATATTTGAATTTCATTTATGACCTGAAAAAATGCACGATGAACCGCAAAGAACATCTTGCTGAAATTTGTCGTGTTGTTAAAATCGAAGATGCCGTGGATCGAATGATCAAAAATCTTTCCAAAGGCTATCGGCAGAGAGTCGGCATCGCCGGCGCTATTGTCGGCGATCCGGAGGTCATCATCTTTGACGAGCCGACAAACGGTCTTGATCCGAAGCAGATCATCGATATCCGCAACCTCATAAAAGAGCTTGGCCGAGAGCGCACGATCATCCTCAGCACACACATCCTTTCCGAGGTAAAGGCGGTCTGTGACAGGATTTTGATTATCAACGAGGGTAAAATCGTTGCAGATGAAAAAACAGAAAACATTGAAAGTGCTCTGCGCGGCAATCGGAGACTGGTTATTCGTATCGACGGCCCCGCCGCCAGCGTGCTTTCTGCACTCAAAAAAATAAACGGCGTGGTTTATGCAGAAATTTCACAAAAGTTTGACGATGGTTCCGCCGTTTATTACGTAGAAAGCGGCAATGCTGTCGATGTCAGGAAACCTATTTTCTATATGCTTGCTCAAAATTCATGGCCGATTCTGTCGCTTGAATTTGCCGGAGCCAATCTTGAGGATATCTTTATTTCCGTGGTTGACGAAGCCGAAGCGGAAGAACACGGCAAAAAGCCGGCGTAAGGAGGGAAACAGAATATGCTTGCGATTTACAAACGCGAAATGCGTTCCTATTTTACATCCCCAGTAGGATATATGTTCTATGCCATCTTTTTTGCGGTCAGTGCTTTCCTTTTCATGACCTACACCGTTCAGGCCGGAGAAAACAGCAGCTTCCCCTCTTATTTTTCCGTTTTGCTGTTTTTATTCATCGTCATCATTCCACTTATCACCATGAAACTTGTCAGCGAAGAACGGAAAATGAAAACGGATCAGCTCATTATGACGGCGCCCGTTACGCTTGCCGGCATTGTTATCGGCAAATATCTCGCCGCCTTCACCATTTTTGGCAGCGCCTTTTTGCTCTCCTCCATCGTATACTACATTCCCTTGGCGCTTTACGGCGACCCGAACATCGCCCTGTATGTCGGCTGTGTTATCGGCGTGCTTCTGGTCGGCAGCGCCTTTATCTCCATCGGGATTTTTATCTCTTCTCTGACGGAAAACCAATTTATTTCCGCGCTTGGCACCATTTGCGCCATCATTCTTCTTCTTTTTATCAGCTCTCTAAACAGCTATATCAACAATGAATTCATCCGCAGCGTTCTCTCCGGGCTTTCCATTACAAGCCGGTATTCTTATTTTGCAAACGGAATTTTCAGCTACGACGCGCTTCTCTATTTCGTGTCGCTCTCATCCGTGTTCCTTTTCTTCACGGTCAGAGTCTTTGAAAAACGCCGCTGGGCAAAATCGTGAGCAGGAGGACGGAAGTCATGGCAAAAAATATAGATAAATCCATACAAAACACAGCACAAACAGCAAAACGGCCATCTGATAAAAGAAATCTTAAATACGGCACGCTTTCTATTGTCATAACGGTTATCGTCATCGTTCTTGCTTTGGTGATAAACGGAATCGCGACCTCGCTTTCCTCCGTTTACGGATGGTATACAGATATGACCGCTTCCGGCATTTTCTCACTCTCCGACGCCTTCCGCGAAAAAATGACCGAACTTCTTGAGCCGGAAGAAGGGGGCGAGCCTGTTTATCTCAACATTGTTCTCATGGCGGAGGAGGACTATTTCAGTAGCATGAACTCGCTTACCAACATGGTTTATCAAACGCTCAAGGAGCTGACGGCGGAATATGACAACATCGAGCTTATCGCCTACAATACAACTGTTCATCCCGAGCTTGCCGAAAAATACGAAATGACATCGCTCGATAGAGTGCAGCTCTCCGATGTGGTGATTGAGCTTGCCGACGAAAACCATAACGCTTTAGGAAATGTTCCTGCGAAAAAGTATTCCATCGAGTCCTTCTTTACGGCGGACTCCTCAAGCGGCAGCTATATCGGCTACAATGCAGAGGCAAGGCTTCTCTCCGCAGTAGCTCAGCTTACCGGTCAGTCGGAAAAGCCTGTAGCCTATTATTTGCAGGGACATGGGGAACCGACACTCGAGGAAGCTTCGGATTGGCAAGAGGTTTTGGAGCTTGCCGGCTTTGAAATTCAAGAGATCAACCTTGCTACGGAGGATTTTCCTGTTCCCGAGGATGGAGACTGCGGTGATAACATTGTCATCATCAACAGTCCGAAATATGACCTTTTGTCAACACAGGAAATTTCAGAGGTAAAAAAAATCCGAACCTTCCTTGGCACGAACTACGGAAACATGATTGTCGTAGAAGACTCCTCGTCGCCAAGATTGCCGGCGCTTGAAGGACTCCTCTCCGAATGGGGGCTCGGTTACGGCGGCTCTGTTACCGACGATCAGCACTCCGTTTCCTCATCCGGCACGGCGAAAGTCATTGTCGATTACGCCCAGACCTATGATCCAAGTGCGAGCTCGCCGTCCATGGCAACCCAGATTCTGAGCAGAACCTTCGGAGGAGAGGACCCGGGCAATACCACAACCATTTTCGGAACGCCCAAAGAGGTCCTCATCCTTGATAATTCACAAATCGTTCAGGGCATGAACGGCTCTGCCTCCTCTTTTTCTCTTCTTAAAACGTACGATACCGCTCGCACCAGGACAACGGACGGGGAAACTATTACCGGCTCTGCCACTATGCTCGGTGTATCGAGGATGGTTTGGGAGCTGAATTCCAATGAAGTCAGCTTCGTTGTCGCGCTCGGGTCCTCGGATTTTCTTTCCAGTGAATACGAAGGTTCCTGCGCCAACAGAAGCATCATGTACGCGCTTCTGAATCTCATGTGGGACAATGTCATGACCTTTGAGGGAATCGATTATAAAGCGTTTGACACCTCCTCGCTTACCGTACCGACCTCTGCGGCAACCGCATGGACAGTGGTGTGTGTTGTGGTTATTCCGGTACTTGTGGCGGGGCTTGGAGCCTATGTTTATATAAGGAGACGCCATTCATGAAAACATTTTGGCAAAAAATCAAAGCGCTTTTTACAAAGAGCGACGTAGAAAAAACGTCGCTCCAAAAAACCGCAAAAATATCCATTCTGCTTGGTGGGATTGTGCTGGTCTGCGTGATTGTCTATTTTGCAGCTATTGCGCCTCTGCTCGAAGCCGAAACCAATTATGTCCCCGAGCTATACGAAGGTGAAGTCTATAACAACGGCATCATCTATATTTTGCGTCAGTATGAACGCTCGGAAATTCAGTCTATTGAGATCAAAAACGAAACCGAACATTACAAGCTCATCGCTTATGGAGAGGAAGACAATATTTTATTCTATATCGACGGGAACGAACACATTCAGCTTTCCTACGAGAATGTAGCAAGCCTGCTCGGCGATGTCAGAGTCCTCGCGACCAATTCCCCTGCCGGGCAGGATCGCGCGAACGAAATGGCGACGGAAGAAGATCTGCAGCACTATGGGCTCGATGCGGCGTCGGATCCTTCTTGGTTTGAGGTGACGCTGACCGATGGGACTTCCTACCGGATCTACATCGGGAACGAGCTTGCCACCTCCAGCGGATATTATGTCATGCTTGACGGACGGAAAAACGTTGTGACCAACGAAGACGGTTCCACGACCGAATATGACATCGTTTATGTGCTGCAATCAAGGCTCGGCAGCACGGTTCTTGCCGAGAGTGCTTTTCTTGTTGCGCCTCAGATTGCACCGTCATACGGAAATACCATTTATAACGCATCCAATTTCGCCATTATGAGGGATACGGGGGGAGATGAGCGAGAACTTATTGTTCAGGTAGGTCTTGCCGATGATGCAGGGGTTTCTGCATCCAGCATGCTTTATCAAATGCTTTATCCCAGCGCCTATATGATCAATTCGACCGCCTACGAAGATGTGCTTTATGCGCTTTCCAGCATTACGGCAGACAGTATTGTCGCATATGGAGAATCGATTTATACACCTGAGGTGTATGAAAAATATGGGCTTGATATCGACAAAGAGCGGATTGAAAACATGACGGACGGAAACCACGTGCTTTTGCTGTACAACTGCGCCGATCCGGAAGCGGAGGATTATGATGAACAGGCAACTATCCTCTACTTCAGCAAGAAATTTACCGACCTCGATGGATTGGACTATTACTATGTATATGCCCCCGATCTTGAGGTCATTGGCAAGGTCAGCGCAGAAACCTTTGCTTTTATCGAATGGGGTGTCGAGAATTTCACAAATCCTTTTCTGTATTATGAATATTTTACAAGCGTAGAATATTTTGAACTCATTTCAGAACGCGATGGAATCGATTTGCGCTTTACACTTTCGGGAAAAGAGAGAAATCGTCATGCCGATGTGACAACGGCTGGAGACAATGGGGTAATCGTTTACAGAGAAACGGCGGAGGGTGCATCCATTCCGCTAGTTTATGATGTTTCTTATCGCTTCATCGGCAGCGGCAGCAGCGCTTCGATTCAGTATGAGGGAGAGTTTGAAAATTTCCGCAATCTCTATTATGTACTCATTACAAGACAGCTTGCACTCTATGCAGAAATCGATGAGGAAATGACAAGTGTAGACTCCGAGCCGTCTCGGATTGTTCGTGTTAAAACATTGCCTAAGGATCATCCGATTTCCTACAATCAATACAATGAAAACGGTGTGGCAATCGCCATGCTCCGTGATCAGGGCGGGAACATCCTGTGTCACAATGTTGTTGTAACTACCACCTTATCAGACGGTTCCACAAGAGAAATAACCTACAACACTGCCTATTACGATGAAGAAGCCGGGCGGTTTTTCCTAAAGTCGGTTGATACCAACGATGGAATGGAAAAGCCCAGCAGCTTTGAGGACGATGGAGACGGACTTGTTAAAGTAACGGTTTATCTGCCGGAAAATACTCGCGGTGAGTATGAGGAAACTCTTTATGAATATGAAATTTACGATATGTACGACGAATACACCGATATTGACGGAAATGTCGTAAGGCAGCTTAATCCAACCTATATGTACGTGATTCCAACGATCACGACCAACTCCTATCGGATTACGCCGGATGGCGAAAGAGAGCTTTTGGATACGGAAGTAAGCCGGGCGCAAGAGGGCGTATATATTCGAACCGCTACCATTGACAAGCTATTTTCAGATGCAAACAAACTTCTCGCGGGAGAGGAAATCGACACCATGGGCGTCAACTGAACAAAAAAAGAACGGGGATTTCATTAAAATCCCCGTTCTTTTTTTAATTACCCTTTTTCCCCTTCAAATAAAAACACCTGCGTCATTCTCGGCTGAGCGCCCGTGACCGGATCGGGTTCCATACGCATAACGTCTTTCATATATTCATCCCATCTCTTCACGATCGGGCTCTCCGCCTGAACGCGCGACGCCATCTCGATGCTGTCACATTCATAATATCCGAACAGCTCGTTTCCGCTGTTCCAGATTGTATAATTCCGGATACCCGCCGAGGCCAGAACTTCTTTCATTTCCGGCCAAAGATTCTCATGTCTGCGCTTGTACTCCTCCAACATGCCGGGCAGAAGCTGCGCTCTCCATGCATAGCGTTCCATTTTTCTCACCTCTGTTTTAGGATAGATAGATTATAGAACAAAACCTTGGCCAAGTCAAGAAAAAAGCATTTTTCAAATAAATAAACGTGTAGGCTTGTATTCCGGGGAATTCTATGATAGAATAAAGTCAAAATTTCATCTGATTCTATCAATTTGTCAGGGGGAACTTTATTATGACGACCGAAACCACTATCCAAACCGTAAACCTCATAGAGGGAAAGCCCAATGTAACCCTTACCTCCTATATAGCCGGCACTTCTCCGGAACTGCCCTTCAGCGAAAAAAGAAAGGCCATCCTCATCATTCCGGGCGGTGCTTATGCCTTCTGCTCTGATAGGGAGGCCGATCCCATTGCCCACGTTTACCTTGCCGCCGGCTTTAACGCTTTTGTTCTGCGTTATTCTGTTTACAGGACAGGCGATCCCGTATGGCCGAGCCCGCTTGTCGATGCCAGTGCTGCGATGAAATATATCCGTGATCATGCGGAAGAGCTGCATGTAGATCCGGATTATGTTTTCGTCATCGGATTTTCTGCCGGCGGACATCTGGCAGCAGCTCTCGGCACACTTTGGGATAACGACGAAATCGAAAAACAGCTCGGCTTTTCCAAAGGCTACAACCGTCCGACAGGAATGATTCTTTCTTATGCGGTCCTTTCCGGATTGGAATATGCACACCGCGGTTCCATCGATAATATCCTGAGAGACAGGAAAGACGATACCCAGGCAAGAGAGGCCGTATCCCTCGAGCTTCAGGTATCAGAAAAAACCTGCCCGGCCTTTCTTTGGTCTACCGTCACCGACACAACAGTTCCAGTCCAGAACTCTCTGCTCTTTGCCAAAGCTCTTTCCGATTACAAAATTCCTTACGAAATGCACCTGTTCCCGGAAGGCGGACACGGCGCGTCGCTAGGCAATGCCATCGTCGGGTGTCATCTGCCCGGGATTGCGCCCTGGGTGCCCGATTCTGTGCGTTGGATGAATTCCATCCGTGTGACAAAAGACTCATAAACATCCGCGCGGCAACAAGCCCGCCGCGGGCGCAGGGAATCCCGTCCATATCCATTTTTGGAAGCTCCTCGAAGCAAGCTCATAGCGCTTCTTTTGCGCGGTAAGGGAGGCAGTATGAAAGAAATCCTTTCTGAAAATTCATCACAGAACACGCATATATGCGGACCAGTGCCTGTCCGCGAAAACAAAACACAAACCGACTTCTCCATCCAGAAAGAACGATATCCTGCCGGCATGACAAGCGTTACCTTCCGTGAAAAAAGCATTTCCGAAATTGCCGATATCGCACATGCCGCCGGACTTTCTCTTATCGAATGGGGAGCCGATCGTCATATCCTGCCAGGCGATCGGAACGCGGTTAAAGAAGCACTTTCCTGCATGGAACGGTATGGTCTTTCCTGCTTTTCCTATGGTTCTTATTATCGCATCGGGGATGGAGAGCCCGATACATTTCGGACGATTTGCGAAACAGCAAAAGCTCTCGGCGCTCATGTGGTTCGGACATGGCTTGGCAGAAAGCCCAGTTCACAGCTTTCGGAAGAGGAACGACTTTTTCTTCTGAAGCAGACGAAAATAATGGCGGGGATAGCCGCGGCACACGGACTGATCCTTGCCTTTGAGTTTCATGGCGGAACGCTCAACGACAACGGAAAATCGGCGGCAGAATTCCTTACAGAATGTGAGATGGACAATGTCAAAACCTATTGGCAGCCGCTCGCTTTCGGAGACAGCGAAGCGAATCTGCGCGCTGTTCTGCCGTGGCTTTGTACCGTCCACGTTTTTCATTGGGATACAGAGAATCGGCGCTATCCTCTCTCGCTCGCAGAAGCAGCCTGGCGCGGCTACGCGGAAATCGTCAGAGCGGCGAACAACCTGCCTTGCCCTCTTCCGTTTCTTCTGGAATTTGTGCCGGGAGACAGCGACGAACAGTTTCTTGCAGACGCCAAAGTGTTAGAAGACATCCTGCATGGATAAAAACACTTTTTTCCCTTTTGGAAAGGGAAAAATGATGTTCTTTTCTCTTTATGGAGAAAAGAACCAAAAGATTTACCAAGACTCCCGCCTTGGACTCCCATCCAGCGGGTGAAAGCCATATCCACACGGCTTCTTCTTTTTTTCCGCAAAGAAAGAGAACAGAAACCTGTACTTTCCTCAAAAAAGCATCCCCTTGTGGCACCTGCGATAAAGCAGGTGCCCAAAGCGGTTTCAAGAACAAAATTACAAAATGATTGGTTGTCGGATGCGGACGAATTACAGTAAATAAATTCAAAAAGAGGTTACTGTAATGAAGAACACAAATAAAAAGAACAACGCAAGCATAAACATTGATGACATTTTCGGACACGACCGCAAGGAACTTGACAATTGCTTTGAGATCTGCTATACCGAACATGACGGTCTGCTCTACCCCGACTTCGTTCTGCCGAAGCAAACACATTTCTCTATCGGTAAATACGGAAGTTTACGCCTTGCATTCATAAAGGAACATCGGAAAGGCACCTACACCACACTTTTGACGCGGTGTCGTTTGAATGCATATCTCCATGACGTCGACATCACGGCGAAGGAAAAGGTGCGGTTAATCACCGCTCAGCTCGCCAAATCTCGTAGTATTGATGAAAAGTTGAAAGCTACCGATCTGCTTGAATGGGTGGTGCAGATGAATTCCTGTAAGCTTGCTGCTGAGGAAATCGTTATGAGTGAGGTCATCTACCGATAAAAAACCGGGCGCTGTCTTAACAAGTAAACGAATCATTAGACTCTTGCCTGCTGACAGCGACCTTGAGCGAAGTGAAAAACATTGAAGTCAACCGCACAAATAAGCGCTCTGATAAACACAGCCGCCCGATCGTGAAAAGACGGGTGGCTTTTGTTATAAAAGACCTCTCTTTTGTATGAGTACATCAGTTTTCATTCCAGCTTCACATTCGTCAGGCTTTCCATTCTCCCCGTAAGTGCGAAATTCTCACATTACCGTGATTTCTATATCGGTTTATTCGTGATAGTTGTGTTGATAACATATCCGACATCCCCTTCGACACAGACGGTTCTGTCGGCAATCTCATCAGGACAGAATGCCTCACCGAGGTTGCTGCAGGCATAGGTCGCACGTTTTTTGTGCTCATCTGGCAGAGGGATATTTGATGATGACAGACGTGTTATACCCGACACCAAGTTTGAAAAACAATACTTTTTGTCCATTCCTCGTGCGCAGGGAATTTGCATAATACTCCACTGCCTCGTGCCGACCTTCGTCCTCGACAAACCGGTTATCCGCGCGAAGAGTCATGGACAGCGTGTTTGAAAGTGAAAAGCAAAATAAGCGAAAGCAAGGACGCGGCAATCATGTTTTGCAATTTTGAGGTTGAAAAAACGATTATTTTTCACTTACCTCTTGCAAAACGGAAAGAAGTATGATATAATATGACCAAAAGAACCAAAACGGTCATATTTCAGGAGGTGCAACCTTGGCTTTTACAGATTTTGAAACCGAACAACTACGCAAGGCGCTACTGAAGGAAACGAGACATTGCGCCGTCACGCTGGGGATGAAGAAAACCTCCGTGGATCAGCTGACGAAGGCTGTCGG
>QALR01000011.1 GCA_003150035.1 Clostridiales bacterium
ACTGCTGCCTCCCGTAGGAGTCTGGACCGTTTCTCAGTTCCAATGTGGCCGTCCAACCTCTCAGTCCGGCTACCCATCGTCGACTTGGTGGGCCGTTACCTCACCAACTATCTAATGGGACGCGAGCTCATCTATGCGCGATTTTATTCTTTGACATCAGCTCCATGCGGACCCGATGTGTCATGCGGTATTAGCAGCTGTTTCCGGCTGTTGTTCCCCTCGCATAGGCAGATTGCTCACGCGTTACTCACCCGTCCGCCACTCAGTCATCTCTCTTCCGCCCCGAAGGACTTCCCAAAAATGCTTCGTTCGACTTGAATGTGTTAAGCACGCCGCCAGCGTTCATCCTGAGCCAGGATCAAACTCTCTAAAAAATTTGTATATCCCCGGACAAAGTCTCCTCTGCCCGCTGATACCTTCTTCAGAGCTTATCTTAGCTTCTTTTCCTAAAAGTACTGTTCAAAGTTTCTCAACGAGATCTTTTTTCGTTCTTTCGTTGTTGTTCAATTTCCAAGGACCTAGCGCCCCCCTGTTCGTTCCCCTCCCAGAAGCGGCTCGATTATTCTATCACATCCCCCCCTCCTTTGTCAACCCCTTTTCTCCTTTTTTTCTCACTTTTTTTCCGTTTATTCAAAAATATCCATGACGGCGGACGCTTTTTCTTCTTTTTTTGCCAGCTCTTCCAATTTTTTTATAAAAGAATCTCTTAGTTCCTTCTCATCTAGCAGCCTTTTCAGCCCCCCATAGATTCCTTCTTCGGATATTTCTCCGATGAGTCCCAGTCTGCCGTTCTCCATCTGCTCCGCAGCGGACGCATATGCCGTCACGAAAATCGGCTTGCAGAGAGCTTTCGCTTCCTCGACGGCAATCGGACGTCCCTCGTGACGGGAGGGCTGAAGATAAATATCCGCCGCACGCATAAGGGGGTACGGATTTTGTCTCACGCCAAGAAATCTGACGGCATCGGAAATCCTCGCTTCGCGAATCTGTTCCCCCAGTCGCTGCACATATTCGCGCTGTCCCTCTCCGATGATATACAGGCGGACAGGATAGCCCTCCCCAATGAGTCTTGCTATCGCCGGGACGGCAAGATCATATCCCTTCTGCGGACAGATCCGTCCTACGCTCAAAAGGCGGATGCCATGAAAATCATCTCCAAAATCTGCCTCCTCACACGCCTTCGCGAGGATTTCCCTTCTATTTATTATATTTTCAAGCGTGACAACTCTGTCCGCGATCTCCGGAAGTGCACTTTTCAGCGATTTTTCGATTGCCTCTGAAACCGTCACCACTTTATCACACTGCTTGAAATAATCCAAATACAGGGCATCCTCGCGCGGCGGATGAGAATAATCGAAATGCAGCCATGCGATCTTTCTTTTCGCATGGACCTTGTCGATCATATAAAACATCGTCCGATCGCCCCAATAGGCAAGCGCGATATCGTATTCCCCCGGACAATCAGGCATTTTCTCCATCATGGAAAGCCACATGCGGTTCGCGGCAAAGCTGCGTGCTTTTTGACCATCCGCCTTTTTCATCTGAAAAAGATACGGCGCAAGCCCAAATATCCGAAACGGATTTTTCGCAAGATACCGCTTTCCGATGATTCGCTTTGCATTTCTCCGGTCAATGAGAAACAATTCCCCCATCTTTCCCATCTCCAAAATACGAATCTCCTTCGGAACAAGCGACAGAAAATCACCCGCTTTTCGCGCCAACAGAAGGTCCACGTCATATTTTTCATAATCGATGGCACCGGCGAAGGAAAGAAACGATTTTTCGCTACCCGCTGCCGCCATTGTGATGCCGATCACAAGGATTTTTTTCTTCATGAGTTTTCCCTTCTATTTATTAAGAATACTTTCTCTTTCTTTACAGATGTAGCCCAAAGCCTTCGAATCGGAACACGCCCTCGCCGTGATGCAAACGTCCGCACTCCGCCAAAGCCGCCAAGGCAAGCCTTACTTCACGGATAAGTGCAGGAGATACGTCAAGACTGTGATGGCCGGGAAAGACGCGCCGCACCGGCAGAGCTTCCACCCGTGCAACGGAGTGAAAAAACGCCTCGGGACTTGTGGTCGGATAGAACATATCGAGCATGCCCGCATAAATCAAATCGCCGGAAAACAAATACCCGCGCGCCGGCTCCCAAAAACACAGATGCCCCGGAGAATGTCCGGGCGTGTGAAGAAGAGACAAGCGGCGTCCGCCGAGGTCAAAGACATCCCCGTCGGAAATCAGCCGCCCGGCCCCTCCCCCATAAATCTCATACCGGTCCATATCGAAATCCGCCGGAAATTCGCGAACGCCTGCCATTAAATTTTTCTTTATGACATTCAGCGGAAGCGGAAAACCGCCGGAAAGCCACCCGGCTTCCTTCCCGTGAACCGCAATATCCGAAAAATGGCGATGCCCGCCGATGTGATCCCAATGCACATGGGTCGCCGCGGCCGTTACCGGAAGCGAGGTCAAAGAGGATACGACGGCGCCGATATCCGAAACGCCAAGTCCTGTATCAATCAGAAGCGCGCGGCTGTCACCGAGGAGAAGGTAGCAGTGCGTTTGCTCCGGATGCTGATATTCACTGATGACAAAGGTGTCGGCGTCTGCCGCCTCCACCGTAAACCATGCGTTATCGCCCATGCTGCCTCCTCCGATTCTCTTGTATCGTCTTCCATTATATTCTATTATGCCCGAACTGTAAAGCCTTCTTTCTGAAATCGCAAAAAAATGCGGAACATGTTGACTTTTATAGTCTCTTATGTGATAATATCCCTGTAAAATTCTGAAATCAGAAAGGAAATAATTATGGCAGACTTTTTCGGTTCGATCGCCGCCGGTGAAATCGGTTCCAAACGGGCACCGCTCGTTTTCCCGGAGCCGACTCCGAAAAACGGCGTCGTCTTTCCTCTTGAAAAAACAAGCGGAAAAACGCCTCACGAGGTATACAAAAAAATCGACACGCGCGCGGAGCTCGACTTTGAAATTGAGAAGCTCAAAACCAAATACGAGCCCTTTATGCAAAAGCTTGCGCCGATACCCAAAAGCACGAGAGAGTCTATCTCCCTTTCCGCTTTTTCGCTGCGCGAAGCGACACCGGAAGATTTCAAAGATTTTTCGCGCGTGCTGCGTGGTGAGGGCGAATGGAAAAGCATTGCCGTTCCCTATTTTTTCGGCCCTGTCGGGAATGCATGCTTCTATTACCGCACGACCTTTGAAATCGGGAAGCCGGAGGATGGAGAAGCGATATTCCTCCACTTTGACGGGGTGGACTATATCGCGGAAGTTTTCGTCAACGGCAGCTTTGCCGGCTCTCACGAGGGCTTTTTCGGCGCCTTCGAATTCGACGTTTCTCCTTACATCCGCGACGGAGAAAATACGCTCGTCATCACAGTGCGAAACGATTATGTATATGGCGGGAACCCCGGCCCAACGACCGGCGCGCCGCGGCTCGAAGGCGACAAGCTGTATGCCGCGACCGGCTTTGGATATGACGATTCCGAGCTCGGTTGGCACCACTGCCCGCCCGGCATGGGCATCTGCCAGAAGGTGACGGTGGAAAGACGGGCGCGCGCGTTTTTTTCCGACCTGTATGTCCGCCCGATGCTCGCGACGGGAGAATTCGAGGTCTGGTGCGAGGTTTACAACTGCGATTATCTTCCGCTCGAGGATGTGAAGCTCATCTATTCCGTTTACGGGCGCAACTTTGAGAAGACAGTGCTCGAGAATTTCGAATATGAACCCATCACCCTTGCAGGCGCGGAGCATGGAGACAGGATATCCGTATCCCTGCTCGCAGACGAGGAAGCGATGAAATCCGCGATGAAGCTTGCTTTTCACAAAGGGGCAAATCTTGTAAAGCTCCGTTTTCCGATGGAAAACCCGCGGCTTTGGGAACCGGATTTTCCCTATCTCTATGAAGCGCAGGTTTCCCTGTCCGTCGGCGGCGACATAAAAGATACCGTCGTTTCGGCGTTCGGCATGCGCAGCTTTGCCGAGGATATGGAAAGCGTGCCGCGCGGCATGTTTTATCTGAACGGCAAATCCATCCGTCTGCGCGGCGCGAACACAATGGGATACGAGCAGCAGGATGTTCTGCGCGGGGACTATGACATGCTTCTTTATGACATGCTGATGGCAAAGGCGGCGAATATGAATTTTCTGCGTCTCACCCAACGTCCCGTGCAAAAGGAAATCTATGAGCTCTGCGACTGCATCGGACTCATGCTGCAGACGGACCTGCCGCTGTTCACGGTCATGCGGCGCACGAAATTTGCCGAAGGGGTGCGTCAGGCAGAGGAAATGGAACGGCTCATCCGTCCGCATGCGTCGAGCATCCTTGTTACCTATATGAACGAGCCGATGGCAAACGGCGGCAACCGCCCTCACCGGCATCTTGTAAGAGATGAGATGGAAGCATTTTTCGCCGCCTGCGACACGGCGGTGCGCCTGCTCAATCCGGACCGCGTCATCAAGCATATCGACGGCGATTACGATCCGCCGGACGATACTCTCCCCGACAATCACTGCTACTGCACATGGTATAACGGCCATGGCATCGACATGGGCATGCTCCACCGCGGATATTGGCTCGGCGTCAAAGACGGCTGGTACTACGGCTGCGGCGAATTCGGCGCCGAAGGACTTGATCCCGTATCGCTCATGCGACGCCGCTATCCCGCCTCATGGCTGCCGCAGACGCCGGAGGAGGAAAAGACCTGGGACCCCGGCAGGATCAAGGACGCGCAAAGCGGCAACATGCACTTTTTCTACTACGATACGCAGGAAACCCTCGAGGATTGGGTCCGCGAGAGCCATCGCCACCAGGTTTTCGGCACAAGGCTGCAAACGGAAGCCTTCCGCCGCGATTCGAAGATGATTACCTTCGCCATCCATCTTTTCATCGACGCATGGCCCTCCGGCTGGATGAAAACGCTCGTCGACTGTGAGCGTTTTCCCAAGCCCGCGTATTTTGCGTACCGCGACGCGCTGACCCCGCTCATGGTAAGCATCCGAAACGACAGAAAAACCGCGTTTGCCGGGGAGGAGCTTTCGGTCGAGCTGTTCGTGTGCAACGATACCCACACCATATCCGACGGACACCGTCTTGTCATAGAGCTTCAAAACGGCCGCGGCGAGGTGGTCATGGGCGGCGAATACGATGCCAAATTCGGCGAAAATTCTAGCTTCATGCAAGGTGACATCCGCTTCACTGCACCGGAATCGGAAGAGCGCGAGACGTATACGCTGCGCGCGATTCTTACGGACGCTCAAGGCAGAGTGCTGCATTACAGCGACGAGGAGATCGAGGTTTTTCCGAGGGAAGAACCCGCAGAAGAGTCCGCTATCGCCGTCTCCGGCGAGGAATTCCTTTCCCGCAGAAAGGAGCTGACCGATGCCGCGGCATCCGGGAAAACCGTTGTGATAAGCGGGCTTGTCCCCGGCTCCTATGAAATTGCAGGGACAGAAGTCAAGGTCAAATCCTGCGGCATGCGTGCGCTGCATTTCGTGTCGAGGAAAACCGGTCATCCGCTTGTCGAAGGCTTTGGGCCTTATGATTTCCGCCTCTGGTATGACGCGGAGAAGGACCGCATTACCCCTCTTATCCGCTATACTTTCACGGCTGAGGGAGCAAGACCAATTCTGCTCTCCGGCAACAGCCTTACCGGCAGTGCGTGGGGACAAAAGCTGTACCCTGCGCTCGCCTGCGCGGAAATCCCATGCGGAGAAGGAAAATTTATTGTAAGTGAGGTGGACTTGGATTCCCATCTCGCAAATCCTGTCGCACGTATTTTTAAGAACAGACTTATGCGGTACTGAGTATCGCGCAAAAGGAGAAGGAATGGAGCATTATGACTATGCCGTCATCGGTGCGGGTCCGGCGGGCGCAAACTTCGCCCGCCTTGCCGACTCGGAACGGACCCGTATTCTCATCATTCACGACGATACCCGTAAAAAGCCGTGCGGCGGACTGCTTTCCCCCGACGCGCAAAAGGTGCTCGCCCGCTATGACGTGTCTCTCCCGCTCTCGATTCTCACCTCGCCGCAGATTTTTGCCGTTCGTGTCATCGACCTTGACAGCGGGATTTCCCGCCGTTATCCCAGACATTATCTGAATATGAACCGCGCCGCTTTCGATGATTTTCTTCGCTCGCTGATTCCTCCTGCGGTGACGCTTGTCACCGGGCGCTGTGCCGCGCTTTCCGAGACGGAAGCGGGCTTCTGCATCCGTCTTGCCGATGGCAGAGAATATACCTGCTCGCGCCTTATCGGTGCGGACGGGGCGGGCTCTCTTGTGCGCCGGACCTTTTTCCCTGAGAAAAAGCTCCGTTTTTACACGGCCATCCAACAGACGTTTGCCGCAGGAGATACCGACCCTTTCTATTCCTGCATCTTCGACAGCGAAACCTCTCCCGCCTGCTCGTGGATCCTCTTCAAAGATGACCACATGATTTTCGGGGGTGCATTCCCGACCGACGGCAGCCGGAAGCGCTTCGAAGCGCAAAAGCGTAAGCTATCAGCCTGCGCCGCCGTCGCCCCGGGGAATTTTGCATTTCCGCAAAAAACGGAGGCGTGCCTTGTCGCCTCACCCGGTTTCTCTGGGTTTTGTACAGGGAACGACAGAATCTTTCTCATTGGAGAGGCCGCGGGCTTTATCAGCCCTAGCTCTTTTGAGGGGATCAGCTATGCCCTTCGTTCCGGTGAAATCCTCGCCGAGTCCCTTTCGGAAAGGGATCCGGCCCGCGCTTACCGCCGGAGGACCTCGGCTTTGCGCCGTATTCTGTATGAGAAGGAATGGAAACGCGCCGCCCTCGCCTCTCCGACACTTCGCCGGCTCATCATGCGCTCCGGCATAACAGCCATCCGGACAAAAAAGACAAAGCCCTGAACAGCTTCGAAAGGAGGCTCCTATGCGACCCAAAAAGAAAAACACGCAGCTTCGCACCGGCACCGTGTACGCTTTTTACTTTTTTCTCCTGTATCTTCTGATCTTCTTGGTTTTTTATCTGAACTACCGGGATATCGGGCTATCCGCGCTCTTAGCGCTTTTCCTTATCATCGCCGCCGTCATCGCCTATATCCTCTCTGTTTTCGTGCATGAGACAGGGCATCTTCTGTTTGGCTTACTTACGGGATACCGACCAGTGAGCTTTCGGATCTTCTCTTTTGTCATCAAAAAGAAAAACGGCAGATGGCGGATAGGCATCGAGCCCGCTCCAGTGCCCGGCATTGCCGGTCAGTGCCTGATGGCGCCGCCGCGAAAGGTAAACGGGCAGTTTCCTTATCGGCTCTGCAATGCAGGAGGTGTTTTGCTCGGCTTTATCGTCAGCGCCGCCGCACTGATTCTGCTCTATACGCTCTCCCCATCCTATATCCCGAGACTGCTGCTTTTCTATATCGGATGGCTTGGACTCTTCTTTTCTCTTGTCAATGCCGTTCCGACGAGCGGCAAGCGGCTCTCGAACGACGGGACCAACGGCCGCGCCGCCAAAAGAAGCATAGCCGCGCGGAACGCTTTATGGAATCAGCTCGAATATATGGCTCTGCTTGCCGAAGGCACACGCACCCGCGATATGCCGGAAGAGCTGTTTTTTCTGCCCGAGGAAAGGGATCTTGATTCGGCGCTCACCGTCTGCGAGGGCATGATGTATATAGACAGGCTGGAAGATACCGGCGATTATGCGGGCGCGCGCGACGCCGCGAATCATCTTTTGAAGGCAAGGGTGCTTTTGCCGCTCTATCGGGCATGTCTGCTTTCGGAGCTGCTGTTTTTGGAGCTCGTTCTGGACGCCCGTCCCGAGGAAATAGACCGCCTGCATCGGGAGGTGGAGGCCTCGCTTCCGCTGCTGAAGCATCACGCCTCTACCTACCGTACCCTTTATGCCTTTGCGCTGTTATCGTCGGAAGACGAGTCCGCCGCGGCAGAAGCGCTCGCCCGCTTTGAGTCGCTCGCCGCACGAAATCCGGCGGGCACACTTCCCGACCGCGATATGATCGCGCATGTACAAACGCTTTATCAAAACAGGAAAGAAGGTTAAACCTATGTTGGAACTCCATATCAAGGGGACTGCCGCTTTGACCGTCACCGATGAGGTAACCGCCGCCGCTGTCGGCAGCGGCATGCTTCCCGTATTCGCTACGCCGTCCATGATTGCGCTCATGGAAAAAGCCGCCGCCGAATCGGTCGCGCCGCAGCTTGACGCCGGCATGACGACCGTCGGCACAAAGCTCGATGTCGCGCATACGGCGGCAACGCCCGTCGGCATGACGGTCCGCGCCGAAACCGAGCTTACGGAAATCGACGGCAGACGGCTCGTCTTTACCGTACGCGCGTTTGACGAGTTGGGAGAGATCGGCTCCGGCACGCATGAACGCTTTATCGTGAACGCCGAAAAATTTCTTGCAAAAGCCGAAATAAAACTGAAAAAATGAAAAAAGCGGCCATGGCCGCTTTTTTGTATCAAATTTTCTTATTTCCGATTAACCCCCCGCCTCTTTCCGATACTATATAGACGAAAGCTTTCAAAATATCAAAGGATGTGAACCCATTGGATGCCAAAACCGCCGCCGCCTATCTTTCAGAGAATCTCCCCGCCGTCTATGGATATGCCCTTGCCCGCCTTTACGACAAAACGGACGCGGAAGACCTTGCGGGCGAGATTGTCTGCGAAATCCTCGCCTCTGCGGAAAACCTGAAAAGTCAGGACGCCTTTTGGGGATTCGCATGGAAAATCGCCGAAAACACTTTCCGGAAATTCATCCGGAAAAAGCAACTTTTGAATGCACTGTGCGACATGCCGGAAGAAAAGGATATCGGTGTTTTCCAGCCATCCCCCGAAGAGGTGATCACCGAAAAAGAGTCGGATGAGGACAAGCTTTATCGGCTCCGTCAGGAGTTGTCCTTGCTTACAAAACAGTACCGCGAGGTGACGGTTTCCTATTATGTGCACGGCAAACGCTGCCATGAAATCGCATCCGAACAAAACATCAGCGTCGAAATGGTGAAATATTACCTATTCAAGACGCGAAAATTATTGAAAGAAGGGATCGGTATGACAAGAAAATTAGGTGAAAAAAGCTATAATCCCGGTGTATTCCGAATGGATTTTTGGGGCGACCGCAATTATTACGCCCACATCTTCGACCGCAAGCTGCCTGGCTCCATCGTCCTTGCCGCCTATGACGTTCCGATGACAAAGGAGGAGCTTTCGCTGGAGCTCGGCGTTTCCATGCCTTATCTCGAGGATGAACTGGATATTCTGGAAGCCGCGGGACTTCTCAAAAAAACGGGAAATTCCTATCAAACGAATCTCGTCATTCTTACGGAAGCCTATGAAAAGGAGTTTGTGCAAAGCACCGCAGCTATTTATGAAAAAACGGCAAACGCCGTGTTTGCCGACGCGCTGGCGCTCTTACCTAAGGTGCGGGCACTGAACTTCCATACGGAAAGCTGTTACGACGACAACCGGCTCCTCTGGACCATTCTGAACATCGCCATGATAGAGGGCTTTACACTGGCAAGCAAGCATGAACCCATCGGCAAGGCGCCAAAACTCGCGCTCGGCGGATACGGACGAATATTTGGATATGACAACGACTATCGGTTTCATCATTTCCACGGAATTACCATGCGCACGGAAAAAGAGGATGGCACCGTATGGTTTTCTGCTGTTAACTATCGCATCATCGAACGCTGTCAGCTCTATTCTCACATCCATTTTGACCGGACCTCGGCCGCTATGTGGGACGCTATCCTGTCAAAGCCCGCAAATCCGGAAAACCCCGCTTTGCCGGAACTTATCGAAAATGGGTTTATCCGCTGTGAAAATGATATCCTTTCGGCAAACTTTCCCGTTTTTGAGAATGCCGTTTTTGAAACGCTGTCCGAGCTTCTGCGTCCGACCGCTGAAGTCGTCAGTGCCTGCATGATAGATATTTCCGATAAGGCAGCGGCCATCTTAGCGGAGCACGCGCCGGCAGCGGTGCGCGACCAATGCCCCGCCATTGCCAAAATCCATCACAGACTCGACGTTATGGCGTTTCTCATCGAGAAAATGGTGGAAAACGGACAGCTTATCGTCCCGCAGAAAAGGACAAATCTCTGTATCTTCGGCGTCAAAACAACTTCATAACCAAACCCTGACCGCCCCCGTGGCGGTCAGCTTTTTATCCGCGCGCAAAAGCTCCTTTTTTCGGTATAAACCCATCCCTCCGCGCATACACATAAAACAAAAAGAAAAAAGCGGAGGATACTCATGAATACATCCATGTACAAGCCGGAAGGATTTTCAATCGGAAACGCGGAAAACCGCGAATGCTTTTACTCGCAGGCCGCCCTGGAAAAGGCTGCGGCAACCGGAAAAATACTCGAAGCGCAGGCCATTCTCTGTGACGCCGAAATGTCTCTCACCGTAGATCTCGGCTGCATGAAAGGAAAAATGCCGAGAGAAGAGGTCGTCTACAATGTAATGGGCGAGCCTGTCAAGGATATTGCGGTCATCACGCGCGTCGGAAAGACTGTGTGCTTCAAAATCATTGATTTTGAAATAAAAAATGGGGAAACCGTTGCCATTCTCTCCCGCCGCGCCGCCCAAAAGGACTGCATGGAAAACTTTCTGATGACGCTGATTCCGGGCGACATTATCGACGCGGCGGTGACGCATCTTGAACCGTTTGGCGCGTTTGTGGACATTGGCTGCGGCATTGTTTCCCTCATGTCGATCGACTGCATTTCCGTATCAAGAATCTCTCATCCTCGTGACCGCTTTTATACCGGCATGCACATCAAAGCCGTAATCAAGAGTATCGATTACGATACGACGCGCATTTACGTCAGCCACAAGGAGCTGCTTGGGACCTGGGAAGAAAACACCGCCCGCTTTGAAGTCGGGCAAACCGTCGCCGGCACCGTGCGCAGCATTGAACCCTATGGCATTTTCGTTGAGCTTGCCCCGAATCTTGCAGGACTTGCGGAATACAGGGACGGTGTCACGCCGGGACAGCGCGCCGCCGTCTACATAAAAAATATTATACCGGAAAAAATGAAAATCAAGCTTGTGCTAGTTGACGCTTACGGCGGCACGGCGCCGCTTGACTACCGCTTCGACTATTTTGAAACGGGCACACACATCGACAAATGGACGTATTCGCCGGATGCGTGCGACCGAGTCATCGAAACGGAATTTGAAACGGTTTCCTAAATATAAAAAATCCAAGGGAAAACTCCCTTGGATTTTTTCTTTTATCACTTATGCGCGAAAGAAAGCTTCTATTGCCTTGTGAGTCATGTAGACATCCGTCTTGGAAACCACCTCGTACGGCGCATGCATGGAAATCACCGGCACGCCGAGGTCGATAACGTCGACATTCTTTTCGGCGATAAACTTAGCAACCGTACCGCCGCCGCCCCCGTCAACTTTGCCGAGCTCCGAGGTCTGCCATACGACGCCGGCAGCGTCCAGCACACCGCGCACATAGCCCACAAATTCTGCGGAAGCGTCGTTCGAGCCGGATTTTCCGCGCGCCCCCGTGAATTTGGTAAGCACTACACCGCCGTTGACAAAGCAGGAGTTGCGTCTCTCGCAAACCTCCGGGAAGTTTGGGTCAAACGCGGCGTTCACGTCGGCGGAAAGGCATTTGGAATTGGCACGGACGACCGCCTCCGGTACGCCGAAGCCCGCGGCAAGGTCCGCGATAAGGTCAAAATAGATCGCGCTCTGCATACCGCTGTTGCCCTCGGAGCCGATCTCCTCCTTATCGGCAAGCACCGCCATCGTTGTATGCACCGGATTCTTTACGGCGACAAGCGCAGTAAGGGACGGATACGCGCAAACCTTATCATCGTGCCCGTAAGCACCGATGAGACTGCGATCAAAGCCGATGTCGCGCGCCTTGTAAGCCGGAACCGCACAGATTTCTGCACTCATAAGATCCGCTTCTGTGATTCCGTATTTGTCATGGAGATGCTTCAGAATATTCAGCTTGACTGCCTCGGAAAGATTCTTCTCAAACGGTCTTGAGCCGGAAAGCAGATTGAGCTGCTCGCCGGAAATTCCATCGGCCAGAGATTTTCTCATTTGGTCGCCGGCAAGATGCGGAAGCAGGTCGTCGATATAAAAGACGGGGTCGCTCTCATCCTCGCCGATGATGACGTCCACTGTCGTTCCATCCGCCCTGGTCACCACACCGTGCAGCGCAAGCGGGATCGTCGTCCACTGGTATTTCTTGATGCCGCCATAATAATGCGTTTTGAGAAAGCCAAGCCCATCCGCCTCATAAAGCGGGTGCTGCTTTAAGTCCACGCGGGGCGAATCGATATGAGCGGCGGAAAGGTACACGCCGCAGGTCAGCGGCTCCGTTCCGATGACAAAAGCGGAAAGGCTCTTGCCGCGATTGTTGTAATAATATTTGCCGCCGGGTACCGCTTTCATGCCGAAGGTATAAGGAACAAACCCCTCTTTTTCGAGCAGCGTGACAGCCCCTTTCACGAACTCCCGTTCTGTCTTTCCGTTGTCAAGGAATTTCTTGTAGCCCTCCGCGTAATCATACGCCGCCGCAACATCTTCGTCCGAAAGCACCTCATAGGTGTTTTTTGCTTGGAAAAAAAGCTCGTCCTTCAGCTTTTGTCCTGCTGTTTTTTCTTTGTTTTCCTGTTCAGCCATCGTTTTTATCCTTTCTTTTCTTATACAAATTTTTATGTAATACCGCGCCTATCCCGGTCAGTCGGGATAACGAGCAAGGTATTCCTCATAAAAGGTCATGACCTTTCTGACATAACGTTTTGTCTGGTCGAGAGGAATATTCTCGATAATCAGCGTTTTGCCATCGGCGGAATAAGCAGGGTCGGCAAGCCACTCTCTTACATATCCGATGCCGCCGTTATACGCCGCGGCAAGCTGCTCATAGCCGTCCAGCCTCTCGTCAAGCCAATGCAGATAATAGGTGCCGCACTTGACGTTGAACTCCGCGTCAAACAAATCCTCAAATTCTTCCTCGAGTCCAAGATTGGCCTTGATATCCGTCTCATAGGTCGGACGCATGATCTGCATCATGCCGACCGCGCCGGAAACAGACACCGAAGACGGGATAAAGGAGCTTTCCGCCTTGACAATTGCCATGACGAACCGCGGATCAATCTGATAGGTCTCTCCGTATTTGGCCGCCCACTCATAGCAAAGCGCCTCGCTTATCGTTTCCTTTTCGGGAAGCTCCTCCTTCCCGTAAAGCGCATCGTACTTTTCTTTATATTCAAGCACACGCCCGATATAGCTCCGGGTTTCTTCAAAAGGAATCTTCTCCACGATAAGCCCGCTTGTCGTGGAAAGACTTTCATCGGCCAGCCACTTTTGAACATTTCCAAAGCCGGCGTTATATGCCGCAAGCGCCTCGACGGTCGTACCGAAATAATCATACCATCTCGCAAAATAATAGGTCCCTGCATGAATATTCTCTTCCGCCTCAAATAAAACCGATGCGGGCTCGCCTTCAAGCCCGATGTTTTCTCGGATATCGGAAAGATAGGTATCCGGCAAAATCTGCATGAGTCCAACAGCGCCGGAGGTGGAAACCGCCGTCTGACAAAAGCCGCTTTCCGCCTTAATGATGGCGTAAACCATATTTTTCTCGACACGGTAACGCGCGGCATATTCCTCCACATATTCCCGGTAAAGCCGCGGATACAATAAGCTGTCCATGAGTTCTCGAATGCTTTCTGAACCGGCTATAAAAAGCAGCACCGCAATCAGAAGCAGAATGAGGACGATCTCCGCGGTTCTCCAGAAAGAATGCCGTTTTTGGGATTCGTTCATGAATTCCTCCTTTTTTCAAGGGATTTCAGCACCTCGGCAAATGCCAAGCAAAGCGCTTCACGGCTCCCGCCGTTCCGTATGATAAAATCACATCTGGCAATAAAAAACGATTCGTCATGTTGAGCGCTAAGACGGGCCAAAAGCTCTTCTTCGCTTTTTCCGTCACGGACGGAGAGTCGCCGCAGCGCCGTTTTCCTATCTGTCACAACGCCCACCGTCGCATCGCAGACGGATTCAAGCCCGTATTCAAAAAGCAAAGGCGCGTCAAGCACCGTATCGCCGCCCTCTCGCTTTGCCGCCCCTATCCTCTTGATAACGATTCGGTAAATAAACGGGGCAATCAGCCGGTTCAGGCGAGCAAGCTCTCTTTCGTCTGAAAAGACAAGACTCGCAAGCTTTTTTCGATTCAATATACCGTCCAAGACATATTCCTCACCAAAGGTTTCTCTGATTTTTTCAAGATACAAAGCATCCCTGTCCAGTTCGTGGACGAGTCCGTCACAATCGATAATCCGGAAACCCACCGCACCAAAAAGAGCGGCAACTGTGCTTTTTCCGGCACCGGAAGGGCCGGTAAGCCCTATCATCATCGTATTACTCCGTTCCGCCGCAGCGCGGCCAAAAAAACTGACGTTCCATGCAGGGCGTGCCGTGTCATACGGCGCGGCACGGTACGGCATTCTGCCGTACTGCATTTTCAACGGAAGACGAGTTTCCTGCCGAAAATGTAAGGAGGCTTGCTGCCCCGCTTCAGCATGGTGGAAATAGATGGCGACAGCTTGCCTGCCCTATAGTTCCAACACCGCATAGCCCGCCGCCTTCAGCATCCGGTTGTAAAGCGCCAGTCCAAGTCCGTCCGTGGCGCCTGCCACCGCATAGATCTCGGGCGCATCCGTTACGTCAAAGCGCCGCAAGCAATCAAAAAGACGTTTCGCATGCTCCCTGTCATCCTGCTTTTTGCCGAAAGCTACGACATTTTTCCCTTTTAGATAAGGGAGGTATTCATCAAAACAGAGAACGCCGACCGCGGGATTTTCCTTCAATCGTTCCTGAAGAAACGAAACCGCCCGATGGTCGAAATCCCCGTTTCCGGCATCCCGGAGAAGATACACCCTGGCACGCGGCGCATAATGGCGGTATTTCATGCCCGGTGCCTGCGGGGAGACACCCTCCGGCAATTTTTCCGTCACGCCGGAATCCAGAACCACATACGGACAAACCTCCCGCAGCATCTCCGGCGTGACGGCACCGGGGCGCAGTATCGTGACCGTATCCCCGCAAAGCTTCACAACGGTGGATTCCAGTCCGACCTCGCAGTCGCCGCCATCCAGAATCATATCGATCTTTCCGTCCAAATCTTCTCTTACATGGTGTGCCGATGTAGGGCTCGGGCAGCCGGAAAGGTTCGCTGAGGGCGCCGCCACCGGCACGCCGGCAAGACAGATCAGCGTGCGGGCAATCCGGTTTTTGGGGCACCGAATGCCGACGCTGTCAAGCCCGCCCGTCACAGAAAGCGGAATGCAGTCGCGCTTCGGCAGAATAACGGTAAGGGGGCCGGGCATAAAAGTCTCGGCAAGGCGCCGGTAAAGTGCGCCCGTTACTGCGTACCGGTCGGCATCCGCCGGGTCCGCAATATGCACAATCAGGGGATTGTCACTTGGACGCCCCTTCGCCGCATAAATGCGCGCCGCCGCATCGGCGTCTGTCGCGTCAGCCCCAAGTCCATACACCGTCTCCGTCGGGAAAGCGACAAGCCCGCCGCACGCGAGCACACGGGCCGCGTCCGCAAGCTGCGGCTCGAGGGGCATTGTTAAATTTATTTTTCTATACTGAGTCTCCATAAATAGTCTTCATCGCATCCATTCTGTCGTTTAAGTCTCTCTCCCGGAAAGTCTTCTTGCCGCATCTTCGGCAAGCAGCGCATCAAGGACAGGATCCATTTTGCCGTTCATAAAAGAGTCCAGCGTATAGAGCGTCAGCCCAATCCGATGATCAGTCACTCGCCCTTGCGGAAAATTATAGGTCCGAATGCGCTCGCTGCGATCTCCGGTTCCTACCTGCCGTCGTCTCTCGTCGGCGATTTCACTGTCCCGTTTGCTTTTTTCTCTGTCGTAAAGGCGTGCCCGCAAAAGCTTCATGGCCTTGTCCCGGTTTTTGAATTGACTTCGCTCCTCTTGGCATTCGACTACAATTCCGCTTGGGCGATGGAGGATGCGAATAGCGGATTCCGTTTTATTGATATGCTGTCCGCCGGCGCCGCTGGATTTACAGGTTTGAATCTCAAGATCGGCGGGGTTTATCGTCACTTCCACCTCCTCCGCCTCCGGCAGCACCGCCACTGTCACCGTGGAGGTATGGATTCTTCCCTGTGACTCCGTCTGCGGCACACGCTGCACGCGGTGTACCCCGCTCTCAAACTTTAGCTTGGCAAAAGCACCTTCGCCGTCCACAGAGAAGGAGATTTCCTTGAATCCACCGAGCTCCGTCGGGTTCACAGACAAAACCTCTGTATGCCAACCGGAAGCCGCCGCATACATCGAATACATCCGATACAGATCGCCCGCAAACAGAGCTGATTCCTCACCACCGGCCCCGGCTCTGATTTCCATGATGACGTTTTTGTCATCGTTCGGATCCCGCGGCAGAAGCAAAATCCGCAGCTCCTGCTCACACAGCGCCGTTTTCTCTCTTGCGGACCTCAGCTCCTCCTCGGCAAGCGCACGCATCTCCGCGTCATCCGACGCTTCGGCAAGCTCTCTTGCTTCATCCGCGGCCTTCTCATATTTTCGGTATTCTCTTAGCTTCTCTACAATCGGGAGAAGGCGGTGATGCTCCCGCATAAGCTCACGGAAAGCCTCCGGATTCCCGGCCACCTCCGGAGAGGAAAAGCGTTGCTCAATCTCCTCGAGGCGTGATTCAATTTCGTCATATTGTCCGAGCATTTCTCATCCTCCCCGTTATTTTAAAAAGCTGCTGTTTCACCATATCAAAAACTCGTGATTCCGACCGCCGATTTTACCGCCACAAAGCCTTCTTGGAGCTTCAAACGGCGATCTTCCCTAACTCTCATATAAGCTCCGATGAAATGAAATTCAGTTTCCTCTTATTGGATTTTATTATACTATACCGATTCGGCAAATGCAAGCATTTCAGCGGAAAAAAGCATTTTTAAAAGAACAGATTGCAAGAGAAAATACGAGAAAATACGAGAAAAACGGGATATATGGCATTGTAAATTAAAAAACGCAAAAATATTTTTTGAAAACCTGTTGACAACTATCTCCATCTGTGCTATAATCCTAACGCGATAAAAGAAAGGGCGTATTTTGCCCAAACGATTCATGGAGGAGTTACAGAATGTCAACTTATATGGCAAAAAAAGAAACTCTGGAACGCAAATGGTATGTCATCGACGCGGCCAATAAACCCCTTGGCAAGACCGCAGTCGCCGCTGCCAACATTCTCAGAGGAAAACATCGTCCCGAGTTCACCCCGCATGTCGACTGCGGAGAATTCGTTATCATCATCAACGCAAGCAAGGCCGTTCTCACAGGCAAAAAGCTCGAACAGAAATACTATCGCCGTCATTCCGGTTATATCGGCGGACTCAAAGAGGTCCAGTATAAAACACTGATGGCAACAAGACCCGAGCTTGCCATGCGTCTCGCAGTTAAGGGAATGCTGCCTCACAACTCCATCGGGAGCGCCAGCATCACGCGCCTCAAGGTATATGCCGGCCCCGAGCACAAGCAGCAGGCGCAAAAGCCGATTCCCTACGCGGCAGACTGAGAAAGGAAGGTAGAGAAAAATGTATACAAGCGCGAAACCTTATTTCTACGGCACAGGCAGAAGAAAAAAATCCGTCGCCCGTGTCCGCATTTATCCCGGAACCGGCACTATCACCATCAATAAACGCGACATTGACGATTACTTTGGACTCGAGACCCTGAAACTTATCGTCAATCAGCCGTTTGCCGTTACCGGAACGGAGGGAAAATTCGATATTGTATGCACCGCCGCAGGCGGCGGCATTTCCGGGCAGGCCGGCGCTATCCGTCACGGCGTTGCCAAAGCGCTGCTTCAGGCGGATGAAACCTACAAGCCCCTTCTCAAAAAGGCCGGACTTCTCACCCGTGACCCGAGAATGAAAGAGAGAAAGAAATACGGCCTCAAGGCTGCCCGTCGCGCGCCTCAGTTCTCCAAGAGATAACCGGCTTTGCCCGATATCTCAGGCGGGACGTGCTCTCTTTACAGAGATAAAGAATTTCAAGCCGGCTACCGAAAAAATAGCCGGCTTTTTGCGTGGGCAAACTCCACCGCATAAAAAGTCCATTTCTGATTGACAAACGGCAAACACTATGGTATACTGATATCGTAATCAAATGACAAATCCGCAGAAAAGAGGTGGTAAGCATGAAAAAATCATATAGGACGGTTCTGAGAAAAAACATATCGGACGCCATGCTGACTGCCGGATTCTGCGCATTGTAATTCGGTTTTTACGGTCATTTTTCGGCGCATCCTGTATGGATGCGCTTTTTTGTTTTTCGGCAGGGGCCACCGTCATGCGACGAGGCAATGGACAGAAAAGCTATCCTTAACGTTCGGTCGGGAACCCTATCCCCTACTGAATGCGAAAAAGCCCGCCGCCGGAGCGGCAGGGTACATCCCTCTAAGTTACAGAACCATCCCCCATGTGTATTTGATTACAATCTGAAAAAAGGGGCGTTATCATGACACACTGCTTATTTCCAAAACACAGGAAAAGGGGGAAACCAAGATGAAAAGATTAAAATATTATTTGCTTCAAATGGAAAACAACAATACGACTTACAGGGAAATGTATGAAGGAAAGGTCCTTGTCTATTCGCAGGATCAGCTGACACACACCGATTACGATAACACTTTCTATCACGGGGATGTCTCTTTTGAAATCACCTGCACCCATAAGCTCGCACAGGATAAGCCAACACTGATATACCGCATTCCGACTCGGAAGCTCGGATTTGCCGACACGTCTGTTGCCGCAGCGGATCACTGTCTGCGTGCCTTCGCGCCGTATATTGACGCCCTGAATGAGGAACTGAGAAATCCCAAGCGTCCTGACAAGGAAAACGGAAAATATATTCTGCATCATCCTGCAGGAGAGGTTTTGCCCAGAAATACCGCGTACTTTGCCTTTTATTCCCCGAGGACTTATGAATATGGCGCTAGTGCTTCCGTCTGGCTTTTGCCGGATGAGCTATTTTTGCCTCCCGAGCCATGCCTGTGCTTATGCGTACAGGTACAGCTTCCGAGAAAAAATATACGCAAAACCATTCGGATGCTCTGCCGGGATCTGCCTTTTGCAGTAAATAAGTTCATAGCAGAATTTGATATAGAAGGGTTAAACAGGACCCTTGCTCTGGCAGAAAAACAATCTTCCATCCGTGCGTGGCTCGCAAACAGCAGTTACTGTGCCTTTATCGCCAACGGCAGCATCCTTCCAAGAGAAACAGGCACCGACCTGCCGATGCTAAACGCCGTTCCGTTTCAGTCCCCGCCGGACGATGAAATCGAAATCTTCGGTGTGCGAGGAATGGGAATCCCCAAAGGGGTTACCGTCATCACCGGCGGCGGATATTCCGGCAAATCCACGTTACTCGATGCCATTTCTGCCGGCATTTACGATCACAGGACCGGCGACGGACGCGAACTTTGCATAACCGAGGAAAGCGCCGTCACGATATCGGCTGAGGACGGACGAAGCGTTAAATGCCTCAACATTTCCCCTTTTATCAAATGGCTGCCGGGAGGAGATACTAGCAATTTTTCCACCGAGCATGCGTCTGGCTCGACCAGTCAGGCGGCCAATATCATGGAAACCGTAGACAGCGGAGCAAAGCTGCTGCTTATGGATGAGGACAGAAGCGCAACCAACTTTATGATACGAGACCGTATGATGAAAGAACTGATTGAAAAGGAACCCATCACCCCTTTTACCGACCGTGTAAGCGAGCTCTACAATACCCTTGGGGTTTCTACCATTCTGGTCATTGGCGGTTCCGGCGAATATCTGTCGGTCACCGACAAAATTTACATGATGGAGGATTATCGGATTCATGACGTAACCAAAAAGGCAAAGATACTCTGCGGTTCCGGCGGCATAGACGCAGAGATGCCCCCGCCCGCGAACTGGATACAGAACAGGCTTTTATATGCTGACGGCTTTACCCCCTATCCCAAAGGAAGCGGCAGCGAGCGGCTATCGGTTTCCGATACAGGCTTTATCCTCATCGGAGATGAACAAATCGACACGAGGGGACTGCACAATATCGTTTCCAGGCATCAGCTAGACGCTCTTGGATTTATGCTGCGCTATCTGGAAATATCCGAAAACAACGGCGTGATTGACATTCAAAAGAAAGTCGATAACTTGTACGCGGAGATAGAAACAAAAGGAATAGGCTTTCTGTATTCTTCCTATTTCACCACGTGTGAGCGTTTTCTGGATCTTCCCCGCAGGCAGGAGCTGTTAGCGCTCATCAGCCGTATGAGAGGGGTGCGCTTCCATATGCCGGAAAGCGATGTGAAATCATAGATTGCCGGTAAAATCTTTCTGTTTTTCTCTTTTTTGCAGCGTCAAAATTTATTTTAAAAATACATATGATATGTTTTTCATATGAAAAGGCCAAATCTGCCTATGCATCTTTTAACGCAGACGGGAAATTTTTACGCTATCATGTCAATACTACTCTTGGTTGATAGAAAATCCAACCGGTGGTTGTCTACTTTCAACCACTGTTCCCTTATCAAGACATTCATCCCATGCTATTATAAAGACAACAAATTTAAAGGAGGACAAAACCATGTCTGAATCCCTCGGCAAAAAAATATCCGAACTGAGAAAAGAAAAGAGCTTTACACAAGAAGAGCTCGCGGAAAAGCTTGGCGTCTCCCCGCAAGCGGTTTCCAAATGGGAAAACGACCTATCCTGTCCCGACATTATGCTGCTGCCAGAACTTGCTTCTTTATTCGACGTGAGTATCGACGAGATGTTCGGAGAAAAACAGAAGGAAACGGTCCTTTTGCTCCCCGATAACCGTAAAAATCCGGATGAGCTTCTCCTGCACATCCGCATTCACTCTAAAAAAGGGGACAAAATAAAAGTACAAGTTCCTCTGCCGCTTTTCAAGCTGGCGGTTTCGATGGGACTCGGCCTACCGCAAATTTCAGGAAACGATATATTAAAGGAATTGGACCCTGAAAAAATTCTCACACTTATTGATAACGGTTTTTACGGAAAACTCGTGGAAATGGAATCAGCAAAGGGCGATACCATAGAGGTCGCGGTAGAATAAATGTATGAAAATCCAAATTCACACCGATGATATTCGCCTTACCATTCGAATCCCCACCTATTTAACGCTCAATGCTCTGACTGCCTCGATTGCGGAACATCATCTGAAAAAGCATAATTTTCCGCAGCTTGACAAGAAAACGCTCACGGCGCTCTTTTGTGAAATCCGGAAGCTGAAAAAGAAGTATCCGGAATGGCAGCTCGTCAAAATCGAAGCCAGAGAGGGCGAACGAATCGAAGTAAAACTGTAAACAAAAAAAGAAAAAGCGGCAAATCGCCGCAAAATCCGTTTCGACACCAGATTGTGACAATCTTTTTAAGGCTCAGGTGCTATCCTAATAGCAGGATAGCACCTTTTTTATTTGCAAGGAGGTTCAATATGGAGGAAAATTTAAAAATTTCCTGCGTCGGAGAAACGCTCACCGCCGCTCTTTCGGGAGAAATCGACCATCACAGAGCCGTCTCGGTCCGAGCCGGCATCGATGAAGCGATGTACAGGGAGCTTCCGAAAACACTCATCATTGACATAGGCGGCGTCGATTTTATGGACAGCTCCGGGCTTGGACTCATTCTCGGACGATATACAAAAGCCAAGGAAATCGGTACGATGCTCGTCATTCGGCATCCATCCCCAAGGGCGGAAAAAATGTTAAAAATGGCAGGTATCGACCGCATGATAAAAATTGAAAAAACTTCGGATATGGGAAAGGATGTGTAACCATGGGAAAAACAGCCGTAAATGAAATCAAATGCACGTTTTTATCCAAATCGGAAAATGAAGCGCTGGCGAGAAGCATTATCTCCGGCTTCATGCTGCCGCTCGATCCGGACGTAGAGGAGCTTGCGGACATTCGCTGCGCCGTTTCCGAGGCCGTCACCAACTGCATTGTACATGCTTACAGAGGCGGAATGGGGATGATAACGCTTTGTGCGAAATATTTCGATGACCGGACACTGAAAATTATCATTTCCGACCGCGGATGCGGCATCGAGGATGTGGCAAAAGCCAGAACCCCGCTTTTTACCACCTGCCCCGATGAGGACCGATGCGGCATGGGCTTTTCCATTATGGAAAGCTTTTCCGATAAGCTTCTCGTCACATCCAAGCCCGGACAAGGGACAAAAGTAACACTCGTCCGAAAACTTTCCTCACCCTCGGAGGCTACATAAAACCGAAGGAGGAGCGTTTATTATGTCCGAATGTATGGAAAAAACCGACAGCGAGGACAATCTCAGCCTCATCGCCAAAGCGCAGAGCGGTGACCGCGCCGCCATGGATCAGCTGATCTCTCAAAACATGGGGCTTGTCAAAAATATCGCCCGCCGTTTTATCGGCAGGAACACCGAATACGAGGATCTCGTGCAAATCGGCACCATCGGGATGCTGAAAGCGGCGAGGAGCTTTGACGCGGGCTTCGGAACCGTATTTTCCACTTACGCCGTTCCGCTCATCATCGGAGAAATCCGCAGATTTCTGCGGGATGACGGCATCATCAAGGTAAGCCGGGACATCCGAAAAAAAGGGACAGCCATCATGAAGGCAAAGGAAGAATTCATCGGGACCCATCAGCGCGAACCGAAGCTTTCCGAGCTTTCGGAAATCTGCGGCATTCCCGCAGAGGATATCGTATATGCGCTCGATGCCGTTTGTCCCGTATATTCGCTTCAGGAGACGGTAGGCGGTGAAGAAGACGGCACAACACTGGAAAATCTCACCCCCTCCTCGGAAAACGAGATTGAGAATATGACCGACAAACTAGCGCTTTCCGAAGCTATCGCAAAGCTCGACGAACGCAGCCGGCAAATTGTAATCCTCCGTTTTTACAAGGATTTGTCCCAACAGCAAACGGCGGAAATTCTCGGAATTACACAGGTAAAGGTTTCAAGAGAGGAGAAAAAGATTTTCGAATTTTTAAGACGTGAGCTCTAAATGATAAAAAAACATTGACTTTATGAAATATTTTCTGTATACTATTGTTAAAAATTCAGCATATAGGAGTTTCCTATGAATATTTTAACAGACGGAAGATACAACAAAATCATCGAAAAAGCAGTTTCCTCCTATACGGGAAAGCCTTTTCACATCACCGCCATCAAGGAAAATAAAGAAGGCGCCATGCACCCCGCCGCCCTGATAGAAGGAGATTCTTTCCGCGTATTCGTCAAAGCCGGGACGAATTCCTTTTCTCCGGAACAGTTTCAGGCAGAAGCGTGGGAATTGGATTATATCCGCACACATTCCGATGTCAAAACACCCGAGGTCATCGCCGTCGTGAAAGAGGAAGACGCCGTTCTGCTGATTTTGGAAGCCATCGACATCGTAACGCCGGAAACGAAGCAGGACTGGGAACGCCTCGGACAGGGACTCGCTTCCCTGCACCGAACAGAAAACGATCGATGCGGATTTGAATATCCCACCTATCTCGGCATTTTCAAGCAGGATAACACATGGAAAGACACCTGGCCGGAATTTTATGGAGAATGCCGGCTGCGTGATTCTATGAAAATGGCGGTGGACGCCGGAAACATGACCGCAGCGGAATGCGCCGAGGTAGAAGCGCTCATCGCAAAGCTGCCGTCGATCTGTCCCCCCATGACCTCTTTCTCGCTTCTGCACGGCGATCCGTGGATCGGCAATCTGCTTTATGACGGGAAGCAGCTTGTCGCCATCGATTGCAGCATCTATTACGGAAACAGGGAGATCGATCTCACAACGGTAGATTTCTTTTGCCCGGTTTCCCCACTCTTTTTCGAGGCGTATAACGAAGCATATCCGATAGATCCAGGCTTTGCCGAACGCAGCGACTTGTGGAAAATCAATCAATGGCTTGGACACGTTACCCTGTACGCGGACAAGTTTAAGGGAAAGCTTATGGACGCCGTGAGAAAATATATATAAAAAATAAGCCGGAGAGCAAAATGCTTCCCGGCTTATACTTTTTTACAAAATTCTATTATATACCGATTTCATTGGACATCCCGACTTTTCAAGCTTTGCACCTCATGTTCTTGTTTCATATTTCTTTTAAAGAGTAAGATTCCCAAAATAAGCAAAATCGGGAAAACAAGAGAGAATAGAATGCCGATGTTCAGCTTTCCGCCGAAAGCATCCGATATCATGCCGACAAGCGTCGGCCCCGAAGTACAGCCCAAATCACCAAACAGTGCCATCATAGCAAACAATGTTACGCCGCCATGCCGGATGCTGATGGCCCCAAGGCTGAGCGCACACGGCCAGAAAATACCGACAGCAAAGCCAGCAAGTGCACATCCTACAAGTCCCAGTGCGGGAATCGGAGAAAGAGCCGCCAGAAGATAGCTCACTATACAAAGCGCACCGCAGCCTATCATGGCATTTTGCATATTGAGTCTGTCACTGAATTTCGCATACAAAACTCTTGCAAGTCCCATCAGTCCTGCAAACAGGCATGGACCCGCAAGATCGCCGACCGTTTTGGTGACACCAAGGCCCGTCTGCGCAAAAGCGGACGCCCACTGACTGATACAAAGCTCTGCGGCGCCGCCGCACATCATGATAAGCGCTAAGATCCAAAACCGCTTCATACGGAAAAGCTTGCCCATTTTGATCGTTTCTCCGCCATCCTCGCCCCCTACCGGCGGGATCGGAACCAACGCGAAAAATACGATATTTGCAACCGGGATCAAGGCCCAAATGCAAGCAAGATACTGCCAGTTTTCGATTCCAAAAATAACGAAAAACGCAGTGGAAGCAAGAACCGTAAACATCTGCCCCCAACAATAGAAGGAATGCAGCAAGCTCATGGCAGCTTCTTTTCGTTTGGTCGGACACTGCTCGACAATCGGACTGATAATCACCTCATCTAAGCCCCCGCCGACCGCGTATAGAAACGCTGCTATCAGAATTCCTATGTAAGGATCCGGCATCACGTCCGGTAAAACAGCCAAGCCGACAAGGCCAAGCGCGGCAAATATTTGCGCCGCAATGGCCGCTGCCCGATATCCTATTTTATAAACAAAACGGGAAGCAATCAGATCGATAAAAAGCTGTATTCCAAAATTGATAGTAACAATCAGCGTAATTTTATCAAGGCTTATTCCATAGCTGCTCTGCAGCGTGACAAACAGGAGAGGCGTAAAATTCACCGTCACCGCCTGAACGACATATCCGGAAAAGCATGCGTAGATCGTATGATTGTAATTGAGTTTTTTGCTCATAGAAAAGGCTCTCTTTCTTTTACAAAAGAAGCTGCCCGCGCCGCAGAACAAAAGCCCGAAATCAAAAATCATACAGGCCCCTGAAGGAAAAACAACTCCACCTGCCGTTTACGGGATTTTCGGCGGCGCTCGCAGACGCATAACGGCTATGATTATACCCAAGAAAAAATCAAATGTCAACATCAAAATGATAAAAAAGCAAAAAACGTCCGTCGGTCAAAATCGAAACTTTTTGTAAACTTCGTTTCTTCCTAAAGACGGCGGCTTGACAGTAAGGAGAGATTATGTTATATTATAATATAATTAACATGGAAATTATAGGTGGAAAGTGTTCCGGGGATTTTGCGGGATCGTGATGTTTTTCATACGTGCAGAGAGCTTGGAGCATATGGAATGGGAGCCGGTATGAAAAACAAAACGATACTGATGGAAAAATTACGTGAATCGCTGTCCTCCGTGCTTCCGGTATCCGCCATCATTTTGCTGCTAGCTATGACCATAACACCGCTGCCCAATTCCATCTTTATCTCCTTTTTGTTCGGTGCGCTCCTGATGATTGTCGGAATCGGATTTTTTACGCTCGGAGCAGATAAATCGATGACACCGATGGGTGAATACGTCGGCACAACCATGACAAAATCCAAAAAGATCTGGCTCATCTGTCTGCTTTCGTTCTTCGTCGGAGCCATGATCACCATCTCGGAGCCGGACCTTCAGGTGCTTGCCAATTATGTGCCCTCCATTGATACTTATACATTCATCCTTGCTGTGGCTGCAGGCGTCGGTGTTTTTCTTGTCATCGCCATTCTGCGAATTATTTTCGCGGTAAAGGTCAAATACATTCTGCTTCTGTCCTATGCTGCGATTTTTGTGCTTGCCATTTTTGTGGACCCCGATTTTTGGTCAGTAGCGTTTGATGCAGGCGGCGTCACTACGGGACCGCTTTCTGTTCCGTTTATTATGGCAATGGGCGTCGGCATCGCCGCTATGACATCAGACAGAGAAGGTACGGACAGCTTCGGACTGATGGCGCTTTGCTCCATCGGACCGGTTATCGCCATCCTTGTTCTTGGGCTTTCCTATGACGCAAGCGCGATAACCTATGTGCCTGAGGAGCTCCCCACTTTCACCACATCCCGTGAATTCGGATGGGAGCTTTTCTCCTCTTTTCCAAACCAAATGCTTGAGGTTGCCAAAGGGCTGTTGCCTATCCTCGCATTTTTCTTCATTTACCAAGCAATCGTGAGCCCTTATGGAAAAGAAAACATTTTTAAGCTTTTAATCGGAATTGTCTATACTTATTTTGGTATCGTACTCTTTCTCATCGGCGTCAACATCGGTTTCCTGCCGGTCGGAAGCTATATCGGAGAGTTGATTGGCGATACCTCCTATCGGTGGATTCTGATTCCCATCGGCATGGTAATCGGTTATTTCATCGTCTCGGCAGAACCTGCTGTTCAGGTGCTAGAAAAACAAGTGGAAGAGGCCACTTCTGGTACCATTCCCAAGAAAATGCTGTCCATTGCCATTTCCGCAGGCGTATCTCTTGCCGTCGGACTTGCCATGGTGCGGGCGCTGACCGGGATTTCCATTCTTTGGTTTGTTGGAATCGGATACGCTGTAGCCCTGGCGCTGTCTTTCTTCGTTCCGGATATCTTCACTTCTATCGCCTTCGACTCCGGCGGAGTTGCCTCCGGCACCATGACCTCAGCGTTTTTGATGCCGCTCGCTGTCGGCGCCTGCGATGCCGTCGGTGGCAATGTTATGACAGATGCCTTCGGTGTGATTGCTATGGTGGCGGTGCTTCCCACCATCACCATCCAGATTCTTGGACTCATCTATCAAATCAAAATCCGCCACACTGAACATGAAAATCTCGGAGCACAGGATTCCGAAATTATAGAATTCGAAACAGTGCGTCAAAAAATCCGAAAGAAGGTCACCAACATCCGAGACAAGGGATCCCGAAGCGAAAAATATATACCGACACCGGATTATCCTGATATCATTGAATTCGAAAATGAGGGCAGGTGGTAAGCATGCAAAATCTGTATTGGTATATCATGATTTCCCGAAGAGCCGATGCTCAGGAATTTATCGACCTGTGTCAAAAACTTGAAGTTCCGCGGCTTTATTGCTCACTCGCGCATGGAACCGCCAAGTCACAGTCGCTCGATCTGCTTGGCATCGAGCAATCGGAAAAGGTTGTCCATCAAACAGTCATAACCCAAAATAAGATGCGTGAGATGACAGATGCGCTAGAAAAAGAATTTCAGATCGATCTGCCCGACAGAGGTATCGCGCTCGCTATACCTCTTACCAGTATCGCCACCAAAACCACGCTCGATTTTTTCTCGGGCGGACACGCGGAGGATGAAATGACAAACAAAAAAACAACAGACAAATCTTCAATGGAGCTTATCGTCACCATCTGCAACAAAGGTCATACGGAGGATGTGATGGAAGCGGCAAGAGGCGCCGGAGCAGGCGGAGGCACTATTCTGCACGCCAAAGGAACCGGAACCGAATATGCCGAAAAATTTTTCGGCATTTCCATCGTTGATGAAAAAGAAATCATCTATATCGTCTCCAGCAAAGAAAAAAGAAACGCGATTATGCAGGCGATTACCGACCATGCCGGTGCCGGCACCAAGGCACACGCCCTCGTCTTTTCCCTGCCGGTGACGGAGACTGCCGGGTTCCGTCTTTATGGCGAAGCATGATTGAAAAGCCCGAACGCCGCATCTGGTGTTCGGGCTTTTGCAGCAAAAATCCGCCGTAAGCTTTGCTTGCGGCAAGCGACATATTGATGAATTAGATTCAGTCGATGTGCCGCGCCGCTCTTGTCCATAAAAGGATATAATTTCAAACTCATGAGGTCCATGTTTATGCTGAAAGTTTTACTTGATACCGACATTGGAGGCGATATAGATGACGCCATTTGCCTTGCCTATTTATTAAAAGAGCCGCAATGCGACCTTATAGGCATAACAACAGTATCAGGTCAATCGGAAATACGCGCCGAAATTGCAGATGCAATCTGCAAAGTGGCAGGAAAAACAATCCCTATTGTAGCGGGAATGGATACCACTCTGCAACCAATACCGATTTATCCTACACCCGATGGTGCAAACGCTTTGAAAAATTGGGAATACTCCGATTTTGCAAAAGGAGATGCACCTAAATTTCTTTATGAAAAAATTAAAAGCTTTCCTCATGAAATAACTCTAATCGGTATAGGAAACATGACGAATATAGCCGCCATGTTTCAACGCTACCCTGATGCCCCCCGCTTATTAAAAGGTCTTTATGTTATGAATGGCTATTTCGGAAAAAAGCCTTTGCCCGATGCCTATTATAATTGGAATTCTTGGGCCGATCCGCTAGCGTCAAAGATTGTCTTCAATACTCCGGTCGATATACATAGAGTAATGCCTTTGGAAGTCACGAGACAACTGACAATCAAGGCGGAAAAAGCAAAAGACTTATTGTATATGAATACAAACCTAGTGAAATGTATATTTGATTTTGGTCATGCCTGGCTAGAAAGCTCACATACATTAACTTTGCATGACCCATTGGCGGCCATTTCAGTTTTCTATCCCGATATATGCGGATACCGACGCGGCACCGTACAAGTGGAAGTAAAAAAACAGGCAAAGCTAGGGGCAACAAAGTTTACTTCTGATAAGAATGGAATCATCGAAATTGCAACTTCTGTAAATAAAAACAGATTTTATGAAATTCTTTCCCATACGCTTGGGAGCAGCTAATACGCTAAAAAAGAATCTGAGTCGAGTATTCGAGCCAGGTTCTTACTGGCGCAGTGGCTGAATTAAAATCCTTTTTACCTGTCGTTTCTTCTATTCCGTCTCGCGTATAAAATTTCGGCATCATCCATTGCTCTACATAGGTAGTTCTGTAATGTTTTAATAAACTTTTTGCTCATGTAGACTTCCCTATGCCGCTCGGACCGGTAATAATTCAAAGCAGTCACCTCTGCGTTAGTATCGAATAAACAGTCTGTTCTATTGTAGTTCTATTGTAGCATACAAAAAGAAGCCAATTGATTGAAATCAATTGGCTTCTTTTTGTATTGGCGCGCCTGGGGGGATTCGAACCCTCGACCTACCGGTTCGTAGCCGGGCACTCTATCCACTGAGCTACAGGCGCATTTTTTGTGTACTTTGGTATTTTATCACAACCGGAAAAGGTTGTCAACACTTTCTCACAAGAAATTTTCAAATATTTTTTTCTGAGGAATTTCATTTTTTACTATTGTAAAGACCTTCCGAGTTTGGTATAATAAAATTGAAATGATAATATTTATTTTTTATATCTGCATTCGAACGGAAGGCTGACTTTCCATTTGGGCGCAGATAAGAAATGCGGAGACAACAACAATGGCACGTAGAAAAAGCAATCACAAGGCGCTCAAAGCCCTCCTTTCCCTGCTTATCGTAGCAGTGATTGCGGTGGTTTCTTATTTTACAGAACCATGGCAATATCTCGGTGGGGATAAAAAGGAGATCGGCCATATCACAGAGGCTTCCGTCACCGATCTGCAGGTCCATTACATAGACGTCGGGCAGGCGGATTCCATCCTTGTCCGAATTCCGACGGAGAATGGCACAAAAAATATGCTCATCGATGCCGGCACCTCGGAAGGTTATCCCGCCTCTAATATCGAAAACTATCTCTCCGGACTCGGAATTTCCGAGTTAGAATATCTCGTCATCACCCACCCGCATCTCGATCACATCGGCGCCGCGGATGAAGTGATTACGAATTTCAGTATTCAAAACATCATCATGCCAGAATGCGAAGCGTCCACAGCCTCCTTTCTGCGCGTACTCTCCGCCATGGACGAAAAGGGGCTTACGTATATTCCAAGCGAAGCAGGAAAAACTTATACCATAGGCGAAGCTTCTTTCACCATTCTGGGGCCTGTCGATGCCGCCGCTGTAAACCCTGACGATGCCAACAATTACAGCGTTGTGATACGTCTTGACTTCGGTGACACATCGTTCATTTTCACCGGAGATGCGGAAACCGCAAGCGAGGAAGAGATGCTTGCGCACTTCCCTGCTTCCGACTTCAAGTGCAATGTCTTGAAGGTCGGACATCATGGCTCCACCACCTCGACGAGCGATGCGTTTCTTGCCGCCTGTGATCCCTCTCTTGCTGTCATTTCCTGCGGCAAGGATAATTCTTATGGTCACCCGCACGGGGAAACGCTGGATAAACTAGAAGCGGCCGGAATTCCGGTTCTGCGCACCGACGAGGAAGGAACCATTGTTCTTTGTTCTGACAAGAAAGAGGTATTTCGCCTGACCACAAACGAATAAGAAAGGCGATCTTTCCGTGAATCTATTCCGTAAGCTATTATGCTTTATTCTTTTTATCTCTATTTTCTGTATTTTTTCCGCACCTCGGACAACCGTTTTCGCCGAAGATGCGGAAGAGGATATTCTTTCTCACGTTTTCTTTTTCGGCGATTCCACAACGGCCCATCTCGCATGCCGCGGCGGTATACCCGATGACCATGTCTGGTCAGGAGCCGGTAATACCGTTTTGTTTGAAACGGTAAACCGCACCAAATGTGTTCACTTAGAAGAAGAGAATGTTGATCTGACGCTTGCAGATGCCGTCTCGCTCAAAAAGCCGGAGATACTCGTTATCACACTCGGTGTATCCGGCGGCGCCGGTTTCTTACCGAAAGAGGCGTTTGTTTCCGTTTACCGGGAAATGCTAGAATCCGTACAAAATGCATGTCCCTCCACGAAAATCGTCGTGCAGTCGATTCTGCCCCTCTCCGACAAATCGGTAAAGCACTTTGGAAAGCTGACACGCGAAGCGGTAAACGAAGCCAACGGATGGATATCCGAGCTTTGCGAGCAAATGAAGATTCCTTATGTAGACACGCACAAAAAGCTTGCCGATGAAAACGGATATCTGCGCGTCATTTATCAGAACGACGAATATATGCACCTGACACGGGCAGCCTATGCCGTTGTTTTAGACAGCATACGAGAGGCGCTGTCATGAGGGATTTCGCCGTTTTTTTGCTACAAATATTTATCCCGCTGTCCGGCACAGGACGGCGAAACGGAGGTGCTTATGTCTGACAATCAGGCGAAGGCAATTAAATTTATGGCTGTTCTCGGAGGGCTTGTCGGCGCCGCCGTATGCGTCGCTATGGCTTTTGCAGGGACAGAAACTGTGACAGCGATGGTTCTTTGGCTGCTGCTTGCCGCTGTATGTCTTGTTCTTATTTATCCGCTTTATCAGATCGGAAATCTAACAGAGGCGCTCGGCTCGCATGAAGAAAAGCTGAAAATTCTTGCCAATCGCCAGTCGAAAATCGCGAAATCCGCTTCCGATATGGTAAGTAAATATTCTCCCATGTCCAAAAACATCGCAAGAAGCGGAAAAACACCGACCGGCGCTTCCGTCTCTATTCCCAACGCGGCAGAACGTACGATTCATTACGAGGCGGTAAGCCATGACGATGTCACGGTCGGAAAGACCAAGCAGCCGACCGGAGATCTGACGCGGGAATTTTCTCAACCCGAAAAAAAGCTGAATGCGGAAACCGGCGAGGTCGGTGTGGAAAGCGCCGCAAGGGACCATTCGGACAGACCGAAAGGGACCATTATGTCCGTCGGTACGGAAACATTTGAAATCAACCGGAAATACAAAGCCGTCACACGCTTTGTCCCGCTCGTTTCTCTGCAAACCATATCCGCAGGCGGACTGCATACGGTTGCGGTACGCCGCAATGGATATGTAGCCGCAACCGGCTACGGTACATACGGACAATGCGATGTCTCGTCTTGGCGCGATATCATTTCGGTTTCTGCCGGCAACCACCATACGGTCGGTCTGAGATCCGACGGCACCTGCGTCGCCTGCGGCTACAGCGGATACGGACAATGCGACGTTTCTGGTTGGAACAGCATCTGCGCCATCGCCGCCGGCACGAGCCATACAGTGGGACTGCTAGAAAACGGGACCTGCGTCGCAGTCGGAGACAATACCTACGGGCAGTGCAATGTTTTTGACTGGACGGACATCATTTCTATTACCGCCAATTCTAATTATACGGTCGGATTGCGTGTAGACGGAACCATCGTTGCCGTCGGGGCAAACACCGACGGTCAATGGGGCGCCATCAAGTGGGGCGGCATTACCGCCGTCGCGGCCGGCGGACTGCATACCATCGGACTGCGAAGCGACGGAACCTGTGTTTCCGTCGGAAACAATGCCAACAATCAATGTGAGGTTTCCCGTTGGAATCATATTACCGCCATCGCCGCGGGCAATTTCCACACGGTGGGTCTGAAAGAGGACGGTCGCGTTGTCGCAGTTGGCCACAACGGATACGGGCAATGCAACGTCTCTGAATGGACGGACATCATTGCCATTTCCGCCGGACGCAACCATACCATAGCGCTTGACCGTACAGGGCGGGTTTTCGCCGCCGGCGACAATACATACGGACAATGCAGCGTCATGGATTTTACAGACATTAAAACATCCGGGATTTGAGTGTCCCCTCATACAGAAAAGCCGCAGGATTTGGGCTTCTCCGAATCCTGCGGCTTTTTCCTTCGGTATTACCGATAAAAGCTATGTTTTCCAATGGTGAATAAATACTCTCTGTTATTTTGAACCCAAAGATTGCTCGCTGCCGCGACATTCATGAAATAAAGTGCCTCCTCGCTCACCGTGGCGCCTTCCAAAACCATTTTGGCAGCTCTTTCGCATTCTTCATTCGCATTGTTGTATACGCTTCCATTTGCCACAGGCGTAAACTGAACGCCGTATTTCCGATCAAAAATCACACTGTATATGGTATCCGGAAATTCCGGACTCTTCACACGATTCATAATCACATTGCCGACAGCGATTTTTCCGGTCAACGGCTCAGTATTCGCCTCTGCATACATGATACGGGAAAGCCACATCACAGCGCCGTCCCAATAATAGGTGTCTCCAGATTCGCAGATCCCTCCCCTATCAAGAATATCAACCGTATAGTCATCTCCGTTCCAAATCACCTCTGCATCAAACGCTTTTGCAAGCGCTCTCACAGGAACATACAGCATGCCGTCAATCGGCCGGCAGGACGGTCCGGTGTAGAAGCATCTTCCATTGGCCTCCACATAAGAGGCCCCCTCCTCTGATGCGATCGTAATGCCGCGGCAAAAGGCAGAGACAACGTTTGTTTCCGGATTCCACGTAACCGCGTCCGCGCCCATTTCATAGCAGAAGATATCAAACGGCACAAAGGTCGTATCCTCCATTAAAACACCTTCCACAGTACGGCTGCCTATGTATACAGGAATGTCTCTATCTGCCGCATGGATAGGCAGACAGATGGACGACATGAGTATAACCATCGCCGCAAGACACAATAACATCTTTTTCATTTCCATCACCTCCGTGTCTTTATCCTAACACATCTGACACACAAAGGCAATGCAAAATCCTTGGAACGGCTTCAAAACTTATCCGTTAAAAACAAAGTCTGCACTTGATATGACATTGAATTCTAAAAAATACCGATCTTCAAGCGGAATCCATTTTTCCGCAAACATTTGATATCCTTCCTCGCCGTCTCGCTTCAAAATACGCTCCTTTTGCAGCTTCTTTGGTATGGTCAGCATGACCTTCAAAGAATAGAATGGAAGAAACGCCGGGTACAGGCTATAAGTACCCTCCACCAGGAGAAGAGAGTGCGCAGGTATGACAATCTGCTCCGCGAGGCACATACGATGACAGTCAAATTGAAAATAGGAAAAGCCTTTCCCATCTCGCAAATGAGGGCAAACCTCTGACAGAAATCGCTCCCTGTCAATATTGCCGCCCGGCTGTGCATAGCGCTGCGGCGTTCTTTGCTCCGGACGCAGAAAAAAATCGTCCATATGGATAACCGGAGCGCCGTACTTTTTCGACAGGGCCGCGGCAAGCGTTGTCTTGCCGGACGCCGCCATTCCGTCAATAGCAAGCACGGTGCACGTGCTATCGCCAAGAGCATGTTCAACCGCCGCAATCAGCGGCAAAAAAGTTTCTGAAAACATGAGACGCTCCTCTCTTATCGACAGGATATTTTTCAACAAGGGTCCCCCATCATGCGGTGTGGCAAGAGCTAGACAAAGCAGCCTTTGCATGCCGTCGGGAACCCATATCCCCTACTGAATGCGAAAAGGATCCCGCCGCCCTCATGGCGAGGGACATCCTTCCTAAGTTATAGTACCAGAGCGCATTCAAAATGTCAAATGAAATTTGAACTTCTCAAAAAATATATCTTGCAATTTTGAAATTTTATGATATAATGAATAACGTCCTATACGCCGGTGTGATGGAATTGGCAGACGTGCTGGACTCAAAATCCAGTGGTAGCGATACCGTGCGGGTTCGACCCCCGCCACCGGCACCATAAGAGGGCACTAAAAAAGATGCCTAAGCGAAAAACCTCGATTTTATCGAGGTTTTTTCGCATTTTCAGGGCAAGTTTTTCAGCATAGATTTTATAGATGCCAAACGGCGAAAATCCTATACTGACAGGACTTGAACCCACAAATAGCAAAAATCACACCGAAAGGCGTATGGAGAGTTAAAAATCCATACGCCTTTTTCTTTTGCCCAAAATCAATATTATTCTCCCTGTTGGCATGCAGCGATAAAATATTAACACATCATTTTAAAGCCTTTGGTTTTTGATTATCACAGCAAAAACTGAAGGCTTTTT
>QALR01000005.1 GCA_003150035.1 Clostridiales bacterium
AAACGACAAATGGACAGATAACAGATAAATAACAATCCGAGGAGGAATTTTTATGAAAACGTTTCTTTCCGTTTTCCTTGCGGCCTGCCTGCTTATTTTCGCGGTTTCCTGTTCTTCTCAGCATCGGGAAAGCACAGAGGACGGCGAGAACTACGGTAGGCCTGACGGTCAGACAGACCATCCATATGCCGAATCCATTGTGCCGACACCGACCGGTAAGACCGAGCCGTCCACGCCGACGGAGACGACCGGAGGCGACAATAGCCAGCGTTTTGAGTATATCCTGCAGCATATGGTCGCGCCCGAAGTGGAGCTTATCTCCGCTAAAGGGGAGAGCATTCGCCTTTATACGGAAATGGTATATATGGAGACAGAATGGATTTTTGGCGACGGTTATTTGGTGTTTCAAAGCGTATCTTCCCGCCTGCCGGAGATTGCGGACGATCTGCCTGCGGTGGAGATAGGCCCTTCTTCCAGGGTGACCGCCGATTTGCCTACGGGCGCCTCCATTCGTGGCGGTGCATCGTTCCGACTATACAGCCATGAGGACTATTCTCTTGTCCTTGAGGCGGATGACATGGCCGAGGTCTATGCCTTCTGCCTTGAGAACGCGGAGAATGCCCCATACTATCTCTATATGACGCTCGCAACTACATGCAAGGGAATTACGGGATCGCGGCGGGATGCCTATTTTGCGAGCGTGAGCGCTGCGCCGGAGGTCCTTTCCGAAGCGAATTGAAGCATAGAGTGCCGCAAATTTTATCCGCCTGCTTTCTATGATTCTGCGGGAGTCTTATTGACTGCCGCAGAATTTTTTTGAAAAAATGCAAAAAATATATTCCAATTTTGAAAATTCAGTGTTATACTATATAAGTTAAGGTTAGAAAAAGACAAAATTTTAGCATAAGCGAGGTTGTTGGATTTGAAACGGGAAGATTTGCGGAATGTCGCCATTATTGCCCATGTTGACCATGGCAAGACGACGCTGGTGGATGAAATGCTCAAGCAGGGCGGTATATACAGGGAAAATCAGGCGACGGAGGAGCGCGTGATGGATTCCAACGCCATTGAGAGGGAACGCGGCATCACGATCCTTGCTAAAAATACCGCTGTGCATTATAACGGCGTGAAAATCAATATTGTCGATACGCCCGGACATGCGGATTTTGGTGGCGAGGTGGAGCGCATTCTGAAAATGGTCAATGGCGTTATCCTGCTTGTCGACGCCGCCGAGGGTCCGATGCCGCAGACGCGCTTCGTTCTGAAAAAGGCCTTGGAGCTTGATCACCGCGTCATTGTCGTCGTCAATAAAATTGACCGTCCCGACGCGCGGCTTGACGAGGTGGGAGATGAAATTTTGGAGCTCCTGCTCGAACTGAATGCCACTGACGAGCAGCTTGACTCTCCGATGCTGTGGTGCTCCGGCAGAGCCGGAACGGCTTCCTATTCTCCTTATGAAGAGGGCAAGGACCTCAAGCCGCTTTTTGATACGATTTTAAATTATATTCCTGCGCCACAGGGGAATGCCGATGCTCCGCTACAGTTGTTGGTGTCTTCTATCGATTACAATGATTATGTGGGCAGAATCGGAATCGGACGCATCGAGCGCGGCACTATCCGTCAAAATCAGGAGGTCATGATTTGCAACTTCCATGATAAGGACAAGCCACCGGTCAAGACCAAAATCGTCAGCATCAGCCAGATCGATGGGCTGCGCCGGGTCCCGGTGACGGAAGCAAAAATGGGAGATATCATTTGTTTTTCCGGTGCATCGGATATTTCTATCGGCGATACCATCACCTCTGTGGACTCTGTGGAGCCGCTCGAGTTTGTCAAGGTCAGCGAGCCGACCATGGAGATGACATTTTCTGTCAACGACAGCCCGTTTGCCGGGAAGGAGGGCAAATTCGTAACCTCCCGCCAGCTGCGCGAGCGCCTGTATAAAGAGCTTCTGCGGGATGTGTCTCTGCGTGTTTCCGATGGGGAAACGACCGACAGCTTTAAGGTAGCCGGCCGCGGAGAAATGCATCTTTCTATCCTCATCGAGAATATGCGCCGCGAAGGGTATGAGCTTTGCGTCAGCACGCCTCGCGTTCTGTATCAGGAGATCGACGGCAAGCTCTGTGAACCTATTGAACGGGTGGAAATCGACGTCCCGAACGAATACTGCGGTTCTGTGATGGAAAAGCTCGGCGCAAGAAAGGGCGAGCTTGTCAATATGAATCCGTCGTCGCACGGGACGCGCACCAGAATCGAGTATTTGATACCGACAAGGTGTTTATTTGGTTATCGCAGCGAATTCTTGACGGATACCCGCGGGGAAGGCATCATCAACTCCGTTTTTGATTCCTATGCGCCCTATAAAGGCGATATCACGCGCCGCTTCACAGGCTCTCTTGTCGCCTCTGAAGCGGGAGAGTCCACGTCTTACGGTGTATTCAACGCACAGGACAGAGGCGTCATGTTTATCAGTAATCAATGCCCTGTCTATGAGGGCATGATTGTCGGAGAGAATCCGAAGCAGGGGGATATTGCTGTCAACGTCTGCAAGGAAAAGCATCTAACAGCCATCCGCTCCAAGGGTGCAGATGAAGCGTTGCGTTTGGTTCCCCCGAAGATCATGAGCCTTGAGCAGGCCATCGAATTTATCGCCGACGATGAGCTGATTGAAGTCACGCCGAAATCGATTCGCTTACGCAAGCGGATTTTGTCTGCGGAACAGCGCTACAAGCTTGCCGGAAAAATCAAAAAAGAAGGTAAGTAAAAATTCGTCGGAAAAAATCATACCGAGAAGAGGGAGGCTTGCCAATATGGAAGAGGCGTTTATTCGAACAGCGTATCTCATCGGCACCGAGGCGGTGGAAAAACTCATCCGCGGAAGGGTGATTTTGTTCGGCGTCGGAGGGGTTGGGTCCTATTGCGCAGAGGCGCTCGCGCGTGCCGGAGTCGGGACGATATGCCTTGTTGACCCGGATAAAGTGACCCCTTCCAACCTCAACCGACAGCTTGTTGCGCTTCATTCTACGATTGGCAAAAACAAGGCCGAGGTCATGCGGGAACGGATTTTGGATATCAATCCGGGCGCGGATGTGACGGCCATCCCGCTCTTCTATCTGCCGGAGAACGCGGATAAGATCGATCTTTCCCGCTATGACGTTGTCATTGATGCTGTGGATACGGTGTCGGCGAAAATCGAGCTTGCCGTGCGCGCGAAGGCTGCAGGGATTCCCATTATCAGCGCGATGGGAACTGGGAATAAGCTGAACCCCGAACGGATGGAGCTTGCGGACCTTTCCGATACGGAGATGTGTCCGCTCGCGCGCGTCATGCGGCGGGAGCTGCGTGCGCGCGGAATCCATCACATGCGAGTGGTATACTCTAAGGAGGCTCCGGTGTCATTCCGCGGGGAAGAGACAGCCGCTGATGCGGAACGGCACGTGCCGGGGAGCATCTCTTTTGTGCCGTCCTGCGCAGGGCTTTTGCTTGCGTCGGAGGCGGTGCAGATTCTTCTGCAGAAATCGTGTTGATTTTGAAAAAAACGGGTCAAATATAGATTTTTTGTAAAAAAACTGTTGACAAATGAATTTTTTATGATATAATAATCTCGTTATCAAAATTCAATATGCTATCTGGTATGGTCCAATAGGGTCGTACTTTCAATAACAGGTTTTCGCCTGTTATTTTTTTTGAAATTTTTTCTGTGTTTTGTTTGAAGCTTCGATAAGATAAGTGAGACGTGCAGATATTTCATTTTCATTTTTTTAGCGCTGCCGATTTTTGCTCAGGGTCTATCGAATTTTGGCACATACGTCGTATGAGTGTTGGAATTAACAAAAAATTCATAAAAATATTAGGGAATACTCTTGACAAAACCATGAAATGGTGGTAAAACTATATCAAAGTTTAGCACTTATCAAGCTTGAGTGCTAAAATCGAGGTGAAAAAATGGACAATAAGCTTACGGTCGGAGGCGATCTCAGCCAAAGGAAAAAGCTTATCCTGCGTTCCGTAATCGAATCGCACATCTCAACCGGTGAGCCGATCGGATCGAAGTATTTGATGACAAACTCCGAGATCCCGTATTCCTCGGCCACCATCCGGAATGAAATGGCGGAGCTCGAAAGTTTAGGATATCTTGAACAGCCGCATACCTCAGCGGGCAGAGTTCCGACCAGTCTCGGATATCGGTTTTATGTCGATACGCTGATGGAAAGCTACAAGCTCACCGCGACGGAGATTGTTTCCTTAAACAATATTATAAAAAATAAGATGGGAGAACTCAATTCCATCCTCAAAAGCGCCTCTAAGCTGATTGCCGCGATGACAAATTATACAACGGTGGCGGTGAAATCCCATGCTAGCGCTCCTACGGTATCGCAGTTTTCCTATATGCTTCTTGAGCCGACGGCGTTTTTGCTTGTGATGCGCATGTCAGACGGCAACGTGGAAACAAGACATATTCGCACAGAGATTCCGGTAGACGAAGGTATATTGGCGCATTTGTCGGGAGTGCTCAATGACAATTTCAGGGATGTACAGTCCGGTTCCATCACACTACCTATGATTATGAAAGCAGAATCGGAGATGGAAGGGGCAGGGTCGATCGTCTCATCGGTCATCAAGGCGATTTATGATACCATAGGAAAACCGGATGAGGCGGATATCAATTTTGAGGGAATCAATAAACTGCTTGAATATCCGGAATTTTCGGATGTCGAACAGATGAAAAAAATCATCAGTATGTTTGAAAACAAGGATGATTTGATGAAAATCATTGAAAATGCCGACGATGACAAGGTCAATATTTTTATCGGCAGGGATGGGGAGCTTGTTGATAATTCGGCGTTTGTTTTCAAAACCATTAAGGTAGGCGGAAAGCCGGTGGGTGCCATCGGTGTTTTCGGACCAAGCCGAATGGATTATTCCAAAGTTATTTCCACCGTTGAATATCTTTCACAGAGCCTGTCGGGCGAGGGCGCGGCGGGACTGCTGTCAGAAGCGGACAATTCGGAATAGAAAGGATTTTGTAAGGGTATGGATGAAAAAACTGTAAACGAGGAAAATAAAGAGGCTCCGGAAACCTCATCCGGAGAGAAAACGACCAAAGCGGAAAAAAAGGAAGTGGAAAGGCTTTCTGAGGAGCTTGAAAAGGCGAAGGCTGACCTTGCGACGCTGAACGACAAATATCTGCGCATGATGGCGGAGTATGACAATTTCAGAAAGCGAAGCGGTAAGGAGCGTGAGGGCGTATATGCGGATGCATATGGCGAGGCGCTTGCCGCTATCCTGCCGGTGATGGATAATCTGGAGCGGGCGCTCGCTTTTTCGGAGGGAGAGACTTTGACGCAGGGCGTCAAAATGACGCTGCGGCAGTTTGAGGACGCCCTGAAGCGCCTTGGCGTGGAGTCGTTCGGTAAGCGGGGCGATGCGTTTGATCCGAAAATTCACAATGCCATTATGCAGACCGAAGACGAGGAGCTAGGCGAAAATCAGATAGCCGAGGTTCTGCAAAAAGGGTATAGCAAGGGCGATAAAATCATTCGTCACGCGATGGTAAAGGTCGCGAAATAAAATTTGATAAATTGAATATATATTATCTATTACAATATATAGAATTTTCACATTGCGGAGGTTATAGATTATGGGAAAAATTATAGGCATTGACCTTGGTACAACAAATTCATGTGTGGCAGTATATGAGGGCGGCGAGCCTGTCGTTATCACCAATCCGGAGGGCTCCAGAACCACGCCTTCCGTCGTCGCTTTTTCCAAAGACGGCGAGCGTATGATCGGTCAGATCGCGAAAAGACAGGCGATTACCAATCCGGAAAGAACCGTAATGAGCATCAAGCGTCATATGGGTACGGATTATAAAGTAGAAATTGACGGAAAAAAATATACGCCTCAGGAAATTTCTGCGATGATTTTGCAGAAGCTGAAAGCGGATGCCGAGAGCTATCTCGGAACCACGGTGACACAGGCGGTCATCACAGTCCCCGCCTATTTCTCGGATTCACAGAGACAGGCAACGAAGGATGCCGGCAAGATCGCAGGCTTGGAGGTTCTCAGAATCATCAACGAGCCGACTGCCGCGGCGCTGGCTTACGGGGTTGACAAGGACGGCGTCAACCAGAAGGTTATGATTTTCGACCTTGGCGGTGGTACGTTCGACGTTTCCATTTTGGAAATTTCAGACGGTGTCTTTGAGGTTCTTGCCACCAATGGCAACACGCGCCTCGGCGGCGACGATTTTGATAATCGTGTCATTGACTGGATTGCCGAGACTTTCTTGAAGGAAAACGGCGGTATCGATCTGCGCAAAGACAAAATGGCGCTCCAGAGATTGAAAGAAGCGGCGGAAAAGGCGAAAATCGAGCTTTCCGGCGTGACAAGCGCCAACATCAATCTGCCGTTTATCACGGCGGACGCTACGGGCCCGAAGCATTTTAATGCGGATCTTTCCAGAGCAAAGTTCAATGAGCTGACGGCTGACCTTGTGGATAAGTGCATGGGACCGTGTGAGCAGGCGCTGAAGGATGCCGGACTCTCCATCTCCCAGATCGACAAGGTGCTTCTTGTCGGCGGTTCCACCAGAATTCCGGCGGTTCAGGATGCGGTGAAGAAGTTCAGCGGCAAGGAGCCGTTTAAGGGAATCAACCCGGATGAGTGTGTCGCCATCGGCGCTGCGATTCAGGCAGGCGTTCTCGGCGGAGAAGTCAAGGATTTGCTGCTGCTCGACGTTACGCCGCTGTCCCTTGGCATTGAAACGCTCGGCGGCGTCTGCACAAAAATCATTGAACGCAATACAACCATTCCGGTTAAGAAGTCCCAGATTTTCTCGACGGCTGCAGACGGACAGACGTCGGTTGAAATTCATGTTCTGCAAGGCGAGCGTGAGCGCGCGGCGGACAATACCACGCTTGGCCGCTTCTCTCTTGACGGAATTCCGGCGGCTCCCCGCGGTGTTCCGCAAATTGAGGTCACGTTTGATATCGACGCCAACGGTATTGTGAATGTTACGGCTCTTGATAAGGGAACCGGCAAGGAGCAGCATGTCACCATTACTTCTTCGACCAACATGAGCAAGGAGGATATTGAGAAAGCTGTCAAGGAAGCGGAGAAATTCGCGGAGGAAGACAAGAAGTTCAAAGAGCTTGTCGATGCGAAGAATCAAGCGGAATCTATGATCAGCCAGAGCGAAAAGGTCATTTCCGAGGCCGGTGACAAGATTTCAGAGAACGACAAGCAGGCGCTGCGCGCAGAGGCCGACAGCCTGAAGGAAGCCGTCAAGTCGGATAATGTGGATACCATTAAGAGCGGACTTGAGTCTTTCCAGAAGAAATTCTTCGAGGTGTCGGAGAAGCTCTATAAAAACGCGGGAGGCCCCGGTGCGGAAAACGGCGGCACAGGTGCTGCCGGCACGCAGAATGAGGATGGCAGCTTCAACGCCGATTATACCGAGAAATAAGAGAATCATGATGGTTAAGGGCGGACTTTGCGTTCGCCCTTAACAAGGTTAGGACGGTCACAGGATATGAGAGATTATTATGAAGTCCTCGGCGTTTCCAAAAACGCTTCGGACGATGAAATAAAAAAAGCATATAGGGCGCTTGCAAAAAAATATCATCCGGATATGAATCCCGGAGATAAGGATGCGGAGGAAAAATTCAAGGAAGTCAATCAGGCGTATGCCGTATTGTCGGACCCCGATAAAAAGGCAAAATATGATAGGTTCGGGCCGGAAGCGGCAGAAGGCGGCGCAGGCTTCGATGGTGGTTTCGGTGGGTTTGGATTTTCCGGCGACGGATTTGACATCAGTGATATCTTTGAGGGATTTTTCGGGGGCGGCAGCAGCCGCAGGACCCGCAACGGTCCGGCTCGCGGCGACGATTTGCTGCAGCGGATTTTTATTTCTTTTGAGGAGGCGGCCTTTGGCTGCAAAAAAGAAATCAAATATACAAGAATAGAGAAGTGTCCGGATTGCAGCGGCACCGGCTGCGCCGCCGGCACAGCTCCGAAAGTCTGCTCCAAGTGCGGCGGTACCGGGCAGATCAAGGTGCAGCAGAGGACCCCTCTCGGCGTATTTCAGACGACCAAGACCTGCGACGCGTGCGGCGGAGCGGGACAGACGATTGCGAATCCCTGCAAAACTTGCCGCGGCACGGGGCTTGTGAATGTTACCAAAACCCTTGAGGTGTCCATCCCCGCCGGAATCGACAACGGCCAGCGCGTGACGCTGCGCGGCATGGGCAACAGCGGGAAAAACGGCGGTCCTTCAGGAGATCTTTACATCGCGGTTCAGGTGCGCGCGCATCCGGTCTTTACCAGAGACGGCTTTAATCTTTATTGTGAGATACCCATTACGTTCCCCGAGGCGGCGCTTGGCGCGGAGATCCGTGTTCCGACATTGGAGGGAGACACCACCTACACCATTCCGGAGGGTACACAGACCGGCACGACCTTTTCCATAAAGGGAAAGGGAATTCCTTATATCAACGGAAAGGGAAGAGGGGACATTCTGTTCAAGGTGACGGTAGAGGTGCCGAAGGGCATGAATGAATCACAGAAAGAAGCGCTGCGCAAATTTGCTAGCGCATGCGGCAAATCCAATTATTCCAAAAAAGAGAAATTTTTCTCTAAAATTTTCGGGAAGGATAAAGGCTGATGACGTGGACGCAGGTAAAGGTCACATGTAAAACGCAGGAGCTTGAGACGGTTTGCGCCGTCATGTCGATGGTGGACTGCTCGGTTATGATAGAAGATTACAGCGATGTGGAAACGGAGCTTTCGACGGTTTACGGCGACTTGATTGACGAATCCATTCTGAACAGCGATAAAAGCATCGCCTCATGCAGCATTTATGTGCCGGAGGACAGAAATGTTGGGGAAGAGGTTTCCTATATTGAGAGCATGCTTGAGACGGACGGCATTCATGCAAAAATCGAGGTTCTGGGGACGGATGAGGAGGAATGGTCCACCGCATGGAAAAAGTATTATAAATCGACGCCGCTCACAAGGCGCCTTGTTGTTGTGCCGAGTTGGGAAACCTATGAGAAGAGACCGGGTGAGCTTGTCGTCTCTATGGATCCCGGCATGGCGTTTGGCACCGGTACGCACGAAACAACGCGTCTTTGCGCGCAGCTGTTGGAGGAATATCTGTCTGTGGGCGACCGTATGCTCGATGTCGGAAGCGGAAGCGGCATCCTTGCCATTTGCGCAGCAAAGCTTGGTGCGTCGGAATGCCTCGCATGCGACATTGATCCGGTTGCTGTGCGGACTGAGGAAGAAAACGTCAGGCGCAACGGCTGTGCCAATATCCGCTGCATAACCTCCGACCTTTTGTCGGAGATCCGTGTGTCGGATGCAGGGGTCTTTGACGTGGTAACGGCCAATATTGTCGCAGATGTGATTATAAAGCTTGCGCCGGAGCTTCCCCCGTTTATGAAGAAAGGCGGGCGATTGATTGCTTCCGGAATTATTGAACCGAGAGCGCAGGAGGTGGACAGGGCGGTGGAAAAGTACGGCTTCTGTAAGATCGGCAGCAAAAAAGAAAACGGTTGGTATGCCGGAATTTACGAAAAAAGATGAATTTGTAAAAATTTACGTAAATTTTTCTCAAAATTCTTTACAAAAAATTCTTTTTGGTATATAATGATGTTATAATAGACGGGATATGTGAACGGATTCTATATCCCGTTTCTGTATGTGTCGGAGACAATGCTTGCGGGAGGTTTGACGGATGCCGAGATTTTTTCTTTTGTCCGGCGATGCAGACCGCGGCACCTTTGAAATTGTTGGCGAGGATGCGCACCATATTTCTTATGCACTTCGGATGCGTGAGGGTGATCCTATCACGATATGCGACGGATGCGGAACGGATTATGACTGCGTCATATCCCGTATGGACGGAAAAATCGTTATAGTCGAAATCCGAGAGGCGATGCCTTCCCGAACGGAATCTCCCGTCCGTATCCGCTTGTATCAGTCCATTCCAAAGGGCGATAAAATGGATTATATCGTGCAAAAGGCGGTAGAGCTCGGTGTTTCGGCGGTGGTTCCGGTTTATTCCGAGAGATGTATTGTCAGGCAGAATACGGAAAGCGACAAAAAACGTTTGACAAGACTGAAAAGAATTGCGTGGGAAGCCGCTAAGCAATGCGGCAGAGGAATTTTGCCTGAGATTGCGGCCCCTTTGCGCTTTCCGGAAGCGGTAAAACGGGCGGCGGGGAAAAATGCGTTTGTCTGTTATGAGAGAGAGGATACTGTTTCCTTGCGGCAGTATTTGGAGTCTTTTGCCGGACCGAAGCCCGGTGAGCTTAGCTTTTTTGTCGGACCGGAGGGTGGTTATTCGGAAAACGAGATGGAACAGGTGAGGGCGGCCGGGATCGCTTCTGTGAAGCTCGGTTCCCGCATCCTTCGATGTGAGACGGCATCCGGCTATGTTCTTTCCTGTATTTCCTATGTCTTTGAGAAACAACTGTAAAAAATAAACGAAAGGCTTTGCCTGCGGCGGAGGACAAAAGCGGAAAAGATAAAAACAGATACCGCCGAGATGGGAAAAATGCTATGACTGACAAGAATATCAAAAAAACACAGAGAAAATCGGCTCTTCCGAGAGAAGACTTGCAGCTTTATCGATTGTTTGCCATTATTGGCGCTGCCATTATTGGCTTTGCGGGGTTGAATCTCATCAACGAAAGCAAGCTTTTGACTTTTCTTCTGAAAGGCGGCAGATGGGGAGCGCTTGTACTGCTTGTCCTTTCCATCGCGTGGCCGATTTATATACGCTGTATCCGAAAAATCGATGAAAGCGGCAAGGTCTTTACGAGTGTCGGTGTTTCGTATTTTTTGATTCCTGTCTTCTTGATGCTTGTCACTTACCCGACATTCAGCAACGCCAATGTCAAATATCAGGTCGCATTTGCTGGAATTTCGATCTTCGCTGTTATTTACAATGTTTTCAAGCGTGAGTTCAAAAACATTTCCGCACTCACCTTTGTGTGCGCTGCGCTTTTGTATTATGTGCATGCCACCACTTATAACTGGCTCGAGGACGTCATTGGCATTGCCGCTAAAATTTTGATTTTTATCATTCCCGCTGCGGTGATTCTCTTGCTTGTCTGCGCGTTTGTTTCCAAAAATGGAAGCGTGAAAATATTCGGACGAGAAATTTATCGGCTTCCTAGCAAATTTGCCGGAACGCTGGCGCTTATTATGTGTGTGTTTTTCCTGCTTGCCGGCTTGCTGCTGCTCCTTGTTCCGCAAACCTATCTGTATATCATGATATCCCTTTTGGCTCTCTATGTGATCATTGGTATAGTTTGTACGATTAGACTTATCTAATTTTATATAATTTTACGAAAAAACTATTGAATTTCTACAAAATATGAGTTAAAATATGTATCAGATTATTGACGAGCATATTTTAACTCATAATTTTCAATAAAGGGGATATAAAAATGTCGAATAGGTTGTTTCAAGGACTGATTCATCAAATGAAGGACGCAATCGGTCGTACGATCGGGGTGGTGGATGAAAACGGTGTCATTGTCGCATGCAGTGACCTTATGAAAATCGGAGAAACCAGACAGGCTGTTAGAGAAGAGCTTTCCTATTCTGCTGACGCGGTGATTTTTGCCGGATATACCTATCGTTCTATGACGGGGGGAATTCGCCCGGAATATACGGTGTTTGTCGAGGGAGAGGACAGCATGGCAGAGAAAATGTCAATGGTTCTTGCCGTGGCTCTCAACAACATCAAGAGCTTTCATGATGATAAGTATGATAAGGTATCGTTTATCAAAAACATCATTCTGGACAATATCCTGCCTGGTGATATTTATGTCAAGAGCAAGGAGCTTCATTTTGCAGCGGATGTGCTGCGTGTGGTGTTTTTGATGAAGTTTGGAGTCGGCACGGAAAATTCCCCTTACGACATTATTCAGAATATGTTCCCCAATACCAATCAGGATTATGTAATCAGCACCGGTGAAAGAGATATCGTGCTGGTTCGTGAGGTAAAGCCCAGTACAGATATTTCTGAAATCGAACAGACGGCCGTTACTATATCGGATACGCTTGCCTCTGAGTTTTATACAAAGGTTTCTATCGGAATCGGCAGTATGGTGGATAATATTAAGGATATTGCCCGTTCTTATAGAGAAGCGCAGGCAGCGCTTGAGGTTGGCCGTGTCTTTGATACGGATAAGAATATCGTAAGCTATGAAAATCTTGGCATTGGCCGCCTGATTTATCAGCTTCCGACAACGCTTTGTGAAATGTTCTTGAATGAGGTATTCAAAAAAGGGTCTATTGAGGCGCTTGACCGCGAAACGCTGTCTACGATTCAATGCTTTTTCGAGAACAATCTCAATGTTTCGGAAACGTCGAGAAAAATGTTTGTTCACCGGAATACGCTCGTATACAGGCTTGATAAAATCAAAAAGCTGACCGGACTTGACCTGCGTGAATTTGACAACGCCATTACCTTTAAGGTTGCGTTAATGGTAAGAAGCTATTTGACGTCTAAAAACAATCGATATTAAATCAAAAATCAACAGTGAGCGTCTCTTGCAGGATATGCGGAGTCGCTTTCTATCTATCATGAAACAAGCAGAGGAATGAAACAGAGCTGGGACTACAGCTGTATCATGATAGAAGCTGCCCGATATCCAAAGTCTGAATCCAATGGAGGAGAATATGGAGCATTTGGAAAACCAAAACCATTCAAACGAAGAAAAGGCGGAAAATATGCCGCATGAGACTGTCAACGCAAATCCCGATCCGTCTGCCGACGATGAGAATATACATGCTCGAGATGGGAAGACGACGTCAGAAAAAAACGAATCAGAGCGTGCGGCGGAAACCCCGGCGTCTTCGCGGTCTGACACATCTGGAGAACAGGCGCAGAAATTGCCGGAAATCAAAAAGCCGAGGAAGCCGATACGAGTTTCTCTCGGTGTGCTTGTTGTATGCATTCTCTTGACGGGATTGCTTGTTTTTCAGGCAACATTTGTTTCACTTAGCTTGGAAAACGAAAGGAAAATCAACGAAGCTTTTGGACTGTTTTCCGGGTTGGATAAGCTTACGTCCGTCGCAGAGTTATATGAGCAGTTTTATTTATATGATGTCGATGCCGACCTGCTCGATGAGGCACTTGCCCGCATGTATATTTTATCTTCTGGAGATCGGTATGCCTCTTATTACACCGCTGAGGAATGGGCGGCGTCGGTTTCTTCCTCGGCAGGGAATTCCGTCGGGATCGGCGTATATGTCGTATTGTCAGAGTTCGGAGATATTGAGATTGCGCATGTCATGAGCGGGTCTCCGGCAGAGACTGCCGGGCTTCAGCGGGGCGATCGGATCGTAGCCATTGACGGGCGTCGGGTATCGGAAATCGGCTATGAAGCCGCTGTGAATTCTGTCATTGGAGAAATCGGGAGCACGGTCGATATCGAGGCGGTCCGGAGTGGAGAAACACTCCATTTTAACGTGACAAGAGGCACTTATACAATCGAAACCGTGATTTCTGATATTGTGGAGCAGGACGGAGAAAAATACGGCTATATCCGCATTATTGAGTTTATGCAGATAACGGTATCCCAATTTGAGAATGCGGTGAACAGCATGATGAATTCCGGGGTCAAAGGCTTTATTTTCGATGTTCGTGATAATCCCGGCGGCGATCTCGATGTGATTTGCGATATTCTTGATTTTCTTCTTCCGGAAGGGCCGATCGTCCATATTTTGAACGCAGACGGCGAGGAAGAAGAGGTTTACCAGTCGGATGCGAAGGAAATCGATTTGCCGATGACGGTGTTGGTGAACGGAAATACCGCCTCCGCTGCAGAGCTTTTTACTTCCGCTCTGAGGGATTATGAAAAAGCGGAAATTGTTGGCACCTTGACTTTTGGCAAGGGCTGCGGGCAGCAGGGCTTTGCTCTTTCGGACGGAAGCGTTGTTTTTATCACGAGCTTCTTCTATAATCCGCCGTTTTCCGAAAATTACGACGGCGTCGGCATCACACCGGATGTTACCGTCGAGCTTCCGGAAACGCTTCAGAATGTGAGCTTGTTCCTTGTGGAGCCTGAGGAAGACACGCAGCTTATGGCGGCTCTCGATGTGCTTAGCAGTCGCTGATATGATTTTTATTAACTGAGGAGATTATAAACCATGGCAAAACAGATTGTCGTTACAGAAAGCAGCTATCAAAAACTGAAGGAAGAGCTGGACTATTTAAAAAATGTCAAAAGAAAGGAAGCTGCGGAGAATGTCGGGATTGCGCGCTCCTTCGGCGATCTTTCAGAAAACAGCGAATATGATGAGGCGAAAAACGAACAGGCCAAAATTGAAGCGCAGATTTCAGAGCTTGAGGAAACCATCAACCATGCGAAAGTGATAAGCGACCATGAAATTCAAACGGATATGGTGAGCGTCGGTGTTTCCGTTACCGTATACGATATGGATTTTGACGAAGAAGTGGAATATCAGATTGTAAGCTCCAGAGAGGTCGACCCATTGGAGAATAAAATTTCCGATCAGTCCCCGATTGGAAAGGCGCTGATTGGAACCAAAGTGGACGATGTCGTTTCGGTGGATGTCCCGGATGGAGTGGCAAAATTCAAGATAGTCAAAATTGAAAAGAAGGACAGTTGATTCTGATTGGAACGAAGGAGTGTTAGAATGGCAGAGGAAATAAGAGAAAATCAAAAGGAAACGCAGACGCCCTCCGAAGAAAAGCTGAGCGAAATCCGGAGAGTCCGCAGAGAAAAGCTGGCGGCGCTGCAGGCACAGGGGAAGGATCCGTTTGCGATTACAAAATATGATGTGACGCATCACAGCGAAGAAATCCGCAGTCATTTTGAGGAGTTAGAAGGAAAGGCGGTCAGCATGGCCGGTCGGATGATGTCAAAACGTGTGATGGGCAAAGCATCTTTTTGTCATCTTCAGGATTTTCAGGGAAATATTCAAGTTTATGTCGCCCGTGATAGCCTTGGAGAAGAAGCTTATGCGGCGTTCAAAAAAATGGATGTCGGGGATATTATCGGAGTTCGCGGAGAGGTATTCCGCACAAAAACCGGTGAGATTTCCGTTCATGCGTCGGAATTGACGCTTCTTGCCAAAAGCTTGCAGGTGCTGCCGGAAAAATTTCATGGACTGACCAATGTTGATCTTCGGTATCGGCAGCGCTATGTTGACCTTATTATGAATCCCGAAAGCAAGGATACCTTTATCAAGCGCTCAAAAATCATCCGTGCTATCCGCCGGTATCTGGACGGACAGGGCTTTATGGAGGTAGAAACGCCGATACTGGTTTCCAATGCGGGGGGGGCCGCGGCAAGACCGTTTGAAACGCATTTCAATGCGCTAGACGAGGATTTCAAGTTGCGTATTTCGCTGGAACTGCCGCTGAAACGGCTGATTGTCGGCGGACTGGAGCGGGTATATGAGATCGGCCGTGTGTTCCGCAATGAGGGCTTGGATACAAGGCATAACCCGGAATTTACTTTAATGGAACTGTATCAGGCATATACCGACTATCACGGTATGATGGATCTGACCGAAAACCTGTATCGCCATGTCGCGGCGGAGGTGTTAGGAACCACCAAGCTCATATATGGCGGTGTGGAAATGGATCTTGGCGCTCCGTTTGAGAGAATCACCATGGTAGACGCGGTGAAAAAATATGCCGGGGTGGATTTTCATGAGATTCATACGACAGAGCAGGCGCGGGAGATTGCCGATGCAAAGGGGATCCATTATGAGGCGCGCCATAAAAAGGGAGATATCCTGAACCTTTTCTTCGAGGAGTTTGTCGAAGAACATCTGATTCAACCGACCTTTGTGATGGACCATCCTGTTGAAATTTCTCCTCTGACAAAGAGAAAGCCGGAAAATCCGGATTATGTGGAGCGTTTTGAATTCTTTATGAACGGATGGGAAATGGCGAACGCTTATTCTGAGCTCAACGATCCTATTGACCAACGCGCGCGCTTTGCCGCGCAGGAGGAGCAGCTTGCGGCGGGCGACGAGGAAGCCAATCATACTGACGAGGATTTTCTGAACGCGCTGGAAATCGGTATGCCGCCGACAGGAGGGATCGGGTTCGGGATCGACCGGATGTGTATGCTTTTCACGGACTCCGCGGCGATTCGCGATGTGCTGTTGTTCCCCACAATGAAACCCTTGAATGGTGTAAAGGACGAAAATGGTGTAAACAAAACCGAGTCCGAAGCGCCGAAAGCCGAGCCGGAAAAGATAGATTTCTCCAAAGTAGAGATCGAGCCGTTGTTCAAGGATTTCGTAGATTTTGAGACTTTCTCTAAGTCCGATTTCCGGGCGGTCAAGGTGCTTGCCTGCGAAGC
>QALR01000010.1 GCA_003150035.1 Clostridiales bacterium
AAGAAATAAAATTCCTTTCCCGAAACCTTATCCTTCAACTTCGCCCAAGAACAAACCCTCCGGCATTGCGCATCCCAGCCAAAAGAAGGCTTATCCTGTGTCTCCGACAACCAGTAATTTCCCGAATCCAATAATTTAAACCGATCTTTCTTAAATAAGACCGCGGCATGTTCCCCTGCCTCTTTTCCGTCATCCCGACCTACGCCGACATACGTGTACGTACCATCTTTCACTAAATCCTTCACTTGGTGAATCAACCCTTCTTGAATCCCAAAGACATCAAAATCATGAAAATGTACCAACGACACGGCCATATCCTTCCGATGCGTCCAAGAATCATCCTTATCTCCGTCATTATCATACCGCAGGTTAAAACTACCTACGTTCAACTGACATTTCTGCTGCCCCAATATTCCGGAGCAGAAACTAAATAAAGAAATAAATACTATAACTAGATTTCTCATACTATTCTTATTTTAATTACCAACCCGGATTCTGTTTCAAATTAGGATTTTTCTGAATTGCCGCCGCCGGAATCGGATAATAATATTGACGATCATCATCATACCAGATCCTAGGATCGTTATCAGACCAAGTGAGGTTTCCATATGTACCCTGTGTCAACCCTTGTTGGGTATCATCCCCTACTGATATCGGCGTACAACTAGCCGGTAAATTCTCCGGTTTACTACCGATATAGAACACGACATCCATTGTTCCGTCATGGTCAAGATCCATCGGTTCATTCAATTTCGGGACATAAATACCCGTCCAACGCATAGTCATCAATTTACCTAACTTCCAACGCTTGATATCCGAGAAACGGAATCCCTCCAAAGCAAGTTCAATAGAACGTTCCCTGCGGATTTCCAATAAGACTGGATCTGAGATATTAGGGAAATAAGTATTCTGAAGATAAGTATCCACCTTCACCGGCTTGGCATTTAATCCTCCCGTAATACCGGCGCGGGCACGTAAAGCTCCAACTGTCTTGCTCCAATCCTGATCACTCAATGTACCCAATTCCGCTTTGGCCTCCGCATAATTCAACAGCACCTCCGCATAACGGAAAAGAGGTATAGCGTTTGTATTCAAGGCCCCAGCGTCATAACGAGTAGCATCCAACGTATACTTAATCGGCTGATAACCGGTAAATGTATAGCCATTGAAATTCGGAGCGGCAGGTTCCCCGTCTCTCTGATAACCCGGAGTACGAATTGTTTGCGCTAAACGCATATCACGATCTTGGCATTCATCATAGAACAACATTGTCTCATATCCCGGACGATCCGTAAATGGAGTTCCATCGATACTCAAAAATGTGTTGACAAACGTACGAGTCATGCTAAAACGAGAGCCGTAGGTACCCGATGTCCACCACCAATTCGCGTCACCTAGTTTACCTAGAGTTACGTCACAACAGCTAGCAAGCATTACCTCGCTCGTGATCGGCGTATCACTAATGAATATAGCACGCATCGAGCCATCTGTTCCCGCACCTGTATATAAAGAATGACCAGATTCTGCCATCACGGTTTCAGCAGCGTTAACAGCCTCTTGGAACCACTTATTCGCTGTATCGGCCAATCCCAATTCCGTATGATACTTACGGAAAGAACCTTCAAACAGGCAAATACGGGATTTCAAAGCGTAAGCCACCCACTTCGTCACCAAAGATCCCGTACCATCACTCGTACGAGTAATATGTTCGCACGCAAAATCCAAGTCTTCCAAAACTTTGTCCATCACGAATGTTCTGGGATCACGCTCATCATACAGCTCCTCGTCATCAATACTCAACGATTTATCTACCCAAGGCACATCTCCAAAACGGAGTACTTTCTCATAATAGAAATAAGCACGGAAAAAGCGGGCCAATCCGATATAATTATCACGTACGGACTCGTCTAGCTGATCACTCACGCAATTCTCAATGAAATAATTCAAATTACGTAAGTTTTTCCAATCATCGGAAGACCAGCCCGTAGCGACCTCAGCCGAATAAGCCCCATCTCTCAAAAAAGAATCGAAACTTGTTACCGCACCATAATCACACATCGCATCTTTCTTATACCCATTACTGATAGAAGGCAAAATATCATAAAAGGAATAAGAATATGTCTGAAGTCCTTTCTCATTATTAAATATAGATTCCTTGTCTATTTCCGATTTTGGAGACTCATCCATCGAACAAGCACCCAATAACAAGCAAGCCGATATAAAAGAATATACTAGTTTTTTCATGTCTCAAGATTTAAAAAGTTACTGATACACCTAAGCTTATGCTTCGCATTTGAGGATAACTATTACCATCACCACTACCTCGTTTCCCGTTCAAGCCAGACTTCATATCCGCATCCGTCAAATCCGGGTCCGAACCATAGATATTTGTCACATCCAAATCACGGGTATGTTTATACAAGGGAGACCAACACCACAAATTCTCCGCCGAGATATAAACCCGGGCATTTTGAAGCATGATCTTCGAGATCCATTGTTTGGGTAATGTATAACCAAATTGCAGATTCTTCAAACGGATATAAGCCACATTCTGCAAGTAACGAGTCTGTTTCGTATCTCTAATAGATGTATTATAACCCGCATAACGAGGCAAATAAGCGCCTTGATTATCCTCAGTCCAATAATTATCGACATGCCATGTCGGTAGATTATTATACGGACGATTATATTGTCCCCAGAAAATACATTCCGAACTAGGATACCAATCCTGCTTTCCTACACCTTGGAAGAAGGCTGATATAAAGAAGTTATTCCAATCACCGCTTAGGTTAATACTATAAGCAAAACGAGGTAAGCTATTACCAATCACCTTCAAATCCCCATGATCATCAACCCGGTTCGTTCCATAATCGATCGCACCGTTCCCGTCTTGATCCTTTAGCTTCACGTCTCCCGGATACCAAATATTTTTGGAAGATGACTTGATTAATTTCTGGGTAGCATGATTATCGATATCCGCTTGGTCTTTAAATAAGCCCTCGGTCTCGTATCCCCAAATCTCACCGACACGCATACCCTCATAGTAATCATCCAGATACTTATTCTCATTATTATAACGATCTATGGTTGAAATATAATCAGACAGAGTACCCTTGATCTCATAATTAAACGGTTTGCTAGCCAGCTCAAAATGATCACGCCAAGTCAATGTGATTTCCCAGCCTTTCGTTGTCATATCCGCATAGTTACCTTTTGGGGAAGCGGCACCGAAAATCTCAGGGAGCGTCTTACCGACCGTGTACATATCCGTAGTCTTACGGATGTAGTAATCGCCGGAGAAACGGAAACGACTGTTCAACATACCAAAGTCAAGTCCTACGTCAGTTGTCGTAGCGGTCTCCCAAGTAAGTCCGCTTGGCATAACGGCAGGTGCGCTGGTATACTTATTCAACGCTCCATTCAATACCCGATCGGAAGTCTTGATGCTTAAAAGCTCAAGGAAACTATACGGGTCAACATTACCATTACCCAGTGAACCATAAGAAGCCCTGACTTTCATATCCGAGAAGATTTGTTCATTCACCCGCCAGAACGACTCCTCCGAGATTCTCCAACCCGCCGATACAGATGGGAAGAATGCCCATTGCTGATCTGTCGGGAATTTCGAGGAACCATCATAACGGCCGTTCACCTCCAACAGATAACGATCCTTAAACGCATAATTCAACCGGAAGAATCCACCGGCTACCCGCCAACGGTTATATTTACCGGATGTAGTGATAGCGTCACCCAACGCCAAATTAATGTTATCCGTATCATCAAACAACAATCCATTCCGCTGAACCTCTAGGTTCTTATATTGAGACTGTTCATAATTATAACCGATCATACCTTTAAAATAATGCGCCTCCGCAAACGTATCCTCATAATCGGCATAAATATTAGTAGCGATATAATCAGTCTTACCGGTCGTTTCTTTTAAATCATTGTATTTCTCGCTCAACAGCAAGCTCTCACCTTCCACTTTGCTATAAGGAACCGGGACACGGCGTTGCGTCTTATTATTATCCGTATTCCTAAATGTAAAATCACCCCTTACATGCAACTTATTGTTTAAGAATGATGTCGTAAAGCTAGTCGTATTCCGTAATACCTTATTATTCGTATCAATGCCGTTCTTGCCATATATGAAATCACCTATCGTATAAGCGGCCGCAAAAGACAGGCTTCCATCCGGATTGAAAATAGGCTGGCAAGGATGTCCCTCATCCGATATATTACGCCAGATTGAACCACCCTCACCGACATTCATCGGGTTATGATAATCCATATTCGAGAATTCCATGTTATTCTCCACTTTCAACCAATCAAACAGTTGGATAGAACCTTTCGCACGTAAATTCATCGTTTTGTAATCGTCCGTATTATAACGGAACAAACCATCATATCCATAGAAACGGCCGGATATATAATAATTTAATTTACCATTACTTCCTGTCAACGATAGATTATGGTCCTGCGCAAACGTATTCTTCTTATATAAAGCATCGTAATAATCCTCATTTCCATAATAAACATATTTGCCGTTGGCATCTTTCTCTACTTCTGAGGTAATACCTTGTTCTTTCCGCAACCTGAAATCTTCCAGCCAACCAAGAGAGAAGTCTTGGGTCTTATTAATGTTCTTCGGATCCGCCGAATAATTGTTCCATGCGTGATAAGCCTCATAGAAACGTTCGGCATACATATATCCATCCGTCACCACATCGGGAACCGTAGCCGGACGTTGTAACGAGAAATTACCCGTATACGTAATAGAAGTCTTATCTTTAGCCGGTTCTTTTGTCGTAATCAATACCACACCAAACGTACCCCGGGCACCATAAATAGCGGCAGAGGCCGCATCCTTCAATACAGACACGCTAGCGATATCATTTGGATTCAACATAGACGGATCCCCCTCAACACCATCGATCAAAACCAAGGCATCCCCGCCTTGACCGATAGAGGTCGTACCACGCACGTTATAACTAGCCGTACGGGTCGGCTTACCATCCGTCAACTGGATATTCAAGTTCGGGATAGAACCTTGCAACATCTGGGTAGCGTTCGATACGGAACGGTTCTCAAAAACCTCGCTCGTCACTTGTTCCACGGCACCCGTTAAGTTTACTTTCTTTTGAGTACCATAACCTACAACCACGACCTCATCTAATTTTTGGGTATCCTCATGAATAGAAATGACCAGATTATTCTTATTTCCTACCGGTACCTCTTGAGCTACGTAACCGATATAAGAGATTTGAAGTATCGAATTCGGAGTTACCTCGATGGAGAAATTACCATCAATGTCCGTGATCGTTCCATTCGTAGAGCCTTTCACTACCACATTGGCGCCGATGATAGGTTCGCCTTTTGAGTCCACCACCGAACCTGTAACTTTTTTACTTTCTTGTTGTTTTACCGCCTCTGCGGATGACAAGACAACTTGATTCCCCGATTTCAATACATAATCAACATTCGCTTGTTTGGAAAGCGATTTCATTACAAAATTAATGTCTCCGTCTTTCACATTAACCGAAACCGGAAAATCCAATCCTTTGATTTCATCATTGTAAAAGAAACGATATTCCGTTGTCTTCTCCAATTCTTTAATAACTTCTCGCATCGGTTTATCCTTGACCGACAACGAAATCTGAGCGGCTACCGCAACCCCGGAAAAGCCCGACAATAATTGGGCATACAAAAGTGTCCGGAAAAAAGAGTGCTTGAAATTACTCATTTTTAAAAGTTTTTTAATAACACATAGATTTTAAACAGGTAACTTTACAAGCAAATCACGCATGTAGTCTATCTTATTTATAACCGGCTAGTTATTTCCTTAAAGATATTACGTACAAGTGATTTTGCTTAAGAGGAAGAAGGGCTTAGCCTTTCTTCTTTTTTACTATAATCATCTAACTCATCCCATAGGCTTCTTCTTTATTAGGTTAACATTCAACATCCTACTTCTCATTTAAATAGATAGTATCACCTACCGACTCATAAGTAATCGGAGCCGTAAGGCTTATTATTTCAAATACATTATCAAGACTATTATTCCGGATAACGCCCGAAAAACTATATTTTTTGATCCTATTTGATAAAAAATGGACTTTTACATTATACATACGATCCAGAAGAATCGCAATCTCTTCCAATGATTCACCGGAAAACGCCAGTTCATTCGTACGCCATAGACTAGCATACGAAGTATTCCTTGGATGATTTACAGATAGCCGGCGATCGGTTTTACTAAATATAGCACATTGATCAGGCGTTAATATCGCCATCTGATTTCCAGCTTTGGCACGCACGCTACCCTCAAATAAAGTAGCGATCATTTCATCATCTTCATCGTATGCCTTCACATTAAAAGTCGTACCTAATGCCTCTACTTCCATATTTCCGGCTTTTACGACAAAGCGATGCTTCTTGTCTTTAGCTACCTCAAAATAAGCTTCTCCAGATAAAGATACAGACCTTTCTTTTACCCCATAATTCGTATCATAAATAAGATGAGTATGTGAGTTTAACCATACTTTTGTTCCGTCGGGAAGAACTATGCTAGCACGTTGTCCCTTATCCGCAGATACGATATAGCTTTGAGGCTCTGAAAATTGTGCTCTGCGTATATATAAATGAGAACCCATTCCCAAGCCTATACAAATTAAAGCCGCCGCCGCATAAGAGAACCACTTCCATAAGGTATGCGGTTTCTTCTTTATCTCCAAAGTTTTCTTCTCTTGTCT
>QALR01000003.1:0-113087 GCA_003150035.1 Clostridiales bacterium
GCCACAAAGACAAAGGACCCGTATTTTTCGTTGATCAGCATGAAATTGTCCCCGAGCGCCCCGAGTCCCGCCATAGAAGCGGCGATATTTTCCTGAATCGGGGACTTGTCCGCAAAGCCGAGGAATCGTTCCCCAAAGCGCTCCTCCAGTGCGGGGATAACGCGGGAAAATAGTCCTTCACAGTAAAGATGATAATCGCGGGAACGGGCATAGAACGACACATTTCCCTCACCGTCATTTACAAAATACGGGATCAAAAGCATGACCGCCGTTCGGATGCGGTCCGCCGACACGCCGCGCCGTTCGATAATGTCCGGTCTGCGGCAATGGCATGCGGAGAATGGAATCGCACCGGAATATTCAATTTTTTCTTTTTCCAATATGGACTTCATAGGTTTCAGTATCCCGTATCTTCCGTTTTTTCGGAAAATTTTCCTTGATTAAGCAAAACAAATATGTTATAATATTAGGGTAGAAAATGAGCGCAGAATCGTTTTTTCGGTCAACGCGCTGTATGCTTTCCCTTGTTTTTATTTCTTTTTACATTATAGCAGAAAATTTTAATAAATCAACTAAAAGATATAAGAAAAAACTGCACGGATTTTTGCGGGCAGCACGCGTAATACGTTTGCCCGCTTTCTTTTAACCAACATCCGAGCGCCATCCGGTAAAAGGAGATTTTATGGCAAAAAAGACAAATGTATATGACGATAAAAGCATCACCATGCTCAAAGGAGCGGAAAGAGTACGCAGCCGTCCGGCGGTCATTTTCGGCTCGGACGGACTGGAGGGCTGCGAACACTCCGTCTTTGAAATTCTCTCCAACGCCGTTGACGAGGCGCGCGAGGGCTACGGCGACAAAATCAACATCACCGCCTATCATGACGGTTCCATCCGCATCGAGGACTTCGGGCGCGGCGTCCCGCTCGATTACAATGAAAACGAGGGCAAATACAACTGGGAGCTCGTTTACTGTGAGCTGTACGCCGGCAGCAAATACAACAACAACGCCGGGGACGACGCACTTTACCAATATTCGCTCGGGCTCAACGGGCTCGGCGCCGCCGCGACGCAGTACAGCTCTGAATTCATGAAGGTACAGTCCTATCGCGGCACGGAAATGCTTGAGATGAACTTCAAAAAAGGCGAGCCGGACGGCGAGCTCATCCGCACGCCGCTCGTCTCCAAAAAAGAACAGCGCACGGGGACCGTCGTCTATTGGAAGCCGGACCTCGAGGTTTTCACCTCAACAGATATCCCTCGCGAATACTATGAGAGCATGCTCGACCGTCAGGCGGTCGTCAACGCCGGCCTGCGCTTTTGCTTCCGCTGGCAAAACGAGGATGGAACCTTCGACGAAAAGGACTTCTATTACGAGCACGGAATCGAGGACCAAATTTCCCGCGTCGTCGGCGATACGGCGCTTACCGCGCCTGTTCTCTGGAAAACGGAGGCCCGCGGACGCGACCGCGCGGACAAGCCTGAATACAGCTTCAAGGCGGAGATTGCGTTCTGCTTCTCCAACACGGTGAACCTTATTGAATACTATCATAATTCAAGCTTTCTCGAGCACGGCGGATCGCCGGATAAGGCAACACGCACCGCGTTTGTCTACGCCATCGATAAATATCTCAAATCGAGCGGAAAATACAACAAAAACGAGAGCAAAATAACCTTCGGCGACATCGAGGACTGCCTGGTTCTCATCATCAACAGCTTTTCCACGCAAACCTCTTATGAAAATCAGACAAAAAAAGCGATTTCCAACGAATTCATTACCGAAACATTGACCGATTTCTTAAAGCGGCAGCTGGAAATCTACTTCATTGAAAATCCCGCCGACGCGGAGAAAATCGCAGGGCAGGTACTGGTTAACAAGCGCAGCCGTGAGAATGCGGAAAGCACAAGACTCAATCTGAAAAAGAAGCTTTCCTCTCAAAACGATGTGGCAAACCGCGTGGAAAAATTTGTTTCCTGCCGCTCCCGTGACCCGGAGCGCCGCGAGCTTTACATCGTGGAGGGTGATTCCGCTATGACTTCCTGCAAGCTCGGCCGCGACGCTGAATTCCAAGCGATCATCCCGGTGCGCGGCAAGACGCTCAACTGCCTTAAAAGCGACTACGACCGGATTTTCAAAAACGAGATTATCGTAGATCTTTTAAAAGTCATCGGCTGCGGCGTCGAGGTTGGGGGCAAGGGCAAAACACAAGATGCTTTTGATATGAGCCAGCTCAAATGGAGCAAGATCATCATCTGTACCGATGCCGACGAGGACGGTTATCAGATCCGCACACTGATTCTGACGATCTTTTACCGGCTGCTTCCGACGCTCATCAAAGAAGGACGTGTTTATATCGCGGAATCCCCGCTTTTTGAGATCACCTGCAAGGATAAAATATATTTTGCTTATGATGAAAATGAAAAGCAGAAAATCGTCTCCGGCTTCGGCGGCGCTAAGTATACGCTTCAGCGCTCCAAGGGGCTCGGCGAAAACGAGCCGGATATGATGTGGCAGACAACCATGAATCCCGAAACGCGAAGGCTTATCAAAATCATGGAAGCCGACAGGGCCAAAACCGAATATATTTTCGAAACGCTGCTCGGAGACGATCTGCCGGAGCGTAAAAAATTCATCGCCGAATACGGCCGCGAATATCTGGCGGAGGCGGACATTTAAACATCCCGTACGCAAGCGAAAGGAACGGACACCGCAATGGCAAGAGCAAAGAGCAAAAAAACCGAAAAAAAAGAAATCATTCCGGCGGAGATCATGCTCCAGCCGATCACCGATACCATCGAAAAAAATTATATGCCGTACGTCATGAGCGTTATCGTGTCGCGCGCGATTCCGGAAATCGACGGCTTCAAGCCCTCGCACAGAAAGCTTCTTTATACGATGTATAAAATGGGACTGCTCACCGGCCCCCGTACCAAAAGCGCCAATGTCGTCGGACAGACCATGCGGCTCAATCCGCACGGAGACATGGCGATTTATGAAACACTCGTCCGTCTCACACGGGGAAACGAAGCACTGCTGCACCCGCTCATCGATTCCAAAGGAAGCTTCGGCAAGGTATACAGCCGTGATATGGCGTTCGCTGCGTCGCGTTACACCGAGGTCAAGCTCGACCCCATCTGTGCAGAAATTTTCCGCGGCATCGACCGCGACGCCGTCGACTTTGTCGATAACTATGACAACACCATGAAGGAGCCGGTCCTGCTCCCGACAGCGTTTCCGAATATTCTCGTATCTCCCAATATGGGCATCGCCGTCGGAATGGCAAGTCAAATCTGCTCCTTCAACCTCGGCGAGGTCTGCGACGGCGCCATCGCCGTGCTGAAAAACGCCGAGACGACAACAGACGAGCTGCTTGATATCATCAAGGCGCCGGATTTCTCCGTTGGAGGGCTTCTCATTTACAACCGTGACCGCATGCGCGAGGTCTACGAGACCGGACGCGGCAATATCACGCTGCGTGCCCGCTACTCTTATGACAAGGATGCCGGCTGCATCGATATTCTGGAGATTCCCTACTCCACCTCTATCGAGCTTATCCTGAAAAAGCTTACAGATATGATTAAAGCGGGCACACTGAAGGAAGTGACCGACGTGCGCGACGAAATCGACCTGAACGGCTTCAAGCTCACGCTTGACCTGCGCCGCGGAACTGACCCGGACAAGCTGATGGCCAAGCTCTATAAAAAAACGCCGCTCGAGGACGCTTTCGCCTGCAACTTCAACGTGCTCATTGACGGCGCGCCGCGGCAGCTCGGTCTGCGCGGGATCCTCGACGAATGGATCCGGTTCCGCATGATCTGCGTGAAGCGCGAGCTGTCCTTCGACCTTTCCAAGAAGTGCGAAAAGCTGCATCTGCTGCTCGGACTCGGCGAAATCCTGCTCGACATCGACAAAGCGATAAGGATCGTAAGAGAAACGGAAAAGGACAGCGACGTTGTCCCGAACCTCATGGCGGGATTCAGTATCGACGAGGTGCAGGCAGAATACATTGCGGAAATCAAGCTGCGCCACCTGAACCGTGAATATATTTTAGAACGCATCAAGGAAATCGAACAGCTGCAAAAGGAAATCGCGGAAATCAAATCTATCATTGAATCCGAACGCAAGCTGAAAAACCGTATCGTCAAACAACTGGAAGAAATCAAAGCCAAATATGCCGTGCCTCGCAAGACCAAGCTTATCTACGAGGACAGCGTCGAAGAATACGACGAAAAGGATTTCGTCGAAAATTACAACGTCAAGCTCATCCTCACCCGCGAGGGGTACTTTAAGAAAATCACACTGCAATCTCTGCGAGGGGGCGACGAGCAGGCGCTGAAGCCCGGAGACGAGGTCACACAGACTGAGGACGCCGAAAATGTTTCCGAAATCCTCTTTGTCAGCGATAAGCAAAAAATCTACAAGGCGAAAGCCAGCGAATTTGAGTCCAAAAAGGCGTCGCAGCTCGGGGATTACGTTCCCGCAAAGCTCGGCTTTGAGGAGGGGGAACACGTCATAGCGATGAAGCCTCTTGCCGGTTATCCACAGGGCCATTATTTCGTCTATATCTTTGAAAACGGAAAAGGCGTGCGCGTTCCCATTTCCTCCTATGAAACCAAAGCCTCACGCAAAAAGCTCGTGGGCGCTTATTCCGACGCCTCCCCTCTCGTCGGTGCATTCTATGAGGAGTCGCCGTTCGACCTGCTGCTCGTAAACGATGCGGGTAAGGCCATTTATATCAGTACCAAGCTCATTCCAGAAAAGGCGACAAGGACCGCCTCGGGCGTAACGCTTTTCACCTTGAAAAAGGGGCAGAAGGTCGTCTTGGCCACACGAAATCCGGAACGTCATTTTCGTGGCTACGACAAATGCCGGAAAATAAAAGTTCCCGCCGCGGGAGCTTCGATTGAAAAAGCAGATAACAACTAATCCACAAAAACAGGAGGCTCTCCATGAAAGTCCTCATCGCAATCAGGGATGCTGTCTACGCAAGAATGCTAGAGCTTGAGTTTTCCGAACGAGGAGCTTCCTGCGTAATCGTCCCTCATATCGAAGAAACAGTCGCTGTTTTTGACGATATCCGCCTTGCCGTCATCGATGCCGGACTTCTGCAGGGCAGCACGAGTGCTCCTCCTGCGTCATGCGAAACGATTGTCATCGGATATCCGGAAGAGCTGGCCCGTATTCCGACGCGGGAGCTGACGCGTTATTACGCGGTGGTGCGTCCGTTTGTCGTTGAGGACTTTCTGGACGCGATATTCCTCCCCTCCGACGGCGGTACGAAAACAGAGCTTCGCCCGCAAAGGCGAAAAAGCCCTTCTCAGTTCCTCGCTCTTGATGAAGCGCTGCGTTCCGCTTATTATAAGGGAGAAAAAATTGAGCTTACCGCAAGAGAATTCGCTCTGCTCTCGCTGCTTTTGGAAAACAAAGGGAAGCCTGTCTCTCGAAAGGAGGCGCTCGCCCGCGTCTTCGGTGAATCCGGAGCCGATACAAACGTCGTAGACGTTTATATCAATTACCTGCGTGCCAAAATCGATAACCGGTTTCATATCCGACTCATCTCCACGGTACGGGGATGCGGCTATATGATTTCCGACTGAATCCCGCGGTCTCATTGTAAAAATTCCCGCAAAATCTGTATTTTTTTCATATTTTTGCATAAGAGCAAAAATTCTGGCGACAATAGAAACAGTTCACTTAGCCGAAAGGCGGAAAGGAATTGTTTTTATGAATCAAAATCAAAAGAAAAAGCAGATGACCCGCGGACTTACCATCGCGCTGGCACTTCTTGTCGTAGTCGCTATCGTTGTCACCGTCGTTGCCGTTGTATCCAGCAGGCGTACCAAGCCGGAATCCACAGGCACCTCCGGGCAGACAGCGCCGAACCAGACCACCGGAACAACAGGTCCCCAAGATACAACCGATCCGGGCGACACACCTATCGTTGCCGATGACGTAACATTCATTTCCCCTGTGACAAACGGCAACATATCCAAGGAATGGTCCGCCGATATCCCGGTATATTCGGACACCATGGAGGATTACCGCGTTCATCTCGGCGTCGACATCGAAGCTGACGCCGGCACCCCTGTTTATGCTGCGGCAGACGGCACCATCGAATCCGTTACGCTTGATCCTATGATGGGACAAACCATTGTGATTTCCCACGCCGGCGGATATAAGTCTGTCTATCAAAATCTGCAAACAACCATCCCCGAAGAAATTGCCGAGGGTGTCACAGTCAAGGCAGGCGATGAAATCGGTGCCATCGGAGATACTGCGCTTGTGGAAATTTCACAGTCCCCTCATCTCCATTTCGAAATCTATCGAGACGATGAATGTGAGGATCCGCTCACGCATATCACAGTCACTCCTATTGACGATGAAACCTATTACGAGGACTAATTCCGTGCCAGAATGGCAAAAAAGGAAGGCGGCGGCCTTCCTTTTTTGCTGCCCATTGTCATGACGGACGTTTGTCCTGCATAGATTATGATAGGGCTTATGATAGGGCCGCCCTATACGAAAATTTTTTCTTAAAATTCAAGATGAGACCATCTTTTTGGCGGGAAAAATCCGACAGTCTTCGCGGTTTTCGCAAAAGAAAATTCACACAAACTTAACAAAAAAAGTATGTGCAGCCATAAATTTATTGAAATTTTAGGATATTTTTAAGCACTATTTTTTTATGGGTATTGACAAAATTCAAGTTTGATGATACAATAACAGTAATCACGGTGCGAGGTATTTTCAGACGATATCTTGTACGGTAAGAAAAATCTTTAATTCAAAAAGGAGATTCTATTTGTATGAAGAGACTTTTATCACTGCTTCTGGTAGCTGTTATGCTCTTCGCTGTACTTGCTATGGTCAGCTGTGGTGACGATCCTGATGAAACCACGGAAAGTACCGAGCCGACAGAAACGACGAACACAACAGAGACCACGAACACAACGGAGACCACGGACACAACGGAGACCACGGAGTCCACTACAGAATCGACAACCGAGTCCACCACGGAATCGACGACCGAGTCCACCTCAGGAACCACTGCGGGTACCACGCAGCCGCCGGAGGGAACGGATGCTACAACCATCACAACAGGCACCACGCTGCCGATTTATCTTCGTCTCGACTTTGGTACCAACACCAAGGCTGAGGCTGAGGGACATACCTCTCATCATGACTTCATTGTTGATCGTCTTACATACAATGCTGAGAACCTGACGATCGAATTTACAGAAGACACCATGGTTATTTGGGCCATTAAGAACTATACGAGCGGCATGAGCAGCGATTCGTTTGCGATTTGCTTTGATAATCTTGTTTCCTATGATTATGATGATTATCTGATGGCAGGCTGGGGTACTTGGGTTGACTATCCGGTTTCCACTGCCAAAGTCGGCGTACAATGGCAAGGGAAGCATCAGTATATGAAGATTCGTATTCTCAACCCCACCGACAACAACATCATCTCGATGGAATATCATCAGTCCGGTGGTCTTTACTCCACCCGTAACATTGCCCCTTACATGTTCCTGCAGGGCGGCGCGCCTACAACCGAGAGCGAAACCAAGCTTACCGCTACACCCTCCAATGAGTGGGCAACCTACATTTATGATATTCCGTTCCTCGCTTGGGCAGGCCGTCAGCTGACGAATAACGGCGCTACCACGTATATCGGCAACGTCAATGACGCAAGAGAAACACAGAATGTCGGCGGCAACAACTGGAACTGGCAGTCTAATGTAGAGCAAAGCTCGCTGCGCTTCCATCTCCTCGGCGCATACGGTGTCAATAAAACATGCGACAGCCGCGCGAACATCCAGCAGGGTGATCATGTAGAAGTTGACTATATTATATTTGGCTCCACCAGAGCTCAGTTGGAAGAATGGACCAGCTATCTCGAGGATTCTTCGAACGCTGCAGCTTAAAAATCTTTAAAATTAAAAAGACGCTTCTCAAAAGGGAGCGTCTTTTTTTCTAACATTTACCCGGATGTGCGACGCATAACGTTCCATGCAACTGCAAAAACTCAAATTACGGAAAGGCAGAAATTTTGTTTGCGCTCCCGAGATAACTTTGATAGATATTTCGAAGCGCCGAGGTCGGCCGCCAATCGGACCGGCCGCTTTTCCGTACTATCACAATGCCGCCTGACATGCGATTGTCTGACGGCGGAATGGAATGATTATCATGAAAAAAATTCTGATTCTTATAGGAGGTCTGCTTGTGCTGTGTCTGCTCTTTGCCGGATGCTTCGGCGAGCCGAATGAGACAACGGATACGAGCGGAACGAAACCGTCTGGCACATCCCATACAGACTCATCCAGCACAGGCACTTCGAATCCGGACACATCGGATACAGACAGCAGCACGTCGGACATCATAACAGGAAACGACGATTCCTCCTCGGAAATCATCACAGGAAATCCGGACAACACCAGTGGCGCCGAACAAGCGGGTCCGGATACCTCTCCTTTTTCCACAACCCTTCCCATTTTTGCAAGACTGGATTTCGGGACCAAATCCTTCGCACAAGACAATCATATGACAACTCATGAATATATCGTCGACGTTATGACATACAATGATGAGTTTTTAACAGTGGAATTCACGGAGGACGCTCTCAAGCTCACAGCAAAAAAAGACGGGACTTTTCAGGCGGCGGGAGAGAACGCCAGCACAGCAGATTCACAGTATTTTCTGCGCGGGACAAATACCTGTTACCATATGATGAACGACTTTGCCATCAGCTTTGACAACTTAGTTTCCTATGACTTCGCGGAGGAGCTGCGCTCGGGATATGGCACATGGGCGGGCTTTCCTTTCACCTTTGACGGTGTGGGAAAAAAGGATCAGTGGCGCGGATATCATCAATATATGAAGATCCGCATCCACAATCCGACGGAAAACGACAAAATTGCCGTTCAGTTCAATAACGCATCGGCGTATGCCTCCACACAGTTTATGGTGATGTCGATTGGAAAGCAGAAGGCCGGCTATGAGACTTATATCTATGACCTTTGCTATGCCGCAACTTATGCCTCCGGTAAAGGCGTTCTCCTGCCTGGGCAGGCACCCGGAAACAACTGGACATGGAAACAAAATACCAACGTTTCTGGATTGAAATTTCACCTGCTTGGCTCGACATGCTCCTATGCCAACGCCTATTTGAACAACGTGTTTGACGAGGGAGAAACGGCGGCAGATTATGACGCTTATGCGGAATATTTCAATCGTCTAGACAGCAGAGCGCTTATCAAGGCCGGCAATACTGTGGAAATTGATTATATTGTTTTCGGCTCCACACCCGGACAGCTGAAAGGATATCACAGTTATATGGAATCCTCTTCTCTGGCTGATGCGCAAACATCATGAAAACAAAATGAAATCGGGCAGGAAAACGAACAGAATACCCTGTTTTCCTGCCTTTCCGCAGGTCTTGACAAAACTCGGAGCTGGATGTTTTTATCTCGTTTATCAAAAATTTCAAATTTTTTTGTAGATATTAACGAAAATCAACCAGAAATAGCCGATACGTGTTGACAAAATCCGTATAAAATGCTATACTATCCAACAGAAACGTTCGCTCTCGAATTCGAGTTTGACCTGCGAACGGAAAAATATTTTTCAAGCAAAGGAGATTCATTTTATGAAGAGAATTCTGGCACTTGTTCTGTCTCTCGCAATGATTCTCGTTGTGTTTCTGATGGCCGGATGTGGTGATGACCCCACCGAGACCACAGGCTCTTCCTCCACAAGCGGCACTACCGGCAGTGGGTCAGAGACCGACAACACATCGGGAACAAGCGGCGGATCAGAAACCACCGGAGGCAGTGGCGATACCTCCAGCTCGGCTACAGAGCCGACGGAAACAGCAGAGCCTGACGGCTACAGCAAGCCCTACGGCTTTGAGGATGTCGACTTCGGCGGCGCCACGTTTACCATCGCGGCAGACGACGGTGTTGCGGACGGCTGGGATGCCTCCAAAGAGGTTTATTCCGAGGAAACCGACACCATCAGCGTTGCCGTTCGTCTGAGAAACGAAGTTATGCAGGAGCTTTACAACTGCACCATACAGGTTGAAGCAGTCGGCGAGATCGGTCCGCTTATTGAGGCAGATCGCACCAGCGGAACGGATCGCATTAAAGCCTACACCGTCAAATACGGCGGCAAAGGCACGGCGGAAGACGGCGCGAACTATAATCTTTACACCCTCGGCATCAATTTTGAAAATCCTTGGTGGGATCAGACGTATGTCGATACGTACAGCGTTCGGAAAAACAACGGCACGATGACGCTTTATACCATGATTGGAGACTTTGCGCTTTCTTCGTTCAGTGCGACCCACGCCATCATCGTCAACAAGGACGTGCTGGCGACCTCGCCCGTTCAGGATGACATTTACGAGCTTGTCAGAAACAAAGAATGGACGATGGATAAATTTATGGAATTTATTATCAATACAGCCCAAGAAAGCAGTGGTAACTCCGAGCTTCATTGGAGCGAGGGAGATATCATGGGCTGGGTCAGAACGGCTCATGCCACCCATGGCCTGCATGCTGCCTCCGGCCTTTCCATTATTGAAAACAACGACGGCGTGCTGTCTCTTGCTGTTGGCAATCATTTAACGGAATGGTCGACCGTTATGGAAACTGCGATCGCTGTATGGGATACACAAGGCTCTGAAACTATTGCTTATACCGATGTTCAGGAGGCTTTATCCAGCGCAACAACCCTTTTTGGTTCTGAAGTTCTCGATGTTCTGGAAAGAATGAAAGACACCGAAAATGTTTCAGTCGGCGTACTTCCCTATCCGCTTTACAGCGAATCGCAGGAAAATTATGCGCATTATGTAGATAATCATATCTATGCATATGCTGTTCCGACCTCTGTCTCCAATCCCACCGTCATGGGTGAATTCCTCGAGGTATATGCGTTCCACTCCAGATATCTTGTTCGCCCCGCTTGGATCGACGCCTACGCCTACGATTACTGCAGCGATGCGGATTCTGCCGAGATGCTTGAGATCATTCTCGACACCCGCACCTATGACCCCGGCTACCTCTGGTGGTCTCAGTATGAAAGCAGCTTCAGCGGATTTATTTCCAACGATCAGAACGAAGTCACAAGATGGAACGACAGAAACGCGGCCACGATTCAGAACGATATTAACACATTTGTTGAAAAAATCAGTTCGAGAGAGGTCTGAGCTTTTAGTTTTTATTTCTAATAGAATAGAAGCGAGGGTATCCAAGATACCCTCGCTTCTTATTCTGATTCCATCCCTGAATATAGAAATTTCTTTTAGCCATCTGAGACTGTGAATATACGCAGAAAAAGACTTCATTTTCTTGCCTTTTATCAAGCTTTGAAAATGTAGAAAACCTGATTTTTATCTATTTTTGTTTCCCATTTAGAGGCGAATAGATCCAGCTACCACGTATTGACAAACTTCACATAAATTGTTATACTATTTACATAAAAATGTTTGCCGCTGATTTTAGCTTCATATAAAACATTCAACCAAAGGAGATTCATTTTATGAAGAGATTTCTAGCACTCGTTCTGTCTCTCGCCATGATTCTCACCGTGTTTCTGATGGCCGGATGTGGTGATGGCACCACCGAGACCACGAGCTCTACATCCACAAGTGGAACCACCGGCAGTGAGTCCGGAACTGAAGAAAGCACACCGGGAACAAGTACTGAAACGGCAGAAACCACAAGAACTGATAGCACGCCCGGCACAACTGCGTCTACTCCTGATGACACCTCTGACGAGACCACGGGCTCTACATCCACAAGTGGAACCACCGGCAGTGAGTCCGGAACTGAAGAAAGCACACCGGGAACAAGCGGCGGAGCCGTAGAACCCACAAGAACTGATAGCACGCCCGGCACATCAGCATCTACATCAGGAACAACAGCAGAGCTCGACGGCTACAACAAGCTCGACGGCTTTGAGGACGTTGATTTCGGCGGCGCTACCTTCACCATCGCAGCCGTGGACGACGATGGTATTTGGAACGAGGTTTATTCCAGTGAAGCTGACACAATCAGTGTGGCCGTTCAGCAGAGAAATAAAGTCATCGAAAGCCTCTACAACTGCAACATCGAGGTGATGATTGTCGGTGATCCTTATTCCTTCGCTATGGCTGACCGCATGAACGGACAGGAAACTATCCAGGCATATATGGTTCAGTTCGGTGGCAAGCCTCGAGCGGAAAGCGGCGAGAACTACAATCTTTATAACCTTGGCATCAACTTTGAAAATCCTTGGTGGGATCAGACATATGTCAATTCTTTCCGTGTCAGAAAGAACAACGGCTCGATGGCTCTTTATTTGGCGGTCGGTGATTTTGCCCTGACTACCTTCAACGAGACTCGTGCCCTTATCGTGAACAATACCGTTTTGGAAAATTCGCCTATCACAGATGATATTTACGAGCTTGTCAGAAATCATGAGTGGACGATGGATAAATTCGTAGAGATGATCAAAGCCATCGCAGCCTCCCAGGGTGGCAATTATAACCGTTACTGGAGTGAAGGCGATATCATGGGTTGGGTCAGAACCAGTGATGCCGCCCATGCCCTGCATGTCGCTTCCGGCCTCTCGATCATTGAAAATAACGATGGTGTCATGAATTTTGCGGCAAGCGAGCATCTGGCAGAATGGGACAGCGTCATAGACAAAGCTATCTCTCTTTGGAATATGGATGAAACGCAGGGCGTGGAAGACATTTCGCCTCTTATCGTTCATGAAGTGGCAAAAAGCAGCAACGTGCTTTTCTTCTCCGCGGGGCTAGATGTTCTGAGAGAAGCCGACGGTGCTTCAGTCAGCGTAGTTCCCTATCCGCTCTACAGCACGTCTCAGGAAAATTACGCCCATTTTGTGGACAATTCCTTTTGTGCGTATGCCGTTCCGACTACCGTTTCCAATCCGGCGGCCATGGGCCAATTTCTTGAGGTATATGCGTTCCACTCCAGATATCTCGTTCGTCCCGCCTGGGTCGACGCCTACAGCAGCGAATATTGCAGCAATCCGAATGCTGCCGAGATGCTGGAGATCATTCTCGACACCCGCACCTATGATCCCGGATATCTTTGGTGGTCTCAGTATGAATCCAGCTTCAGCGGCTTTGTTGAGAACGCGCAGAACGAAGTCTCGAGATGGAACGACAGAAATGCGGCCACGATTCAGAACGATATTAACACATTTGTTGAAAAAATCAGTTCGAGGGAAAATTGATTTATTTTAACCTATACTTCATGTTGGTAAATGTTAAAAAGCGATATCCTGACCGGATATCGCTTTTTAACATTTTTTTTGGCCAAAACAACAGAGACTCCGATGTTTTTTGCCGCTTATCTTTTAGCCCCACCCGGCCGTGTACGTCAAAATTAATGCCCTGCATTTCGCAAGGTAGGTGCCCGCGCCGATACTTTGTGCTCCCAACGTCCGGGGACGGTCGTGACAAAGCAGGACCGTTCGGGAGGTCTGCATACCCGCATCGGGTAAAGGCTCCAAGAATAAGTTGTAGGTTTAATTTATGACATATCACGAGAGGGGCAGGATTTGTTCTTCATCCTCTCAAAAATTCATATCTTTCTTTTGATGCTATCTATAATATATGCATATAAAAAGCGTTTATTCTTCCTCGTCATAGTCAATTTCTGAGAAGACCTCATCATCAAAGGCATCGGCAACACGGTCATATTCATCGTCATCGTCGATGGTAGACAAAATCTCTTCTCCATCTTCATCTTCCTCAAGCTTCAAAATGACACAATCCCCATTATCGTTGTCCGAAACGGGCATCAGGGCATAATAGACGTTTCCGTCGATTTCGAGAGAAGCTATTACTTCAAATTCTGTTTCAATGCCATCTTCATCTGTCAAAGTAATCAATCCAGAGGGTTCAAACATCTCATCTGCCATAATCGTAAAATCCTTTCTAAATCAATCCAGAACCGTTCCCACTTTCATGGGAGCAAAGTCCGAAGCTATCCCTTCTGCTTATATTGTATACCGCGGCGTAAATATTGTCAAGAAAATTTTTATTCCAAAAATCACAGGGAATAGAATTTTCTTCGGGCAAGCACCAGCTCCACTGATTTTTCTTTATCCTTCAAAAGCCACAAACAAAGCCGGATATCCATTCATATGCCTTATTGGGCGGGATTGATGTATTTCCAATAGCTGCGGAAATAGGATACGCCGGACCATACTGTCATCACAGCCATCGCTGCCATTGTGATGTAGGAGGCGATGTGTCCGCTCCAAACGACAGGCTCAAGCAAAGCCACCAGAATAAATAATATCTGTGTGCAGGTTTTAACTTTTCCAAGGAAGCCCGCGGCAATGACAATGCCATCTGTATTCGTAACCACCATGCGCATGGACGTTACGGCAAGCTCGCGGAAAATAACGATCACGGTCGCCGCCAGTAAGAGAATTCCATATACACTCCTGCCCTCGTCGCGTCCCGTCACATAGCAAAGTGAAATGAGTGCGACAAACACCATCAGCTTATCCGCTAACGGATCAAGAAATTTTCCAAAATTCGTCACAAGCCCGTCGCGTCTGGCGATATGGCCGTCCACAAAATCTGTGAAGGACGCCGCCCCGAAAAATACAGCGGCAATCAGTCTCGACCATACGCCAAGCCCAAAATCAAACGCGATAAAGATCATCAGAAACGGCACCATCACCATCCTCGCGATCGTCAGCTTATTGGGTAAATTCAGTTTCACGGCAAACCTCCTAAAATTCCCGCCTGGACGGGATTTTTTCAATTTATACAAATTCATAAAATAGTTCTGCCGATGAGATCATAGTCCATGGCTTCTTCAATCTCCACCTCCACCAGGGTTCCAGGCGCAATCCGCTTTTTGCCGATTGCATTTCTGAAATACACCTTGGTATCGATGTCCGGCGCATCGTGTGCGCTTCTGCCGTAATAAATTTCCGCAACAGGATCAAATGCCTCACAGAGCACGGTGACTCGCTTTCCAATCATCTCTTCGTTTTTCCGCTGTGTGATGTGGAGCTGTTCCCTCATTACGATATCATAGCGATCCTGTTTTACCTGCTCGTCGATTTGCTCCTCAAAATCATAGGCCGGCGTATCCTCTTCGCGGGAATAGGGAAAGGCGCCAAGCCGGTCAAACTGCACCTCGGAGATATATTCGCAAAGCGCATAAAAATCCTCCTCCGTTTCTCCCGGAAATCCGACAATCACCGTTGTGCGAATGCAGATATCCGGAATTTCGCGTCGCAGCTTTTCCACCACCGACCGGATCATAGCAGCGTCACCATGACGGTTCATAGCAGCAAGAATACGGTCGCTGATATGCTGAATAGGAAGATCGATGTATTTGACCACGCGATCGTTGTTTTTGATTTCCTCTACCAGCTCATCCGTAATTTTATCGGGATAACAATAGAGAATTCGAATCCACGGAATATCCGTCGCCTCACAAATCGCTCGAATCAGCTCGGGCAAGCAGTATTTCCCATATAAATCCATTCCATACCGTGTGGTATCCTGCGCAATCAGATTCAATTCCTTGACGCCGATGGCCTCCAGTTCCTTTGCTTCCTCAACAAGCTCCTCTATCGGACGGCTGCGAAAGCGCCCCCGGATAAGAGGAATGGCACAGTATGTGCAGCGGTTGTCACAACCCTCCGCCACTTTCAAATAAGCTGTATACTCCGGTGTCGTCACAATACGCTCACCGCCAAGCGGCGACGTATTCTTATCCTCAAAGGAGAGATATTTTTCTCCTCTCAGAACACTTTCTACAGCCTCCACAATATGATGATAACTTCCAACCCCAAGGACAGCGTCCACCTCCGGGAGTTCTTCCAAAATTTGTCTTTGATACCGTTCGGCAAGACACCCCGTCACGATAATAGCCTGCAAAGAACGGTTTTCCTTCAGCCATGCGACATCGAGAATATTTTCAATCGCCTCATCCTTTGCGCTTTCAATAAACGCGCAGGTATTGACAATGATAACATCTGCCTCGGTGTCCTCCGGTGTAATCTCATACCCCGCCGCCACTAGCTTTGCTAGCATAACCTCCGTGTCCACCAGATTTTTGGAACATCCGAGCGAGACAAAACCGATTTTTATTTTCTTATCGTTCTTCATACCAATTTAAAATCCTTATTTATACTGTCGTATATTATAATTTATACAAACGAATATTATCTAGAATACGTCGTCCCATCCTTGGTATCCGTCAAAGAAATGCCCTTTTCCAAAAGCTCAGCGCGAATCGCATCGGCAAGCGCGTAGTTCTTCGCCCGCTTCGCCTCGGCCCGCTCCGCAATTTTTTGCAGTATCCATGCATCCTCATCCGCATCTGCTGATTTCGGTGTCTGCGTATCTTGTGTAAGATTCAGAGAAAATACCCGGTCAAAATCACAGGCAATCGCACGCTTGGTCGCATCGGAAAGCGACGCATCTTTCAGCATATCATAGAGCACGGTAAGGCCCTGCGCGGTGTTAAGGTCCTGCCCGAGCGCGTCAAGAAACGCCGCACGATATCTTTCCAAGGCCTGCTTATCTATGTCGCCCACCTCAGAAAGTCCTGCAATCCGCTTTATCAGCTTGGTATAAGCCGCCGCCGCATTATCGAGATTCGCATAACTGAATGTCAGCGGCTTGCGATAATGGCTTTGGAGACAGAAGAGCCTGTACGCCATTGGATCATACCCTTTGCTCTCTAATAGAGACAGTGTCAGAAATTCCCCTTTCGACTTGCTCATCTTGCCGGTTTCGTCGTTCAGATGCTGGACATGGAACCAATAGTTGCACCATTTGTGCCCTACATACGCTTCACTCTGCGCAATTTCATTCGTGTGGTGCGGAAAAATATTATCCACGCCCCCGCAGTGGATGTCGAGCCGTTCGCCAAGATATTTGATGCTGATTCCGGAGCATTCGATATGCCAACCCGGATAGCCAAGGCCCCACGGACTTTCCCACTTCAGCTCCTGATCCTCGAATTTGGATTTGGTAAACCAAAGCACAAAATCACTCTTATTTCGTTTGTTCGGATCCTCTGAGACATCCTCCCTCACGCCGACTTTCAGCTCCTCGGTATTGTGTCCGGAAAGCGCGTAATAATCCTTCGCCTTTGAGGTGTCAAAATACACATTGCCTTCCGCAATATAAGCGTAGCCCCGGTCGAGAAGCGCGGAAATAATCTGAATAAATTCATCGATACATCCGGTGGCGGGCTGTACGATATCCGGCCTGCGAATGTTCAGCTTATCACAATCGCCAAAAAAAGCTTTTTCATAAAAATCCGCGATTTCAAGAACCGTCTTGTGTTCCCTTTTCGCGCCCTTCAGCATTTTATCCTCGCCGGTATCCCCGTCGCTTGTCAGATGTCCGACGTCGGTCACGTTCATCACACGCGTGACCTCATATCCCGCATAGCGGAGAAATTTCTCAAGCACATCTTCCATTAAATAGGTTCTCAGATTGCCGATATGGGCAAAATGATATACGGTAGGGCCGCAGGTATACATTTTGACCTTTCCCGGCTCATTCGGAATGAATTCTTCTATCGTCTTTGTCAGTGTGTTATAAAGCCTCATTACAAAGTCTTCCCTTTCCTTTTGTCCAAGGTACCGCTGCGGCGCGCCCGCAAGGGCCTCAGAGCATGAACCGCGTCTGACAGGTGCGCCTTTTGCGTATTTCTCTTTCTTTATCTTATCACGAAGCCACCTAAAATGGAATAGCTTTGCTTAAAAATTTTTGTTTTTTTCACATTTGAAGCAAAAGAAAGCCGGACAGTCCGTGGCGGCTGTCCGGCCCTGCGCCCCTCTCAGGTCACGCCGACAAATATTCTTTCATTTTGGAGACAGCGCTTTCGATCAAGGATGCAATCGTTTTCTCGCTGAGAAAAAATTTTGCCGCAGAAGGCAATTTCTCATACAGCGCATCTGCCACGGCGGAAAATTTGATCTCCCCCGTGCCTGCGCCGAATTTCTCCTCTGCCTGCGTTACAAGGTAGAGCAAAATCGATTTTGCCTGCCTGACGCAACCGGAACGAAACAAAAGAATGATGCCTACGGCAGCCGCCGCAACAAAAATTACCGATAATACAATATCTGTCACACAATCCCTCCCGGATATCAGAATAAAGAAGCAAACAAACCTCCGATGACGGCGGAAACAATCGCCGTTATCACCGCGCCGATAAGCCTTCGCATGCCCTGTCCCGGCAGGCTTTCCATTTTCGCGATCCGCTTTTCATGCGACGTCAGCTGCCGGTTGGCATACTCAAGCTCGACAACGAGCTTTGCCATGTTTTCGTTTTGGATATGAACCTCCTCGGCTAATCTCTCCAAACGGTCAAGCCTTTGAAAATCGCTTTTCAGACGCTCTTCCATCTTGGCAAGGCGTTCATTTTCATGATCAGGCACATCCGTCACCATCCATAGGAACTTGTAAATTCAAAAATTTCACTCCTTCCTGTCATCTCCGGCGCGGACACGCACAGGGAACAGGGGCGTATCCGCCGGGAGAAAATTCCCCCGCGCCGGACTTTTTCCGATACGGCAAGCGCGCCGGAGCCGAAATCAGCATGTCATGCCGTTCCGAAAAAAGCTGCACGGCGCCGGCCATCCCCGCTCAAAGGAACTAACCTGCGCCGTGCCTATATTATACCATAAAAGGCCGCTCGATGTAAACATATGTTCTTTATTTTCGCCCCTTTTTGCAAGGGACTTCACGTATTTTCATCGCCGCCGTCCAATTTTTTCGCAAGCTCGCCGGAGGTAAGCTGCGCGAGCGGATTTTTTGACACAGCCTCCTCCAGGCGCTTATCGCTGATATGCGTATAAATCTGCGTCGTGCTGAGTTGGGCATGTCCGAGGATCTCCTTTAAGGCGAGCACATCCACGCCGCCTTCCTGATACATCAAGGTCGCCGCCGTGTGGCGCAGCTTATGTACCGAAAAATGCTTGTATTCCAAGCCCGCTGCATTCAGGTATTTATAGACAATCCACTGGACCGTTTTGTTGCTGATGCGCTTTCCCAACCGGGAAAGAAAAAGCGCGTCCTTATCCTTGACGGCATCCATACCGCGCGCACGGCATTTCAGATAGGTCGAAAGAGCAGAACGGCAGGCGTCGTTGAGATAGACGATACGTTCTTTATTGCCCTTTCCGAGAACACGAAGCGAGCGCAGCTCCCTATCGATATCAGAAAGACTGATGCCGACAAGCTCGGACAAGCGCATTCCACAGTTCAAAAACAGGGTTATGATACAAAAATCGCGTTCTTTGGTATGGGACTCCGAATCCGCAAGCACACTGGAAAGAAGAGAGATGCTCTCGTTCTCCGACAAATATTTCGGAAGCGCCGCCTTGCGCTTCGGCGATTCGATGTCAACAGCGGGATTTTTATCCAGAATCTTTTCCACCGCTGTCATATACTTGAAAAACATCTTAATGGCAGAAAGCTTGCGTGCACGGGAGGAGGTTGAATTGTTCCTCTCGTTTGCCATAAAAACCAAAAACTCTAAAATATCCAGTGTGGTGACGCTTTTGACAAAATCGGCATCTACATGAGAAACAGAAACCTCATAAAAGCTTTCGTCAGAAGGAGAAATTCCCGCACGCGTCGCAACCAGATAACGAAAAAAGGTATGCAGATCAATCCGATATTCCTCCACGGTTTTGGGCGATCTGCCCTGCACCACTAGCTTATACCGCAAAAACCGCTCCACGACAGGAGAGGTATCACTTGCAATTTTTACAGATTCCGCCATGTCTCAACACTCCTTTTTTTCATTATACCATAATTTCAAAAAAAATCATATTCTTTTTTATGGATGCAGCATGAAGTGTGAACTTTTTTTCGCTTTTGCGAAAATTTTTCAAAATCGCCTTGAAGAGAGAACGTTTCTTCGATATAATAAGATATAATAAAATAAGAAATTCGGATTTTTATCTATTATTCAAACACAGGCCCGCTGTGCGGGACATGAGATCGGAGCGCCTATGAAATTCAGCGAATTCTGGAAAACCTACCGCAGCGAAATGGTCAAGCTGCTTACAACGCATTTTGCGATTGCTGTTTTCAGCATTATGTGCAACTCTATTTTTTTGGTTACAGACTATACGCAGACGATGATGTTTGTCAGTGTGGCTATCAGTGTATTTATTTTTATCTTCTATTATTATCTGGTTCGCTCTCAAATGTGGAATCTCGGCGCCAAAGACAACCTGAAAGCAAAAGGCGGAAGAATGAAGCTCAATTCTCTCACGGGTCTTTATCTTGGACTCATCGCCTCTATTCCAAGCTTTCTTATCAATATCGTGTATATTGTCACCTATATATATCGGCACTACGCCGGCTTCAGCGGCGTATATGACGTCTTTGCCGTTATTGAGCTCCTTTGGGATGCGCCGGCTATCGGCCTGTATTTGGCGATTGGCTCCCCGTTCGTTTATTTGACCGCATCGGTTCTTCCGGCTCTGTTCGCCGGGCTTGCCTACTATCTCGGAACCAAAGAATTCAGTCTGTTCGGTCATAAAAAGACAAAAGAATAAGCCTCTGCAAACGGAATTTTCCCTTATCCAAACATAACTTTGCCGCCGTTTTCATATATCTTGAGTAAACAAAGAAAACGGCGGTGAGTATTTTTGTCGAAAACCATAGCAAAAGAATCTTTTTTCTTTTTTCTGAAATTCACCATGTTCTCCGCGCTTTTGATTGCCGTCGCTGTGTTCGCTGGAATCCGCCTCGGCATGAATCCCGAAACGGTGAAAACGGCGGGTACAGGAGAGGACATCCTCTATACCATTGTCATTGACGCCGGACACGGCGGCAGAGATGCCGGCGCCTCTGCGGACGACGACGGCACAAAAGAAAAAGACCTCAATCTTGCCGTAGCAAAAAAGCTTGCCGCACTGATGAGGACGGCAAACATAAACGTAGTCATGACGCGGGACGAGGACATCGAGCTTGCACAGTCCACCTCCAAGCATAAGAAATTGGATGACCTGAACGCGCGCGTTGCCATTGCTACGGAACATGAAAACTCGATTTTGGTCAGCATCCATATGAACAAATTTCCGGTATCCAAGTACAGCGGACTTCAGGTGTATTATTCCGTCAACAACGAAGAAAGCAGAGTTTTGGCGGACAGGATTCAGACGGATGCCGCACAAAACCTGAATGGGAACAATAACCGTAAAACCACGCCGGCCGGGGATTCCATCTATCTTTTGTCCCATTTGGATATTCCGGCCGTGCTTGTCGAATGCGGCTTTCTTTCCAATTATGAGGAAAAAGAGCTGCTCAAAACCGAAGAATATCAAACAAAACTTGCCATGAGCATTTATACCTCCGTTCTCGAATACATAAACGAGGCCGCCGGAGACGAATAAGAAAGGCATCAGGATGAAAAAAACAAAGACCGTTTATGTTTGCAGCGAATGCGATTATCAAAGCGCGAAATGGATGGGACGCTGTCCCGGCTGCGGAAATTGGAACACTTTTGTTGAGGAAACCTATGAAAATGAAGTCCCTCAGAAAGAATCCGGCGCCACCCGCAGACAGACGATGCTGGCACGCTCCGCAGGAGAGGCGGAACCGCAGCCGCTTTCTTCCGAAAAACTTCCGGATTATCTGCGGCGCTCCACCGGAATCGGAGAGTTCGACCGCGTACTCGGCGGGGGCCTTGTAGAGGGCTCCGTCGTACTGCTCTCCGGCGAGCCGGGAATCGGAAAATCCACGCTTCTTCTGCAAATCTGTGCAAGTCTTGCGGCAGACCGCACCGTGCTGTATGTTTCGGGAGAGGAATCCGCGGCGCAGATTTCCCTGAGAGCCAAGCGGCTTGGCATCCATGGGGGCGGTATTTATCTTCTAACCGAAACCAATGTGGAAAAAATTCTCTCCCATGCAAAAAAGCTAGGGCCCGACATCATTATCGTGGATTCCATCCAGACCATGTATCACAGCGAAAGCAATACCGTTCCGGGCAGCATCACTCAGATTCGCGAATGCGCCGGCGTATTTATCAACAAGGCAAAATCAGACGGAACCTCTGTAATTCTTGTCGGACACGTCAACAAAGAAGGCAGCATTGCCGGACCAAAAGTGCTTGAGCACATGGTAGACACGGTGCTCTATTTCGAAGGCGAAAGCCGTCAGAACTGCCGGGTCATCCGAGCGATGAAAAACCGTTTCGGCTCAACCAATGAGCTTGGCGTTTTTGAGATGACGGACGCCGGACTGCGCGAAGTGGAAAGTCCGTCGGAGCTTTTGCTTGCTGACCGTCCCGAGGGAGTTTCCGGCAACTGTGCCGTATGTGTGATTGAGGGGACGCGTCCGCTTGTCGGTGAGCTGCAGGCGCTGGCAACGCCAACGGTATTCCCTTCTCCGCGCCGGATGTCCACCGGTATCGACTACAACCGGGTTTCCCTTGTGCTTGCCGTGCTCGAAAAACGGTTAGGACTGCGTTTCTCCTCTTCAGACGTCTATATCAATGTCATCGGCGGCATTAAGATCGATGAGACAGCCTCCGATGCCGGAATGGCGCTTGCTATGATTTCAACCATTCGGGACATTCCCGTTCCGGATGACCTTATCTGCATCGGCGAGATCGGGCTTTCCGGAGAGGTGCGTGCCGTATCGCGCATCGAGCAGCGTATCCGTGAGGGCGAGCGCCTCGGCTTTACGCAAATTGCGCTCCCAAGCCGGAATTTTAGCAAATCGAGACTTCAGACAAAGCCGGAAACAACGCTTATCCCCATAAAAACCGTATTCGATCTTCTAAAGCTTCTCGGTCCGGCAAAGGAAAAGCGGTGAGCTGTGGGCCTGCTCATCTTGCCGGCTGCTCTGCATTATCATAACGGGGATTACGGATATCATCATATCACAATAAAACAATACGTGTGCGAAGCTAACAGGAGCTTCGCACACGTACTTTTTGTTTATTTGGATTCCGGTGAGGCGTCGTCTTTTTTCTTTCTCGACGTCAAGCGGTTGAGCAGCCAAATCATAAAAATGATAACACCGGTAACGATAAATATGCTGACAAGACCAAGTCCTGCTTTTTCCAAGACCTCGCCAATCGGCATATTGGTCGTCGATTCCAAAGTGCTCTCCAAAACAGAAGATGTGCTTTCCATAATTTCCTCCCTCTCGTCAGCCAAAAAAGCTGAGAATCAGTCCGCCGGCGATGACGGACGCAACCTGACCGGAAACGTTGACGCCGATGGTATGCATCAGCAAGAAGTTCTGATTGTCCTCGGCAAGGCCCATTTTATGAACAACGCGCGCCGACATCGGGAAAGCGGAAATTCCCGAGGCACCGATCATCGGATTGATTTTCTCCTTTAAGAACAGGTTCATGAATTTGGCAACCATCACGCCGCCGAAGGTGTCGAAAATAAAGCCGAAGAGCCCAAGCGCCAGAATGGCAAGCGTCGTCCAATTCAGGAAATCGTCTGCTGTCATCTGAACGGCAACGGTAATGCCAAGAAAGATCGTGATGAGATTAGCGAGCACCTTCTGAGCGGTTTCTGAAAGGCTGTCAAGCACGCCGCATTCCCGAATCAGATTGCCAAACATGAGAAAACCGACAAGCGACGCGCTCTTCGGAGCAACCAAGCCCGCAATCAACGTGATAAAAATCGGGAAAAGAATGCGCGTCGTTTTGGATACGTTCTGCGCCTTGTACGGCATCCGAATGCGTCTTTCTTTTTTTGTCGTAAGCAGCTTGATAACCGGCGGCTGAATAATCGGCACCAGCGCCATATAGGAATAAGCAGCAACGATAATCGCCCCAAGATATCGGGACCCAAGCTCCATGGCAACAAAAATCGCCGTAGGCCCGTCTGCCGCGGCAATCACGGCCGTGGACGCCGCATCCACAATGTCAAAGCCGAGCAGCCTTGCCACAACCAGGGTCAGGAAAATTCCAAACTGCGCTGCCGCACCGAAAATCATAAGCTTAGGATTGGAAAGCAGCGGACCGAAATCGATCATAGCGCCGATTCCGACAAACAACAGCAAAGGGAACAATTCGTTGGCAATGCCGGAATCGAACAGGATTCTCAGGACGCCGTTCTCGCCAATCGCATCAACATCCGGCAAATTGACAAGAATCGTACCGAAGCCCATTGGCAAAAGCAGCGACGGCTCCATATTTTTTTTAATGGCAAGGAAAATTAGCAGACCGCCAATGAGCCACATGACGACCTGTTTCCAACTAATATCAAGAAAATTGCTGAATAGGACTTCCATTGAAACAATCCTTTCTTTGAAAAATACCACGGGGTATTATACCACAGGCCTGAATTATAAATCAATATACTATGAAAAATTTTTATATGATTTTTTAAAAAACCATACCCTTTAATAAAAAATAGGTAAATAAAATTTGAGGCATCCGCCATGGTTTTTCTCTTGTTTTCTCATACGCTTCCATAGAATCCGAAAAAGGACAGCCGAGAGGAGAGTTCGGCTGTCCTTTTCTTTATCTATACCATTAAAACAGACCTGTAATGCGCCCGTCCTCATCTACGTCGATGCGTTCCGCCGCCGGAGATTTCGGAAGTCCGGGCATCGTCATAATGTCTCCGGTCAGAACGACAATAAAGCCGGCGCCCGCGGAAATCTTTACGTTCTTCACCGTCACCGTGAAGCCCTCCGGCGCGCCGAGCAGCTTCGGGTCGTCCGAAAAGCTGTACTGTGTCTTTGCCATGCAGACCGGAAGCCCGTCAAAGCCAAGCGCTGTCAGCGTTTCGATTTGCTTTTTTGCCGCAGGCAGAATGGAAACGCCGGCGCCGCGGTAAATCTTCGTCACGATCTTCTCGATTTTATTCTCAATAGAATCATCCGTATCATAGCTGAACGTAAAGTTATTCGGATGCTCGCAGAGCCTCACCACCTCGCGGGCAAGCGGGACGCCGCCCTCTCCGCCCTTCGCCCATACGTCGGAAAGCACGACATTCACGCCGAGCGCGCGGCATTTGTCTATGATAAGAGCAACTTCTGCATCTGTATCTGTCGGAAAACGGTTGACTGCGACAACGGACGGAAGCTTATAAACATCCCGGATATTGGAAACATGGCGAAGCAGATTGGGAAGTCCTCTTTCCAAAGCCTCGAGATTCTCCTCGCCAAGCGCCGTTTTCGGAAGTCCTCCGTGCATCTTCAGCGCTCGAATGGTGGCGACCACTACCACGGCGGAGGGATGCAGCCCCGCGACCCGGCACTTGATATCCAAGAATTTTTCTGCGCCGAGATCCGCACCGAAGCCGGCCTCGGTCACGGTATAATCTCCGAGCTTCATGGCCATGCGCGTTGCCAGAACGGAATTGCAGCCGTGCGCAATATTGGCAAACGGTCCTCCGTGCACAATGGCGGGCGTCCCCTCCAAGGTCTGAACAAGATTCGGAGAAAGCGCACCGCGCAGCAGTGCCGTCATCGCCCCTTCTGCCTTGAGATCGCCCGCCGTAACGGGCTTCTCATCATAGGTATATCCGACAATGATTCGGCCAAGGCGCGCCTTCAGATCCGATATGGAGCTGGACAGACAAAGCACCGCCATGATCTCAGACGCCACTGTGATATCATAGCCATCCTCTCGCGGCACGCCGTTGACACGGCCGCCAAGCCCGTCTACCACAAAACGAAGCTGCCTGTCATTCATATCCACACAGCGGCGCCAAGTGATCCTGCGGGGATCAATGCCTAGCGCATTCCCCTGATAGATATGATTATCCAACATAGCGGCAAGCAGATTGTTGGCAGCACCAATCGCATGAAAATCCCCTGTAAAATGGAGATTGATATCCTCCATAGGAACCACCTGCGCATAACCGCCGCCCGCAGCGCCGCCCTTGACGCCGAACACCGGTCCAAGAGATGGTTCACGCAGGGCAACGATGGATTTTTTTCCGATTTTGCGCAGCCCGTCCGCAAGCCCGATGGTCGTCGTCGTCTTCCCCTCTCCCGCCGGCGTCGGCGTAATCGCTGTCACCAAAATCAGTTTTCCATCCGGATTTTTGGCTTCCCGCAGAAAAGAAAGCGCAATTTTCGCTTTATATTTTCCGTACTGCTCCACATACTTTTCGTCAAGACCCGCCGCTGCGGCAATTTCCGTGATTGGACGCATTGGGGTCGCCTGTGCAATTTCGATATCCGTTTTCATTCTTTTTAGTTCCTTTCCGGCAAAATAGAAAATTTAGGAATAAACAAAGGGCAGTCTCATCTTTTCCGAAAGATAAGGCTGCCCAGACGGTCGGCACATGATTATCTTTTGCTCCACTGCGGTGTCCTCCGCTTTCCGTCGGTTACAAAAGACCCTTTGTTATTTTTAGTATACCATAAAAGATTTTCACTGTCAAGGTAAAATTTGTTGGCCTATCCCGAAATATCATGGGGAGCGTCTCTGCTCCCGGCATTGTCCCATGGAAAGCGGAAAAGAGCGCTCTCTCGGACAGGCTTCGGAATTAAGCTTCGGCCTCTTCCCTTTCCTTTCCAGACAGAATGACAAGCAGCCGTCCCTCTCTCACCTCGATTTTCGCATAGTCGTCCACAATTTCATTGCTCACCCCGAGCGGAAAATTTACAGAAAGCACCTCGTCCCGCAAAGGATACCTTACACCGCTCTCTGAAACACCGCGGCACTCCCCGCCATAAGCAAAAACAGAAAGATAAAAGCCCGGCTTTTTCGGAATCCGGATGTGTCCGGATATCACCCTTGCTTCATTTCTTCCATCCGTCAGCACAGCATGAACACCATGCGACTCGGCATAGGCAAGAGATTGCAGATTGGCAATCGTGTGGTCAAGCCGGCCGCCGATGCCGCCGGCAATCACCAATTCATCCGCACCGGCATCGATGGCATACTTGATACAGAGCATGGTGTCGGTATCGTCCTTTTCGCTTGGCACGCGGACAACGTTTCCGTGCGCCTGTGCAGAAGTATGCTCATGATCGAAATCTCCGATAACGGCATCCGGAAAAATGCCTGCCCGCTCCGCCGCGAGATAAGCCGTATCCGCACACAGGATAAGATCCACACCGGTAAGCAGCAATGACAATGGAAGCGGCCCGTCATGATACGGCGTAAGAATCAGCGCTTTCATGAAAATCTCCGTTTCTCTTTAAAATTAAGCCGCTTTTGCTTTTGTTTTCATAGAAGCACGAATCGCCAACAATACCGCCGCAACAATCGCAGCTACTACGGTAACGATAATCACAGAAAGCCAATTCACTTGCGAAATCTGCGTAATCGCAAATTCTCCGCTTTCCGCATCCTGCAAATGAGAAAAGACAGCGGCAACGTCATAGATGACCGCGGCTGTGACTGCGAGCCCCGCTGCAGGTGCAAGCCAGGCTGTCCCATGCGCCTGAACCTCGCGGCGCATTCTCGTCGGCATCTCAGCACGGAAATCTATCGTAGAACCGAGATAAAGCGCTGCCACAACAAGAACGATCGTTTCCGGCACCATAAAGGTTGCGTTATAGATAAAGGAATAGCCGAGCGACGCCTGCGTCGGGATGGAAAGACCCTTCCAAACTGTCGCGCCCGCGATGACATGGCTGGCATAACGAAGCACGCAGGCAAGCACACAGCCCATGGTAAGAGCGGTCGCTTGGCTTTTCACTACACGGCGGAAAATGCCGGCAAAGCCGATCACGGCAAATGCCACAATGTAATCGAGCAGGATAACGGCGAGCACACTTTGCCATCCGGTCACATCGGTCAAGTTATTTAACCCCAGAAGCTGCTGAATCGCGCCGTAGACAAGCCCCGTGCCAAGTCCCCACAAGATCCCGTGACGATAAGCAATCACGGCCACGGGAAGCATAGAAGCAATGGTAACGGAACCGCCAAACGGCAAATCCACAATTTTAATCAGGCTCAAAACGGTGGCAAGCGCTACCATGACAGCACTTTCCACAAGAACCCTTACGGTTTTGTTCTGCATAGAGAACCCTCCCCAAAAATAAAATTGCCGCATGAAAATAATACGGCAATCTGCTTTTTTCGGAGTGTTGCGTCCATAATCTTCCTGCGCCGGTATTATCCATATCAGGTTAGAAGGGTTTTCGGATTGTATCCTCCTCTCAGCCGAATCTTATTCAGCACCCCCGATTATTTTTATGCGGTTTCTTTTATCTTAGCAAAGACACATCCTTTTGTCAAGAATTTTCTCTTCTTCCCTCCAAAATTTTTATTCGAACAGCCATGGCGTGCAAAAAAGCAAAGAAAAACGACTGTACCCAAAGCTTACAGTCGTTTTGGTTGACGGCTTTTTGCAGCACGTCTCCTGATTGGCGCCGACATGGCGCCGGCATCCACTATATCGCTTGTTTCATGAACTATCAAAAAAACGGATTAAAACCCGTATACCTCACAAAGCCAATCATAAACATATTCGTCTACGTGGCGCAAAGATAATCCGTATTTATTGATTCGAGAGACAAGGTCCTCGATCTTTTTTATATCGACCGTAATGTCCTCCACGACAGTACGTTCTCCATCAATCTCCACGGAAATACCGTAAGACCGATATTCTCCGTTGTCCTCGTCAAAATAAGTTCCGTCGACAATTTTGCATTCGTTTCTCATATATGATCCTCTCTATAATATTAGATTTTTATTTTTAATGAATAAGTAATGCTTACTAAAATGGGATATAATTACATTAAAATAAAAAATGCGTCATTTTACCAGCGATATAGCCGTGGATGAAAAATCTCCGAGCACAGGTCTATTGAGTTTTCGGAGATTTTTCAGCCTTTGCACAAAAAGTGGAATACGTCATCTCTCAAGCGTCGATGGGAAGATGCAAGCCCCCTCATTCGAGCCAATCTTCGTTGTAGGTCTCATTGTCTGTAAACGTCAGATTCTCCTCGTACCCATTGTAAATGGCGGTTACCTCCATGACTAGTTTGTACTCTTTCCCAAAGTCTGCCGGGAAAACTCCGCCTAAATTTACGACATCATAATCTGCCGCTGACCAATAGGTGACAAGGGTATCGCCAAACAGCCAATGGGTTCGGTAAAGCGTAAGGGTCACATAAAGTTCAGCCCCTGAACCACGACTGGAAACCGATCCCACCGCTGTGCTGTTCACTCCGTTCTCGCCTTTGAACGTTATCTCGCAGTAAGCTCCACCAACGACGTCCCAAAGCGGCATAACGCCATCGTCCGCATTCGCTGCGAATACCTGACAGGTCAGAAGCGAGGAGACACAGAGGACGAGCGCCAACGTCTGCATCAGTCTGCGTTTCATCGTCATCCCTCCTTTCTTTTCGTTTTCATAAGAGAATAACGCGAAAAGCAGACAAAAAGTAACACATTTTTCAAAGAAATTTCTCAAAAATTTCAAATTCGTCAATTTTGCACAAAGGAAAGTTAAATTTTTTCAAAAATTTTCAGGAGACGCTCTCCGCGATTGCCTTCATTTCCTCGTAAGGAAGCTCCGCCATGATATAATAGGTATAGACTCCGTCTGTCCACATAATAAAATTATCCGTCTTATCTCTGTCGGTATATTCAAGGAATTTTCCACGATATTCATTTACAAACACATCTGACAACATGGCACCCTCTGAATCAAAATATCGTGTCGCGCTTCTGTTGTCATTTTGAAAATATCTTATTAGGGCTCCACTCTCATTCGCGTATACAATATTTATTAAATAATCAGTGGAATTCTCCTCCACCAACTCATACCCTTCCGGCAGATAGGTCGGCGCATGATGCTCGATTTCCTGCCCGATGACTGACGGGCGCTCGTCGCTGATTCCAAGATATTTATCATAGAATTCCACGGCCAAGCCGGCAACCTCGGCACGAACCGCAGGGAAACAAAAACAGCTGCAGAAGAATAAGGAAACACAGACGGCAAAGCAAGCCGCCACCCGCTTCATGGAAGCATGAAGCTTGGTGTGATGCGGAGTCCGTCTCCGTCCGCCGTGAGAAAGAATATATTTTACATTCCGCCGATACTCACGGGAAAACTGACATGGCATTTCGTCATAACGACGAAATTCAGCGAGGTCGGCATCCAAACGCTTATCGCAAGCGAGCCACATGGCGACATCAAACAAATCGTCGTCTCTTTCAGAAGACATCTTTATCACCCCATTTCTTCTTCATTGCCTTTCTCGCCCTTACCAGCTTCATCTTGACATTACCTTCAGATAAGCCAAGAACTTCAGCAATCTCCGAAATAGAATGTCCGAACCGATAATACAGCGAGACAGGATCATGATAATCTTCGGGCAAAGCATCAATGATGGCATTCACCCTGTCTGCCGTGTCCTTCCGGATGACCGCCTCCACCACATCTTCCCCCGAAAGCATGTCATCCAAGTCATCAAAGGAGCAGTTTCTCTCAGCCATGTTCTTATTGGTGCGGTATATGGTGAGCGTAGTGTTTCTGAGATATACCATCACCAGCTTTTCGATGCCCTCCTCTGACAGCGGAAGAAACCGTTTTATATTTTTCATAATTTTTATAAGCGTTTCCTGCACGGCATCTTCTGTGTCATGCACATTTTTCAAAATCGCGTACGCATAGTTTCTCATTCTTCGAGAATAACGGTTATGGATTTCATCCGCGAACCTTCGGTCGCTATCATCAATTGTTGACAAAATCATGAATACCACTCTGTATTCCCCCATTTTTTGTCTGCTTTGTTATATTATATCATAAAATGTCGAAAATGGAAGATTTTTCTCAAATGTTTTTCTTTTTTTAGTATATAAAATAAATGATATAATTTCTATCCCTTTTAAAACTATGATAGTAAAAATTTATGAACTATAATATTACCATAAATAGTGATACTACAAAATTACAAATTCAATGAGGGAGAAATTATGGATATCAAAGAAAAAATCATTCATCTCATGAACGAAAGAGGTTGGACCATGTATCGCCTGGCAAAAGAAGCAAAAATTCCAACGTCGACACTTTCCAATATGCTCAAACGTTCCACGACTCCAACCATGTCCACTGTCCAAACGCTTTGTGATGGCTTCGGGATTTCCCTGTCCCAATTTTTCTGGGATGGCTCCGAAGCTGTGCTGCTTACAGAAGAACAAAAATCGCTCTTTTCAGATTGGGTATCTCTTACCGTTACACAAAAGGATATCATTTCAAAAATCATCGTTGAATTCAAAAACGCATAAAGGCCTTTGTATAGAATAACTTTCCATCGGGCAAAAAAGTAACGCACTTTTCTTCGTTTTTTGACATAATTTATAATTTTCGTGATTTTTCCCATATTTTAGTGAATAATCGGCACATTCTTTATATGCTTGAAAAAATCAAGGTTTCCGTTTATAATAATAAAAATATCAGTCTGACTGATAAAGAATCAAAAAAGCGCCCTGGCGCGCGGAAATGGAAATCACCATGAAAATACACGGACTGCAAAAGCTCACCCTATTGGATTATCCCGGAAAGGTCGCTTGTACGGTTTTCACCGGAGGCTGCAATTTTCGATGTCCTTTTTGTCACAACGCCGCCCTTGTCCTCCGACCGACAGAAACAGAAAGTATTGCTCTCGATGATTTTTTCTCTTTTCTGAAAAAACGTCATGGCGTGCTCGACGGCGTCTGCATCACCGGCGGCGAACCAATGCTTCAAGACGGACTCTCGGCTTTTGCCCGGCGCATAAAGGAGGAGGGCTTTTTAGTCAAGCTCGACACCAACGGCAGTTTCCCGGAAAAACTAAAAGAGCTTGTGAGCGCGAAGCTTGTTGATTATGTCGCGATGGACATTAAAAATTCAAAAAAAAGATATGCCGAAACCATCGGAAAAAAGACCTTTGACCTTTCCGGCGTAGAAGAAAGCGTGCGTTTTCTTCTCTCCGATGTCGTCCCCTATGAATTCCGCACCACGGTAACACGCGAATTCCATGACAGGGAAAGTCTCATGGAAGCCGCCCGGTGGATCGCCGGCTGCAAACGGTATTTTTTACAGAGCTTTACGGATTCCGGCGATCTTTTGGCAGATTCCGTTTCTGGATATACGAAATCAGAGATGGAATCGCTTGCAAACGACGTTCGCACGGTCATTCCGCAAACCGAGTTGAGAGGTGTATAATATTTTTAACTTAAGGGAATATCCCCCACCGCGCCGGCGGCGGGATCCTTTTCGTATTCAGCAGGGGATAGGATTCCCTGCTGAATGCTTATGTTGGCATTCCTATCCCTTGCCACGCCACATGACAGGACAAGTCTCTTATAAATTCAATAAGGAAGCGAGTCATGGGAGCCGCTTCCTTATTTTTTATATATACGCCGCTGTCCATCCCAAAGCCGCCCATTATTTCCCATTTTTCTGTCAAGAAACTTTCGCCTATATGTGCCAAATTTTTACGGCGATTTTTGTGCAACATGCTACATCTTGTGCTTTAATAAAAAAATATTACTATATTTTGTGGTTTCCTCTTGACAAACGCCTGCTTTGATGATATGATGGTGAATACAGTCACAGAGCGGCAGATGCTCTTCTTATCCGCCTGATTTACAATATGAAAGGAAGCACAAACATGTATAGAACTCGAAAAAGAGACAATAAAATTGTCGACTTTGATCTCTCTAAGATCAGCCATGCCATCACGCAAGCCTTTGAGGCATGCGACAGAGATTACAATCCCGACACCATTGATTTCCTTGCTTTGAAAGTAACGGCGGATTTCGAACCGAAAATCAAGGATGGACTCATTGCTGTGGAAGATATTCAGGACAGCGTCGAGGCCGTCCTCATCAAGGCCGACTATGCGGATGTCGCAAAGGCCTATATTCTCTACCGCAGGCAGCGCGAAAAGCTGCGCAATATGAAATCCACCATGCTCGACTATAAAGAGCTTGTCGATAAATATGTCAAGGTTTCCGACTGGCGAGTCAAGGAAAATTCCACCGTCACCTATTCCGTCGGCGGACTGATCCTCTCTAACTCCGGCGCCATTACAGCAAATTATTGGCTTTCCGAAATTTATGACGACGAAATCGCAAATGCACACCGCAATGCGGATATTCACCTTCATGACCTTTCTATGCTGACCGGCTACTGCGCCGGATGGTCGCTGAAGCAGCTCATCCAGGAAGGGCTTGGCGGCGTACCCGGGAAGATCACCTCGTCTCCGGCAAGCCACCTGGCAACGCTGTGCAACCAGATGGTCAACTTCCTTGGCATCATGCAGAACGAATGGGCAGGCGCTCAGGCATTTTCTTCTTTCGACACCTATCTTGCCCCGTTTGTCAAAGCGGATAATCTCTCCTACCGTGAGGTTAAAAAGTGCATCGAATCCTTTATTTTCGGCGTCAATACGCCGAGCCGGTGGGGAACACAGGCGCCCTTCTCCAATATCACGCTTGACTGGACCGTTCCCGCTGACCTTGCTGAACAGTATGCCATTGTGGGCGGAAAAGAAATGCCGTTCAAATACAAGGACTGCAAAGCCGAAATGGATATGGTAAACCGCGCTTTCATCGAAACGATGATCGAGGGCGACGCCAACGGGCGCGGATTTCAGTATCCAATCCCGACCTATTCCATCACGCGGGACTTCGACTGGTCAGAGACCGAAAACAACAAACTGCTTTTTGAAATGACCGCCAAATACGGCACGCCGTATTTCTCCAACTATATCAACAGCGACATGCAGCCCTCGGACGTTCGTAGCATGTGCTGCCGCCTGCGTCTCGACCTGCGTGAGCTTCGCAAAAAATCCGGCGGATTTTTCGGCTCGGGCGAGAGCACCGGTTCCATTGGCGTTGTGACCATCAATATGCCGAGAATCGCCTACCTTGCCAAGGATGAAGCGGATTTTTATCGCCGGTTGGATAAAATGATGGATATTTCCGCACGTTCGCTCAAAACCAAGCGTACCGTCATCACCAAGCTCATGGAGGAAGGGCTGTATCCGTATACCAAGCGTTATCTCGGAACTTTTGACAACCATTTTTCCACCATCGGCCTTGTCGGCATGAACGAAGCGGGTCTCAATGCAAAGTGGCTTCGCAAGGACATGACACATCCGGAAACGCAGGAATTCACGAAAAACGTTTTGAATCACATGCGCGAGCGCTTGTCTGATTATCAGGAACAGTACGGCGATCTCTACAATCTGGAGGCCACGCCGGCAGAATCCACAGCATACCGTCTCGCCAAACACGACGTCGAGCAATATCCCGATATCATCACCGCTTCGTCCAAAGACGGGGGTACGCCCTATTATACCAACAGTTCTCACCTGCCGGTCGGGTATACCGCCGACATCTTCGAGGCGCTTGACGTTCAGGACGAAATCCAGACGCTTTACACCTCCGGCACCGTGTTCCACGCCTTCCTCGGCGAAAAGATGCCGGATTGGAAAGCGGCGGCCACCCTTGTCCGCAAAATTGCGGAAAACTATAAGCTTCCATATTACACCATTTCTCCGACGTATTCCGTCTGCAAGAACCACGGATATCTTACGGGTGAGCAATTTGTCTGCCCCGAATGCGGAGAGAGCACCGAGGTTTATAGCCGCATTACAGGTTATTACCGTCCCGTTCAGAATTGGAACGATGGAAAAGCCAAGGAGTTCAAAGACCGCAAGCTCTATGACATCGGTCATTCCAGGCTGAAACATGAGCGCATGGGCGCTCCCACTGTCACGCTTGTGACAACGAAAACGTGTCCGAACTGCAAGGTCGCGGCCGCTATGCTGGAGAAAGCCGGGATTGCCTACACCAAGGCACTCGCCGAGGAAAGACTGGACCTTGTAAACAAATACGACATCAAGCAGGCGCCGACCATGCTCATAGAGGGCGCGGGCTGCACAGAAGTATATGTCGGCGTACCCGAAATCAAATCCTATATCGACGCGCGCCGTGAAACTGCTTAATCCTCTCTTCATATAGATCCTCGATAAAACATCAAACGGCGACGAATAGATCGCCGTTTGATGTTTTTTATCGGAACAGAGCCTATGATATAAAATGAGTATATACTCTCAAGGTCTCCTGCGGGGGGGTGCCCCACTGAAAGCGGAAAGAAAAACCGCCGGAAGGGCGTGTAACATCTGCTCAATGGTTATACTATGCTTGCCGGATACATCCGGCGGAACGGAGTTTTATCATGAAAGATATTGTCATCATCGGCGCGGGTCCCGCGGGACTGACCGCCGCCATCTATGCGCTGCGCGCCGGAAAAAGCGTGTTAGTGTTGGAGAAAGAACTGTTCGGCGGACAAATCACCTATTCGCCGAGCGTAGAGAATTATCCCGGATACAAGCAAATCAGCGGGAACGAATTTGCCGAGAATCTGATTGAACAGGCGACCGCGCTCGGCGCGGAAATCGAGCTTGCCGAGGCAACAAAAATCGTAGACGGTCCCGTGAAAACCGTGATAACGGACGGCGGCAGCTATGAATGCAAAAGCGTCATCATCGCCGCGGGCTCCCGCCACCGCCGTCTCGGGCTGCGGGGAGAAGAGGAGCTTATCGGCGCCGGCGTCTCTTACTGCGCGGTATGCGACGGCGCGTTTTTCAAGGGAAAAACCGTAGCCGTAGCGGGAGGCGGAGACGCGGCTTTGCAGGATGCTATTTTTCTTTCCGACCGATGCCGCAAGGTCTTTGTCATTCACCGCCGCGACACCTTCCGCGGAGAGGCGCGTCTGGAAACGGTTCTGCGTTCACGGGACAACGTGGAATTTGTCATGAATTCGGTCGTCGAGTCGCTGGAAGGCAAGGAAAAGCTATCTGGCGTCACGGTGAGAAACAGGCAGACAGGAGAGACGAAAACCATCCCACTCGACGGGCTTTTCATCGCCGTCGGACAGGAACCGCAAAATACGCCGTTCTCAGATATGATAGCGCTTGATGGCGCCGGCTATGCAGATGCCGGCGAAGACTGCAGAACAGGCACACCGGGCATCTTCGTTGCCGGCGACTGTCGCAGAAAAGCGGTTCGTCAGCTGACCACTGCTGTCGGAGACGGCGCTGTCGCGGGTCTTGCCGCGGTGGATTATATCAACTCTCTGTAATTATGTAAAAAAAGAAAGGAACACACCATCCATGTCAGTCTGGGAAAGTATGCAAAGCGGAGAGCTTTATCTCCCATCCGATGAAGCGCTTTTGAAAGAACAGCGCCGTCTTCTGGATATTCTTTATGAATTCAATGCGACAAGGCCGTCCGAGCTCGAAAAACGCACGCAGCTTTTGCGCCGTCTTTTTGCCGAAATCGGCGAAGACTGCTACATCGAGCCGCCGCTTCATGCCAACTGGGGCGCTCATACACACTTCGGACGCAATGTTTACGCGAATTTTGGTTTGACGCTCGTCGACGACGGTGATATCTATGTTGGGGATAATGTCATGTTTGGACCCCATGTGACGCTTGCTACCGCCGGTCATCCTGTCCTGCCTGAACTCCGGGAAAAGGGCATGCAGTTCAATCAGCCTATCCGCATTGGCCGCAATGTTTGGATTGGAGCAGGCGCTATTGTCCTGCCGGGTGTCACCATCGGAGATGGCACGGTGGTCGGTGCCGGGAGCGTCGTGACAAAAGATCTTCCGGAAAATGTGGTCGCAGTCGGCAATCCCTGCCGCATCCTTCGGGAAATCGGCGAAAAGGACCGCCTGTACTATTACAAAAACAGAAGAATCGATGTTTGAATCTCAATAAAAAATTTTTTGATTTTCTTTTTGACAAACGGGCATCCTTCTGCTATACGATGAAAGCTTTTTGAAAAAGGGCTGTATTTCAGAGTTTGGTTTCAGGCGTAGCGCAGTCAGTGCCCATAACGCACATAGGGTCCACCCATACCCATTCCGAACACGGAAGTTAAGCTATGCGGTGCCAAAGATACTCGACGGGGAAATAGGACGAAGCCAACACAAAAGAGAGGCTCAGTAAGGTTAAATTGCTGGGTCTCGTTATATTCCTCCTTAGCTCAGTCGGTAGGGCACGCGGCTGTTAATTATAAGCAGGGGAACCAACATGGCACGGTGTTTTCCCGCAGCGATACCCCGCAGAACCGGGAAAATCGCAAGAGCGGCTATGCCGGGCGCGCGATTCGACCATGGCAACCGGGGTGAACGTGTCACAAGTTCGGCTGCGCACGGGGGAGCCAAAAAACCACTTGAGAATGCAAGTGGTTTTTCAATGAAGCGCTGAAAAACAATGCAAAATGCACACCATGAAGCGTGGCTCGCGCCACACGGATAGAAAAATGTGCGCTCCAGCGACGCTTCACGTTGGCATTAGCTGTTTTGTCTCTCATATACACAAAAAAGAGGATGTCAGCTGACGTCCTCTTTTCTGCCGTGTATCGAAAAATATCCTTTATCTTGATTCCTCCGAAATGCCGGATGTCTCTTCCGCTGAAATCGTCCCCTCCGTCTCAGAGCGATCCTCGACCGGTACCGGAAGCTCCTCCGGCAGCTTTTTATATTTCAGCGCGGCATCAATGCCGACGGCAATTTCCAGAATGCCGACGCCATGGAAAATGCAGTCTCCGATAAAGGCGGTTACATCGCCGCTCATGATCATGATATACAGCATATATATGGTATCTAGGGAAAATAGGACAAGCCCCGCTATCAGAAAGCCTACCTTTTTCCTCCCAAAAAAACAAAGAATGCCGTATACGATCACAATGACTGCCGATATGGAGAGGAAAAAGATGCCTGCACCGACATTCACGGGCGCGCCATACCAACCCAGCAGATAATCGACGCCCCAAAGTCCAATAGAATATGGCAGAAACGCAGAAAAAAGAAAGTAACTGTCACTGCCAAAGGCATATATCAAAATATTGATGACGGAAAAAGCGGCTATCAGCAGCAGCGTCCATGCGCCGCCCTTCCAACTATTCAGATATCGGGTTTTCTTCATGTCAGATGATTGAAAATTCATATTCTTATCCTCGCAAATCGTTATTTTTTAACTGTATCTGAGAGTGTATCTTCTTAAAAATGGTTATCAAATACATTCACAAACCTCTTGGTTGACGACCTTGCTTCAGAAACTGTCACCTGTCCTCGCGGTAATAGTTTACGCCGATGGCGGCAGGCTGATTCGCTTTTCCTGATTTCCGCACCGAGCCTGCAAACAATACCACCGCCGTGATAATAAACGGCAGCGCCGTATACACCTTAAGCGGAATAACGCCTAACCACCCAAAAACATTCGGGAATGCATAGGCGATGGAATCATTATAAACCTCTAGCGCCTTAAAAATACCGAAAACAAACGTGCCAAGCAGTGCTCTTGCCGGATTCCACTTGGCGAAGATGACAAGCGCCACCGCAATCCAACCATAACCGTTGACCCAACCCGTGCTTGCCAGATATTCACCGCTGATATTGAGCGCCATATAATAACCACCGATCCCCATGATGGCAGAACCGAAAATGATATGCGCATATTTATAGCGATCGATATTCACGCCGCAGGAATCTGCTGCCGCGGGATTTTCGCCGACAGCGCGCATCCGGAGCCCGGCTTTGGTATATTTCATATACCACCACGAAAGGATCGCAATCAAAACGCCAAGATAAACAAGCAGGTTATGAGAGAAAAATGCTCTGCCGATAATCGGAATATCCGACAAAAGCGGAATCGGGAGCGCTTCCCATCCCTGCGCCACATCCGCCGCCGCCTGCATAGAGGGCCAACCGAGATTTTTATTCACACCATGCCCGACAAAATAATAGATTCCAAGCCCGAGTGTTGTAATGGTAAGCCCCGTCACGTTCTGGTTCGCCTGAAGTGTTACCGTGAAAAAAGCAAACAAAAGACCGCAAAGACCGGCAAAAACCATCGCGGCAAGGACGCCGAGAAACAGACTGTCAAGCCAACAGCCGACAAGATAGCCGAAGAGAGAGCCGACCGCCATCGTTCCTTCCACGCCGAGATTCAGGCTGCCCGCCTTTTCATTGAAAATCTCCCCGACAGTTCCATACAGCAACGGAATATTATAGACGACCAAGCTGTAAAGAAAGCCTGTTAAAACTTCGATTCCCATCTTAAGCCTCCTCCTTTTTCACAATTTTAAAGCGGATTATAAAATCAGCGGCCAAGACAGCGAACAGAATAACTCCCTGTAGCAAATCTGAAAAACGCGAATCCACCGCTCCAAAAGTGACGCTTGCCTGTGAGCAGCCAAAACGCAAAATGCTGATAAGCAGCGAGGTAACGATAATACCCAACGTATCCAATTTGGCAAGCCATGCCACCACGATACCTGTCCAACCGACACTGTCTGTCAGCGAGGTGGAAAGCGGCCCGGCACTCATCAGCTTAAAAAAGCCTGCAAGTCCGATAAGCGCAGAGGAAAGCAGCATCGTGCGCACAATGATTTTCCCGACCTTCATGCCGGCGTATTTTGCCGTACCTACACTGTCTCCGACGACAGAGATTTCATAGCCATGCTTGGTTTTCCTAAGATAAAAATAGATAAGGACACAAATGGCGAGCGCCAAAAGGAAAGACCAACTGAGCGAAAACTTCCCAATCGTAATCGCCGGCATTGTGACAAAATCCCATACGCTACGAAAAAGGGGCCTTGATGACGATGGATCCAAAAAGACGTTCCAACCTGCCTTTTCTTCCCCAAGCAGGGCAACAAAATAGAGGGCGATATAGTTAAGCATCAAGGTCATCAAGGTTTCATTGGTTCCAAACCGAACCTTCAGAAGCGCGACAATACCTCCCCACACGGCCGCGGCAGCCATAGCGGCAGCCGCCATGAGCAGAAGCGTCAGTGCCTGATTTCCGACAACCCCGAATTTCAAAGGAATAAACGCAGCCGCCACAGCGCCCATGAGAAACTGACCCTCACCGCCGATATTCCAGAATTTCATCTTGAACGCAATAGACAAAGCAACGGATGTCAGCACAAGAGGGACAAAAACCTTGATAAGATTTTCCACCTGCTTGTAAGCAAGCCTGCTGAGCTCTCCATTGTCGGTGACGGTCCCGATCGTAAGCATCTTAAAATAATAAGAAAGCGGGTTGACACCGGTCATCAAAAGAAGCAGCGCACCAAGAAAAAGTGCCACAACAATGGCGATCAGATAATAGACCGCGCGACGCCCTGCAGTCAGCGCATCCCGTTTGACAATGTGATATTTTTTCATGACGGCTGCTCCTTTATATTGCTATCCTTGGCGATTCCCGTATGCTTCTCCTCATCGCTGCGAACGAGACTCAAAGCGCCGGTCATCATAAGCCCAAGCTCTTCTTTTGTGGTTTTAGCGGCATGAACGATCCCCATCACGCGGCCGTGACACAAAACCATGATTTTATCACACAGCGCAAGCATGACGTCAAGGTCCTCCCCAACGAACAGGATTCCGACGCCGCTCACCTTTTGCCGGTTCAAGATATCATAAATCGCATAAGAGGAATGGATATCCAGTCCGCGCACCGGATACGCCGTAATAATAACATTCGGGCCGGTTTTAATTTCACGCCCCACCAACACCTTTTGCACATTGCCCCCGGAAAGGAGTCTCACCGGAGTTTCCGTTGACGGGGTGACAATTCCAAGCTCGGATATGACCGTCTGTGCATCAGCTCTGCCGCGGCGGCGGTTGACAAACGGGCTGAACCGGTTATCCTCTCTGTAATTTTTCAGAAGCATGTTGTCCGTGATCGAAAGGGATGGTGCAAGCCCCATGCCAAGTCTATCTTCGGGAATAAAGCTCATCGCGATACCCTTTTCAATGATCCTCTTCGGAGAAAGCCCCACAATATTTTCTCCTTTGTGGACGATCTCGCCGCTTTGGATTTTCCTAAGACCCGCAATCGCCTCACAAAGCTCTCTTTGTCCGCAGCCTGCGATGCCGGCCACGCCGAGGATCTCTCCGCCTCGGATATAAAAGCTGATATCGTCGATAGCACGCGCGCCTTCATCGCCGTCAATGACGAGATTTCGGATTTCTAATAACGGCTTTTTCTTCTCCACAACGGGACGCTCGATGTTGAGGGTGATTTTATGCCCCACCATCAGCTCCGTCAGCTTTTGCTCATTGGTCATGGCCGTCTCGACCGTTCCGACATATTCGCCCTTGCGCAGCACCGCCACGCGGTCGCTCACCGCCATCACCTCATGGAGCTTATGCGTAATGATAATGATGGCGTGTCCCTCTGCTTTCATCTTCCGCAAAACATCAAAAAGTTTCTCAGTCTCCTGGACGGTCAACACGGCGGTAGGCTCGTCCAGGATGATAACTTTTGCGCCGTAATACAACACCTTGATGATTTCCAGCGTCTGCTTCTCGCTGACCGCCATATTGTAAACTTTTTTCTTCGGATCTATTTCAAAGCCAAATGAACGGCTGATCCTTTCGATTTCCCCATAGCGGGATTTCCGTAAAATCCGTTCGGAAATAAAAAAGCCTACGGCGTGAAAAATCACCGACGCCGCAGCCCCGAATTTTCCGATTCCCTTTTTGCCCGACACCGCGGCACGATACTTCTCTCTAAAGCCAAACGGATGGCTTTCTCGTCCAAGCCACACGTTGTCCGCCGCAGAAAACACATCTACTAGCTTAAAGTGTTGATGCACCATCCCGATGCCGAGCATTTTGGCATCCTTCGGAGAGGTGATTTCCACTTTTTCTCCGTTCACGTAGATACTGCCGCTGTCAGGCTGATAAATCCCGGCCAGGATATTCATCAAAGTCGTTTTCCCGGAGCCGTTTTCTCCGAGCAGGGCGAGAATCTCGCCCTGCTTCAGAGATAGGTTGATATTCTTATTGGCAGCCGAACTGCCGAAGGTTTTCGTGATATTTTTCAGTTCTATCGCAAGCTCAGCTGTCATAAAGAACTCCTTTATCTCATTTTTTACGCCCGATTAGTCGGCAACACCTGTAACACCGGCGACATAGTAGTTCATCGAGCCCTTGATGATGCTGTCAATCATCTCCGGGCCGCCGACCTCTGTCATATTGCCGGTGAGCTCGCCCGCCTCGTCCTTTTCATAAATATAGTAAGCGGTGTTATCTTCGGAAATAACGGTCTTGCCGTCGTTTGTCAGCATAGCCTCCGTCGTCTTGACAACATTGCCGTCCTCGTCAAAGGAAAGCTTTACGTTCGAGAAAACATCCCACTCGCCGGAAAGGATCAGATCCTTTACCGCATCGATTTTCGCCTCGGTATCCTCTGTGCAGTTATCCGAGAGCGGAGAAATATCGACAAAGTTCTCTTTGAGACCGCCGTAATAAATACCGACCTTGTCCATAAAGTTGGCAGGATCATCTATCGCGGTTTCGATAGCAAATTTGTAATAAACATCCCAATTCCAGATCGGAGCGGTCAGATGTGCGTCCGGCGCGGACGGCGTCATATCGGAATTGTAGCCGCAGCCGAATACGCCCGCCTGCTCCGCCGCCATCTGAGGCTGCGCACTGTCACAGTGCTGAGCGATGACAACGCACGAATAGGTGTTGATAAGCGCTTCCGCCGCCTGTCTCTCCAATGTAGGATTGCCCCATGTGTTAATCTCTTTTACATAAACCTGCGCCTCGTCACCGAGAATGGACTGTACGCCAAGTGTAAAGGCGTTGATGCCGCTGCAAGTCTCGGCATACTGCAAGCCGTAAGCGGAAACGTATCCGATATTGTATTTGTCATTTGAACCCTTGCCAACTTCTTTTGCCTTCAAGCCGGCCGCAATTCCAGAGAGATAACGCGCCTGATAGATACGTCCGAAGTAGTTGTTGAAGTTGGTAGCATTGAAGGCATAGCCGGTCGCATGCGAGAAGATGATATTCGCATATTCCGGTTTTTCAGCCGCCTCTTCAAATGCGCCGAGATAGCCGAAGCTGATACCGAAAATAATATCGGCTCCCTGATTCGCCAATGCATCAATAGCTGCTGTAACCTGAGCATCCTCTTCCTCAACATTGTCCCGAATCAAAAGATTGACGGTATAGCCCTCCTCCTCCAACTGTTCGATGGCTTTGGTAATTCCGGTGTGGTGCGCATAGGTGTAGCCGGCATCTTCATTCTGACTGCCGATGTAGATGGCGCCCACCGTAATATCCGCTTCTCCCGTTCCGCCGCACGAAGCGAGCAGCATCACGGAAATCAGCATCACCGCAGCAAGCACGAGTGACAGAATTTTCTTCATAAGAAACAGGTCTCCTTTTGATAGTAAATATTTTTATGTAAACTTTCGTTACATACAAAAAGAAAAACGCCCTCTCATCTACGGTAAACAATCCCGTCCGCCGACATGGCGTCGATGATAGCAAGCGATTCTACTCGAATTCCTTTTTTGCGCAAAGCGTCGCCGCCGTGCTGAAAGCCCTTCTCAACAGCAACAGCGCAGCCGACAAGTGTAGCCCCTGCTTGCTCCGCAAGAGAAAGCAGCCCAACAAGCGCTTCGCCCGTTGCCAAAAAATCGTCTACAAGCAGCACACGATCTTTATCGCAAAGATATTCCTTCGCCACAATTGCCTCATAAGTATTTTTATGAGTAAAGGACGTAATTCGCGCACGGTAAACGTCCGCCGACTGGTTGGCGCTTCTGCTTTTTTTGGCAAACACCACCGGAACATGCAGATAGGCCGCCGCCGCAACAGCAACAGCTATGCCAGATGCTTCGATAGTCAAAATCTTGGTTACCTTATCCTGCGCATACAGTCTTGCCATTTCTTCACCGAGCTGCATGAGAAAGTCCACGTCGATCTGTTGGTTGAGAAAACTCCCGACCTTCAGAATATCCCCACCTAAAACAACGCCGTCACGTGCAATACGCGCTTCTAAAAGCTCCATACTAAAGCCTCCCGCCATCCGGAAATAAAAAAAGCAGATAGAAAAACGTCCATATCCGCCAAAAAAGAGAACCTATCCCCAGGAAGATAGCTTGTCCGCCGAGGATGAATCCCGAAACTCTTTATTTACAAATACATTATATAACAAAATATTCAAATAGTCAACACACATTATTCACAGTTTCCAACATAATATTTTACAAAATTTAGATATTTTTCACATAAATTCAAAAAAAATTTCCGTTTTACCGCCAAATTTCACAAAATTGTTCGAAAAGATTTGAAAAATTTAAAAATGTTTTTATGAATTTGTAAGCACGGCGCCCGCCCTTAACACGGCAAAGCCAATCCCCTACTGAGCACCATCGGAAAATTTTTCGTCTTAATTTCGGAAGAAATCCTACCGAAGATACTGAAATCGCATTCCTCCCTTGAAAAAACATGGAAAATATGGTATAATGGCCTTGCAGCAAAAATTGGACGCCTGCAAAGAAATCCGCCTATAGAAAATCCGCTGAATTTATACGGGAAACGTATCTGCATAAAATTTCCTCAATATCGTCCCTTTTCCCTCTGTTGATACGTTATATAAATATATAGATTTTACATCTCTTTTACAATAGAATGTCGTTGCGTATTCAGCAAAAGCTGTGCCCTCTAACGGCATGTGCTGCAATTCCAATGTGATATTTTTTCCGATTACAACAAATCAATATTGATTCACGCAAGATGGGAGGGGGTTTGTATGACAGCGAAAATAACGGTCGGCGGAAAAACGCTGTATACCATGCTGGTTTCGGCAGCAAACACGCTTGAGAACAACAAAACCGAAATCAACAATCTCAACGTATTTCCCGTTCCGGACGGCGATACGGGCACCAACATGAGTTTGACTCTCGGCGCTGTCCGTGAAATCGAGCCAGAAAACGAAAGCGTTTCCGAATGTGCCACCAAAGCGGCCGACGCCGTACTCCGCTCAGCGAGAGGCAACTCGGGCGCGATACTCGCCCTTTTCTTTCGCGGCTTTTCCAAATCCGTAAAGGGTAAACGGGACGCCGATACCGAGGCCATTGCCCAAGCGTTCGAGGATGGAAAAAACGAGGCGTATAAAGCGGTCATGAACCCGACGGAGGGAACCATTCTGACGGTCATCCGCCGATGCGCAGAGGAGGCAAAAAAGGCGCAGAAAAAATTCACTTCCGATATCTCTGGGTTCTTCTCTCAGATGGTTAAAACCGCAGAAAAGACATTGGAAAAGACGCCGGATCAGCTTCCCGTGCTCAAGGAAGCCAATGTCGTGGATGCCGGCGGCAAAGGCTTTGTCATGATGTTAAGGGGAATGCTTTCCGCCCTGAAGGGAAAGCCGGTCAAGGCAAAAACAGCCTCGGGGGAATCGTCCCCTGTCAGCAAAGCAGATTTTTCCGAGTTTCACTCCGACGATATCCGATTCAACTACTGCACAGAATGTATTATCGAGAAAAAGGAAGCGTACCACGGTGAGGGCACCTGCACCGCCCTTTCCGATTATATCGGCACCATCGGCGACAGCGCAGTTTTTGTCGATGCAGAGGATATCGTCAAGCTTCACATTCATACCAACGATCCGGGTCTTGTCCTGACGCAGGCTCTGGTTTACGGCTCGCTTACAACTGTTAAAATCGAAAACATGAAAAAGCAGTATTCCGCGCTTGCGGAAATAGACGAGAATCCACAGGCGAAGCCGTCTCTTGCAAAGCCGGAGAAAAAATACGGCTTTGTCGCCGTCTGCATGGGCGACGGTCTGCGGGATACATTCCGCGACTTCGGCGTGGATGAAATTGTATACGGCGGTCAAACCATGAATCCCAGCATGCAGGAGCTGCTCGATGCCGTGAGCCGAACGCCGGCGGAGACGGTATTCATTCTGCCCAACAATAAAAATATCGATATGGTGGCAACCGAGGCGGCAGGCGCCGTCGCGGATAAAAATGTCATCGTCCTGCATACGAAAAGCGTTCCGGAGGGAATTTCCGCACTCCTCGCCTTTGATGAGGATGCATCTCCTGAGGGAAATACCGACGCTATGTCTGAAGCGTTCGGAAAAGTCAAAACGCTTTCGGTGACCCACGCGGTTCGTGATGCCTCTGTCGGAGGGATCACGGTCAAAGCCGGGCAGGCGTTGGGACTTCTGAACGGGAAAATCCGCGCAGTCGGAGAAAACAGCCGCGCATGCATAGAAAAACTTCTTGACACCGTGAGGGACGCGGCTTATATATCGGTTTTCTACGGCGAGGATGTGACCGAGGACGAGGCACACGATGTAGAGGCAATGCTTGCCGACGCGGTGCACGGCGCCGAAGTGCTTTCCGTTTACGGCGGACAGCCGCTCTATGACTATATCATTTCGATAGAATGACAAAAAGAAAATACCGCGCGGGTTTTCTCCTTTCCCGCGCGGTATTTTTGCGTTTCAGCCACAGTGGGGCATGGAAACCGCAGTTTCCGTTTGCGCTGTCACGGTCTGCGATACGGTAAGCTCTCCGTCGTCTGTGGAAGAGGTGACGTCTGCGTTCTCTCTAATCCATTCGAAAATCCGGGCAGCTTCCCTTTCACCGATGTCAAATACCTGCACGGACCCGCTGATTCCGGTCACAAGATAGCCGTTATCCAAAAGCTGTATCGTTCCATATTGGCCGGAAGACAGGCACTGCGCCGACAGCGTAAGCATCGTTTCGGCAGATTCCAAGAGCGCGGAAAAGTCCGTCCCGCTCATATCAACTGCCGCGGCGCCGTCTGGGAAAGCCGCGGGTATAAGCTTTCGGTTTTCGCTATGGCCCCACGGCTTCTTTTTTGTCCTTTTTCTTTGCGGAAAGAAAAAGAACAAAGGCTTTCTGCCTTTTCCAAAAGGGAAAAAAAGGAAACCCTCACAAAAAAAACGGACGCATCCGCGTCCGTTTTTCCTTTATTTCGTTCCGAAAAGGCGGTCGCCTGCGTCGCCGAGTCCCGGCAGAATGTAGGCATGCTCATTGAGCTTTTCGTCCACTGCCGCCACGTAGATATCGACGTCGGGATGATTTTTCTGCACCGCCGCCACGCCCTCCGGCGCCGCAACAAGGCACATCAGGCGAAGGTGCGTGCAGCCGCGCTCCTTGAGCTTCATCAGGGCGTCCGACGCGCTGCCGCCGGTCGCGAGCATCGGATCGACAACGATAACGATGCGCTCCGAAATATCCGCGGGCAGCTTGCAGTAATATTCGATCGGCAGATGCGTTTCCGGGTCGCGGTAAAGACCGATATGCCCGACCTTCGCCACGGGAACCAGTTCAAGCAGTCCGTCCACCATGCCGAGCCCCGCGCGCAGAATTGGGACGATGGCAAGCTTCTTGCCGGAAATGACCTTGCCCGTCATTTTCTCAAGCGGCGTTTCGATTTCCATATCCTCAAGCGGCAGGTCGCGCGTCACCTCATAGCCCATAAGCATAGCGATCTCATCGAGCAGCTCGCGGAAATCCTTTGCGCCGGTCTCTTTTTTTCTCATATAGGTGAGCTTATGCTGGATCAGCGGATGGTCGATTACATGAAGTTCGCTCATTTTCTTTCTCCTTTTCGGTTTTGATTTTCGCTTCGTATTGTATCATAGAATCCGGCACAATTCAATATAAAAGCGGATTCTTCGTTCAATTTTTCCATAAAGGGCTCACCGCCATGCGGCGCGGCAAGGGCCGGAAAAGCCAATCCTCACATTCAGTTGGGGATTTCTATCCCCCGTTGAACACAAAAAAGTGCCCGCCGCCGGAGCGGTAGGGGACATCCCCCTAAGTTATATTCTTGATATCCCATCCCCGCAAAAAAGGGATTTTTTCTGTTTCAACGGAAAAGCTCCTCCCCTCAAGATAGGAGAGCAGGGACGGCACATCCCTCTCAAAGCGCAGACGCCATGCGCACAGCGCCTGTCGACAGCACCCCGCGTCCCGGTCCGCCTTATTTTCCGCGTATTTTCCGTCACCGACAAGCGGATGCCCGATGCTCGCCATATGCGCGCGAATCTGATGCGTGCGGCCGGTCACAAGCTCCACCTCCAGAAGCGCATCTCCGTCCCGCGCGGCAAGCACGCGGTATTTCGTCACGATTTTTTTGAGCTCTCCGCGCACGCCGGCGACCTTTCCCGGATAAACCGTAACTTTATTGGCGTCAGCATCCTTGACAAGATAACCCGTGAGCGTCGCCTCCCGCGGCGCGGGAATTCCGTGGACCAGACATAAATAATATTTGGAAATGGCCCGCTTCTTGATTTTTTCATTGAGTATCCGAAGCGTTTCGGCATTTTTCGCCGCAAGCACAAGTCCGCAGGTATTGCGGTCGATGCGGTTGCAGAGCGCCGGCACAAAAGACTGTTCCCTTGCCGGATCGTATTCGCCCTTGGCATACAGATACGCCTTGACCTGCTCGACAAGGGTATTTTGCTCACCTTCTCTGTCGCTATGGGAAAGCATGCCTACCGGCTTATCGCAAATCAGAAGATTTTCATCCTCATAAACGATTCCGAAAGCGGGACGGATGTGTTTGAACAGCTCGGCGGACGCTTCCCGCAGAAGAAATTCGGGCGGCAAAAACAGCTCGACCGTGTCGCCCGCCGCCAGCATCTGCCCTACCTCGGCGCGCCTGCGGTTCACCTTGATTTTTTTCGTGCGGATACCTTTATACATGAGGGACCCCGGCAGATTCCGGAACGTTTTGGTGAGGAATTTGTCGAGCCGCTGTCCCGCGTCGTTGGGTCCGACCGTGATTTTTTCCATCTTCTTCCCTCCTTAGGATGAAAGCGGTGCCGCAAGTGCCGCCGTCCCGTCGAACGCCTCAAGCACCACCGGAAGGATTTTTCCGGTAAGCGGTGCCGCGCTTTTCATTTTCACTTCAAGCATGTCCTCGGAATGCCCGGCGGCATATTCACCATCCCATGTCTCAAACAGCACGCTGCGCCGGCCGCCCGCCGCAGCCTTGTAGATTTCATGAGAAAGTCCATCACCAAGCGCCTCTAATCTGTACAGGCGCTCCTGCTTGACGGACCAGGGAAGCTGTTCCTTCATTTCCGCCGCCGGCGTTCCCGCGCGCGGGGAAAACGGAAAAATGTGCATGTGCAGAAAGCCGATTTTCTCCGCGATATCCATCGTGGCAAGGAAATCCTCCTCCGTCTCACCAGGAAAGCCAACAATGATGTCGCAGGTAAAGGTCACGCCGGGCTTTACAGATTTCAGATAGGCGACATGGTCCAGCACCTGTTCGCGGTTATAGCGGCGCTTCATCGCCGCAAGAATCCTGTCGCTCCCGCTTTGGAGAGACAGATGAAAGCTCGGCATGATGCGCGGCTCTTCTGCGATTTTCTCGCAGAAGGTCCTAGTCAGGACGGAAGGCTCGAGCGACCCTGTGCGCACACGTTCGATGCCGTCCACCGCGGCGGCATCCCGCATGAGCTTCCACAGCGGATAGCCGCCGATATCTTTTCCATAGGAAGCCGCTTCAATCCCGGTTAAAATCACCTCCGAAGTGCCGTCCGCCGCCATTTTCCGAACCTCTGCAAGAACCTCTTCAGGCGGGCGGGACACCACGCTGCCGCGCGCTTTCCGGATAATACAATAGGTGCAGTGATTATCGCATCCGTCCTCGATTTTGATATAGGCGCGGGTCCTCCTTGCCGCAGGCAGAGAAAGGTGCTCAAGCGGCGATAGGGAGAGGTCCAGCACAGAGCAAACGGCATGTTTCTCTTTTTTTGCGCCCTCCCTGGCAAGGCGGGCTGCCTCTGTGACGACGGACCCCTTATTGCGGTTCCCGCAGACGTAATCCACACCCGGAATCTGGGAGATTTCCTGCGCCTTCAGCTGAGAAAAACAGCCCGTGACCAAAACGAATGCCGACGGATTTTTTGCCGCAGCACGGCGGATCATCTGACGGGATTTCCGCTCGGACTCTCCGGTTACAGCACAGGTATTGATAATATAAACGTCGCAGAGCTCGGAAAAATCCGCGATCTCAAAGCCCATCGCTTCCAGTTCTGCTTCGATGGCGTCAGATTCATATTGGTTCACGCGGCAGCCGAGCGTCTGTACCGCCGCGCGGGGGGGCAGATATTTCTCCATAAGCCATCCTTTCTTACCGTTTGAGCTTCTTTTTCAGCAGAACCATATCCCGCAGCTTCACGCCATCCTCGACGATCTCATGGTCATAATGACGGGTAAAAAAATCCGGGATTCTGCCGCACTCCCGAAACCCGCAGCTATGGTAAAATCCCAGTGTCCGAGGACTCTCGCCTGTGCCAATGGTAAGCGCGTCATAGCGGTCCGCATACCGCTCACAGACAAAATCTACGATCCGCCTGCCGTATCCCCTGCGCTGGCATGCGGGCATGACGGCAAGATTTTTGAGCTCGCATACCCCGTTCTCTGCAAGAACGACGCATTCCCCGACAACGGCGCCGTTTTCGGAAAAAACAAACATATCGCCGGAATCCAGATACTTGTCCAGCATTTCCTCCGACTCATCGGCAAGCAGCAAAAGTGACAGATATTCTTTTTTGTTCTGAAAAATTTGCTTTCCTTCCATGAAACCGCTCCTCTGTGTATATGTACGCCAAAATAAAAATGGGATGGTATTTTCCATCCCATTATAGCACCCTGCCGGAGAAAAAGCAAGTCAATTCGAGGGCGCACAGAGGAACCAGCTGAAAAGACGCGCAAACAGCGTGGAAAAATCGATTTTCTCCACCGTTTCGTCTGCCAGAATATCAGAGGTACCGATTTCCTCGCCGTCAAGAAGGTAGGTCACCGTGCCGACCTTTTCTCCCTTGATAATCGGCGCCGCGAGCTTCTCCGGAAGATCTACCTGCATTTCAATCTTCCCCTCGGATCCTTTTTCCACCGTTTCGGAGAAGGTTTCATGTACGGTCCGAAGCGTGCTTTGAACGCCGCCTGTCACATGGATCGTATCACATGCCGCACTTTCGTCCGTATAGTTCGCGTAATTCGCAAAGCCGAAATCAAAAAGGGAAGCGGCGAGCGCATTGCGTGTATCTCTTGTCGGCGAGCCCATTACGACCGCGATAAGGGATAGCCCGTCGCGCTCGGCAGTCGCCGAAATGCAGAATTTCGCCTTGGCGGTCGAACCGGTTTTCAGCCCCGTCGCGCCTTTGTAAAAACGGATAAGCCGGTTGGTATTGGTGAGTCCAAACGCACCGTCGCGGATGGTATCCATCCAGATGGTGCTGTAATTGAATACCGCTTCATGCTTTACGAGTTCCCTTGTCATAAGCGCGATGTCTCTTGCGCTTGTCACATGGTTTTCCGCCGTGTCGTCAAGGCCGTTGGTATTCTCGAAGTGCGTGTTTTCCATGCCGAGCTGTGCCGCGCGCTCGTTCATCTTCGCGACAAATGCCTCTTCTGTGCCGCTGATATACTCCGCGAGCGCCACTGCCGCGTCGTTCGCAGAAGCCACAATAAGACTTTTGAGAAGATCGTCGACGCTCATCTCCTCGCCCGGTTCGAGATAAATTTGAGAACCGCCCATACTCGCCGCATGCTCACTCGTGCTCACCATATCGGAAAGTTTGATGGTGCCGGCATCCAGCGCTTCAAAAACAAGCAGCATCGTCATCACCTTTGTGACCGACGCGGGCGGCAGCGCTTCGTCCGCATTTTTTTCATACAATACCCTGCCGGTTTTCGCATCCATCAGAATGCAGGAGATGGCATTTGCCTCCGCTGTATACTGCGGCGCTGCCAAAACACCGGACGGTACGGACAAAATGACAAACAGCGCCGCCAGAACAGCGCATAAAATTTTTGACTTTTTCATGATAACCTCCAAGACTGCCGTGCGGCGGCATGCAGCTTTGGGATAAAGCTTCTGCCGGATAGATTCAGTCGTCCATTCCATTTCTATGCAGGGATAAACAAAAATATGTCCCATCCAAAAGACGGGACATATTCATTTGTTATTCTATCATTTACTCAATCCACGATATAGTCTTTGAGACTTTCTAGCAGCTTGTCGCAATCGTCGGAATGTGCGGTAAGGGTAATCGGATTCATCAAATCCAAGCTGAAAATGCCCATAATGGATTTGGCATCGACAATATATCTGCCGCTCGAGAGATCGATATCCCCCTCGAATTTACGAACGATTTCCACAAAATTGCGCACGGCCTCAATGGAAGAAAGACGGATTTTTACGGTTTTCATATGATACGCTCCTTTTCGATAAGTTCATTCATTCCCTCTCTAACTGACTATATCATACCAATATTCTCCGCCGTTGTCAATATCCAAACCGAATTTTTCCTCTGGAATTTCACGTGCAGTTCCGGCATATTCCGACATTTTGCGCTCGCCGCCTGGCGATTTTTCTCCTCTTTTTGCCTACAGGCACGGGAAAAGCTCGCACAACAGTCCTCGTACGGCAGACTAAAGGCCATGCACCGTATCGGCCTCTTCTGTGGCAATCTGTCCCGCACGGGACAAGGTTCCCCGCCGCATGGACTTCCCGTTGCGGCGTGTTTACTCTGCAATGCGCCTTGCAGGGCAAAATTGCCGTGCGGATACCGCCTGCGGCTAGAATTTTGCGCCTGCGGACGAGGGAAAACTCTCGATTGAGGAATTTTTTATCCTTTTAAAACACGAAGCCTTGTCAAAAGCCATGCGACCCCCGCCATAAAGGGATAGATAAGCGCACAGATACAGGCGGCAAGCAACAGACCCTTTCCGGGAAGCGGCACCAGAGAAAAGAGCGGAGCCCCTATGAAAACGCCTAATATAAAAAGGAATACCATCGCAAGAAAAAGCAGAAAACGCTTCCACTCAAACGGCAGACAAACACGAAACAGTACCGACAGACCGGATACACCCGCAGCAAGGACACAGATTGTAGATATTTGCGCATCGTCAAGTCCAAGCGCCCCGCCTACAAAAACGGCAACCAGAACGCCCGTCACCGTCGTTATCGCACCAGGCAGCGCCTTTTGAAACACATGCGAGAGAAAGCTGCCTGTGATCCGTTTTTTATTCGGCTCCAGCGCAAGAAAGAAGGAAGGGATCCCGATGGTGACGACGCTGATAAGCGTGAGTTGGATCGGCATGAAAGGATATCCTTGCGGGATAAAAAGAAAGCAGAGTGAAAGGATAAAGGAGAAGAGCGTTTTCACAAGAAACAACGAAGACGCACGTTCAATGTTGTTGATCACCCTTCGTCCCTCGTCCACAACCCTTGGCATATTGGAAAAATCGGAGGAAAGCAGGACAAGCTGAGATACCTGTCTTGCAGCGTCGCTGCCGGACGCCATCGCAATGCTGCAATCGGCATCCTTCAGCGCTAAGACATCGTTGACGCCGTCTCCCGTCATAGCGACAGTATGCCCCGCTTTTTTGAGGCTTTGGATGAGCACCCTCTTCTGCTCCGGCGTCACCCTGCCGAAAACCGTATATTCAGACGCCGCCTTTTCTAGCATCTCTTCGCCCACGAGCGTTCCGGCGTCAACATAGCGGTCTGCGCCCTCGAGTCCCGCACGCGAAGCGACCTCCGACACCGTAAGGGGATTATCGCCGGAAATCACTTTGACGGCAACGCCCTGTTCCTTAAAATAGGCAAGAACCTCCGGCGCCTCCGGCCGTATTTTGTCCGATAGAAGCAGATAGGCAATCGGTTCCATGTCAGCCGGCAGCTCCTGTCCCTCCATCATTTTCGTACTTTTTGCGAGAAGCAGAACTCTTGCTCCCGCAGAAGCATAATGCTCCACCGAAGCCCGAATGCTCTCATATCCGTCCCGCAGGACAAAATCCGGGGCGCCAAAGCAGCAGGTTCCCTCGCCGTCAAAGCTTGCCGCACTCCACTTTCTAGCGGAGGAAAACGGGACAACCGATACGCTTTTCCACTCGTCCCTTTCCGGGAACCTCTCCCGCAAGGCAAGCGCCGTCGCGTTTTCATCCCGGCAGACATGCAGAAGGTTCCCCATCATTTTTTCCACGTCGGCCCCATTGTCAATCGGAAAAACAGCGGTCACCTCCATTTTGCCCTCGGTCAGTGTTCCTGTTTTATCAAGACAGAGGGTATCGACCCTTGCAAGCGTTTCCATACAGTAAAGCTCCTGCACAAGCGTTTTATGTCCCGCAAGCCTCACAACACCGACAGCAAGCGCGACGCTGGTAAGGAGCACCAACCCTTCGGGGATCATTCCCGTCATAGCGGCGACCGCACTGACGACCGATTCAGCAAGCGGTTCATCCAAAAAGAAATAGGAATTGCAGAACAAAAGCACACCGACCGGCACGATGATAAAGCTGACAATTTTGATAATGGTATTGAGAGACTTCATGAGTTCAGAAACGATTTTTCGAGGGCGCTTTGCCTCTTTGGAAAGTCTTGCAATATAATTATCATCCCCCACATGCTCCACAGCTGCATAGCAAGTACCAGAAACGAGAAAGCTGCCGGACATCACCATTTCCCCCGGTTTTTTTATCAAGGGAACCGATTCTCCGGTCAGGATGGATTCATCGACCTCCACTTCTCCTTCCCGAATGATGCAGTCCGCCGGAACCTGATTTCCCGCTGTCAACACAAGAACATCATCTAAAACAAGGGCATCAGTGGCAATTTCCCGCTTTTCCCCGTCACGAATCACATGAGCGGCAGGCGCGGAAAGAAGCGACAATTTCTCGATGGTTTTCTTTGCACGAAGCTCCTGAACAATGCCGATAAACGTGTTGGAAATTACAACGCCCATAAATAAAAGATTTTTATAAGATCCGACAAAAAGAACGAGCAGCGCCAAAGCAAAGTTTAACAGATTAAAAAGCGTGAAAATATTGCCGAATATGATTTGTCCGGTCGTTTTCGCCGGCGTTTCTGTCACGCGGTTGACAAGTCCCTCGCGAACTCTCTCCTCGATCTCTTTTTCCGAAAGGCCTTGCCGGATATCGGCCTGAATCCGTACCGCGGCATTGCCCTCTTTCAACCGTTCCCGTAATAAAGAGTTTCTTTTTCTCATTTTTTTCATGTTTCTTTTCAACACCATCGAAATATTTTGCCTTATGGCAAAAACAGTACCGCGCGGCGGCAAAATATGCTTTTATTTCTGAAAGAAAAGACCCGCCGAAAAGACGTTTTCCAAACCGCATCCGAAAGCTACAAAAGAAAACCCCCGCACAAACAGAATCGCCCATTCGCACCGAGGTTTTCCGAAGCTGTTTTCTTTCCGCTTCAAGGTTTCATGGCGATTTTCCGCACTTTTTGTATGGAAAATCGCCCTATTATTTTTGATTACTGAGCAGCCTTTACAATAGTAGTAAAGTCATCCGACTTTAAGGAAGCGCCGCCGATAAGGCCCCCGTCGATGTTTTTCATCGACAAAAGCTCTGCCGCGTTGCCCGCGTTCATTGAACCGCCGTACTGAATGGTCATCGCCTGCGCCGCCGCCTCCCCGTAAAGAGAAGCAACCACGCCGCGGATAGCCGCGCAGACCTCCTCCGCCTGAGCTGCGGTCGCCGTTCTGCCGGTGCCGATGGCCCAAACGGGCTCATAGGCGATGATAACGCGAGCGAGTTCTTCCGCAGAAACGCCCAGAAGTGCTATCTTCGTCTGTCTTGCCACTGTCTCATAGGTAACGCCCTGCTCGCGCTCGGTAAGCGTCTCCCCTACGCAGAGAATGACAGTAAGACCATTGGCGAGTCCCGCCTTCAGTCTGCCGTTCACAGTCACGTCCGTTTCGCCAAAGTACTGACGGCGCTCACTGTGTCCGACAATGACATATTTGACGCCGCACTCGGCAAGCATTTCGCCGGAAATCTCGCCTGTATAGGCGCCCTTCGGCTCCATATGGACGTTTTCTGCACCGATTTCGATATTCGTGCCCTTAGCCGCCTCTACTGCCGCTGCGATATCCACAAACGGGACGCACAGCACGATTTTACAGCCGGAAAGGCCTGCGACCTTCGGGGCAAGTTCTTCTATAAACGCCGTTGTTTTTGAAGGCGTCATATTCATTTTCCAATTTCCCGCAATGACCGCGGCTCTTTTTGTCTTGTCCATCTTTATCACCTCACAAAGGCATTATTTGTCAAGCAGGCATGCGATGCCGGGCAGCTCTTTGCCCTCCAGAAATTCGAGAGAAGCGCCGCCGCCTGTCGAAATATGCGTCATCTTGTCGGCAAAGCCGAGCTTTTCCACCGCCGCCGCGGAATCTCCGCCGCCGATAATGGAGATCGCCCCGGATTCCGCGACCGCCTTTGCCACGGATTCCGTTCCAGCCGCGAAATTCTTCCACTCAGAAACGCCCATCGGTCCGTTCCAGACAACCGTACCGGAACCCTCAATGGTTTTTGAAAAAAGTTCCTGCGTAACAGGACCGATATCCAGTCCCATCCAACCGTCCGGAATGGAATCGGAATAAATCACCATATGCGTGGTGTTCTCGTCGTACTCGCGTCCAACGACATTATCGACAGGAATAAGGAAGTTTACGCCCTTCGCGCGCGCCTTTTTCATCATTTCCTTGGCATCCTCGATTCTGTCTGTCTCGCAAAGAGAGGTGCCCACCGTATTTCCCATTGCGGCAAAAAATGTATACGCCATGCCGCCGCCGATGATGAGCGTGTCCACCTTCTCCATCAGATTATTGATAACCCCGATCTTATCAGAAACCTTGGCGCCGCCGAGAATGGCGACAAACGGGCGCTTCGGATTATCCAGTGCCGCTCCCATCACGCTGATTTCTTTCTGAATCAGATAGCCGCAGACAGCCGGCAGATAGGCCGCGACGCCCGCCGTGGAAGCATGGGCGCGGTGCGCCGAACCGAACGCGTCGTTGACATAAATCTCCGCTAAGGAAGCTAACTCCTTCGAAAACTCGGGATCGTTCTTTTCCTCTCTCGCGTCAAAGCGCACGTTCTCAATCAGCACGGCATCGCCGCCCTTCAGCGCGGCGATCTTGGCCTTCGCATCGCCGCCGACAATGTCCGTTGCAAATGTGACCTTACCGTCTAGATATTCATTCAGTCTGGCCGCAACCGGACGCAGCGAGAATTTTTCTTTATCCGCCATCGCCTTTTTCAGCATGTCCGCTTTCGCGGCAGCCTGCTGGTCCGCAGGGAGCTCTTCGAGTTTTTTCTTTTCCTTTTTGGTAAGACCAAAGCCCTCGGTCAGAACATTATGCGGCTTCCCGAGATGAGAGCAGAGAATAACCTTGCAGCCCTTGTCAAGCAGGTAGCGAATCGTGGGAAGCGCCTCTACGATTCTCTTGTCGCTTGTAATCTCGCCGTCTTTGAGCGGGACATTGAAATCACATCTGACAAGAACTTTTTTTCCGGAAACATCGATATCCTCAATGGTTTTTTTGTTGTAGTTCATATTTTTACCTCTGTTTTTAAATATTTACAAAATCAGTATATCATCAATAAAAAACATTTTCAATATTCTTTTTCAAATAATTTCCCCCAATATGTGTTTTTTGAAGAAAATTAACATTTTTTCAAACAAACCGAAAAAAGCATTTCATATATTCCGTGTTTTTCCCGGATTTTTCAGCAAAATCATACGAAAGCGACTCTATTCCACTCCCGCGCTTCGCATAATATCGCCCTCCCTCACGGCAAACGGCACGGGCACGGTAAATTCCATAAACGGATGCGGCGCCGAAGAGAGCGGCTCCCCCTGTGCCCCTGCCATCCGCTCGATCACAAAGCCGCGGCCGGGGAGTCCCGGCGATATGATTTCAACCGCCTCCCCGACGCTCGTTTTATTCCGTTGGATGAATGCCGCCGTTCCGCTTTCGGCGTCATATCCGCAGCAAACCGCGAGATAGGCTTTCTCTCGCAGATACCCGGGCCTCGTACAGGTCTGCGCGTTGTCCTGCGGTGAGTCGAAATAGTATCCCGTGCAGTATTCACGATGGCTGACCGAATCCAGCTCCCGCTGCCAACGCTCGTCAAACGTATAATTCTCCCTATCCTTTATGTAAGCATCCATCACCGCCCGGTAAGCATTCGTCACCACCGCTGTATAATACGCACTCTTCATGCGTCCCTCAATTTTAAAGGAGGAAATCCCCGCCTCCAAAAGCTCTGGGATATGCGCGATCATACAAAGGTCCTTAGAGCTCATAATGAAGGTGCCCTCCTCCGTCTGTTCGACAGGAAGCGGTGTGTCGGGGCGCTTTTCCTCGCGGATAGTGTAATTCCAACGGCATGGCTGCGCACAGGCGCCGCGGTTCGCATCTCTTCCGACAAGGGCATTGGAAAGAAGGCAGCGTCCGGAAAAAGACACGCACATCGAGCCATGGACAAACGTCTCGATCTCTATCTCCGGCGGGAGAGCATGTCTCATTTCACGAATTTCCGCAAGAGAGACCTCGCGTGCTAGCACAACACGCGAAGCACCAAGTCTGTGCCAGGCAAGCGCCGAAGCGGAACTGACCACGCCCGCCTGCGTGGAAACATGCAGCGCCGCATGAGGCAAATATTCCCGTACAAGCATCATGACGCCGATATCCGCGGCAATCACGCCGTCCGGTGCGCCGGACGGCATCGCGGCAAGCTGTTTCAAATACTCCCGCAGCGCAGGATATTCCGGTTCGCGCGGCAGAGTATTGAGCGTGAGATAGAGCTTTTTGCTCCGCGTATGCGCATACTCAACCGCACGGTCCATTTCTTCAATGGTAAAATTTCCTGCCGCCGCACGCATCCCGAAGCGTTCTCCGGCAAGATAGACGGCGTCCGCACCATACAAAAACGCCATTTTCATTTTTTCAAAATTTCCTGCAGGAGATAAGAGTTCTGCCATATGCACTCCTTTTGACAATCATTCAGAATTCAAGGGCAACCGCCCACCGTCATGCCGGAAACGATGCCCGTTCGAAAGCCCGAGCATTCGGCAGGAGAATCCGATTCCCTGTCAAATGCGGGAAGGAACCCGACGCCGGAGCGGCGGAGGACATCCCCCTAAGTTTACAGGCAGACCCTTTCGGAGAATTGGTTATTTCAGACCCGCAACCGCGCGCAGATGTTCCTCGTAGGTGCGGGAAAAAATCGTGGTTTTGTCTTTAGCGGAAACAAAATAATAATAACCGGTATCCGCCGGATATACCGCCGCCTGCAGGGCGGCTAGTCCGGGAGAACAAATGGCTCCCGGCGGCAAGCCACGATAAAGATACGTGTTATAGGGACTGTCCACGGAGCGCAGATCCTCTGCCGTCAGCATCTCCTCATTCCCGCTCTGCACCTTGGCATATTTCACGGTCGCGTCACTCTCGAGAAATGGATAGCGGGAGCTGCTCATCCGGTTGCGGAACACCGAAGCGATCCCTGCCATATCGGCGGCATAATATGCTTCCTTCTCCACAATGGAGGCCAGTCTTACGATCTCATCGATGGTATACCCCGCCTGCGCCGCTTTTTCACGAAGCTCCTCGTCAAATTTGACGTTGAAATTGGCAAGCAGCTTGGTTATAATCTCCGTTTCCGTGGAATCGGCATATACAAAATACGTGTCCGGGAAAAGATAACCGTCAAGCCGATAGCGCCGTCCCGTATCCTCCGGGATCTCTGCCACAAAATCGTAGCCGAAATTTCCTCCGTTTTCGATGACGTCGGCAAATCCCTCCGGCGTACCGATACCCAAGGAAACAAAAAGCGAAATAATCTCATCCGTCGTATAACCCTCGGGAATGGTTACCTTGATCTGAGAACGGACGCCGCGGCGAGGAGACAGCGCATAACGCAGCTCATCATAGCTCATAGCGTCACTTAGCACAAACTCACCCGCAAGATAGTCGTCTCCCCATGAACGCATAGACGCATACAGCTGATAAATAAAGGGGAAGCGGATAAGACCCTTTTCCTTTAATATCGCAGAAACGTCATCTGCCGTCGCATCCTCCGGAATGGTGACGACATGCTCCCCAGAGTCCGAAACAAAGGCAAAAACATCGTTTGCGATGAAAATGACCGCCGCCGAAATCAAAAGGGAGATCAAAAACGAAATTCCAATCAGTTTGAAAGCATAACCGATACCGCTTTTTTTCATAGGGCTCCGTTCCGCCGCACGGACAAGGGAAAGGCGCTGATTCCGAAACGGCGATTTCACACAAAACTTACAAGCCATGCCAAACAGGCTTTTTGTTAGTTTGCGTCGGCGTCTATTTTTTCATTCAAAGAAACAAAGCAATTACGGCAAAGACGACAAAGACCAGAATATCCCCCATAAGCGGCGGCGCTGACAGAATATCATAAATCACAACAGGACGCTTTTCCGGCGGGACCTGAGGGGCCGGTGTATCCGCTGAAAGAGCGCAACGCCGCAGCGATTTTTCCGCGAGGATAAAAAACAGGGTCAAACTGAGCAAATAAAAAGAAACGATAAGGAACCAAAAGGCGGTTCTGCCGCCCGTTGACGCAGACATCATCCATAAATATTTTTCCGCGAAAAGAGCAAACAGGTTACAGGTCGCATGCACCGCTATTGAAAAGAAAAGGCTGCCTGTCAAAAAAGAAACGGTAAAAAGCAGAAGTCCCTCTAACAAGGACACAAAAAATCGGGAAAAATCGAGAGCCATAAAAGCAAACAGCAAAGAAGACATCAGCATCTGACCCAAAACGCCGGAGAATCTATATTCATATACGACAGCGCCGCGAAAAAAAAGCTCCTCGGCGGTCGCCGGCAAAAGAACAAGCGTGACAAGCGCCGCGAGAAGCTCCCACACGGACGTCACATTCCCCGAAAACGGCGAGCCGAAAAGCTCATAGGTCACACCGTCGTAAGCCCCGCGAAAGATGCCAAGCTTCAGGATGGCGTTCTGTAAGATCAAGACTGCGGTCGCGGCTGCGGCGAGTCCAAGCTCACGTCCTCCGGCGCGCCTTAACCCCAGACGAGATACCGTACCAATTCCCCGGCAAATAAAAAAGACTGCCAAAGGACACCCGAAAGCCATTAGCGTGAGGATTCCCGCTGTTATATACGGCCATATACCCGTCATGGCATCCAGAGAAAAAAAGCCGACAACCGCCGAGATTACGAGTACAAAAGCCGTCAGCATCGGTGCCAAAAGAAACGGATTTCTCCGTCTGCTACTTGCCGGCATAAACACCCCTTTCCGTCATGACAACATCGACCGTGAGATCGAACCTGCCGTGCGGAACACTGTCCAAGACAAAGTCCTCATAAACAATACCGAGGGAGGTCGGACGGAACTTGCTGAAAAATCTGTCATAATATCCACCACCGTATCCGATTCGGTATCCTCTTTTATCATATACCACCGCCGGCACAAGGCAAAGAACATTGGCGTCTTCCTTTTTTTCAGGGCAAAATGCCGGAAGTTCCGCCCTCGGCTCCTGCAAGCCGAATGTTCCGTTTTCCAAATCCTTTTCCGACTCTATAAAATGGAATGTCATCGAATGGTCTTCCTTGTTGCAGCGGGGATAGGCGATCCGTTTTCCCGCGGCGGCGGCCGCATGCGCAACAGGCAAAATATCGATCTCTCCCCTTGTCGGATAGTACAGCAAAAGCACATCGGAAAACCGGTATGCCGCGGAAGAAAGAATGTTTTTACATATACGCGCATCTCGTCCGGCACGCACATCGGGCGGAACCTGCTCACGGCGAGCAAGGTATTTTTTACGGATCTCGATTTTATGTTTTCTCATTTCATACATTGGCTTTGCATCCTGACCCGCGGGAAGGCTCCCGCGTGATTTCTGTTTTATGAAAAAGCTTACGCCAGAACAGAGCGCCTCACCTGTTCCTCTGTCTGCCCTCCGAAAAGAGCCTCGACAAGCGTCAAGGCAAATTCCATCGCCGCGCCGGCCCCCACTGCCGTGATGACAGTTCCGTCGCGGCAGACCTTCTTTTCAGAAAGGGTCGCCCCTGCAAGATGGGATTCGAAGCCCGGATAGCAGACAGCAGATTTTCCGGCAAGATAGCCAAGTCTGCCAAGGATCATCGGTGCCGCGCAGATCGCGGCAAGCACCCCGCCGCGCGCCGACACCGAAGCAAGGCACCGCTCCACCGCCGGCGAAGCATCCAGATGCTTCGTTCCCGGCATTCCGCCGGGCAGGATCACCATATCATATTCCTCGCCGTTTATCTCTCCCGCCGAAACATCCGCTATGATACGAATCCCGTGAGAACCTGTCAGCGTCATACCGCCGACGCCCGCCACCGTCACCTCGGCGCCGGCGCGGCGCAGAATATCGACAGGCGTCAACGCCTCCACTTCCTCCGTTCCGTCGGCGATAAAGATTACAACCTTTTTCATATCAGATATCCTTTCCCGGTACGTCGAGCAGTACCGTCACCTTTTCAAGAATTCTAGCCGCAATCTCCTCTTTCGAGCATGGCTGTCTGCCTTCATAGCAAACGATGCGGTGCCAACCGAGTTTATCCGCAGCATAAGCCGCCGCTTTGTGGCATCGCTCCAGATAGGCGGTGTCCGTCTCATGAATATCCCGACGCTGTCCGGTGCTCTCGCACCGCTTTTCAATCATCTCGGAGGCGATTTCATACTTCATGTCCAGATACAGAACCGCATCCGGACGCGGGATTTTAAGCTTCTCAAACTCGTAATCCTCCGTCCAACGGATAAACGCATCCCAATCGTCACGCGGAAGCTTCGCCAGCTGATGAATTTCATTGGACGAGGTATAGCGGGTCGCTAGCACCACGCTGTCCGGCCTCTGATAGAAGTCACGCCATCCCGTCATATAGGAGGCATAGCGATCCACCGCATAGAACGAGGAAGCGGCATAAGCGCCAACATCATCCGGATGCTCGCCGAAGGCACCTGAAAGGTACATACGCACAAGCGCTGAAGATTCACTCCCATAATCCGGGAAAGAGATAACCATCACATTCCTGCCCTGCTCCTTCAGCTCTCTTTCCAGAAGCGGCGTCTGTGTGGATTTTCCAGAGCCGTCAAGCCCCTCGATTACGATAAGTTTTCCCATTGTCATCCTCTTTCTCGCTAAAACGGCGCATCATCGTCATTCTCAAAAGCCCCGGCGTCATCTCCCTTGTCGTCCCCGTCCGTGTCAGACGCATATTTCAGCTTCAGCAGCCGAAGCATTCTTTCTCTTTCGTCCTCACGGGCGGGCGCCGGTTCGTCTTCGCCATCCTCTTCTCCGTCCTCTGCCGCCGGGGCCTGCTTTGTCGGACCGCCCTTATTCATTTTCATTTCCAAATATTGCTCGCGCGTAATAAGCACCGTTCTCGGCTTTTGCCCGTCCGGCGCGCTCACGATGCCGCGCCGCTCCATCACGTCGATAAGCTTCGCCGCCCTGCCGTAGCCGAGGGAAAGACGGCGCTGAATCAGCGAAGTCGATATCTTTCCGGATTCCACCGCGAGCTCGATGGCGCTGTCGAGCATCGGATCCTCTTCTTCGCCATCGTCGCCGCCATCCGCCATAGCAGCACTCCCTTTGCCCTTTTTCTGACCGCAGATTTCCGCGGCCTTGTCGATCTGCTCAATGATTTCATCCGAATAGGAGCAGCCCTGCGCCTGCGTCTTAATAAAGGTCACAATGTCTTCAATTTCCTTTTCAGAAACAAAAGAACCTTGCACACGAATCGGCTTGGACGCCCCGACCGGCGCATACAGCATGTCGCCGCGTCCGACCAGTTTTTCCGCGCCCTGCATATCGATAATGGTGCGGGAGTCGATTTGAGACGCAACAGTAAAGGCGATACGGGAAGGGATATTTGCCTTGATAAGACCTGTAATCACATCCACAGACGGGCGCTGCGTACCGATAATCAGGTGCATACCGGCTGCGCGCGCTTTCTGGGCAAGCCGGCAGATCGAAGCCTCCACATCGTCCGGTGCGCTCATCATGAGGTCGGCAAGCTCATCGATAATAATCACAATCTGCGGCAGAAATTCCTTGGCAGGATCTCCGGCGATTGCTGCATTGTACTGTGCGATATTCCGTGTATTCTGCGCTTCGATAAGCTCAAAGCGCCGTTCCATTTCCGTCACCGCCCAGTGCAGCGAGCCCGCTGCCTTCTTGGGATCGAACACAACGGGGACAAGCAAATGCGGAATTCCGTTGTAGATATTCAGCTCAACCTTTTTCGGGTCGATCAGAATCAGCTTCACCTCATCCGGCCGCGCCTTATAAAGCAGGCTGACAAGCAGGCTGTTGATGCAAACGGATTTACCCATGCCGGTAGCGCCCGCAATAAGAAGATGCGGCATTTTTGCGATATCCAGATAGACGGGTTCACCGGAAACGTCCTTGCCGAGCGAGGTCGTCAGCTTGCTTTTCGCCTCGGAGAAGCGCTTGTCCTCGATAAGCTCGCGCACATATACCGTATTGACGGCTTTGTTCGGCACCTCAATGCCAATGGCGCTTTTGCCGGCGATAATGCCATCGCTGCGGACACCGCTCGAGGCGAGCGACAGAGCGATATCATCCAGAAGATTGATAATAGACCGGACCCGGGTACCCGCCGCCGGCTCCAGTTCATAGCGCGTGACGGTAGGACCCCTTGATACATTGGAAATTTTCACATGAACGTTGAAGCTGTCAAGCGTCTGTATGATTTTGTCTGCATTTTCCCGAAGCTCGCCGGCGGCGTCTGTGTCCTTTTTCGGCGCCTCGATATGCAAAAGAGAAATCGGTGGGAACTGATAGGACGCACGAATCGGTTCGGATACCTTGGGTGCCGGCGCAGAGGCAGGAACGGCAGCGGACGGCGCGCCGCTCGCCGTCTGCATTTTTTTCTTTTGAGAAACCGGCTTCTTTTCGACCACAAGCTCCATCTGGGCGGATTTTTTCGGAATATCTTCCGTCAGGTCCTCATATTCGTCCGGATCTCCGGCATAGTGAGAAAGCACCGTATCGTCGTCCTTTTTATCAAAAATGTCGTCGAGCTTGATCTTCCCGTTTCCGTCCACGACATTGATGGGATACAGTACCTCGGATACCGAGCCGTCTGCGCCGCCGATCTGCGCGTCGTCTTCGAAGATTTCGCTGTCAATTCCGTCTGAACGGTGACGATGCCCTGCCTCCGTCCTAGCGGCGCGTGCCTGGCTTTGCTCCTTTTCCTGTTTTTCGCGCTGCGCCTTCCTTTCCTCTGCCTTTTCCTTACGGGCACGGCGGACACCGCGGCTCCTCTGACGATAAAACATGAACCGCTGCCAACATTCGCTCGGGGTCAGCCCGAACAGCGCCATTCCGAAACCGATAAGAAACAAAAAGGAAAATATCAGCGTTCCCGGATACCCTAGTGCGCAAAGCAGCACGAGCGCGAGCGCACCGCCGATAAAGCCTCCACCGTCATAGGCTTTTCCGCTGTCATAAAGCACGGAGAAATTGCGCCAGACAAGGTCCCCTGCCGTAATCTTTCCCACGCCCGTCGACAAGCAATAAAACGTATGAACGATGACCGCAAGAAAGACGAGGAAACACAAAGCCACAATATATTTATATTTGACGGCACCGGACCTCACGTCCCGATGCCAGAAAAGCGCAAGCTGGAGCAGAAGGAACGGCACCGCAAAAGCCGCAGCTCCAAACACACCAAGCAGTCCGTTGCGGATGGCAAGCCCAACGACCCCGACATCATCGGCAAAAGCATAGCAAACCACAAGAAATATAGCAAGAACCGACAAAAGCACGATGGCGAGTTGATTGCCAACGGAAGACGGATTCGGCTCCTTTTTTTGTTTTTCCGCTTTGGCGTCTGCCGCATCTTCCAAACGCTTCCGTGCACCGGACCGTGCCGATCCCTCCCTGCCGTAATCGTAAAAATCGTCTTTTGCACTGCTCCGGTTTTGTTTTTTGGACTGATTCTTCTTCTCTTCCGACACTTTTTACTTCCTTCCTTCCCACAATAGAACAATAGCCGGACGGTTTAGCCGAAAACCGCCGCAAGAATCCCAACTGCTATACAATAATAAGAGAAAAATCCGAATTTTGATTTTTCAGAGATGTAGAGAAGCAGCTTCATCGCGGCAAAGCCGCATATCATGGCACAGAACATACCGGCAAGATAGCAGGAAAGCTCGTTTTTTGAAATTTCCGTGCCAAGTGCCTCCGGAATATTGAAAAGATTCGCGCCAAGAATGGCAGGTATGGATAAAACAAACGAAAATTTTACCGCCTCCTTCCGGTCAAGTCCGAAAAGGAGTCCGCCCGATATAGTCGACCCGGAGCGGGAAAGTCCCGGAAAAACCGCGAGAAGCTGAAAAAGGCCCACGCCAAGCGCCCCTCCCGGAGAAAGCTCTTCACGCCGCTCTCCTTTTCTCGCCAAGCGGTCCGAAACAAAAAGCAGGATCCCGTTGGCAATGAGAATGATACCGACCGCACGCGTATAGGCCGTGACGGCGGCAACGACGTCCTCAAGCCAAAACGCGGCGACAAGCGGCAGCGTCGCGATAATCAGCAAAATCACACAGCGTTCGGTTTTGGTGTATTCCGAAAGGGAAAACTTCCGCCGGAACACTTTGCCTATCATCGTGAAAAACGCCGGGACGAGCGAAAATATTTCTTTGTAATAGACAACAAAAACAACAAACAGCGTCGCAAGATGAAGCAGAATATCAAATGTCAGATAAGATTCAGAGCTTTCCATTCCAAACAGCGCGTGAGCAAGAGCCAGATGCCCCGAGCTTGAAACCGGAAGAAATTCCGTGAGGCCTTGTATGATGCCGCAAATAATCGCTTCGAGTAGAGTCAAAATGCCCTCCTTTTCCGCTCAATCATCCTTACTGCAAGCACCGCGCATCCGCCGGACACTCCTGAAAAGCGACGCTTTATACGGTATAAGAAACCGCGGTCGGTACAAAATAGTAACGTTATGATTATAGCATAAAAAATTTGAAAATACAAGATTTTCACCCATATTTAAACTTTACGGTAAAATTTTATGAGGAATCGCTATAAAAAATACACGGGTCTATTTTTTGCCGTTCTCGGAGGCGGCCTTGTCGCCGGCGTCGTGAACGGGCTATTCGGAACCGGCGGCGGAATTATCATCGTTTATCTTTTATCCAGATTATATGCCGAATCCTGCGAATATCAAACAAAGGATATTTTTGCCATGACGGTCGGAAGCGTTCTTATCATGTCCGCGGCCTCCCTTGTCATGTATGCCCGCGGCGAAGAGTTTTCACTTTCCGAGGCGACGGACTACCTTCTGCCTGCCGCCATCGGCGGACTTATCGGTGCGTTTTTGCTTGACAGGACCAACGCAGCGCTGATGAAAAAAATTTTTGCAGTACTTGTTATCTATGCCGGAATTACCCTGATTTTCCGATGACGGAGTTTCGCCCCTATCAGCCCTGAAAGGAGACTATATGATAGATTTTATTGTCGCTCTGATAACCTCTGCACTTGCCGGCACCGGTGTCGGAGGAGGCGGACTGCTTGTCATTTATCTTACCTTGGTCAAAAACATGGAGCAGCTGCGTGCGCAGGGGATCAACATTGCATTTTTTATCGCCGGCTCCCTTGCTTCCATGCCCCTTCATATCTGGAAAAGACATATCAACTTTCCCCTTGTGTTTTTCATTGGTATCCTTGGCGCCGCAGGCTCCGTACTCGGCGCACTGCTTGCCGAAAGTATCAGCGTCGTTCTCGTTCAGAAGGCCTTCGGCGTTATGCTGGCGGCAAGCGGTGTCAAGACTCTGTTTGCCAAGGTCAAAAAATAGTTACAATTCCGCAAAGGAGTTCTTTTTCTCATTCCCTTGAAAAATCCTTTCCCATATGCTATACTATAAAATACCTATCGGAGTCGCGCAGGTTCTGCCTCACAAAGTACAAAGGAGCAGCAGGCGCGGGCTCAGGACAACCCTCCTGCGGCGGAGAACAGTTTTTCAGGAAGCCTGTCTTCTTGCGTCGCAGTAACAATTCCAATTTGAGAAAAATTCCTTTTATTCGGTCCATCACGGAAGCGAAAGGATGGGCAAAGAATTTTGGCAAGGAAGGTATATCCATGAAAAAACTGAATCGGATTTTCGTTCTGATGGCAGCGGTCGTTATGATAGCCGTCGTGCTTGTTCTCTCCGCATGCGGCACGCAGAATGACAACGGCAGCGATACCGAAGGAGACCTCGTGTATGTCAGTAACAACTCGCTTTACCAGTATACACTCGACGAAAATAACCATGCCACGCTTATCAGCTATGCCGGCACAGAGGCAAACGTCGTCATCAACCGTATAGACGGGAGATACGCGGTGGTGAAAATCGCCGAAGGCGCCTTTGCCGGAAATACGGCAATCGAAACTGTCGAAATTTACGCCTCGGTGACCACCATCGGGGAGGGCGCTTTCTACGGCTGCACCTCTTTGGAAAACGTAACCCTTCGCCCTGGTTCCGCCCTGGAAACGATCGAAGCCCGGGCGTTCGCAGGCTGTACCAAGCTAGAGAGCTTCGTCATTCCTCCAACGCTCAAAACCATCGGCGCCGAGGCATTTTACAGCTGCACAGCGGCGGCTATTGATTTTTCCGAGGCGACCGGGCTTACCGCTATCGGCGATTATGCGTTCTCCTTCTGCGGAACAGGCTCCGCCGCGACCATGACCGTCCATCTGCCCGAAAATCTTTCAGATGTCGGATACGGCGCCTTTTACGGATGTCTCAATATCAGTGCGTTTGACATTGCATCCTCAAATCCTACCTTCTCTTCCACAGATGGCATTTTATACAACAAAAGTGGGGATGTTCTTGTGCTGTATCCACCGGCACGCAGCGGAAGCTCCTTTACCGTACCCGCGTCTGTGAAAATAATTGCAGGCGGCGCATTTGCGGGCTCTGCGCTTGAGGAGATTATATTCCCAGAAGGAATAACCGAAATCGGTGGCAGTGCCTTCTATGGTGCAACAAAGCTGAAAACCGTATCGATGCCTGAATCCTTGACATCAATTGGAAGCTATGCGTTTCTGAACTGCACAAGCTTAGAGGAAATCGTGATTCCGGATGGTGTCACTGAGATCGGCACTTTCCTATTTCGAGGCTGTTCGGAACTTTCCTCCGTCGCCCTTCCCTCCACACTGAAAACCATTCCCGAGGGATTGTTTGACTCCTGCTCCTCACTCGCACAAATCGAGCTTCCTGCGGGTGTGACGGAAATTGGACAGTTTGCTTTCAACTACTGTACCTCTCTTTCCTCCATCAAGCTCCCTGACAGTGTGGAAACCATCTGCTCCTATGCGTTCCGCAACTGTTCCTCTCTGGAAGAAATCGACGCATCCAGAGTAAAATCCATCGGCGCTTTTGCCTTTCAGTCATGCACGGCGCTTCAGCGGGGCAATATTCAAGGTATAAATAGTATTCCGGCTTATCTTTTTGAGGGCTGCTCACTGCTGTCAGAGCTGACTTTTTCCGATTCTATTACGGAAATCGGAAGTTATGCCTTCTCTGGATGTGATATGCTGACCTCCTTCGTCATTCCAGAAAGTGTTACCTCTATTGGCGACTACGCCTTTGCCAGTTGCAGCGCTCTCACTGAAATGGTAATTCCCCAGTCCGTTCAAAAACTCGGGGCAGGGGTGTTTTATTCGTCGGGCGTAACCAGCGTCATTATCGAGTCCCCCATTCGAGTGCTGCCTATTTCTTTCTTTGATGGCTGCCGGAGACTCTCGACCGTAGAATTACCAGAGACTCTCGAGGTAATTTCCACCGCGGCATTTTCTGAATGTGTCCTATTAACGGAAATTCTCGCAGATACAAGCGGTATTACCCATGTCGGTATCGGTGCGTTTGCCGGCTGCCGTGAATTGACAACTGTCATTTTTGGATCCGAGGATACTCAAATCGCGTCCGGAGCCTATTACGGATGCGATGCCATCACGCAGATTGTGATTCCAGAGGGTGTAACATTTATTGGCGCTTCCGCCTTTGCAAACTGCGTTTCTTTAGAGAGTATAACTTTCCCGGACACCGTGGAATATATCGACTCCGGAGCATTCGTCTCCTGTGCAAGACTGGTTCAAATTACACTGCCCTCTTCTCTTCTTTCCATCGGTGACGGCGCATTTTCGCAGTGCAGCAGACTGGTAAGCATCGAAATTCCCGACAGCGTTGTCTATGTGGGATCCGGCGCATTTTCCGGTACTCGATGGCTGCGCAATGCCGACGAGGAATTCTTGGTTGTGGGAGATGGCGTTCTTGTTCAATATACGGGCAATTCTGCGAATATTACCATTCCGGAAACCGTAAAGCGCATCCATGACTATCTGTTTGCCGACGTGACCGCCGAGATTTCAACCATCACCATTCCATCAAGCGTAGAATATATCTCAAAAGAGGCTTTTGCAAAGCGCGTATCTTCGTCGGATTCTTCCTCTTATGAAATGCGTTATTTTACCATTATTGGTCGTAAGGGTTCATATGCGGAGGCCTATGCCGACCATGAATATTATACGTTCCGGGAGCTTGGGACATAAACTTTATCCAGAGATACTGAAGCGGTCGGGGTTAAAGCCCCGACCGCTTTTGTTTTTATATCAAATATCAAAGTCTGCCAAACACTTTCAGTAGACAAAATGGAGAAAGTGAGCAGCGGCAAGAAGCATTACCATTCCATTCTCAACCCAACAAAGCCGCAGCTATATCCTTTTCCGTATAGCCGCGGTTTTGTTTTAGGAGAACGATTTTCTCCGTTATTTTGTTTCCTGCAGGCAGGACTTGTATTCCTCACCCCAAAGCCGCATCGCATCAAGAACCGGTTTTAGACTCATACCGAGCTCGGTAAGAGAATATTCCACTCTCGGCGGAACTTCCGCATATACCTTACGGCTGATAAGTCCATTCTCCTCCATGTCTCTAAGCTGTGCAGTCAAAACCTTCTGAGATACACTGCCAACGGATTTTTTCAGTTCTCCGAAGCGCTTGGTTCCAGGAAGCAGATCACGTAAGATCAGCACCTTCCATTTGTCCCCGATAAGGGTTAAGGTCGTTTCCACAGGGCAGACAGGAACGGCTGTCATCATTTTTTGTCCATTCATATGTGCAACCCCCAAGCAAGTTTCTTTTTGAAAGTATGTTTCTTATTTTACCATACTGCCCGATTTTCGTCAAGACTTAAAAACGCCGAATAAAATTTTTCTCGGCAGTCTTGCTGATCAAAATCCTTGACATGGCGCATTGGTTTCCTTTTTGTAACTGTCCAATTGTTTCCTATCGGTAACTACGGCACAATAAAGTGCGTACTTTACAATTTCATCCGGATCATATATGCTATGGGCAGAAGCTGTGAAGAGCGGCCGCTTAACAGCTTTCAAAAATATCATTTACAGGAGAAAATTTATTATGAATAAAAACACCTTTCAAACGGTAACGCTCAAAAAGGGCGAGATGAATATTTATGATTTTGGAAAAATCAGGCTGCACGCCTATAAAACCAACGATTTCATTGACGACGAGGTATTTGTTGTCGAAAAGAACGGCAAAGCCGTCGTTATCGAGTCACCCTGCTTCTTTGACAATATCCGGGAGCTGACAGATTATCTGAAAGATACGCAGGTGGAAGGCGTGCTTGTGGCATACCATGGCGCGGGCGCTACTTTTCTGCCTGACGTGCCGAAATACGCCACACAAAATGCCGTCTCTTATTCTGAAAACGGCGGCGGCAAGGCTTTGATTGACAATTTCACCAAATCGTTCGGCGAGATTTTCGACAGCTCCGTCCATATCGTCACCGATATCATCAAGGAAGGGACGGTTTCCATCGGTGATATCGATTTTATCATCAAGCCGACTGCGGAAGCTTTTGACATAGAGATTCCTGAAATCAATGCCGTTTACACGCATATGCTTGGCCATGATTGTCATTCTATTGTAGCCGGAGCTGCACATGCCGATGCAATCATCGCGGAATTAAAGCGTTATATCCAAAAAGGGTATGATCTCATTTTGACTTCTCACTATACGCCGGAGGATTTGAAGGATGCAAGCACCAAAATCGCTTATCTTGAAAGCCTTAAGACGATTGCTCAAGGCTGTAGCAGCGCGGAAGCTTTCAAAGCGGCTGTCAAAGAACAGTATCCAAATTACAGCGGCGAAAACTATCTCGATATGACAGCGGGCTTCTTTTTCACTCAAACTCCATCAAATTGACAGCCTTATCTATCGGGCAAAACAGAAAAACCAATATAATTTCAAAAGGTCCTTGCAAAAGAATGTCATCTCAACTTCTTTTGCGGGGCCTTTCCACACAAATCATGGGAAAAATCATATTTCTATCAATATTTCACGGACATACTGCTCAAGCCTCGTTTTTTTCCCGGAAGACAGTTCCTCCCCGTTTGAATTCACTACAAAAACAAGTCCTTTGGGGGAAAGGTAGAAGTCCTCTGACAAGGTCGTGTGCCGCCTTCCTAAAAATTCCGATGGCATGCAGATTCGGCCTGAATCTCGCTCAAAGGTATGTGCTGTACGCACCATACGGTGAATGGCTTCCCTGTCAGCAGCAATAAAATCCAAAAGAACGCTGACGTGACGGTTATCCGCCCACACCACATTCGGCACGCTGCGAATCATCATTTCCCGAAAACCAGCACGCTCGGTCCGTGAGGATGACATAAATTTTTCTGCCCGTGCCACAGCGGTTCTCTCCGAATAATCTCGCAGCGCATAGGCCGTCTGCCGGTAAAAATCACTGATAGCATCACACTCGGCAATTACCGGATAAGCCAAGCGATACCGCAGCACAGCAACGCCATGCGCCCTTATTTCACGATACAATACTTCCGTTTTGACTTCAAGTGCTGCCTTCATCATCCGTCATCCTCCATTTGGTTTTCTTTTGAATTTGTAGAGCCACACTTTTTATACAGTCTATTCTAACTTTTGAAAGACCATGCAAGCATATACAAATTTTTCCTTATTCATAATATTGCCGTGTGATTGATTCATCCGGAGAAAACTTTCTTCAAAACGGATCGGTCTTTATAAAAAGTGTTAAACGGAAAACAGTAGAAACTTTTTATAAATATCCCGTCACTCGATAGCTCGTCATAAAGCTTAATACAGAAAATTGCATGATACCGTTTTATAAATAAATGTAAAGATGAAAAAAGAACGCCTTCTTGTAAAAGAGACGTTTTTTGAGACAAAGAAGGGGAAAATCAGAAGATTTTCCCCTTCCTTATTATGAGTTTTCCGTGTAATAATTCACCTGAATATTCTGTGCAAGGCTTCCTGTAATCGAATAGATACGCGGTCTCGCTTCGGGAGCAATTCGGATTTCCATGAGAGATGTGCAGCCGTCAGAAAACTGTTCTTCTCCTATAAAAGCAAGGCCTTCCGGGAAGTATACGCTTTCAAGTGCTGAGCAGCCGGCAAAAACACCGGAACCAATACGCACCGTATTCGGTGAAAAGCGAAAGAATCTCAAAGTGGTACAAAAGCTGAAGGCATCGCTGCCGATTTCCTTGATATTGGCGCCGCCAGAAAGCTCGGAAAGACTCTCACAGAAAGCAAATGCTCCGTTCCCAATGATTTGCAGGCTATCCGGTAAGACAACAGTTGTGATCTTGGTCATCCGGAAAAAGGCGTTGTCACAAATGATTTCCAGAGTGGAAGGAAGCGTAAGGGTCGTCACTTGATAACTGAGATTATATTTAGATATTCCGGACGTGCTGAGCTCAGTCGTATCCTCCGGCACATACGCCGTATCCCATCCACATAGTGCGCTGCCGGCAATCACGCGAACGCCCTCCGGAATCGTAACGGAAGTTTGGCCGTCCTGAACATATGCCGCAAGCAGAATGCCGTCTCCAACGATAAGATATCGATCGTTTTCATTCTCCTTGTCCTTTGCAGCTTCCATAAAGCTGTCATAGGCCTTGGTTGCTGCAAATGCGTAGGCGCCTACATAATCGACGCTCGGCGCAAGCTGAATATCTTCAATTCCGGTGCATCCATAAAAAGCATAGTTGCCAATATATTCAAGACTCTCACATTTCTCCATATCGACCTGTGTCTGTGCCATGTAAGAGACAGAATAAACATAGAAGGCATTGCTCTCGACTCTTTCCAGAGAGGAAGGCAGGACTACCGATTTCAGTGCAACACAGCCCTCAAACGCCGAGGAGCCGATCACACGAACACCCTCCGGAATTTCAATCGATTCCAGTTCGGATGCGTAGCGATATCCATATTCTTTCGCATAGCCGCTCATCTCTGCATTCCAAAAGGCGGAACTAATATACCGGATGCCCTTATCCGCAAGATCCAGATACATCGGATGAACCGTGCAGCGAATCAAAACGCCATCGCCGACGATCAAATAGTCTGCCGTATGCTCCTGAAACCACGGCGTATAATTAAAAGCGGCAAAATCTATTTTCTCCACTGTCGAGGGAATGGTAACGTCCGTTAAACGCGAGCATTCGTAAAAAGACAGTATGCCAATGCTCTTTGTTCCTTCCGGAATAACAACGCTTCGTAGCATTTCACAGACGGAAAACGCGTAGTCTCCAATCGACTCCAGCCGTGTACAATCTTCAAGATTTATGTTTTCCAGCTTCTGGCACTGCGAAAATGCCCAATCGCCAATCGCAGTCAGTTCTTCTGACAAAGTGACGCTCTCAAGAGAGCTGCAATACCACATCGCATAATCGTCTATATATTGAATATGCTCAAGAGAAAGTGTTTCCAAAGCCTCACAGCCATAAAAGGTAGACGGCTCCAAGCGGGTGATAGTAGACGGCAAGGAAATTTCCATGAGAGAAGAACAGGCGTAAAAGGCAGAAGAGCCTATGCTTTCAACTCCCTCGGCAATCGTCACTTTTTCAAGCGACGTGCAGTATTGAAAAGCCCCGGATCCGATGGCCTTGACATTGGGTCCAATCACGACCTCTCGAAGCGACTCGTCTCCGGCAAACGCGCTTTCCCCAATCATGGTAATGGTATCTGGAATGACATAAACACCGTTTTCATCTGCCTGTCCAAGGCAGGAGATTAAAACAGAATCCTCAACGTCATAGGTTTTGGTGCCGGACTCTGTCGTGGTTTCAATGGGAGTCGGCGGTGTTGTTTCACAAGATGAAAAGCAGGCAGCCGAGATACATGCCGCAAGCCCCAGAGCGGCGATTTTTTTTATCACTTCACATTCCCCCAGACGAATTTTAATGATAAATCTATTTTTCTTCGTTTTTAGTCATTATATAACATCCCAAAGTGTATGTCAACCGAGCGATTAAGAAGTTAACAATATTGTCAAATATGATTTATAAATTATCAAAAATTCAAAACGCAATCACCCAATCCCCCTCGCAAACAGGATAAAAAATAACCCCAATCCATAATTTTTTACGTGTAAAACGAATTACATTCGTTGGGCTCCTTTTATAAAAAAAGCCCGCGACCTCGCGGACTTTTGAAATTTCCCGTTAGGGGTATCAAACAAAAACCGTCCTCATCATCAAAAACAGAAAGTCATCCAAGGCCAAAATAGCGAAGGATTCCGTTATAGATTCCCCTGGCGATGAGAGCCGGATTTTCCGCCATAAGCTGCGCGTCTCCGCTGTTGGTGATAAACCCGACCTCCAGCAGCAGCGCTGGCATTGTCGTTTTTCTCAGAACATACAAGGTAGGACGAGAAAAAACACCGCGGTTCTGCAGCCCCGTCGCCTCCGTAAGCCCTATCAAAATATTTTCCGCGAGCGCATAGGCGGGCGAGGTCTGGCTATAAACAAACGCCTCACTGCCGGATGCCTCCGGAATGTCGGAAGCGTTTGCGTGAATGCTGATAAAATAATCCGCACCCCATGAATTTGCGGCATTCACCCTTTCCGCAAGGCTGGTAGCTATACTGGTTCCGAGAATCTCATCGGGGGAATTGCGGGAGGTGATCGCTTCGAAATTCGGATTGGCATTCAAAAGCGCCTCCAACTCTTTGCCAATTACATAGACAAGGTCCTGTTCGCGATATCCGTTGCCTTCTGCTCCTGCATTCGGATTGACGGGATTGTGCCCTTGATCGATAAAAATTTTTATCGCCATGGTGTATCTCCTTTCTGTTCTGCATACTGAGATGCTTTTCTGTCTTTATTTTACTCAGCCAAATAGTTTTTGTGCGGAATATTCAAAAAGCCCCTTGTCTTCCGTTCATCGCCAAAGTAAAATCCGGAACGAAAAGTTCCGGATTTTGCTCTATTATTCTATTATATAAAATACCGTCAGTCCAAATTCAGCTTCTTGATTAAGATCGCCTTAGTTCCAAGATAGCACAGGAGTATTTTTATCACACAGAGCACGATAAGGGAAATCAACAGAACGATATCGTAAACTTCATTTGTGATGAACACAGAAAAGAAAGCCGAGAAAACCGTCAGAAACATTTCCAAAATAGAAAACACCACATTGACACCCATAATACAAAGAATCGACACAATCACGCGATGCTTTTTGGTAACCATGCAGCCGAGTGAAATACCGAAATAAATCAGCATAATTTGAAAAAGAGCGGAAACGGCAGCGTATATCACGAGAAGCACCGTCTGACCGGGATACTCCCGCCAAAGAGCACCATAGACTTCTCCAAGGGAACGGAAGAGCCCGGAAACCATTTCCCAAAAATCCGCCTGCGCACCATACCCGACCAGAGCGCCGCCGCCGATTACAAGGAAAGAAAGACAAATGACAAGTGAGCCCAGCACGCTCCAAATGATAGCAGAGACAATCTTGGTCATCAAATGGCAATCTACCGAAACGGGCAGGGTAAAGGTCAAATATCCTTCATCCGTGAAAAACGATGTATAAAAGCGTCGGATAGTCATGACGATTACCGCGATGCCAGAGGCAAAAATCATCAGATACAGCCCGATGAGCAGAAAGACCTGTGCAATCTCAAGCGTATCGCGGAACATCGTGGAATTCTCCACCATCGCAGGAGGCAGAACACGCCCGTCCAAAATAAGCACAAGAGCAATGATAACGCTGATGGCAAGAACGGTTAAAAACAAGGGAATAACCCTTCTTGCAACCGCCCGGAACTCATATTTTAAGCTTTTTCCGAACATCTATATACCTCCCTAAATATCTCGTCTAAGGATTTACCGTATTCCTCTTTCACCTTGGCAACCTCATCCTGCATAATAATCCTGCCGTCCCGGATAAAAAGAAAGCTATCAAGCACTTTTTCCACATCGGAAATCAAATGCGTCGATATAATCACAGAGGCCTCCGGGTTATAATTGGCAATAATCGTGTTCAAAATATATTCGCGTGCTACGGGATCCACGCCCGCGATCGGTTCGTCAAGCAGATAGAGTCTCGCCCGTCTTGCCATGACCAGCACAAGCTGCACCTTTTCCTTCGTTCCCTTGGAAAGCGTTTTGAGCCTCGCATTCTCATTCACGCCAAGCTCCGTCAGCATACGGCGCGCCGCACCTTTGTCAAAATCCTTATAGAAATCCTCAAAGAATTCCAAAATATCGGCAACTCGCATCCAATCGTTGAGATAGGTTCGCTCCGGCAAAAAAGAAACCACTCTCTTGGTCCCCACGCCGACCTCCATGCCGCAGACCCGGATTTCGCCTTTGGTCGGCCGAAGCAGCCCCGCAGCAAGCTTCAGTAACGTCGTTTTTCCGCTCCCGTTTGAACCGAGCAGACCGACAATCTTTCCCTCCGGAACAGAGAGATCGATTCCTGTCAACGCAACTTTTTCACCGTAATTCTTGACAAGCAGTCTTGTTTCCAATACGTTTGACATCGCAGTCCTCCTTTGTTTTATAGTGTTTGATTGTTCTACTTGATATTATCTATGTTAATATAACAGAAGAAAAAAGTCAATATTGAATTCTATAAAGTTGGAGAGAAAGCTCGACATAACCGTTGTTTTTTCTTACGTCCGTAAAAAAATGCAGGAAAAAGTATTTTTTACTTGACAAGTGTTCCTTTTTATGTGTATAATAAAATTTGTAATTGTAGCAATATGCGCGGATATTTTATCCGCCGGGATAGGGGAGGTGTGAGAAATGCTTAGAACGTATCAGCCAAAAAAGCGTCAAAGACAAAAAGAGCATGGTTTCAGAAAAAGAATGAGCACTGCAAACGGGCGAAAAGTCCTCAAGAGAAGACGCGCAAAATGCAGGGCAAGACTTTCTTATTGAAAATCAGCGGATAAAAAGCCTGTGACCTACATAGGCTTTCTTTTTATCAGAGGATTTTCCTCGTAAAGTTACCGTAGACGGGAGAACCCGTGTGAAAAGCATAGCGATTTCCGAAAATCACCTTTTTAAAAAGGTATATGCAAAGGGCGAAAAAGTCGTTTGCAGACATATTGTGGTATATGTATTGACCGATTATCACGCATCGCGCCTTGCGCGCGAGAACCCGCTCGGCAAAAGAGTAAACCGGATTGGCCTTACGGTTTCAAAAAGACTCGGGGGAGCGGTGGTGCGGTCGCGCGTGAGAAGGATTCTGCGCGCCGCTTACAGACAGCTCGAAACGGAACGGAACATCAAAAAGGGCAAGCTTATCGTTATCGCCGCCAAGGAATCGGCATGCGGGGCAAAAAGCACAGACATTTTCAAGGATTTGCTTTTTGCCGCTCGAAAGCTGTCACTTTACACCGACAGCGAGATCGTAGAAAAAAGATAGGTTTATGCGCCAGAGCACGCATTGGAATTCGGAGTATATTCCAAAATGAAACAAATCGGAATTTTTTTCGTGAAGATGTATCAAAAGTTTATTTCACCGCTGAAGCCGCCTTGCTGCAGGTTCACGCCTACCTGCTCGAATTACGCAATCGAAGCGTTTCGTGAATGGGGCTTGTTTGTGGGACTTGGACTTACCGTGTGGCGGATCCTGCGCTGCAATCCTTTCTCAAGGGGCGGATATGACCCGGTTCCGAAACGAAAAAAAAGGAGGAAGCATTCCCTTCCCTCCGCAAATGAAAAAGGAGAGAATTCTCAAACATGATGGACGCAATCAACGGTTTCTTCGGCAGCATACTGCGCGCCTTTAACTCCTTTACGGGGCATTATATCTTGGCGCTTCTTCTGTTTGCATTGATGATTAAAATTATCCTTTCGCCATTCGGAATCAAGCAGCAGAAAAATTCCGTCAAGCAGGCAAAGCTCAAGCCGAAGGAAATGGCAATCCGCAACAAATATAAGGGCAGGACAGACCAGCCCACCATGCAGAAGATGCAGAACGAAATTATGGACCTCTACCAGAAGGAAGGCTACAGCCCTCTGGGAGGATGTCTGCCAATGATCCTGCAGCTCGTGGTGGTCATGATCCTTTACGGAATAATCTACAATCCGCTGAAATATATCTGCGATTATACGCCGGAAATGCTCAACGGTATTGCAAAATTCATCAGCGAATTGCCCGGTGTCGAAAATCTTTCCGGCTTCAACGCAGAAACCGGCGTATTTTCCGGAAGAGATCTCGACCTTATCCGATATCTCACCGAAGCCAACCTGCCCGCACTCAATGAGTCTCTCGGTGATATAGGACAGGTTGTCCTAAGTGATCTTCCGAATCTAAATCTTTTCGGTCAATCCCTTGCCGATACACCCTCTTTTTCGACGTGGTTGGTTCTGATTCCTCTTCTCAACTTCGGTTTTACCGTCCTTTCTACACTGATATCGAGAAAGCTTACGTTCCAACCGATGCAGGACAACCCCGGAGCCGGCAAGCAGATGCTCATCACCAGCATTATCATGTCTGCGGTGACAGCAGGGATCGCGTTTACACTCCCTGCCGCACTCGGCGTCTACTGGATTTTCAATACGCTGCTCGGCATGCTCCAACAGTTCATTTTGTATAAGGCAATTCCTCTTCCGAAATTTACAGAGGAGGATTACAAAGCGGCGGAGCGGGAATATCTTGGAAAAGCCGCGAAAAAAGAAGCGCTGGAAAAAACAAAGGCGGCGCTTGCCCGTCCGATGGACGACGACGAATATGCGGACCTCGGCGAATATTCATCTATATATGACGAGCGCAACGCGCTGATCAACAGCGAACCTGCCAAAGAAGAAGAAAAGGCGGGAGTGATTCAAAAAGCGCCGTTGAAGAAAAACAAAAAATCAAAAAAATAACAACAGAGGAACACAAGCAATCATGAAAAAAGAACTGATTATCTCTGCGAAAACAGTCGAAGAGGCCGTTGTCGACGGTGCAGCGCAACTCGGCGTTTCAAAAGAGGATATTTCCTACGAAATTTTAGAAGAACCCAAAAAAGGATTTCTTGGCATGGGCGCGATTCCCGCCAAGGTAAAAGTCACTTATATTCTAAAGCCTTTGGAGGCTGCGCGTGCGTTTGTGGAAACGCTTCTCCGGGATCTTGGGATCGAGGGAGAAATTTCCGTGCATGATGACGGCGATGGAGAAGCACTCATTACCATTACCGGAGAGGGTGTATCCGCACTGATCGGACATCACGGCGATACAATGGAGGCCTTCCAATATCTTGTCAATCTCGCTGCCAATAAAAAAGATGACGAGGGGCGTCAATATACCCGAATCAATATCGATGTCGAAAATTATCGGGAAAAAAGAGAAGAAACTCTGCGCAAGCTCGCTGCAAAAGTAGCGGCAAAAGTAAAAAAAAGCGGCAAAAATATTGCGCTTGAGCCGATGAACGCTTACGAGCGTCGCATCATTCACGCAGAAATTCAAAAAATTGACGGCGTTTCTACCAATTCCGTCGGGGTAGAAGGCAATCGCCGCGTGATCGTGTTTCCGGAGGGAGCGGCAAAGCCGACCGAGATTACAAAACCGGAAAAGAAAAACCGCCCCCGCTCCTCCAATCGCCGCTCAGTCAGGACCGGCCGTACCGACCGGCGCCGAACGGAAGGAAGGACGGAAAAAGAAGAAACCTACGTGCCGCGCAGACGTCCGGATACGCCCCGTCCCGCCCCGCGCAAAATCGAGAAGGCAAAGGATTTGGACGCTTATTTTGCAAAGCTCAAGGAGTTTTCGAACAATCATCAGCAGTAATATCAGAGCCGCCGCATTTTTGGCAACGGAAATGCGTCGGCTTTTCTGTCAAAAAGCGCATCTATTTTTTGACGAAAGGAACCCTATATGTATTCCATGTTCACCTCAACCATCGCAGCAGTCTCCACCCCGCGCGGGAAGGGCGGAATCGCCGTTATCCGGATTTCCGGTCCCGACGCATTCTCTGTTTGTGAAAATTTTATTCATATGAAAAGCGGAAAACCCCTTTCCTCGCTATGCGCAAATACCGCCTCTCTCGCGCGTGTACTCGATTCCGAGGGAGAGACGCTTGACGAGGCAGTGGTGACCGTATACCGTGCGCCGCACTCCTATACCGGCGAGGATACCGTGGAAATCAGCTGTCACGGCGGCATCCTCCTGACCGAGGCGGTCCTCTCCCGGGCGCTTTCATGCGGCGCCGTAGCGGCAGGCCCCGGAGAGTTTACTCGCCGCGCGTTCTCACAAGGCAAGCTTTCCCTTTCCGAGGCAGAAGCCGTCATCGGCGTCATTGACGCACAAACGCATGCGGCACTGAAGCTTTCCCGAAAAAATCTTGAAGGCGCCATCCATCGAAAAACCGATGAAGTCTATACAAAAATAGGCACGCTCATCTCTTCCGTCTATGCTGCCATCGATTTCCCTGACGAGGATTTGATGGATATCACAAAGGAAGGGCTTCGGGAGGGGATAGGCGCCGTCAAAGAAGCCTTGCAGGCGCTCGCCTCCTCTTACCGGACCGGACATGCCGTATGCGAAGGGGTGCGCACCGTCATCTTCGGAAAGCCGAACACCGGAAAATCGACCATCCTGAATCTTCTCGCCGAAAAGAATCGCGCCATCGTCACCGATATAGCAGGCACCACAAGGGATGTTGTCTGCGAAACCGTCGCCGCAGGCGATATCATCCTGCGGCTTTCCGATACCGCCGGCATTCGGAAAAGTACGGATGCGGTGGAGCGCATCGGCGTCGCCAAAAGCATGGAAGCGCTTGATGACGCCGAGCTGATTCTTGCTGTCTTTGACGCCTCCTCACCGATGGAGGAGGAGGACAGAGAAGTTCTCTCTCTTGTCCGAGCCAGAATGGAAACGGGCGCTCAGGTGATCGCCATTTTAAACAAAAGTGATCTTCCGGCAAAAGCGGATGCTGCCCTTATTCGGCAGCAGCTTGGATGCTCTCCTCTGTTTCTCTGCGCACAAGATAGGGAATGCCGGGCAGTTCTCGTTTCCCACATTGAGCAACTATGGAAAAGCGGAGACTTGCTTCAGGGCGACGATGCCGTCATCGCCAACGCGAGGCAGTTCGCCTCTGTTTCGAGTGCGCTCTCCCATGTGTCGGATGCATCAGCGGCCCTCGACACGCTCGGCGTCGATATTGCCTGCACGCAGCTCGAAGCCGCTATGGCAAGTCTCGGCGAGCTGGACGGCAGACAGGTGACAGAGGATATTGTAGACCGAATTTTCCACAACTTTTGCGTTGGAAAATAGTCCGGAGGAGTCTATATCATGAAGCTTGACAGAGAGAAATCCCGAAAATTCCGGATGAAAAAGCACTATATCCCGATGCCGTATAGCGCCTATCCGATCCCCACCCTGATTTACGACTACGGTAAGCCTCAGGCAGCCTCGTTATACTACTATAAAGAACTCCCCTCGACCAATCGGACGGCAAAGGAACTTTTCTTTTCTCAGGCGGAAAACAACCGACGGTTCATTGTGCTCGCCGACCGACAGAGCGCCGGCCGCGGAAGACTGGGAAGAAGCTTTTTTTCCGATGGCGGCCTGTATTTTACCTGTGCGGTTCCCCGCGGCAGCTTTTCACTTCCCCCGGAGCTTATCACCACCGCTGCCGCCGCGGCCGTATGCCGTGCCATTACCGGAGAGGGCTTTCCGGTCCGTATCAAATGGGTCAATGATATCCTGCTGGACGGGAAAAAAATTTGCGGCATTCTCGCCGAGGCACTCTCGGAGAGGAATTCGGCTATTGGCTATATCGTTGGGATCGGCATCAACATCGGAACATCTGATTTTCCGGAGGCGATTGCGGATACGGCGGCATCTTTGCCCGGTGACCCGCTTTTGAAATCCAGAGTTTTTCACCGCATCATAGAGACTTTTTACAAAGCGCTGAATGAAAATCCGCATAAGCTGCTGGATTACTGCACAGAGAAAAGTTTTGTCATCGGAAAGCCCATCCATTATTTCGGGGCAGCGGACGGCTTCGGCACCGCCATTGGGTTAGACTCGCACGGCGGTTTGATCGTAAAAAAAGAGGATGGCACGACTGTTGTGCTAAGCGGCGGCGAGATCTCCATCCGTCCGACTAACGGATGAGCTTTCAACAAGGAGCCTCCTCATGTGGCACATAGTAAGGGCAGAAAGCATTCTGTTGGGGGCCCTATCCCCTACTGAATGTGAAAGGGAACCTGACACCGAAGCAGCGGGGGGCATCTCTCTAAGTTATATATGATTATGTTATATAGGAGTATTTTTGATAAAATCATAAAAAAAACCTTGACAAAAGCTATTCAATATGCTATTCTACTTAGGCAATCCTGAGACAGCAGGTTTCGTTAAAAGCTGAGCTTCCCTGCCGAGGAGAGATTTGAAAGGGATTTTTGGGTCTTTTCTTGCTATCCGATGGATTGGCAGAAAGGACTTTTTGTTTCTGCTTTTCTGCTGTCGGTTTTTCATCCAAATATAAGGAAAAGTCCGGTGGCGGACAAAAGCTTGGCTTATTCAAAAAAATGAAAGGTGGTGAAATCATGCCAAGTGCACAGGTTCTCGAATCCAAAAAGAAAATTGTCGCTGATCTCACAGAAAAAATGAAAAATGCAGCAGCCGGCGTTATCGTTTCTTATCAAGGCATCACAGTGGAAGATGACACGGCGCTTCGCAGCGAGCTTCGCAAGGCGGGCGTAGAATATGCTGTCATTAAAAACACGCTGACCAAAAGAGCGTGCGAAAACGTCGGTTACACCGAGCTTACCAATGTTCTTGAGGGAATGACGGCAGTTGCAACCAGTGCGGAAGACCCGGTTGTCGCCGCAAAGATTCTCAAAAAATTCGCCGACAAGGTGGAAACCTTTGAAATCAAAGCAGGCTTTGTCGACGGAAAGGTGCTCGACGCCGCCGGGGTCAACGAACTTGCCGAGCTTCCGCCTAAGGAAATGCTCATCGGCAAAATTCTTGGAAGTTTGCAGTCTTCGCTTTACGGTCTTGCTTATGTCCTTCAAGCTTACGTGGACAAATCGAACGAAGCATCCGCTTAATGGCGGAATCTATTTTCAAAATTACAAATATCATTCTATGGAGGTAAAATAATCATGGCATCCGAAAAAATCACGGCGATTCTTGATGAAATCAAAGCGCTTACCATTCTTGAGGTCGCTGACCTCGTAAAAGCTCTCGAGGAAGAATTCGGAGTTTCCGCGGCTCCTGTCGCTGTTGCTGCTGTTGGCGGTGGTGCCGCTGCTCCCGCTGCCGAAGAGAAAACTGAATTTGATGTTGTTCTTACATCCTTTGGCGACAGCAAACTCGGCGTTATCAAGGCGGTTCGCGAGGTTACCGGCCTCGGACTCAAAGAGGCAAAAGAACTCGTAGAGGCTGTTCCGAAAACTCTCAAAGAGGGCGTTTCCAAAGAAGATGCGGAAAAGATCAAGGCCGATCTTACCGCCGCCGGCGCTACCGTCGAAATCAAATAAGAGAAACAAAAAAGGCAGACATTCCGCGTCTTTCGCGGACGCGGAATGCGTCTTTTATTCGCTGAAATTATAAAGAAAACCTTGACATCGTGCGCGCAAACAGCTATAATAAAATAGTATCCAATCTGGGTGTGGCGCAGTTGGTAGCGCGCTACCTTGGGGTGGTAGAGGCCGCTGGTTCAAGTCCAGTCACTCAGACCAAAAAAAACCAATGTGGAAAAACATTGGTTTTTCTTTGTTTTTCAAGGTTTTTCTGCGTTTTTCTTCTCGGTTGAACTTATCATTTTGCTCTGTAAAACATCTTCATTTTCCTTCAAAAATGAGGTTAGTACATACTTTGGTGCATACCTTCAAAAAGTACATTTCACAGGTGAGTAGAGACTATCAGCATTACCCACAATGGATAGTTCCCTTATATCTTTTACTGTGGTGCATACTTTTGCCTAAAAGGAGGAAAAACGAATGGCAAGCGTTATCCCAAAACCCAATGGAACTTATTTAATTCGAGTATCCTGCGGACTGGATCGTTTCGGCAAGCAGATCTCTCGCTCAAAAACCTTTCACCCATCAAAACCAAATCTGTCATATCAGAAATTGAATAAGGAAATCGATGCTTTTATTGCCGATTTTGAAGCAGAAATAAAGGCCGATCACAATATTCAAAAACCTGATCGTATTACATTTGCTGATTTTGTTGACATTTATTTAGATATTAAAAAGTCTACACTCTCTCCCAATACCTATGTTTTTTATGAAATGATCATAAAGACAGAATTATTGCCAAGATTCGGCGTTATGAAGCTCAAAGAAATCAGGACTTATCACGTTCAGCAATTTATTCAGTATCTTGCAACAGAAAAGATTCGCAATGACGGCGTTGCCGGAGGAATCAGCGCAAGCACGGTCAGACGTTACACGACAGTCCTTCGATCTATTCTAACATTGGCCTATAAACTTGAATATACAGATATAGATGCCGGCCATTCCAAACGAATAGAATTTCCCAAAGAAGCCTTAACAGAGCTTGAGGTATATACCCAAGAGGAAATCCGTGATATCTTGGCTGCTCTTGAAGCTGAACCAATCCACATTCGCACACTTGTTGAGTTGGCAATTTTCACAGGAATGCGTCGCGGTGAAATTGTTGGATTAAAATGGGGCGATATTGATTTTGAAAATCAAAAAATATCTGTTCGGAGAAGCATTTATAAACCCAAAGGTAACAAAGCCTGCGAAAAAGAACCAAAGTCTAAATATGGAATTAGAACCATATCCATTCCGGAGAAGCTGTGTAAAACCCTCGTGGCATACCGTGCACAGCAAGACAGACATATATCTTTTCTTGGAGATGCGTGGAAAAAACTTGATTATGTTTTTACTGAAGAAGATGGCAATGTCATGAACCCGCAAACACCTACACGTCAATTTTCAAAATTTCTTAAACGGCATAATATCAGACATTTGAAGTTTCACGGTCTGCGGCATACCTCTGCTACATTGCTTCTCGCTAACGGCTGCGATATTAAAACTGTTTCCACACGGTTGGGTCATGCTGATCTCGATACAACAAATATCTATGTCCATGCTCTTGAAAGCGCAGACAAATTGGCTGCACAGACATTCGATCATCTACTTTCAGAGAAACAATCATAACCAATTTATATCCGCCTTATTTTTGTGATTTTATTCGCACTACCTGCGGCACAGTATTTCTCGAAATTTTTGCACCCAATTGCTCAAGCATATCGCACTTGAGCAATTCTTTTTTTATCATTCCTGGAACCTTACCGCAAACAATGCTTTGTGAATATGGATCTGTAAAACTTTGTAAAGCAATATAGCGGCGATTCCCAATTAAGATACTTGGAATTTTTCCGTCCGCTACACAAATTCTTATGCGATCCTCCCCCATAACAATGTGTTCTGTGACTTTTTTCAGTTCCGCAGCAGCAGTTCTGATTGTCCGAATTTGCGGTAAAAAGGTTTCATCAGTAAATCCGAGCAATTCATTGAGTGTAGCTATAACCAGACGTATATCCACAACTGTTCGTACACCGTGATTACCATAGGGCAGTTGATTTTTTCTGATCAACGTCAGCAGCATCGTTTCATTCAATGCTGTCCGTGGGTCTATTAGGCGAAATTCCTTGATGGCTTGCGGTAATGTTGCCAATCTCATTTATATTTCCCTCCTTCATAAGTACGTTAGTCAGCAGTCTTGCCGCTGTTTTCTTTGCACTGATATATGCCGACAAATACTGTTGTGTTGTTCTGATGTTTTCATGCCCAAATAAACTTCTCACTGTTTCGATATCTACCCCATTCTTTATCATTAAAGAACCACAGGTATGACGGAGGCCGTGCAGCTTCAAATGCCGCAATCCACATTTTTGCTCAAATTTTGAACATATTTCTGTAGGAGCAAACAAGCTAATCATATCTCCGATTTTATTTGTGAAAACATATCCTTTTTCTTCCCACTTGGATCCGGCAAGATTTTTTTCTTTACTTTGTTCTTCAGACCATCTTTTCAAAACGTCAGCATATTCTTCAGAAAAATACACCGTACGAACACTGCTCTTTGATTTTGGCGCTTTTACTGATTGTTCCTGACCTTTTACTTTGAATGCACTTCTGCTCACTGTCAAACATCCGCTTTTAAAATCAAAATCCGACCACATCAGTCCGACAACTTCTCCCCTTCTTAAACCAAGCAAAAGAGATGTCAATAACAAAGCCTTCACTTTTGGACATTCATCAGCAAGTCTATTGTAAAAAGTTTTTGCTTCTTCATCATCATAAGCCTGCAAGGGCTTGTGATATATTTTAGGATAACTGATATACTGCCTATGCAAAATATCTTTTTCGGCAAACCCCATTTTATATGCTTCCGTCATTACAGATGTAAAAACAGTGGAATACCGTTTCACTGTCGCGCCGGATAACGGCTCCGTATTGTTTGACTGAAATCGCGCGCCCGGAGACGAAAGAAAATCAATTAAGGATTGAAGATGTACCGAAGAAACATCGCATATCCTTATTTCTCCGAAGGATGGCAGAATAAATTGGTCAATAACCGATTGATAAAACCGAATTGTATTTGGAGACAGTCTGAGTTCTATTTTTTTATAATAGTATTCGCTTATAAATTCTGACAGAGTCAGACCTTGTTGGTTTATATGCTGTGTTTTTGTATTTTGTCCCGCGATATAAAATCCACTGTGAACTGCGTTCTCAAAAAGATTTGCATATTCTTTGGCCGCCCTTTCTGCTGCTCTATATGACAACCCTACAGGCGGATAATACGTAGTTGTAACCATTCTCTGCTTTCCATTCGGTTTCCCATTCGATACCCTGATACAAAAACTACCGTTTTTTCGTCGATAATAATTAGGCATAACACAACAACTCCATTCTATAAGTTTTAGTTTCTTAAATTCCATTTTCAAAATCATCAGGAGGTTGGCTACAACCAACCACATAGGATTTCTCCTCCGGCGAGGTATTCCGGTCGCGTTTTCATACGAAAGTATCATTGTCCCCCATACCATCATGGCCACCTTCGATTGTAATTTCGAATTACTTCATATGGTTCTATCGCTCCCCTATACATTAGGATCTTGGCGCACCAATGAAACAGCTCCGGCATGAGTTATGTTCCTGATGATTCAGTATGCAGTTGTCAAAGAACATGGCATGGAGATGCCTTCATCTATAAGAACACATGAAAAGTTGAATTTCTGTCATGTTTTCAAAAAATACTTTACAATTTTGCTCGAATTTCCGAAAATAAAAGCATTCACGCTTTGGCTTTTCCTTGGCGCGAATGCTTTTTGTTCGACGTTTATCTAATCTTAAAATTGGATATATTCCTGATGATATGAAGCAATATTGTTTGTTTCAAATCCTCATCCAGAATACCGTTTATATAACTATGTTTATTGATTAAAGGCATATATAAAAGCAAAACAGCCTCAACAGCCTTTCTGTCTCCGGAGACAGCACGTTCAAGAATCGAACGAAATTCACTTGTGTTCATTTTCGTCCCCCCTTGTGATCAGTTTCCGCAATTCTTTTATAGCTCTCATACGCTGTAGATAAACCGAATTCACTGAGCATCCGATTTTATTTGCAACTTCTTCGGGCGTCAGTTCTTCCAGAAACAGCATTGTGAGGATGCGGCGGCGCGAAATTGGCAGTTTTGTAAAAGCTCTTTCTATTTTTTCATCTTCAAATTCAAAGGTATCTCGGGATACTATCGGCTCATCAAGTATTGCAAAGGCCTCTTCAGAAAGATCTTCTATTGAAATAATATTCAGATATTTACTGTGCTGTCGGATAAAACTCAGTTTTGCTCTTACAATCAACTTTTCCAGCCAAACGGTGAATTCTCCGCGAAGTCGGTCATTTTGCTTGCTGTGGTCCATGCTTACCTCCTTTTTGAGTCGCGCATGCTACCACAGCAAAAAAAAATTTAACCTTCACATGCCATAGCGGCATGCTATGATTTGTTTTTCTACCACCTTTATCTTCAGACATCATAGCAATCAGGTCATAGGCATCACCTCCCTTCTCTTCTTTGAATATGAAAAAACGGTTATGCCATAAATCGCATAACCGTAATTTAAAACATGAGAAACCAACCGGAATTCCACAGCCGGCCACCATTTGATTGTCAGATTCTAAAAATATTCTGTTTCCATAACCGTTTTTACAACCATTTGAACTATCAAAACGAAAAGGCAGTGGGATCCAATATAGCAATCCCACCGCCTAAAAAATCAAATGCAACGAAATACATCGATCCCATTCTATCCGATTTCTCTGATGACCTCTTTATCTTGGATGAGACGAGTATTTTTTATCTCCTTCCCCTTATCCGCGCATCCTTGTGTAAAACCGGATTTTGAAAACAGGCAGTAGTACACTTGTCTGTAGGTCAAGTATGATTCGCGTCTTTCTTTTATGTCAACAGTTTGAATTGATTTCTTAACAGGTATTCAGACAACCTTGCGTCTGAACGATTGCTGCCGAAAGAGCAGCGGCACAATCAGACAGAATTGAAAAATCCAAACAACTCTCAAACAGCATTCCCCCTCCAATATTCATTTTTACAATCAAAAAACGCATAAAACATCAGGATTGAACCAACCCTGACATCTCATGCGTCATGTGAATATTTGCCGTTGCTGATACGGTTCTTCGCCGTACAGGATGGAAACGCAGTGCAACAAATACCAATGCAAGCATTCGCTGTCGGGTTTGCAATTCGTTTTACGGCTGATTGACTGTATTTCCATTATATCATAGAATTTCCATTTTTTCAACGCTTTTCCTTATATTCTATTTGTTAATAAATTATGAATACAAAAATTATGAATTTTACCAATTCAAAAACGGACCACCGAAACTTAAAATTGCTTCGGTGGTCTGTTTTTGTTATGTGTTTTTGGGCACTCTTTTAGCCTCTCCGTTTTGACGCAATATACATGTCAATATCGTTTACAACATATTTTGCGCCGGTTGTATGCAATGCTTCATAAAAAGACTGCAGGTATTCACAAACCGAATACTGTTCAAACAATTCAATTACTGCTTTGCCAGTCATATTTTTCTGACTTCGGTATTCTTCCAAACAATAAATCAGAAAAGATAATTCTTTGCTCATGCCATCCCTCCCTCTTCTGGCCACATAATTTCTCCCGTTTCTTGTTCCGTGTTCCATATATGATAAATTGTCAGAGGGCTGTAATGCCAGACTTTGGTTTCCTCTTTTTCCAATAGTTCGTACGTCTTTGAGTGATAAAATGCTTTGATTGCCTCTAGCTCGCTCAGATTTCTCTCTTTCACTATAATATCTACCACCTGTGGAATCACTGCTATGCTCAACAATGCCTGAAACTTCTCGTCCATCTTACACCTCTTCAAATCCGATAAATTTCAAACACCGAAGTGCTTTTTCACTTGCGAAAACATATTGATCATACAAGTTCTTTAATTTCAATATCTTCTACAGCACTCTCTATGCATATGTCTTTATAATATTCCATTTTATTATACACGATTGTTTCCATAATGTCAAGTCAATAGCTCCGATAATGCATATTTTATCCTGTTTGCGTGTATTTCCCTATCCGTTCTATGGCAACGGTCTGAAGAACGGTGAAACCTATATTTCATGCTTCGACCGTTCTTCACCGTTGTCTGCTGTATCCTTATTCGCTGAGATGGAGATGACCATGCAGGTGTTGCCAAATCGCGGCACTGATATTGGCATTGGGATATTTCCGAATCACACGGTAATCCCCCTTCTCAAAGCGCCCTTCACACCCACACAGGCAGCAAACCCACTGTTCATCCATCAGAAGTCCATACTGTAAGTCCAGCTTTTCTTCCAACAGATTCTGAAACAAAACCAACATCCTTCACACCCCGTCTTCTGCTTGATGATTTCTCTGCCTCTGCATACAGCATTCCCAGATAAAATCATCCAAGCCCTTATATCTGGGGTCCCATAAATACGTACCGTATCGGAAGCCGTTTGCATCCAGTAGAGCCAGAAGATTCCGGAACCCCTGCTGTACATGAGGATTGACCATATAATCCATATCAAATGCCGTTTGAATCTCCTGAAGTCCGTCCTGCTTCAGTTCATCCAGTGCCAATCCCAGATGCGTCAGGGTATTGACACCGGGAACTGCCAGAATCGTCCTCCCGGTAAGAGCATTGATCACATCCGCTTTCATGGGCCCTTCTGTAACGATGATAATCGGCGTTACCTGCCCGGATAAATGTGTCCAGCCTTCCGCCCGGCACCCATCCCTTCGATCACCGCTGGAAATCCAACGAAACTTTCGTTTCTCCACGTCGTCTCGCCGGAGCTGAAGTCCCTGTATCAATCCGTCTTTGTTCCGAACCGGAATCAGAATCCCTCTCTGCTCATGGATAAAGGTCCACGCCCCATCATTGTTCCGGTAAAAACCTGGAACGCCGGCAAGATAATATCCTTCCGACTGCAGCCGCTTTGCGAGCGCGGCCATTCCGGTTACCGGTGTGGACTTGTAGCCGAGCCGTTCAATATCCTCGTCAGTCAATCCGCGATTCAACAGATTCTCCCGATGGTCCGGAGCAAGTGTCAGCATATTCAGCATTGCCGAATATGTGGCATGACGGATCTCCAGGTCATTGAGCGGATTTTCATCCACATCGGATTCTTTTGTCGGCTCCGGCGCTTTGTATGCCGGTTTTCGCGGCATATTGGATTCTGGTTTCAGCCGACTGCGGATGGCCTTATATGCTTTATCTCTTGGCGTTCCGGTACATAATGAATATAAATCGAAAATACCGCCTGAAGCCCCACATCGCGGGCACCGGAATACATTCTTTTTCAGATTGATATTCAGATGCCTTTTGTTCGGAGCATCATCGCAGCATGGGCATTTGACATAATATGAGCTCTGCCCGGCTTTCGGATACGGAAGACCGATCAGCCCGATGATATCTGTCATTTGAAATTGATCCATCCAATTGATCGGGGACGGCCTGCCGGCCATCCCCCCCTCTCTTTCTCATTTGTTTATTGTTCGGATTGATGAAGTGAATACTCGCAGATCCGTTTTGCCGCTTCTTTGATAGACTCGTCACCTGTATATTTGGTCGCAATCCAGACCAACGCTTTCGGATCCAGCATCATCACCTCGCCCATTGTTTTCCCTTGGAATTTTCCGATTGGACAGGGCTGCTTCAAGGCAAGCTCCAGCTTCTCTTCCTCTGTCAGTTCCTTTGCCGGGGCATCAACACCTGCGCAGGCAGTTTCTTTTGGATTTTCCGGCGACAGCGTTTGCAGAGAACCGGAATCGGGCAGTTCCTTCAGCTCGTCCGGTGCAATGGCATCGAAATCCTCCCCGGCAATGGCGGTCTGTAATCCAAAACCGGCATTGCGCAGCGCAATGCCGATTGCCGCTGTCTGCGCCCACTCTCTCGGGGAAACTGTGGGCTTTTCCGCGCAGGGGCCTCTGGATGCAGAAGCCTCAGCAAGATAGCAATCCACAGGGTCCCGATAGGATGGGTAGATCCTCGCTGTCGCCACAAAGCAATCCTTTCCCGGAGCTGTCTGAACACAGATTTTCCCTTCCGGATATTTCATCCGGAACCATGCCATCTGCACGGTCACAGGAAGTCGTTTTCTGGTTTCTCCCGTCGTCAAATCATAGTAATCGACAGCAAAAACAGACGGATCAAATCCGTTTATCTGATTGATTTCATTAATTTTTTTCAGCATTTCCGTTTTCTGAACCGAATCGCTCTGAATCATATTCATACCTCCGTTTGAATCGAAATATAGGTCGTGCGGTATTGCAGCCATACACAGAGAAAAGCCTGTATTGTATCGGAGATGCTTTTCCGATACAGCTCGGGCGCGGCTGGCTGGAACCCGGCAAATCGTTTGAGATAATCCTGCACAACACTGTTGAGCGCCTGATATGCCGTCTCCCGTTCTTTTTGTCCCTTTTCGTCGGTCTGGCAGCCAACCCGCCGCTCCCCCAACAAGAAGCGAATATAGGTATCCACTATTCTGAAATGAGTCACCAGTACACTCGCGTCACACGTAACCGGCGCAGATTGACAGAAATCACGCATGGTCTCCAACACGTCAACGCGATAATTTAACTCCTGATACAAAAACAATTGTTCCGGTCGGAGTTTTCCGGCCTGGAGCTCTGTCTGCATTTTTTTCTTCAACTCATGATACTGCTCAATCAGCTTCATTTTTCATCCTCCTTTTTTCCTGCAGCCGTGCGGCAAGGCAGGTGCCGCGCTTTTCCGTGTCCGCTCGCTTGATTGCTATGCACAGCGCACGCCGTTCCCCGACGAGAATCACCCTGTTCTTTCCGCGCGTGATCGCGGTATAGATCAGCGGACGTGTCAGCATGACAGCGTGTGCGCACTGCAGATTGACGATCACCGTACTGTATTCAGCTCCCTGCGATTTGTGTACGGTCAGGGCATAGCCAAGCTCCAACATATCCAGATCTCCGGCTCTCGCATCATATTCCTTGATACGTCCGTCTCCAAAATCCACCCGGACAATGCAATCACCGTCATCATATTGGATTTGCCTGATGTAGCCAAGATCTCCGTTGCTGACGTCCTCATGATTTCTGATTTGCATCACTTTATCACCGACGCGGAACTTTTTCATGCCGTCCGGCGTTTCCGCCTTTCCCGCTGCCGGCGGATTGATCACCTCCCGCAGCCGTGCATTCAATGCATTCACCCCTGTCTCCGTTTTCTGACGGTATGGACTGAGCAGCGCCACATTGTCCACGCCGCACCGGCCGGTTTCTCCTATATAAAGGCTGATAATTTTTTCGGCGGACTCCGCCAACACCGGAGACTCCACAAACTGAAAATCGTCTCCGTATTCCAATCCGAGCGTTCCGTGCCGGATCAGCTTCGCGTTCGCGGCGATGCGGCTCCCGGAGCTTTGTCTGAACACTTTATCCAATCTGACGCTGGGAACACAGCCGCTCGCAATCAGCTCACTGAGCACGGCGCCCGGACCGACAGAGGGGAGCTGGTCGGCGTCGCCGACCAGAACAAGCTGTGTCCCGCTCTGTATTGCCGCAAACAGCTTCTCCGCAAGATAAACATCCAGCATCGACGTTTCATCTACTAAAACCAGGTTGGCAGCCAGCTCTCCCGGCTCACCGTAGCTTCCGTCCTCCCGTGCCACAAGACCAAGCGCCTTGTGTACGGTAGAAGCCGGATACCCGGTGGACTGCTCCATTCTTCTTGCCGCGCGTCCGGTCGGAGCACAGCAGCAGATCTGAGCGCCAGGATGATGTTTCACATACAGGTCCAGAATTGCCTTCTGTATCAGGGTTTTTCCGGTTCCCGGCCCTCCGGTAATGATGGAAAGGCCATTTGTCAGAGCCATACGGACCGCGCTGCGCTGTTCTTCGGTCATTCTGATACACAGATGTTGTTCCTCCTCATCCAGGTCAGTATCCAAATCGGTAAAATCCGTCGTTTCATGAAACGACAGCTTCTGCCGGATCACGGCTTCAGCCAAACGGATCTCTGCCTGTGCCGTGCAGGACCTGTATACATTCCCGAGATAATCCATCAGCAGTCCTGTATGCAGCAGTCGTGCCGCACGATTGGCCAACATCTCCTCTGACAGCTCCTCCGTGTTGAGCAGCTTCCGGCAGGCACGGATGAAAGCGTGTTTTTCCATGCAAAGATTTCCCTTTCCTTCGGCCTCTATCAACGTATACAACAATGCCTGATCCACGCGCTCGGTTGACAGTCGGTCAAAGCCCATCCGCATGGCAATCTGATCTGCCGTGGCAAATCCAATCCCGGCCAATTCACAAAGCCGATACGGATGCTCCCTGACAATTTCCATCGTCCGGCTTCCGTACTCGTGATACAGCTTCACTGCACGGTTCGGCGTGATCCCGTGCGGAACAAGGAATGCAATGACATCCCGCGCGCCGCGATTGGCCAGATAAGAGTCCCTGACCGCCTTCAGCTTGTTTTGGCTGATTCCCTGTATGGCAAGGAGCTTTTCCGGAGCCTGATCCAGGATCTCCAGTGTCTTGTTCCCGAACGCTTCATAGATCCGTTCGGCCAGAACCCTTCCGATTCCTCGAATCTGTCCGGATGAAAGATAGGCGATAATCCCCTCTCGAGTTGGAATGACGACCTCCTCGTAATTCTCCACTTCAAACTGAAGCCCGTGCTTTGCGTCCTTTGCCCAGTGCCCCTTTATATCATAGCGAATTTCAGAGGAAACGGGCAGACAATATCCCACTGCCTTGATCTGCTTTAATACGTTGCCGGTAAGATCCAGAACGCGCTCGCACGGGGTATATACCGCAACCATATAGCCTCCGGTATCGGATGGGCTTCCTTCACGCGGATAAATCAGCTTTTGAAATTCACATACCATTTCTCTCCTCCGGGTTCAGAAATCTGTCAAGCTCTGCCGCAGACATCCCCATAACAGGATGGCATAAGTTCCAACGGACAGGGTCTGCTCCGCCGGTTTCTGTTTTTGCAATCATATTGACTGCGGGAATCAGCTCCGCATTGAAAGCAACAATTTGTATATTCAGTCTCAGAGCATATGCGATTTCATCCTGCATTCCGCTGCTGATCCGGTCGCCGCATATCAACAGCATCCGGCTTTGCCCGAGCAGACGAAGTCCGAAATCCAGAGCCAATGCCCTCTCAGACGGAATTCCGTCGTTCAATAGATAGGGCATAAATGCGTGCGGCGCTTTTGCCGGAATTCCCAGCACAGCTTCTGAATAGTACATGTATGCCGACGCCGCTCTCATATGCATCCGCGTCTGCTCTTTCCTGTCTGCTCTCAAGGGTGAGCAGATATATGCCCACTTATCATTTGAGGCCGGTTGGAAAAGCAGTTTCCGTTGCAGTTCCTTCTCCCAGTCCTGTGTAAATATCAAATGATTCACCTTTTCCTCCAATATAAATTAAAGCGGTACTCTGCTGACGCTGAGCTTCCGGCTTTCTGTTGTTTTTGATACCTCTGAGTAGATCTCCGGATATTTTTTCTTCAATGCCGCTGTGTCCGTCCGGTTACTTTTTCTGGTCACAAAATCAATCAGGTATTTGTCGGTCGTCGTTTCCAGAACGCCATGTTCATGGTCCTTCATGAGTTCTGCGATCCGAACCGAATACGCTTCCGCCTCCTTCTCCAGTCGTTTCTGCTCTGCCTTGTGTTCCTCTATTTGTTTCTGCGTCGATACCAATTCGGAAAGAATCCGCTCCTGAGATTTCGGAAATTCAATTGTCGGAAGTCCGGGCTTGCTCGCTCCATAAATTCGTGCAAGTGATTTCATCGCCAGTGACGGTTCGATTCCCTGCATCGTCGGAGGCTTGTCATGCTCCAGACTCCAGATCCAGCGTTCCAGCTTCTCGAATATCATGTCCTCTTTGAACGAATCTCTCACCAGCTCCGGCATTGCCATATCCGCGTCCGGATTATTCCCCCACAGTGCGGAAAAAGCACCGATGCGAACGTCCGCGACCGCCAGATAGTAGCGGAGCTGAAATTCGTAATACAGGGGGTACGCACCGTCCGCCCAATGAGAAGCATTGTGATAGGTACAGGATTTGCACTCTAAAATGCCATGCTCACCGTCGGAAGTCCTGACAAACCGGCGATCGAAATCCGCAAGAGCGTAAGGATGATCCGCATGCTGATACATGTAGGTATCATCGATGACCGTGTTGCCTGTTTTGACCGCGTAAAAATGCGCCGCAATCGGTTCCAACATGTGCCCCATCGACAATTGATTGGCATTGGCTTTGACCGCGGGTTTGATTTTTCCTTTTTTGATCATCCAGAGCTCCAACGGTGTGGTCCAGGGTGAAACACCAAATATTGCCGCCACATCGCTGCCTCCCACAGTGTACGGGATATTCCCTTTCGGTCCGTGCATCCGACATTCCAGCCACCGCTCATTGGTCATTCCGGCACAGTCGCAAAGAATATTCGGCTTGGCCATCAGTATGCCACCGCCTTCGCAAGATCATATTCCTGCCATGGAAGAGACAATGCCCTTGCCAGATTCTCCTCCACAGTCAGCAGCTTGCTTTCCGGCGTCCCATCCGTTTTCAGATTAAACAATATTTCCTGCATGGCAAGATAGACGTCATGCGCAGTAGCCGGTCCGCTGCCATATGACATTTCATACATGGCGATTGCTTCCATAGCCGCCTTCTTCGGCATACTAAGTTTTTTGCACACCCGCGTCATTGCATTGACCGGATAGTCCAGCCTGATATCCATCAGTTTTTGCAGCTTTGCCACCTGATCCCCGAACTGCGCGAAAAGCTGGTCCAACGCCGCGTCAAAATCTTTGATTTCGGATCCGTGGCGGTGCTCGACCTCAATACATCCACCTATATGAATCGGATAGGACAGTCCCATCAATAACGCGGAAACTTTTGCCGAGGCCACACCTGTATCCGACGTGATAAACCGGATTCCAGGCATCAATCGGTCCGCAAGCTTCGTTTTTCCCTGCGCCGCAAGCAGTCCTGTATAAACACCAAGCAGATCATCTTTTTGCTTGGGAAGTCTCCAGGAGGCGCTGGAAATCGAGTGATCACTGTACCCCTGTTCAAATTCGTTCTCCGGGAACCGCTCGTCGAGCTTCAATTTCAGTGCTTGCAGAAGCGCGTCGATGCCGAGCACGGAATAATCCTTCTGATCTCCCGAATGGACTGCCGCAACCTTTTCGTCCCGGATCAGTGCCAACGCCTCGGAGGAATAGAGTTTTAGGCAGGCGTTCAGCGTCTGTGCCAGTACTCCTCTTTCCAGCTTGGGAAGTGCCGTTCCTCCGATTTTGGCACGATCCAACAGGCTTTTATATGCCGTATCGCGCAAGGGATAAAGCTCCCCGTCTATCCGGAGGGCCAAACCGAGATTTTCCGCCGTATCCTCTATCGCTTCTCTGCTGATTCCGCTTGCAAATGCTCCGGGATTTCCATAGCAGAACGAAGCCTTATCCAACGGCTCTACGCGCAGTTTTTTCACCTGTGAATGCTTCCACTGACTATTCGTGGATTGCACCAGATGATAGGCGTACATATCCGGATAATTGGAGAACGTCGTGTGAAAATTGTCCTGACATTGCATCATTTTTCTGATCTTCCTTTCTTTTCTGACGGATTGACCGCCGTAATATATAACAAAAAGCCGACATTCCCGAAGGACTGCCGGCTTGATGCCCGATTTCAGGCGAGAAACAAAAAATGCCATTCGCACACGCAAATGGCACTTTGATTACTCTGCTATACTGTGTTTATATAAAACTCTGATACTGATATATTTATTATAGCAGAAAATTTTCGTTTCGTCAATCCCTTATAAAAAGAAAACCAAATATTATGAGCTGCCTGACATTGGCTTCTGTATCATCGGCAATGCTTCGGATCCGGCTGATTACAGCAATTCGTATAAAATGTATGACCGCTATTTGGACACAAGCAATTTCATTAAAAATTCTCTTGTAATAAGAAATCACACATGTGGATGATCCGAATCCCATTGACGTTTCCGCCTGCGTATTCGTCCAATGTCACGACATATTTCGGATAATGATCCGATACCTCCATCAGATTCTGAATCTCTCTGTCGGATTCCTCCGGCATTTCGCGGCACACCTGCACATATACCTTCTCATCCCTCATAATGGCAACAAAGTCAATTTCTTTTGTCCCGTTCTTGCCAATATACACATCGTAACCTCTGCGCTTCAGCTCGAAATACACAATGTTCTCCAGCATTGCCGCCACAGATTTCGGATTATATCCGAGGATACAGTATTTCAGCGAAGGATCCGCCAGATAAAACTTTTCCTGTGTTTTCAAAACCTCCTTTCCCTGCATATCGTATCGCGGACAACGATAGATCACAAATGCCTTTTCCAACCATTCCAGATAGTTATAGATGGTTTCCACCGATAGAGAGCGCCTTTCGTTTTTCAGAAATTTCACGATGGCGTTTGCGGAAAAAGTTTTTCCGACATTTTCAACGATATATTTTACGACGCGTTCAAACAGCTCCAGATTGGTAATCCGATGCCGTTTGGTGATATCATGGCTGACAACCGAATGATAAATCCCTTCAACAACCTGATAGGCTGTCCTCTCTGTAAAATTCCCGTTGGCAACCACCGGAAAGCCGCCATAACGAATATAATCCGCAAGCAATTCCTTCTTCGTTTTCCCTGACTCATACTTGAAATCCAGATATTCCGCAAAGGAAAGCGTATACACCGGAATTTCCACATACCGTCCCGTCAGGTAAGTGGAAATCTCGGAGGACATCATTCTGGAATTGGAACCGGTCACATATATATCGGTATTGTCATTTTCCAGCAGACTGTTCACGCACTTCTCCCAGCCGTCAATTTCCTGAATCTCATCCAGAAGCAAATAGTATCGGCCATTATCGGTCATCCTCGCATGGATATCCTGATTCATATTCTGAACCGTATATCCATCCGGAATATCCATGGAGGTGTAACGGTAGCACAGGATGTGGTCTTCCCTGACGCCCTCCTTGATCAATTCATCCCGCAGCATATCCAATATTGTGGATTTTCCGGAACGCCGGATTCCCGCCAGCAGCTTTACAAGCGGCTGATCCTTGTAGACAAGCAATGTTTTCAGATATTTGGGTCTGATAATCATCTTTCCACCCCCTTGTTTTCTTATTATACACAAAAACAATCAATTTGTCAATTGTTTTTACTTATTTTCAGCAAAAACAAGAAAGCTATAGACTGTTTTTTCGTTAAACTAACCCCCATTTTCCGCCGAGATATAGTCAATTTCAATTGACTCATCGATGATTACCGATAAATATTTTATGAGGATCTCACGGATTTCTTTTTCAGAGATTGTCCGTTCTCTGTTGCTGCGCTCCCACGGATAGGAAGGTTCATACAGGAGGTATAATCTGCCTTCATAATCATCGCAGGCAGTAAATTCTATTCCTTCTGCTTCTGAAAGCACCTGTTTTATCAGCATAGCAATTCCGAGTCCATATTCTTCATCGAATGCTGCATAATCCTCGATCTTCGGGTATTTGACTCCGTTTTGAGCAAACCAACGATGAACGTCCGCGTTTAGTGCCGGAGCATATTGCAATAGTTTCTGAATCCTCTCTACAGAACTTATTTGATCATTATCCAGGCAGATGCCCAACCCATATGTATTCCATGTATGATATCCCATTGAATCAACCTCCATTTTCACCAAGCAATATATGCTCTTCGATGGTAAGCGCATAATGTTCTTCGCAGTAGAATCCATCCCGGAAAATCTCGTAGTGGTTTTCATCGGATTCTTCTATGACATCCGGTTCGCTTCGTAAACCTTCAAAGAAACCCTCTTCAAGATCACGATCAAAAGTCAATCGCATCTGCTTTTTTGCCTCGTTTTTATCCGAATAAATACGGTACTTGAATCCAGTTTCTCCTTGGTGTGCCCAATCTTCTATCAGCATATAAACTGTTTTTTGTGGTAAAACCGTGTCAAGCGGAGCAATCATGTCCGGCGACATTATAACCTCATCCAAAACGATATCCTCTATTGTCTTCGGAGTCCCATATAAATCCGAAAAGGTTTTCTCCAACTGCTGAATATCATATGGCAATTTCGGGGCATCGAACGAACAGTAGATATCCGGTGTTTCGTTCTCTGTTTCCTTGTCTTTTCCGTCCCGGATCTCCCAAACGGTCCCAAACAGTCCTTCATATTCGCTCTGTTCGGTTCCGATGATTCGCTGGCCAATATAAAACCGTTGTCCATTGTAAATCCATTCTTCATTCGATTGTTTTTTAAGCATATAAAATTCTCCTTTTCGTATCAATCATGTCATCTGCCGTTTTTTGTAAAATCGGGAGCACCAGCTTTACGCTGATGCCCCCTCCGCCATTTGGCACGTCATGAGGTGATACTCCCATTTCTTCTTTTTTGCACTTTCCGCCAAGCGCATGTATTTGAAAAAAGCGAGGAAAATCAATCTTCCTCGCTTTTTTCATGGTCGATTACCCATTGCAAAAGTCCGTTATAGTCAAGTTCACCGGCGGCAATTTTTAGAAAAACTGAAGATAGCTCATCTTGCGTATAGGAAAGAAAAATTCCATTCAATGCAAGAAACACCAGCATAGCGTGTACGCCAATGCGTTTATTACCGTCCAGGAAAGGATGGTTTTGGATCAGACCACAAGCCAGTCGGGCAGCTTTTTGTTGTACCGACTGGAATAGTTCAGCTGTATCAAAAGTCTGAAAGGGGGCAGCAAGAGCCGAATCCAGAAGTCCTTCGTCTCGCAAGCCGTCCAATCCACCCGTATCCATTACAAGCGCATGGTGCATAACGATAATTTGTTGCTTGGTAAGAACGATCACTTCGCCAACTCCTTATAAGCCACCCGATTTTTTTCGATGAACTGTTTGGAGAGTTCTTCCACTGAGCTATCCGCCGCCGTTTGTATCGGGGATGCCGTGCGCTTAACCTCAAAGGGAATGCGTTGTTCCCGAACGGCTTGCTTTGCAAACATAGTAATGGCAGCACTCAAAGAAAGTCCAAGATCGGCAAACAGTTCGTCAGCCTGGGCTTTCAGTTGTTCGTCCATGCGAATCGTGACATTGACATTAGCCATAAAAGCACCTCCTAACCGATTTGTCACCTACATTATACAGCAAATTAAAAGACTTGTCAATAATATTATATGAATATTATGTGCATATTATGTGCGATTCATTGAAAACAAGAATAATCCAATGCGACATTTTCCACCTGAAAGTCCCTAAACTGTGCGTATAATAAGAGTAGGCGATATCCTCCGAGTAGAACACGCCCCGGGTGTGATGCCGGAAGATGTGATTTGCACAGTCACAATCGTGTGGCATTGCCCTCAAGCGATATTCTTCTTTTGTTTATAGCCAATTTTCATAAACGACAGTCAACTATGGCTATCTACAATTACAAATACAGCTTCTTCATCTGCGTCCTCCATAAAAAGGTTCAGTTCCTGTTTCCATGACAAATTATTTTCAAACCAAGCGTCGGAATCGGTGCACACCAGCTTTTCGCACGTGTTCCATCCACAGTCATCCAAAAAGGCATGCGGATAAAAACCGTACTTCTCTATCGAATCCAACCCGTTTCGCTTCAAAAACTCCTCCGCTGTCTCTCCCTTGATATACAACGTCTTCCCAAAGCAAGAAATTCCTTCTTCGGTAATGACGCCGATGTCTCCTTCGGGCATCTTCTTTTTCGCAAAAGCTTCCTCAAGCACCGCAAAAGAATCAAGAGCCTTTTGCTTTTTCCATTCCTGCATCCTTCTCCATTCGATATCCTTTTTCCGGGCGGCGCTGACCCACATATACCCTTCCGGAGCCGGAGGGGGCTGACTGCCGATGTCATTCTCGCCAAGCGCATATTCCGGACAATCGGCCTTCACCAACAGCTTATAGGCCCAACGGCCACCAATCGAGTACCAATCCCAGAATCCGTCCGGATTGGAATAGTATCCGAAGGCTCTCTGTCTACGATGAAAGGTATACCCGGAATTCTCCGCGTACTCCTTCATGGAGGAATATATCTTGCGAAACGGCAGTGTTATAACCGACATCTTTTTTGCCTTTCTGGTTCTTTTCTCATGTTGACATGGCCCGGCTTTTCTTTGAAATACCTTTCCATCCCGTATCGTATACTGATCGCAAAAAGCATTGTCGTATGGGAAAAGTATCGAACCGTTAGAGAGCCGGATCATTTTACGTTTACCAGTCTGATAGTCATGTTCAATTTCGTCTGTCATGTCACAGAATTCCAGGTACTCCGGATTCTCGGTATTCATACAATACGGCTCCATCGCAAGTTCTACGGCATTATCTACCGCACGTTCAAAAGCTCTTCTGCGGGCTTTCAACGTGCTCAATTGACTTTTCTGTAAAAGAGTCATGGACCCGGTTTTCTCAAGCGAAGCAATCTCCCGCTCGATACACCTGTCCGTTTCCGGATCTTCATTTGTTCTTTCAATATCTACAGCTACCAATGTCATGTAATGCATAATCTTCTCCTTCACTTGACAAGGGCAGCCGTAATCATTACAGCTGCCCTTGTGAGTTTGTTTTTTATACCCGGATATATTGCTTTATCAAATTTGTCAGCTTTACGGGCAACTGTGTCAGATCGGTGATATCCATATAGGATTCCCCATAAATCCGTTCAATGGCTTCTTTATCGCTCCCGATCGCAGCAGCCACAAAAAGAATGCCTTTTCTCTGATACTCTTGCTTAATTCCGCGCAAGTCCTCCTCAGCGGCGCTGCCGGAATACCCCCAATCAGCTGGCTGACCGTCAGAAACAAGAATCAGCATTTTAATCGGCTCCGGACGCTTGGATAGCTGCTCCGCCACAAAACGCAGTGCTGCTCCATCCCGGTTGCTTCTTCTCGCGCCGATATCCATCATGCGATACGGATCATCGTGGTCAAAGCTGTCAAATTCAGCATAGGAGTACAATTCTACTGTATTTAAACTTGTTGAATGTCCGTAGACCATCATTGGAATATCGAGACTTTGGCAAAAATCATAGAGAATGATTGCGGAAGCACGGGCATAGGTACACCGGTCATCGCCTCCCATAGAGCCTGATTCGTCCAGCAGAAGTGCAACAGCCAGCTCGGGCGTCTCGTTGGGAAGTGCATTTTTGTAAAACACCTTTCCGTCGTTCCGATGCAGTGCATGTGCATCCAACCGACGCCCCATCAAAAGCCCCGTCTGCTTGCCTCCCCTTCTGCTGTCCTTGAGCTGCCGGATAAAATTCCGCTGCAGCTGCCGGGAAATCGTCAAAAGGGGCTCTGAAATGCTGTGATACTGTGTTACCGCATTCTATTCTACCTCGGCAATGCGATTGACTTTGATCCGGACGCCTTGATGGATATCCCCATATGAAATATTCTGCGCGGCTTCGTTCAGCTCTTCGAGTCTCTCGTTCTCGAGCTCGGCCGAGGCTGCACGCTCCGCCATCTTTTCCAGCATCCGTTCAATATCCGATGCTGCTTTGTCATACATTTCCCGTCGATAGGAATCGCAGATCTCCACCCCGCCTCCGACAGGCTCCGACAGATTTTCCGTTTGATGCGGAGCGATTCGCTCCGTCTCCTCCGCCGATACATCCGCTTGTTTTTCCCGGTCATCTTCAGTTGCGGATATATCGCCTTTGCCAGTCTGAAGCTCTTTTTCCGGCTCATCCATTGCCGAAGTGCCCATTTGTGAGCAGCCCTCGGATATCTGGTTTTCTTCCGTTGCCGAGGAGTCTCCTGATGTTCCGGATTTCTCTGTCTGATTCTCCCCTTGGGCCACACCGCTCTTTTCATCGGCTTTGGCCGCGTCAGCTAGCAATCTCGTTCTTTCTCGCTCCTTCGCCGTAGAGGACGGAACCGTGACACCGGACATTTCCGGAACGGAAGAAGTATCACCGGATCCGATCTCAGAACTGCCGGATAGTTCTTTGCATATAGCAGAAAGAATATCTTCCACAAGTCCGGTCAGACCCGCCGCCTCTGCATCTTCTTTCCGTTTTCGATACAGCTCGCAGAGTTCCTTCATGTAACTCCAGCATCGGATCACAATCTGATTGACCGCCTGCAGACGTGTTTTCTCAGATGTGGAGAGCAAAGCGCTGTCAATATCGGAAATCAAATCAAATACAACCTGAATTCTCTCATCGCTCAGGGGAGCCCCCCCATATCGGATCTCTCCGAATTTCGCGTAGGACAGCAGGATTTGCAGAATACTCTCAAAAATGTGTCTTTTTCCAGTTGTCTCCTCTTCTATCAGATCGCTTACGGAGGGAATCGTTCTGAAATGTTCTTCTCTGAGACGGCTCAGCCCGTACCCCAGCGTTCCGGGAAACTGATTCAGCATTCGGTTTTCGATGTAGCCGTCTTCTATAGCATTGCTGATCGTTTTTATCAACCACTGAACAGTTTCCAGATTCGCAGGATCGGCCTTGACATATTCCCAGAAATCCTTTTCGTTCGCTGCCTCCGCCGGAGTATGCAACACCGGGGGCTCCGGATACCAACGGTACCCGGCAAATGCCTTAAGATACGTCTGAGCAATCAGAAAATCCGTATATAGAATATGCCCCAACTCATGTGCGAACAAACCGCACACGATCTGATAGCGATTCTCTCTCCCGCGCACATTTGTGACCAATGAATTTCCCGTATTGATTCTGATTTGCAGATTATCCGTTCTTGCCACGCGCGGATTTGCCGGATCCCAATACAGGTTTACCCGAACCCTGCGGTTATAATGATAACGCTTGGTCTGCGCTGCTGCCATATCCTCAAAATGCCCGGCCAGAATTCGTGACGTAAAAAATTGTCTGTCCGTGATCTGGCTGCGTTTTTCATTCAACCGCTGCCTCACAATTTTATGGTTTACTCGTGGCACAATAGTTCCTCCTTCATGATACCGACACACGATTTGCTTTCGGGGCAAAGGTAGGTTCCAGAACCGTAGTAATCAACGCTTCCCGGTCAATTTCGTCCGATGTTGCCTTGCTGACAATTGTCGTCAGTGCCGACTCGTAAACATCGCCCGTCACCTCCGTGCTGATAATCCAATCCAACAGGCTTCTCATTCCGACATTGCCGTCCGTGATATGATTCTTGCGGCAGTAATCCGCCATATCACAGACCACCTGCACCATCTGCGACACCTGATACTCGTCCGTTGCGCCTGTCACAGCCATCGCCCTCTGCATCATAACCTCCGGGCTTGGAAGCTCAATATCCATCACAAGACTCATCCGGTCTACCAAACTCTGATTGAGGGTTCGACACCCTTCGTAGTCCACATTGGTCGTGACAACGACAATCGAATCCGGATGACGCTTGATTACCTGGCCGGTTGGCAAAGTAATGCTGCCGCCCTGCTCAAGCAACGAGTTCAGCCCAACCATCACACCTGGCTGAAGGATGACGGTAGGTTCTTGCACCTCTATCAAATACCCCTGTTTCAGCGCCCTGATAAAATCGGTTTCTTCATAAGTATAGACCGGTCCGCTGTTTTTTTCATCCTTTGTTCTTGACAGCTCCCGGACTTTCTCCGTAACCAACTGTAAAACGACCTTCATGCAATCCTGAGATGTGGCATCCGGTTTTTCCTCGCCTGTCAGCGCGCGGTATACCCCGGACGGATCATAATCCATATCGTCGATACCGGGCAGTTTCATCAGCTTTTCCACATTCTCATAATTGATTCCACCCATTTCCTTGAGCTGCGCACGTTCTACGTCCAACTGCTCGTCTCCGGTTGACGGTTCGTCAAAGCACGGTAAAACCTGCCCGATAAAGTCAAACACCTCCGACCCGGCGGAGCAGGTGTATTTCATGTACGGCAAACCCAACCCCGCCGCAATTGCTTTGGCACCCATGGTTTTGCCGGTTCCGGCCGGCCCACGCAGCATGAAATTCCGCATTTGCGTCGGCTTTCCTGTTGTCAACTGCGCGTGACGGCAGATATCGACTACGCTTTGCGGAATGATATACCATTCCGGCAGCTTAGGGATGAGCCTTTCCTCCGTCTGGCTGAACACTCTCGGGTGAAGTGCAAACTTCCCTTCAAAATCGGACAGTTCTATGATTTTGGCAGCCGCTTTCAGCGGAGCCGCTCTGCCGGTTCTGGCAAATATCTGAAATTCTCCCGCGGTAACCGAAACCGGTGTAAACACACCGGAATCCAATTGCGCCTGCGACACCCGCATCAAATTACCGGAGTTGTCCAGATTGACCTTGACATGTTCCGCCAGGCTATCATCCTTCACTCTTCGATAGGCGTTATCGCACAGCATGGCCATATGCTCTGTGCTTTCGGCCATATCGGGAAATCCACCGGAATAATCCTTGTAATACGCCTCAAAATTTTCCTTAAATTCTTCATCCTCCATCAGCTTCGGAAACATCACCATAAACAAGGCAGTGCCGTCACGACCTCCGTTCATGGCATACGTCTCCATGATCTCGGTATTTTTATGATAAACTGACGCCATCATCGTTCCAGTGCTGCTGTCATACACAACAAGATGAAAATCATCAGGGCCGGACGATGACTTATATTCCGCAACCATCCGGTGGTCAATGACGCCAACAGCGCCTTCCCCGCTTCCGTCCATACAGCGGCAAACGGCATGGATAGCTTTGATTACGGAAGAAGATAATGTCGCCTCCGCTATTGCGCTGTGCCTGGAGTGTACCTTTACTTTTTTGCTTTTCAGCGCGTCAAACGGGGGCGGCAAAGGACTTCCGAATTGAAATAAGCGGTTCATCCATGTATTACTCATATGTTTTCATTCCTTTCTGCTCTCTCTGCGTAAAATTGATTTGAATTCCTTCCTCCGTGCATGCAACATCGTTCAGTTCGGCCCGGATCAGCTCCTCACGGATACTCGGCCAGCTCTCACGCTTGGGCAGCTCTTCTGCCCGCAGGAGCAGGCAGTCCTGCCGCTGTCCGATTGCCTGGTTACAGCGGGCATTCAGCTCTATCATGTGTGCCTCCACCCACTCTGCAGCAAGCAGCTCATAATTTTCAGGCAGCGGCTCTGTAATATCCTGACCGGTTTCTTCAGGTTTCACAGAATCTGCCGGCTTATCCGCTTTCTGTGTATCAGGCGCGGTCTGATAGTCCAGCCCTTTGACGCACAGCGCAACAATTCTGACGGTTGCCCGCCGGTATCCGCCGGCACGATTCAAAAGGATGCCGACATCCTCTCCGCTTTCGATCTTCTGTCTCACCTTTGGACTGTCCCATACCCATTCTGCCTCGGGATATGTTTGCGCTACCATAGCCGTAATTTGTCTCACAATCAATGGATATGCCGTCTGAAACACGGAGTGCTCATCCGAATGATTCTCCGGAGTCACAGGCCTTTCCGGACTGGCAGACGGCTCCTCTCTCTTCCATACGAGAAGGTGAACTGCCACAAGAACAGCGCCGAGAAAAGCCAACAGGATAATCGGCCAGATGCGGCAGAGAAAAGAGAAAAGGGCAATCACTCCAAGCAGGATCAGTACTTCGTGTGCAATGCGGCTGTTTCGTTCCCTATTGTTCAAGAAGTTCCCTCCCTTCTTTTGCTGCATGAAACAAAAAAGGCGCACATCCGCAACCTGCCGTTACTTCTGTGCGCCCTGCTTTCGCCTGTCTGTATTTTTTTTCTTTCTCCAACCACATCAGAAAAAGCTCCCGCCCGGAAAAGGCGTGTACCCCATAAAATTCGCCGATGCCTCCGGCGCCGCGTTCTTGGGAACTGCCTGAGTTCCGGCATTTGCTGTCTGGTTCTGCGTTTGCGTTTCCTTCGGCTTACCTCCTCCGGAAGCGTATTCAATCTCATCCAGAATGATCGTCATCTGGCTTTTCTGTTCTCCGGATGCTTGATCCGTCCAATGCTCTTCATCAAGTCGCCCGATAAGGTGGATAAAGGAGCCTTCCTTGAGCTGCATCTTCTGTATGCGCGTACAGATTTCCCCAAAGCCTTTGACGGCTATGTTTACCCATCGGGTATTGTTTTCGGCGCGAGTGTCATAGACCTTTTTGCCGATCCGGAACCGCACGCTGTCTCCGTTCTCGGAGAAGCGAAGGGCGGGAGCGTTGTCGTATCCTTTGGAAACGACGACATCGGTTGCAATGACTTTGAACATCTGATTCTCCTTTCGCAGGTTTTCCCTGCCATAAAATAACTCAGCTTCACCCGAATGGCGGGAAAGAAATCAGAAAAAGAAAAAGTGCCAATCCGCAAACACGCAGACTGACACTTTGTAAACTCTGATTACTTTGATTCTGTCACAAGAATCCTGAAACTGGTACGTTTATTATATCACGAATTTGTTTGCCCGTCAATCCCTTTTGCGGTTTTTGCTGAATTTCTTTTGTACGGAATGCCTGAGAAGTGTTGTTCTATCATATAATTTTACCTCATATCATATTTTCGTTGTAAAAAGTGTAGTTGATATACAAATTATCGTTGCATTTTTTGTGTTTCTGTGCTATACTATATTTACATCATTCTATGGAGGCATGCCTATGTACCGAATTGCTTTGGAAAAACTTTATAAATGGAAAAAGAGCAAGCGCCGAAAACCGCTGATCATTGAAGGAGCCCGACAGGTAGGCAAAACATGGCTGATGAAGGAATTCGGCAGCCAGGCTTATACGGACACTGTATATATCAATTTTGATTCCAATGCCAGAATGGCGGAGCTGTTTTCTTCCGATCTTAATACCGAGCGTCTGATCATGGGAATCGAGCTGTACGCAGGCAAAAAAATTGTTCCGGAGCAAACGCTTCTGATTTTTGATGAAGTGCAGGAAGTACCAAGAGCACTTTCTTCTCTCAAATACTTTTATGAAAACGCCCCGCAGTACCATATTATATGTGCCGGCTCCCTGTTGGGGATCGCTCTGCATGAGGGCACCTCGTTCCCCGTTGGCAAAGTGGACTTCCTGAATCTGTTTCCGCTGTCCTTCAGGGAATTTCTGACGGCAACAGCAGGCGAACAATTTGCCGAGCTTCTTGACAAACAGGATTATCAAATGATTGCCGCGTTCAGACAAACCTATATTGACGCGCTCAAACAATATTACTTTGTCGGCGGTATGCCGGAAGCAGTACAAAGTTTTGCAGAGGATAAAGATTTCAACGAAGTCCGTGAAATTCAAAAACGCATTCTGACAGCTTATGAACAGGATTTTTCGAAGCACGCGCCTATAGAAATTGTCCCGAAGATCCGAATGATATGGAACAGTATCCCATCCCAGCTTGCCAAAGAAAACAAAAAATTTATTTACGGTCTGATACGGGAAGGCGCACGAGCCAAGGAATACGAAGCGGCAATGCTGTGGCTCTGTGACTGCGGTCTGGTTCACAAAGTCAGCCGCGTCAACAGCGCTGGTATTCCGCTGAAAGCATATGAGGATCCGAAAGCCTTTAAACTGTTTGTGGTGGATGTGGGCCTTCTCGGCTGTATGACCGGACTGCGGCAGGGCACGCTGTTGGATGGCAACGGGTTATTTGTCGAATTCAAGGGTGCATTGACCGAACAATATGTATGTCAGCAGCTCAAGACTCTTGATGACATTGGTATTTACTATTATACCAATGACCGCGGGTCCTGCGAGGTGGATTTTATTGTGGACAACGGCGAACAGATCGTTCCGGTGGAAGTCAAAGCAGAAGTGAATCTGAAGGCCAAGAGCTTGAAAAGCTACTGTGAAAGGTTCAGCCCCGAGACTGCCGTGCGCACTGCCATGACAGATTACAGGCAAGAGGACTGGTTGATCAACCTTCCTCTGTATGCGATAGAAGAGCTTCCTCACTGTATCAAAGGAGATTCCGACAGAATAAAGTGATCACACATCCACCAGTCCCTGTCCGGTAGTCTGCCGCAGGGACTTTTTCTCCGCTGCCCGGGGTATGTTATGACGGATTCCGCTCTGCGGCAATGGCAATGTAACTCCCGACGGTATAGCAATCACGGTAGGGATATACGGGGGTTTTTTCTGACAAATATATTGTAATCCGATCCCCGATTCGGACCGGTATCGATTTTCGCAGCGGGATTTTCAGCAGCTTGTCCTGTGCTGTGACAGAGATACTCCTGCTCTTCCGGAATATTTTCGAGTATTCCACGCCCGTACAAATTCCCGTAACCGCCAGTATTTTCCCGTGGCTGCTCTGATATACCAGCCATCCGCAGCTCCCAAGAAAAAACAGCGCCATTGCCAATAGAGGAATGCTCACCGTCAGACGCCCCGTGCCAATCCATGACGCGATAAATACGCACAGGGAAATGGCTCCTCCGGCGACGGAACCAAGCATACGCCGTCGCAAAACATTCGGGAGCTTGCGAAAACAGCTTTTCATCGGTTCCTCCTCACAGCAGGATCAATGTGACTACACAGATGGCTGCCACCATCAGCACGCCCGCGGAGATCAGCCCGATCTTCAAAATCGTCGTTTTATCCCATTCCGGTTTATCCTGGTTCATTTCATGATCCTCCGGAAGGATATCGTCGTAATACCCATCGTATGCCGGTATTTGATTTCGTTCTTCTTTCTCCCCCGGTATCTGCCAGGTAACTGTTCGTCTGGACTCAGTGCTCTTTGTCTGTTGTTTGATGGCAAAGTTTCCTACTGTTACTTCATCTGTCGATTCACTCAATGCTTTCCCACATTCCTGACAAAAAGAAACGGCGCCCTGCATCAGCCCGGCGCCGCAATACGGACAATATTTCAATTGGTTCTCTCCCTTCTTGTTTTTTCAGATAATTACAATTTTCCACGCTATCATTATACCACATTTTCTTTATCATGTCATCGGCTTTTGTCCGCCTTTTTATTTCCGTTTTATTTTCATCGAGTAGGAGGCTTCCCATTAGTTGAGAAGCCGACCTCTCACACCACCGTGCGTACCGTTCGGTACACGGCGGTTCAATCATATTGAGTGCATAGACTTGTACGCTTCGGATATATCATAGTATCCACGGCGTGCAAGTCTTTCGTTTGTTATGGTATGCGTTAGTATACCACTGCCTGCAACAGCCCAATAGCCTTTTCGAGTGTTACCGTTTCGGTATGCCTGCCAATCGGGCATTCCCAATTTCTTTAGGTTTGCTACCCTTGTTCTCGGCAACTTCCACTGCTTCCAGATATACATTCGTATTCTTCTGCGTAACCACTCGTTCCACCTTTCCATATCCGTTTTCATTTCCGCTATTCCGTAATATCCAAGCCATCCTCGCATAAACACCTTGATGTTTTGAAACACGGTATCTAACTTTCTGCCTTGACTTCGGGAAGTAAGTCTTTTCAGCTTCTCTTTGGCTTTCTTCTTGGCTTTGCCGTGAACTCGGATATATGCACCTCTCCTGTTCCTTCCCATTGCAAAACCAAGAAACCGAAATTTCGGATTGAATAAACGCTTACCGCTCGGCTCTTTTCCGTGTTCACCTTGAGCTTTAGTTTCTTCTCAAGGTACGCTGTACTTGTTCCGAGCAATCTTTCTGCCGCACGAATACTCTTTGCTAAAAGTATTATGTCATCTGCATAACGGATTACTTTTACCCCTCTGCCCTCGAACTCCTTGTCGAATTTGTCGAGATAGATATTGGCGAGAAGCGGAGAGAGATTTCCGCCTTGAGGCGAGCCTTCTTCCGTTTTCATTACAATACCGTTCTCCATTACTCCGCTTTTAAGATACTTCTTGATTAAATCAATCAGCCTCTTATCCTTGATGTCCTGTCGGAGCATATTCATAAGCAGTTCGTGATTGAGTGTGTCGAAGTATTTGGACAGGTCAAGGCATACTGCATATTTGTAGCCCTCGTCCGCATACTCCTTCACTTTGAGTATTGCATCCTTTGCACTTCTGTGCGGTCTGTAGCCGTAGCTTCCGTCTGAAAACTTCGGCTCATAGATTGGTATTAGCACTTGTGCTATTGCTTGCTGAATAACGCGGTCTATGACAGTCGGTATTCCTAACTTTCTTACTCCACCGTTATCCTTTGGAATTTCTACTCTCCTGACAGGCGATGGCTTGTATTTGCCGTTCCTTATACTGTCGAGCAGTTCTTTCCCATGTTCTTTCAGCCAAGGCAGAGCTTCATCAACGGTCATTCCGTCTACTCCGCTTGCTCCCTTATTGGCTTTTACTCGCTTGAAGGCTCTGTTAAGATTATCTCTGTCCAGCACCTTTTCAAGCAGGTCTGCACCGTCTCTTTCTTCAACCTTTTGACACTCGGCACTGTACGCTTCTGCATACTCTTCGTGTTCCACACTATCCCTTTGCAGGAAGCCGCCGTTCTTGGCGTATTCTGTTTTCATCATACCGACCTCCTTTAGCCGTTTACTTAAGACTTATGATTGTTCAGCCCTTCCCAAGTTTTTTTCCTTGGTACTATGGCTTCTGCTGACTTCTTGACGTTCGCTGTTACTATGTTCCGTTTCGAATATGTCTACTCCTTCTCACCGACAAGACCTCCTCGGGTAAGCGTTACCACCTTCGCCTCATATATCTGCTGCATTTACACCTTGAAATTCGGGCAGTATTGGACTTC
>QALR01000003.1:115335-128198 GCA_003150035.1 Clostridiales bacterium
CCGACCTCTCACACCACCGTGCGTACCGTTCGGTACACGGCGGTTCAATCATATTGAGTGCATAGACTTGTACGCTTCGGATATATCATAGTATCCACGGCGTGCAAGTCTTTCGTTTGTTATGGTATGCGTTAGTATACCACTGCCTGCAACAGCCCAATAGCCTTTTCGAGTGTTACCGTTTCGGTATGCCTGCCAATCGGGCATTCCCAATTTCTTTAGGTTTGCTACCCTTGTTCTCGGCAACTTCCACTGCTTCCAGATATACATTCGTATTCTTCTGCGTAACCACTCGTTCCACCTTTCCATATCCGTTTTCATTTCCGCTATTCCGTAATATCCAAGCCATCCTCGCATAAACACCTTGATGTTTTGAAACACGGTATCTAACTTTCTGCCTTGACTTCGGGAAGTAAGTCTTTTCAGCTTCTCTTTGGCTTTCTTCTTGGCTTTGCCGTGAACTCGGATATATGCACCTCTCCTGTTCCTTCCCATTGCAAAACCAAGAAACCGAAATTTCGGATTGAATAAACGCTTACCGCTCGGCTCTTTTCCGTGTTCACCTTGAGCTTTAGTTTCTTCTCAAGGTACGCTGTACTTGTTCCGAGCAATCTTTCTGCCGCACGAATACTCTTTGCTAAAAGTATTATGTCATCTGCATAACGGATTACTTTTACCCCTCTGCCCTCGAACTCCTTGTCGAATTTGTCGAGATAGATATTGGCGAGAAGCGGAGAGAGATTTCCGCCTTGAGGCGAGCCTTCTTCCGTTTTCATTACAATACCGTTCTCCATTACTCCGCTTTTAAGATACTTCTTGATTAAATCAATCAGCCTCTTATCCTTGATGTCCTGTCGGAGCATATTCATAAGCAGTTCGTGATTGAGTGTGTCGAAGTATTTGGACAGGTCAAGGCATACTGCATATTTGTAGCCCTCGTCCGCATACTCCTTCACTTTGAGTATTGCATCCTTTGCACTTCTGTGCGGTCTGTAGCCGTAGCTTCCGTCTGAAAACTTCGGCTCATAGATTGGTATTAGCACTTGTGCTATTGCTTGCTGAATAACGCGGTCTATGACAGTCGGTATTCCTAACTTTCTTACTCCACCGTTATCCTTTGGAATTTCTACTCTCCTGACAGGCGATGGCTTGTATTTGCCGTTCCTTATACTGTCGAGCAGTTCTTTCCCATGTTCTTTCAGCCAAGGCAGAGCTTCATCAACGGTCATTCCGTCTACTCCGCTTGCTCCCTTATTGGCTTTTACTCGCTTGAAGGCTCTGTTAAGATTATCTCTGTCCAGCACCTTTTCAAGCAGGTCTGCACCGTCTCTTTCTTCAACCTTTTGACACTCGGCACTGTACGCTTCTGCATACTCTTCGTGTTCCACACTATCCCTTTGCAGGAAGCCGCCGTTCTTGGCGTATTCTGTTTTCATCATACCGACCTCCTTTAGCCGTTTACTTAAGACTTATGATTGTTCAGCCCTTCCCAAGTTTTTTTCCTTGGTACTATGGCTTCTGCTGACTTCTTGACGTTCGCTGTTACTATGTTCCGTTTCGAATATGTCTACTCCTTCTCACCGACAAGACCTCCTCGGGTAAGCGTTACCACCTTCGCCTCATATATCTGCTGCATTTACACCTTGAAATTCGGGCAGTATTGGACTTCATTTTGCTATGGAAACTCGTCCGTTTCAAGTATGCCTTATATGCAATTTCTGTTCGTCAGACCGAGGCTTTGCCTCAGGCTTCCTTCAGACTCCACCTCACGGTGGACGCCCTTGCCCTTAGCTAACAGTTCCTACTGCCAAGTCTGTAGCGGACTTTCACCGCCAAGTGATAGCGCATGCCGAGCGCACATAGCAAATAAGCGCCGCCGAAGCAGCGCTTATTTCAAATTTCCTTCTGAATCAGTCTGCCGGATTGAAGCTCATCCGAAAAGATCTCATACAGATAATCGGTTCCCTCCAAATAAAGGCCTGTTTCCTTATCGTATAGCTTTTCACAGAAAGCAGAATTATAAAAAACCGTCATGGCGTCCATAACATTCATCCCGGCAGAATCCACCAATCTCGCAATGATATCCTGCGTGATCCGTTCCATCAGTTGTTTATCTTTTGACATCATACCGTTCCTCCGTTTTTGGTGCATATCATACTGAGATCCGATATGGCATCCGCCAAAGATAAGGTGTGTTCTATTTCATAGTGATCAATCAAAAACTCTATTCCTTTATGCGCAAAAAGATAGCGGTATGCTTCTCTTTCCGTCATATTCTTGGCCGCGGCAAACTCATTGACGCATACAACAATATAATCAATCATTTTTCTCTGCATACTCCACTTCCTGCAAGTCCCATTGGCTCAATGATTTTCTGTATCAATTATAGCACATTATTGGGCAAATATCAAGTATACACCATTATTTTTTGCTTTGATCCCCCCTTCCTCCATCTCTCATAATCCGATTGAATCATGAGAGATGGAATATTTATATGCCCATCATAATCGTTGATCAAAAAATATGTCCGGGAGAGAATGGAGCCGCGATAGGCTTTAACTCTGATTCATCGGTTCCCCTCTTGAACGTCTGCACAGGCGCAGAAATCGTTCGGGCCCGTCCGGCTCCGTCCGCGATATACCGGGACGTCAGCCATGCAGTATAGTGCTCTTTGGTCATCAAAAGCAGCTCGCTGAACGCCTCAAAGGTCATACTGACCGTCACATGATTTTCAGGATGGGTTCCGAATCTCGGAACAATCAGCCCCTTTTCGTTGGTATCTCCCGGGCCGCTGCTGGCAATCAACAGAAAATCCGTCTTAGCGCCGCATATCAGTTGAAAAACTCTGGACAGGCTTTTGCCGTCTGCTCTTGCTCTGCCCTGCTGGGCCAGCCTCTGCGCCGAAGTACCGCCAAGCACCTGAAACAAGGGAGTCGTATCGTTTTTGCTTTTTTTGCTCTGCATCAGATACCGCAGCTCGCCGCTGATCAGCTTTCGGCAAAGCTCCAGAAACTCTCCGATATCAATATAAATCGGTATCATATTGGTTTGTCTCTGTCCCGCCGGCCTGCCAAGATCATAGGCTGAAAACACCAGGTGGATTTTCCCCAAACCAAACGCATCGTTCAGGCTTTCCACAAAACAGCCCTTCGCATCCTTACGTATGATTTGATTGCGATTCTGTTCCTTGTCCATGTTTGAATCCTTTCTCTGATGGGGTATCCGCCTGATTGTCATTATACAGTTCCCGGATCAGATCAGTCTCACTGAAGGATAACTCCCATGAAGAATCTACATATTCTCCGTCAGCCGGTAAAGGAATGCCGTCTTCCTCATTTTTTATGGTCTCTACCGCCTCCTCCAAAGTGTCGGCAGAAACGGTAACGGTTCCGCACATCGACCACGTCACAGGGATTATCCATGTTTTAGAGCCCATATGTTTTCTCCCTCTCTGTAATAAATTCAGTTAAATTTTTCGTTCTCTGCATAAATTGCTCGTTAAAATCCTTACATAAGTCATAGCCCATATAGAGCTCTTCATAAACAACGCTCCATATCGGACGCATTTGATCTGCCGTACATTTCCTTTCCAGTCGAATCAGTCTTTTAGCGATAAAAATTATGGTTTTAGGCCAATCGACAAAAAAGGAATCTTCCGGAGAATATCCAAATTCATTCAGCCATTCTCTTACAGTGTGTGTTTCCGATTTGTCCCCGCAATTATGTTCCTGAACAAAATACTGAACACAGAATTCCTCGCTTTGCCGATCGAGCAAAAAAGCTCTGCCAACAGGATACATTGCGCAGACGATCGGCTTGGCTTTCTGCACGGTACATTTGTGATCTTGACCAAGCAACGGACATCGCCTGTCAGTTCCCTGCGGCTTTAACCGCACCAAAGGCATACAAGAGGTTTCCCCAATATATGACTCACAGTACAACCGGACAAATTCTTCTACTGATAAATCCAATATTCCTGCGGCATGAAAAAGATCTCTGGGCGTCATTATAATATCTTCCCGATTGAAACAGCATTGACCACACATTCTGCAATGAAATTGGAACGGCTCATCTACACTGATTTTTATTTTCTCTAAATTTTGATAAATCCCCATCAGCCGAGGATCCCCCTTTGCTTTTTTGTCTTCTTTACATTTCATAAAATATGATTCGGGCGCCGTACACTGCCGACGCCCTTCCTTCCTGTTTATTTCTGTTTTCTGCATTCGGCTGTCGGCCGAACGGCATTCCGATCAAATGAAACCGGTTGAAATCCAACGGGATCACAGAAGAAAAAAGTACAGATTCCGTCCCGTTCAAATTCTACGATATCCGAGACGGATAGGCTTCTGCCATGATAATCCGAAGGCAGATCAGTATTAAAAATACCGTATATTTTCTCCGGATCCACCGTCGCGAAATCTCCTTCATAAACACATTCATAGCAGTCCGACCGAATTGGCCCTTTTTCCAATGTTTCCTCCAGACTGCAGAACAAGATATCCAGCGTTTCTTCCTCCGGAACAATCTGATAAATCCTGACTTTCATATTGGTTCTCCCCCTTGTTTAAGTAAATGGTTCATACGGACAAGCAGCAACCGGTTATTGCTTCGGAACTGCTCCATAAATGGTCTGTCCGTTTCATAACAATAGTACCGGAAAAAAAGAAGCTCTCTTTGGATCCTGTCCACGGGAACACCTCTTCGTTTCGCTTCCCGCAGCATAGGAGCTAAGGAAGCAAGCGTCCGATACTCTTCCGCCCAGTACATCCGATCCTCTTCTGTCAGATTCTCATTCATCCAATCCTTTATCCGAATCAACGTGCCCCGCGAATGGTACCTGCACTCCGTGCAGTAGTGATAGGCGATTCCACCGTTCCCATCCATCGGTTCTACCCAAAATGGATAAAGTTGGCATACACGAGGACGCGCCGGACGTATCGTACATCTGCATCCATCCAGAAATACGCATTCATCCTGCCTTCCTTTTACCTTCAAGGCAAAGATCGGATACCCGGAATCATCCAACAGGAACGGATCGGTATATTCCTCATAAACCTGATCCACTCGAATGCCCATATGCTTTGCCAGCCGGTACGCGTCCACACATTCCAATATAACGGCACCTTTGACATGCCGGCAGCATGCTCCGCATCGCCGGCAGCGAAACCGGATCTGATCAGAAAACCGGACTGGTTTACTGTTTTTTATATGTGGTTCCATTGCCGCACCTTTTTTCGCACATAGAGCTTTTCCGTCTCAAATTGTTGAAACCAGTATGGATGATCGCATTCCGGATTTTCCGGATATTGATTATATCGGTCCGGGATCACAACCCTGAGAACCTTTCTGCCGCTCTCGGTGAACTCCGATAGCCGCACAGGGCAATCCTCGTAGATGCTATAGACAAGCTCCCCATCGTGAAAACGATATCCGCGCTTGACCATCAGACTCAGTGTGTTCAGAATCCGGCAGATCTCCGGAATGGACAAATTCAGTACCACCTGAAAGTCCGGATGATGATATTTCTCCATTCCGTGCGTGTGTGCATTGCACAGGTACGGCAGAAAACCGGTTTCTCTCCTGCTTTCCCAACACTCATGCCCACACAGGTGGATTCTCCAATCAATCGCCGTTTGCATTTTGCGCCTCCTTATTTTTCAGATATAACAATAGACTTTCCATTGCTCTTTGTAGCTCGCTATCAAACAATTGCCAACTCTCGATAAAATCGGCCATGTCGTCGGCACAGAACATCCGGATATCGTCGAGACAAAAGATCTCGCCGTCAACCGCATCCGCCTCGTCATACGGAAGACTCAATGCCCCCTCTCTGACCAGCACAATGAAAGTGCCAAGATGCTTTCCGTCCGATATCGGAAAAGCCCAACACAATTCATTGTGATATTTCTCACGGTAATCCTCACAGAAATTCATGAGCTGCTCATGAGTCGCACCGTTCCTTGTCAGACAGCTTACAAGCTCATTCTTTGACTTCAAAGATGCAAACGAAATCTCCTGATTTCCGACATTGATCTTATGCTCATATTCCCGAGCCTCGCTCTCGACCAGCCAGATAAAATCATTGTTCCAAAAGGCTTCCTTCCATCCAAAAGGCAAAGCCTGCTTCAACAATGCTTCAGATATTGCCATTCCGATGCAATCAACAGAATCGACATTATCCCCTGTATCCGGCAAAGAATCCGCCTTGGCGTCTTTGCTCAAATGCAATTTTTCCATCAGCCGATGCAGGTCCGACATTGGCATTCGACTCCCAACAAAACAGGTACTCCAGTAATCAGCTGCATCCGGATTGGCATCGCATACAACCGTACGGCCGAGAATGTCTTTCATCATTTTTCCAAGCAACAGAGAAACCGTCTCCCATGATAATTTCATGGTTCTACAGATTTCCGGACTCCACTTTTGATTGTCGGTCATGGCATTTCCTCCTGATTGACACTCTGTAATTCTTTTTTTGCCCTCTCAAGGCGCTCTTCAGAGAATTTCCGACCTTCCGGGTCGGTGTTGTCCAGATCAATGACGTCTGCCTCCAGACACTCCGGAGCGCTCGCAAGGATCTGCTCGACAAATCCATTCCGAACAACTACTGTTACCTTGATTTTCTCTTTGAACTTTTGCCTTTTCATATCGGTTCCTTTCAGACATGGATATCACCTCCTGTCAATGATGACGCCGTGCCGCTGACATCTGAATCTTGTAATTTGTAGTCACTGACAAGTAAAAATCCATCAGCGCATCTCCTTTCTTTTTTGCTGTATAGAAACGGAAAGCCCAAGGGCTCCCCGGAATCAAGATTGGGGGAACCTTTCGGCTCCGATCTATATGAAAAAAGCGCACAAAGAAAATGGTTTTCTCTGCGCGCTTTGTTACCGTCTGGTATTGTTTATTTTATTGAGACTTCAAGAGTCCCTTCCCGAGAAACAAAAAAAGCGCCTGAAAGACATACTTACAGACACTTTTTCAATCGGATACTCTGATATGCACATGGCAATCTACGAAACTTACAGGTTTATTATATCACATCTCGGCGCCGTTTGCAAGAGGATGATAAAATAAAATTGTCTCCATTTTCATCTTTTTTGTTTATTTGATTTCCATCATAAACTTCACACCCAGCTTAAAGCCTCGAATAAATGTCTGAATATCCTCCCTCGCATACATGTCTGTGGTGAGATCTTCTACTTCCAGATACAGCTTCATCTGATTGTCTGTCATCGTTTTTTTCAGGACATCGCTTTGACGAGAAAGTCTATCTCTCAACCGTTCATATTCCTCGCCATAATCTTTGCGCAGCCCTTCCTGCCTGTCGTACAAATATTCAATCATAATATCCGACAGAGGACTATCCGTGTCTTTTTCCCATTGTAACATTGTATTCGCCCCTTTCATTTTTATTGAAAATCTTTTTTCACGCTTTTTTTATTCCGGTGCGCCTATTGGGACAGATGGGCATATCCCAACAGCGCACCGGACGAAAGAAAACAAACACCGCACACGACATGCTGGAAAAAGAATAAAATTTCAAAAAAGAAAAACAGCTTGCCGGCAAAATAAAGGATGCACGCGCGAGTGATGAAGCGCGCCGCGCGGCATTTGTCTTTCATCGCAATGATTTCCACACGCCGGCCCGCCCCGGCTTTTCACCGGAAAACGGGCAGGCGGCGGATATGAAAAGCAAACACCGCGCGCAGCAAGTCTGTGAAAAAACAGCTTGCCGGCAGAATGGAGGACGCGCACGCGAGTGTATAAGCGCGCCGCGTGGCATTTGTCTTTCATCGCAATGATTTCCACACGCCGGCCCGCCCGGCTTTTCACCGGAAACGGGCAGACGGCAGATATGAAAACCAATACCACGCGCAGCAAGTCTGCAAAGGAAAAAATGGAAACAACGAAAAAACAGGCTTGCCGGTATCGCGCGCAGGAGTAGGCACGCCGCGCGGTATTTGTCTCTGATCAAATTTGAACTACCTAAAAAAGCACTGAATGTATATATGTTAACTGAGACAAAAGAGGCCACTGAAGCTGCCCGGGGCCCTCTGCATGTGTATTCGTACAGAGCCAACTATATCCATACACATGCAGAGGAGGCATCGCAGTGAGCCTCCTCAAAAACAAAATACCGCGCAGGGACAGAGGTACGGCTATAAAGCTGCCCTCTCTTACATCCCCACGCGGATACCAGCATAATTGTGTATGCTACGTTAGACCTCAATTTCACGGATTGATGCCAATTAACCCTCACAGCACGTCCAGTAAATTTTGCACAGCTCCCCCTTGAAAAGAGGAAGAAAATGTGTTATACTGTCCTTGCCGCCGGGGCCCGATACTTTTTCGGTCGCGTAGGGTGCTCTCTCACCTGAAACGGAACTTCAGCGGAGTTCCCGCTCTACTGAAGCCCGGCGGTTTTTTGTTCTCTCAGAGAACTCCGAAACCACGGAAGGCTATTCAGCCCTACAAAACCGAAGCTAACATCGAATCCGGACGCTATGCGTCCTTTTTTGTTTTAATATCAACCCAAACCTTTTTAACCTATGACTTGTCATTTTTCATTCCCTCTGAAAAACAAAAAATCCGTCCCACAGGCACGCATGAAGTGCCGCGGCACGGTCCTCTCGCCTCTCTCCGGAAAAATTTCCATCCAGACAAGACCTTATTTTTGCCGAATCCCTTGCAATCCGAGCGGAAATCTGTTATACTATCCGCAGGGCGCCGGTCATCCGGTTGTGTAAGGTAGTGCTCTCTCACTTCTTATGCAGGTGCTGTCGTATTCCCGTACGGCAGCCCGCCTGTTCTTTTTTTATTGTATGGTTTTATTATAGCCTGTGGGACAGGAAAAGTCAACAGTTTTTCGGGAAAAAACTATGAAAAATTTAACAGAATGAGTATGACGGGCATTTCGCCAATGCTTTTGCTCAGACGGCCGATTGGCTGAGGCCTTTCAGACACCTCTCACATACAGGGTGACCGCTGACACGCACGCACGATTCTCCCGTCTCGCTGCCGCAAAGCCGGCACACCCGAACGTTCGACTTCAGCATAATTTTGCCGTCCTCGCAGGATACGCGCACCTCTGCGTTTTCATTCAGGTTCAGCAAATCCCGGATAGAAGGCGACAGCAAGATCCGCCCCAACTCATCAACGCGGCGTCTGCATTCCCCCGTTTCTCCTTTGACAAGCGTCACTGTGCCGGTTTCATCTGCCGTGATGCTCAGGCAGTCTCTTGGCTTGATCCCAGCTGCCGCCATCATTTCCTTCGGCAGCACAACACGATACAGAGTGTCCATTTTTCTTACCATTGTGTTCATTGTTCTCTTCTCCCTTTTTTTATTGCGGCTCTGTACATTACAAATATTACCATAATTATATTGTCGAATGCAATCGAATTGTGGGTGCTATGGAAAATTTTTTCAAATTTTTTCGAAATATAAAATTTCCCAAGCAATAGCCGATTTAACTAAAAAACCAAGGTCACACTCATTGACCTTGGTTTTTTTGCACAGAACAGGTTCACGTTGTATCCCACGCAATGTAAAAACAGGCAGAGGACTGCCTCACAAGTCCGTGAATACTTCTTGTGAGACAGCCTCCGTCTTGATTATTTCTTCTTTTTCTGATACACGCAGACCGCTATGATAATCCCGGCCAAAACAACCACGACGGCCACAATGATCCAAACAACGGCACTTCCGCCGCCCTCCGACCCCGGCTCCGTTGTATCGGTCGGCTCTGTCGACTCTGTGGGTTCCGTCGATTCAGTAGACTCCGTGGTAGAGGTCGTCTCCGTCTGGATCGCCTCGCGCTCTAAGACCTCGCCGCAGACTGTGCATTTTCTCACTCTCTCGCCGTCCTCTTCCTGCCATGCACCTGCCGTATGTCCGGTTGCCGCGATCGTCATTTCATTCAATACTGTCCCGCAGACCCTGCATTTCTGCTCCTGCTTACCGGTTTCCGTGCAGGAGGCTTCCGTCACCACTGTCCATTCGCCGGGTGTATGTTCCGCAGATACGCTCTCGCTCTTGGTTGCGCCGCAGACTGTGCAGGTGTACAGAACACTTCCGGGTTCCGTACAGGTCGCTTCCTGCTGAACGGTTCCAGCATCCCATGCATGAGACTGCGTGTCTCTCTTGCTTCCGCAGGAGCAGGCATGCCAATGCATCGTACCGTCATATCTCCATTCCGCAGAATAGGAATGCTCGTGATTCGCAGGAATCACTTCCGTCCTTGTCGCGCCGCATGCCGTACAGGTATAGGTTGTCTCCCCTTCTCTCCCGCCGGATGGCTCGATTGTCACAGTACCTTCGTCCCATGTGTGATCTTCCGGTTCCTCTTTGCCGCAAATCGAGCAGGTATGTTTATGCTGTGTTTCGTCTGCGATTTCCCATTCGCCCCATGTATGTTCGTCCGTTACAGGGACCGTTTCCGTCTTGGTCTCTCCGCATGCCGTACAGGTGTAGGTCATAATGCCCGTGTCCTTACATGTCGGCTCGGTTGTCACTTCGCCTTCGTCCCATGTGTGGGCTGCGGTTTCTTCCTTGCCGCAGACTGTACAGGTATGCTTATGGTTTGTTGCATCGTCCTTTTCCCATTCACCCCATGTGTGATCATCTGTTACAGGGAGAGTGACTTCTTTCGTTGCCCCGCAGACACAGGTATCGATTCGAATTCCGGTATCCTTGCATGTCGGCTCTTTTGTCACTTCACCCTCTTGCCATGTATGGGCCGCGGTTTCCTCCTTGTCGCAGACCGAGCAGGTGTGCTTGTGATTGGTTTCGTCAACCTTTTCCCATTCGCCCCATGTATGTTCATCCGTTACAGGGACTGTCTCAGTCTTCGTTTCGCCGCATGCTGTACAGGTATAGGTCATAATGCCCGTGTCCTTGCATGTCGGCTCGGTTGTCACTTCTCCTTCGTCCCATGTATGGTCAGTAAATTCTTCATTCCCGCATTTGCCGCAAACACGTTTGTGCTGCGTTTCGCTGCTCTTCTCCCATTCGCCATAGGTATGCTCACAAGCGACAGTGATGGATCCGTTTGTCAGCGCGACATTTACTTTTTCAACATTGAAATTATATATGTCATAGTTGTCATAGTCATAAGAAATCGTAATCGGATAAGTATCGATTTGTGCGTTCTCAAGTACCTCGAACTTCAAAGTTACAAGCACACCATCCTCTGTAAAATCCTGCGGTGCCGTATCATTTTCCCAAACCAAAAGATATGGATTTCCTAGCTGCGGTGAACTATTGTTGTTGCCCAGAATTCCTCCATCGACAATCTCTACTAATTTTAATGCGGTATCATCAAATTCCAAAGTCAATGACATGGATATTATTCCTGGATTGTTTGCTATACTAATTGTAATTTCAACGGTATCGCCATTTGTTCCAGTCGCCTCTGATACAGAAAGTGTCCCTGCAGAGTTTGTATCAGTGGCAGCAATCGTTATAACAAAAACTTGTAAAACTAATATGACTGCCAATAAACATCCAACAATTTTTTTCATAAAAATGAAGCTCTCCTTTTAATTTTTAATTTTCATATGGTAAGCTAGAATATCCTTCCCACTTCGCCAGATGTCTGGATAAAATCAGTCGATCAAGATTGTTTACTATTCCATCACAGTTTACATCCGCCGCCTTCATATTCAGCATGCTCTCCGGATATTCCGCCCATCTTGCAAGATATCTCGCAAGGATCAACCTATCAAGATTGTTTACAAGATTATCTCCGTTAACGTCTCCTAAGATATAATCAATAACTTCAGCTCCTCCATTCTTTATTCCAAACTCAACCTTTTCTACATCATAATTATAGATATCATAATTATCAGAGTCATAAGAAATCGTAACCGGATAAATTCCGATTTCCGTAGTTTCAAGCACCTCAAATTTCAACGTTACAAGTACGCCGTCCTCCGTGAAGTTCTGTGGTGCCGTATCATTTTCCCAAACCAAAAGATATGGATTTCCTAGCTGCGGTGAACTATTGTTGTTGCCCAGAATTCCTCCATCGACAATCTCTACTAATTTTAATGCAGTATCATCAAATTCCAAAGTCAATGACATGGATATCACGCCTGGATTATTCTTCAAATTCACGTTCAGTTCCACCACATCCCCCGCCGTAACCGTTTGACTTTCTACTATAATCTGCGGCGCATCTTCGGCAAAAACAACTTCTGTTTTTGTCTCGCCGCATGTTTCGCAAGTATAGGTCTTCACACCCTGGGAGGTCGATGTCGGATCTGTTGTCACAATCCCATCGTCCCAAATATGATTCTCATATTCCACATTCCCGCACTTGCTGCAAACACGCTGGTGCTGCGTCTCACTGTATTTTTCCCATTCACCATATGTATGGTCGCAAGTGACTGTTAGGCTGACCGGAGAGATTGTTCCAAGCGGCAACGAATCCGTTCCGTTCTTTAAATCCACCGTGCAGGAGATTGAAGTACTGTCGAAAGACGCCGCATCTTTCACCCTAAAAGTAAAACGAAAGATATCCCCTTGGGTATCAAGCTCTCCCTCTGCGGCGAAAAAACCGCCTTTATCTTCCGGAGAAAAATTTTCAATGGTTCCATCAATCAGCCATTCTCCATTTACAAGCTCCAAAACTTCGCTGTCGAAATTGGCAAGAACCATGGCGGATTTCATCTTGCTGTCGCCGGAAATATTAACCGTCATAGTAAACGTATCTCCGCGTCCCGCATCTGCCTCAGATAAAGTCAGGGTAACGCCGACATCGGTGGCCGACATCACCATACAGCTAAGCCCTATCAGCAAAGCCAATGTCATAAAACATAAGACTACTTTTTTCATTTCAAGTTCCTTTCTTTTTTT
>QALR01000003.1:131789-136605 GCA_003150035.1 Clostridiales bacterium
CTCAGATAAAGTCAGGGTAACGCCGACATCGGTGGCCGACATCACCATACAGCTAAGCCCTATCAGCAAAGCCAATGTCATAAAACATAAGACTACTTTTTTCATTTCAAGTTCCTTTCTTTTTTTTGATAATATATTTACTCGGATAAATCATCCGGAGTAATCGTTCAGTCACATACACCTTTATTAGCAGAATACGATTCTTAATCCGGAAGCGGATACTGCTCCGGCAGGAAGGTATGCTTCAATAGATAGACTGCATCGTCGCTGTCCACTTTGCCGTCGCCGTTCATGTCACCGCTTCCACTGAGTGGATACTGCTCCGGTAAGAAGGTATGCTTCAACAGATAAATGGCATCGTCGCTGTTGATGGTCTCGTCTCCGTTGATATCACCGGGAGCGTAGGGCTCCTCCTCTGTCAGGGCGACAAACTCGTTGCCATGTTTTTCGGCATAGGCTTGCGCCGTAGAATCAGCATAACCGTAGATGGTTGCGGTAGCATAGATGGTGTTACTGCTATCGTATATCTCTACATCGCGGGATAGAATTGTGATGCTCGTGAGACTGTAGCAGTAAGAGAACGCATTATTCCCTATGCTCGTCACACTCGATGGGATCTCGATGCTTGTCAGACTGTAGCAGTTATCGAACGCATAATGCCCGATGCTCGTCACGCTCGATGGGATCTCAATGCTGACCAGACTGTAGCAGCCCTGGAACACATTTTCTCCGATGCGTGTCACACTCGAAGGAATTTGGATAGTCGTCAAAGTACCACAATAAGAGAAAGCAAAATTTCCAATGCTCGTCACACTCGACGGTATCTCAATGCTCGTCAGACTGCTGCAACCAGAGAACGCCCTATACCTGATGCTCGTCACGCTGCCGTCTGCGGGAATGACGCTGCTTTTGCAGCCTGCAACTAATGTTTTGCTTGCTGTTTCTATTAAACAATTTCCTTCACTGTGATACACGCTGTTTCCTTCTGCCACTGTAATGCATTCAAGGCCACTACAACCAAAAAACACACTATCCCCGATGCTCGTCACTCCCTCTGGAATCTCAATGCTTGTTAGACTGCGGCAATAATAGAATGCACTACCCCCGATGCTCGTCACGCTTGATGGGATCTCGATGCTCGTCAGACTATTACAGCCAGAGAACGCACCATACCCGATGCTCGTCACGCTTGATGGGATCTCGATACTCGTGAGCCTCTCGCAACCCTCGAACGCACTACCCCCGATGCTCGTTACACTACTGTCTGTGGGGATCACACTGTTTTTGCAGCCTGCAACTAAGGTTTTACTTGCTGTTTCTATTATACAATTTCCTGCACTGTGATAGACGCTGTTTCCTTCCGCTACTGTAATGCTTTCAAGGCTACTACAACCAGAGAACGCACTCCCATCAATACTTGTCACGCTCGATGGTATCTCAACGTTCGTCAAGCTGATACAGTCCAAAAACGCATCATATTCGATACTCGTTAACTCACTATTCGTGCTAAAAACTACACTCGTCAGAATATTACTATTCCGAAATGCACCACTCCCGATACTCGTCACGCCTTTGGCTATTTCTATCGTTTTAATTGAACTACGGTAAGAATACCATGGTGCTAAACTAAAGGAAAAATTCTCCATCTCACCTGTGCCGCTGATGGTGAGCTTGCCTGTCGATGAATCAAAGCCCCATGTCAAGTTATCTCCCTCGGCACCGCATATTCCGCTGTAAATAGGTGTCGGTGGGATTGTCTCCGTTTTGGTGGCGCCACACGCTGTACAAGTGTAAGTTTTTACACCCTGTGAGGTCGAGGTCGGCTCTGTCGTTACAACGCCGCTATCCCAAGTGTGGTTGGCATATTCCACATCGCCGCAGGAGCAGGTGCGCTTATGCAGCGTTTCGTTATAGTTTTCCCATTCACCATATGTATGCTCATGTGTGGGCTCATCCAATGCGACAAAGGCTCGACCATATTTCTCAGCATAGGCTTGCGCCGTGGAGCCGGCATAGCCGTAGATGGTTGCGGTGGTGCGAATAGTGTAACTACTGTCGTATATTTTCACATCACGAGATAGAATTGTGATACGTATGAGACTGCTTTTATAGAACGCACTGCTCCCGATGCTCGTTACACTCGATGGAATCTCGATGCTCCTCAGTTTGCTGCACTGATAGAACGCCCAACTCCCGATGCTCGTCACGCTCGATGGGATCTCGATGCTTGTAAGACTGTAGCAGAAATAGAACGCACTATCCCCGATGCTCCTTAGCTTGCTGTTATCTCCAAAGGTTACACTCTCAAGACTACTGCAGTTATTAAACGCACGGCCTCCGATGTGCGTCACGCTCGATGGGATCTCAATGCTCGTTAGACTGCTGCATCTAAAGAACGCGCTATCCGCAATCACTTTTGTTTGCTCGTGAATTAGGCATGAGGTTATATCCGTCGCTTTTGTGTATACCAACGCCAAATATGGATTTTGAGCATTTCCTAAATAAAGCCCATTATCATATTCGTTATATTTCAGACTGTTGCACTGAAAGAACGCACTATCCCCAATGCTTGTCACACTCGATGGTATCTCAATGCTCGCGAGACTTTTGCAGTATGCGAACGCATACTCCCCGATACTCCTTAGCTTGCTGTTTTCTCCAAAGGTTATGCTTGTCAGACTGCGGCAGTATTGGAACGCTCCATTCCCGATGCTCGTCACGCTCGAGGGGATTTCAATGCTTGTCAGCCTCTCACAGCCAGAGAACGCATAATTCGCAATCACTTTTGTTGATGTATGTATTGTGCACGAGGTTATGTAGTCGTTTTGTGTGGTTATCAATGCAAAATATGGATTTTGAGCATTTCCTAAATAAAGCCCATTATCATATTCGTTGTATTTCAGACTGATGCAATCAAAAAACGCATTATACCCGATGTTCGTCACACTCGACGGGATCTCGATGCTGGTCAGGCTGCTACGACCAGAAAACGCCCAATCCCCGATGCTCGTCACACTGCCGTCTGTGGGAATCACGCTGTTTTTACAGCCTGCTATCAATGTTTTGCTTGCAGTTTCTATTAGGCAGTTTCCGGCGCTGTGATAGACATTGTTCCCTTCTGCTACTGTGACGCTTTCTAGACTGCTGCAGCCAGAGAACGCACTGTTCCCGATGCTCGTCATGTCGTCTGGGATGATCACATTGCGCACGCCTTTCATATAGTATATCTCATAGCTATTTCCGTTAATATCATTAGGCAGAGACACTGTCTCTTCTTTGCCAAAATAGGCAATCAGTTGATATTTTCCGTTTTGTTTTTTGAAAAAAAAACCGTCCTCTGTGTCAATGTACTCCGCGCCGTCATTCTTATATGTTTTGTTCCCATCTTTGTCAACAATGAGCTTTGCGTAATACGCAATCTCCCCACACTCATCGTTGCCGATAGTTAGCAGCAAATCGCTGTTGTTATATATGACGTAGAGGCTGCTGCAGCCAGAGAACGCATAATTCCCGATGCTCGTCACGCTCGATGGTATATCGATGTTTGTCAGACTGCGGCAATATTGGAACGCATAGTCCCCAATGCTCGTTACGCTCAATGGGATTGCATAGGTGGTTTCTGTTTTTCCTGCCGGATATCGGATCAGTGTCGTTTGGTCTTTGCTGAACAAAACTCCATCTATAGACTGATAGGCTTGATTATTATCATCTATTACAATGTTCGTCAGGTTTCTGCAGCTATCGAACGCATAATTCCCGATGCTCGTCACGCTCGACGGGATCTCTATGCTTGTGAGTCTCTCGCAGCCAGCGAACGCATTGCTCCCGATGCTCGTTACGCTCAACGGGATCTCTATGCTCGTGAGACTGTTACAGTTGCTGAACGCTCCCCCCGCAATTACTTTTGTTTGCTCGTGAATTAGGCATGAGGTTATATCCGTCGCTTTTGTGTATACCAACGCCAAATATGGATTTTGATCATTCCCCAAATAAAGCCCATTATCATATTCGTTATATTTCAGATTGCTGCAGTTATAGAACGCACTGCTCCCGATGCTCGTCACGCTCGATGGGATCTCGATGCTCATGAGATTACTGCATTCCCAGAACGCTCCCCCCGCAATCACTTTTGTTTGTTCGTAAATTAGGCATGAGGTTATATCCGTTCTTTTTGTATCTATTAACGCTAAATATGGATTTTGAACGTTTCCCAAATAAAGCCCGTTATCATATTCATTGTATTTCAAACTGCTGCACTGAGAAAACACCAAATTTCCGATGCTTATCACACTCGACGGAATTTCAATGCTCGTCAGGCTCCTACAGTCAGAAAACGCAAGTTCCCCAATGCTTGTTATACCTTCCGGCATAACAATGTTCGTGAGATTGAGGCAGCCAACGAACGCACTATTCCCGATGCTCGTCAGCTTGCTGTTTTCACCAAAGGTCACACTCGTCAGACTGCTGCAGCCAGAGAACGCATTCCTTCCGATGCTCGTCACACTCGATGAAATTTCGATACTTGTGAGATTGCGGCAGTAATTGAACGCATAATTCCCGATGCTCGTCACGCCGTCGGCAATTTTTACTGCCTTGATTGAGTTACAGTAAGAATACCATGGTACTGAACTGCTGCTGTTATATTCCCCCATCGCTCCTGTGCCACTGATGGTGAGCTTGCCTGTCGTTGAGTCAAAAGTCCATGTCAAGTTATCTCCCTCGGCGCCCCAGGTGCCGCTGGCGTCTGCGCCACTTGTCGCCATCACGAGCAGGCAGCACAGCGCCGCTGCCACAGCCACCAGAATCAAAAGTTTGC
>QALR01000021.1 GCA_003150035.1 Clostridiales bacterium
ATTGATGAACCCGTCGGTAGAAGTCCAGCGTATCCTCCCACGAGTAACTATTGGCAAGCGAAAGCATCGGGTAGCGATGCTTAAACGTAGATCCTTCAGACTGGCTCACCCTCCCCAGTTTACCCTCCTTCCAAAACTCACTGCCCACCCGCTGTGTGGGCGAATCGGGAGTCACACGGTCGGGATATTGCTCCTCCAGCGCCTCCAACTCCTTCATCAAGAGGTCAAACTCCTGGTCACTAATGGTAGGAGCATTCAGCACATAGTACTCCTGCTCATATCGCTCCAGAAGCTTCCGAAGCTCTGCTATCCGATCATAATCTGCCTGAAATAAATCCATAGATGCTTATGTAGAGGGATCTGAGATATTTATGGGTTTTCTTTACTTCACTAGATACTCCGCAGTGACCGTGATGCTCACCGTCTTCTCCTTGCTAGAGGTATTGAAGTTACCACCCCACGAATAATCCTCATTAGAGTGCTTACCTATTATCTGGAAAGTACCTAGGCTCGCCTTCCGTAACCCTCCCAGGCGTGCCTTGCTCTCATCAGCAATCTGCTTTGCCCTCATACGAGCATCCTCAGAGGCGGCCGCCACCATCTGTAGCTTCAGGTCGGCCAGCTTAGTGTAGTAATAACGAGGGTCCTCAGAGTTAGCAGTCACATCCTGGGCAATCAGCTCACCCACCTCACGCACCACATTCTCTATCTCATCCACTCTCTGACTAGTCACCGTAGCAGTTTGCTGTACGATAAAGCCATTCTTAATCTCAATATACCGCTCCTGCTTAGGATCGTAGTAGCCGGTGATATCCTCCCGATAAGAGACTGGGCCAAAGACCACCTCACTCTCCTGCACCTTACGAGTGGTGAGAAAGTTGGCCAATATCTTTTGCTGACGCTCCACATCTTTCAGCCCCTCCAATGGAGTAGACGAATGGCTCTGAATCGTCACATTCCACACCACCAAGTCACTAACGAAGTCTTGTTCTGCCCCACCCTTCACACTGAGTGTCTTAGGCCCATCATTACGATGCACAAGAGCATGTCCTCCAATCGCCACAGCCACAATCATCGCCACTGCTATAGCCAACGTCCCGATCAATTTTGCCTTTCCCTGTTCCATACGTTCCAACTCTAAATAAATGGTTATTGGATAGAATTACCTTTCGTGCAAGATACCAAAAACTACCGCCACCACAAAGCCCCCACCAAAGTTTTTCCACACAAAAACCAAGGTAGAACTTAATTAAAAGACCAACACCAACTTCTTGTACCAGAGCTATCAAGAAATCGCATGGTAAAATGAAAAACAAAGACAGAACACTTACTTACCTGTATAAAAGGTGATTAGCTTCAATCATTAAATCATAAAATTTTTCCTTTAAATCAGATGTACATTTACGAGGAGAAAAGGATTTCACATTACAATTACTCACATCAGTAATCTGTGCAAATTCAGGGAAATAATCAACGCGACAGCCTCCTCCACATATATACATCAATTCACAAGAATTGCAGGGTTTGAAATTATCAATTCTAGAAATATCTTGTGCTTTTTTTGAAAGCATAACAATCCTAGAGAATGGAGTATTTTTCACATTGCATATTGGCTTCAAAGATGGAACGCGTGCACATAAATAAACTTGACCTGTTGCGTCAATGGAGAAAACACCATACATGCAATTATCCATAATCGTTGAATCACGAAAAGCGTTTGCAAAAGATCGGATTCTTATATCATATCCTGCTATCTGTGCTTTTATTCGAGAAACTGAATTAAAATACTCCATTTGCTCTTCTTGAGTCAAATGGACACTTCTTCCGTCGATGATCTGCTCAGAAAACTTGACACTAAAATTATTATGTGGAAGAATCTCGAATAACTCCTTACAAAATTCCACATACTTATCTTCTTCATGATTAATAACCACTGAAAAAGGGGGAGTAATTGCAATCTCAGAATGTACCCCATTGCTTGCAAACCTAATAAGAGTATTAATCGCTTTCTTAAAGTTTCCCTTTCCTCTCACAAGTGCATTTGACTCTTCTGAATATCCGTCAATAGATATTTGAACTGAATTAATAATGGGGCTAAATTTATCAATCATAGACTCATCCCATAAGACGCCATTAGTCATAAGCCTAACATTTAGTTTGCACTCATTAGATGCAAAAGCAACAATATCATACAAATCTTTTCTCATCGTGATCTCACCACCTGAAAAAGTTACAGATGACCCGTACTCAGAATAGCTAGTTAGAACCTTCTTAATACATTCACTGCTCAATTCCTGTTCAGATTTTTTCCCTGAAAACATATAACAGTGAGGACAAGTCATGTTACAACTGTTAGTAAGATAAAAATGCAATTGCTTAACGCTATCATTAATACAACTCTTAGTCTCGGTATTGCAAAAATCCCGAGCTACTATCTGTGTAACCGTATATTTTGCGTTATCAATTCCTCCTGTATACAAAGCTAAAGCTTCATCTAATTGGTGTTGAACTAATAGTTTAAAAAAATCAAACTGTAGATCATTTTCTAATACAATCCAGTTAGCTGTATTTGGGGAAATAACTAATATCTTTCCCTTATAATCAACCTTAACTATATTTGAGGGGAATATAAATCGGTGACAAGGATCAACACTTCTCTTAATATTCATATATCATAAAACAACAAACATCCTTTAAAAAGAACAAGGGTGACAAACCCTTGTTCAAACATACTTAATAGAGACTGCTTATGCTATGGTCTAGTCTATAGTAGTACAACGTTTAATGGTTACCATTCTGTATTACCATAACCACCATGAGTGCAACAGTGCCCCCAACATGCAGCGGCTAAGACTCTTCCATTCTCAACATAATTAGAAACTTCGTAGCATATTTCCATATTAACACATAATTTAATCTCACTTGCTCAAGGTGAATAAATTTGAAACAAAGCAGATATTGAGCATTCCTCAAAAATACAACATACATTAGAAGATATCTGCCACAAATACATATCTTAAGAATGCCTATAGCTCAAACAATATATTAAATTACATTCATACACAACACAATTAATCATCTTCTAAGAATTGCGCAACTTTCAAACTAGCACTTTTGAAAACCTCTTCAATTTGGGCACGAGCTTTTTCGGCATCTTCTTTAGTCAAGAAGAAGTTATTCCGCAAATTTTCAATCGTCTTTTCCCAAGCATCAGCTTCGGATGGCACCGTCCCCTCCTTCACATTCATATTGCTTTCCCAAGTCATGTATCGTAAGACTATGTAGTAATACTTTTGACCTGGCTTCATCTCTACTTTTTTCATCAGCCATTATTTTCATTTAGACATTTTGATTGGAGCTCCAATGCTCGCTCTGCACTGATATCTAGCAATCGTGCGAATCTTACGAGAAGTCTATCACTTCCTTCTGCAATGGCACCATCAACGATATATTCCGAGACAGCCTTCATATATTCCTTTTCATTTTCTGTGTAAGGATCAGAATATTCTGCAATCAATGTATCTGCTACCTCTTTGGAGAGACCAAGCTTACTACGAACTTGCTCGAGAAAAACTTTATGAAGAGAAGTAATAGCTCCATCCTCTTCTATAGCAAACTTAATCTCATCAATAAAAGCTTTTTCCGCATCAGAATGCTCTCCTGTCTCAACAATAGAGGCTTCTACAATAGGTGCCTCCACCTCTAGCACTTCTCTATTGACTTTTTGTAATTGGTCAACCGACTTGAAATTCACAGATATCACGATTTCTTTCTCCTCAATATTACTAAAGGTCTGCTCAACATTCCGCTCATACGATGGGTCCACTTTAGATATCAAGTTTGAAAACGAAGCCTTTAACTGTCGATTGTGTGAAGAACTCATATTTGAAGAGTCATGAGATGAAATACGCTCCGTATAGCTAAGTAAGTTACCTCCATTCGTACGCTGACGCACAAGGTTATTCCACTCCTCATTATTCTTCAGCCAAACTAAATCATTAGGAACGTATGGATTGCTAGTTGGCTCATAAGTGTATGTAATCTCGTGTTCTCGTTTCGTCTCTGAAGCATTTTGCTCCAGTATATTTTCATCTGACGAACCTTTTACTCCAAGAGCTTTTCGCCCTACTTCTAGCTCAAGTTTATTCAAGATAGCAGACTGACCATTTGAAGAACTACCCTTAGTCATCACAAACTTGATTTCTGTAGCACCAAGACATTGGCAGAGATAGCAAAACTCTTTTACCATTTCCACAAATAAAACATCGTATGCAGTTTCAAAAGGAAGGTAAACATCAGAATTAACAGGATGTGCGAAATATAGTGTATTTGCTTTGGGATGACCAATAGGTAGATGAATAGAACGAGGATAGTCTTTTAGAGTACACACAAGAGGTATATTTCCCTCATTATCAACCATTCCTGCAAGTTCAGCCTCATTCTTAACGAACAACATCACGTTTCTATCGGCATACTCTAAAACCTCACCTAGTGACTTGTATTCATTTTCTTCAGCACCCTCTTTCTTCAATAGCTCTCTGAATGACAACTCACCATTTAACATTCTATGTGCATCATTAACCTGAGCCTTATTTTCAAGTACATAGAAAAGATGATTTCGCTCATCAACGAATGTCCAACCGACGTCATTCCTGATAGAAGGATCGCTGTTTACACATTGTATTAGAAGATACGAAACTTGACCTCTTAACCACAATATACTTTGCACGAGATTCTCATTTACTTTTATTTCACGCTCAAATTCACGGAGCAGACTTCTACAAACATTTACCGCTTCCTTCAATAAATATTCTTTTTTTATACGTTGCTCTTCAGGTTCATCATTATCACAGCACAGCGTTTTGCTCTCTTCATAGAAGCAAGAAGCATAAAGATATTGATAAAACCATTTATTGTATATAAGTTTTGCTGAGTTGATAGTTGAAAGCATATGACTTTTTGCCTCATCAAACTTTTGCTCATTTATCAATTTATAGTACACCTTGTCTGGTGATTCACTGTCTGCAATTTTAATTATACTATTTAGTGTGTCACAAAACAGTGTCCCATATCCTTTCTCGTCAAATTCATTGATTTCAGATTCTGTACGTAGCGAGAAACTCCTAAAATAAGAACACAAAATATCTCCTTCCTCAATCTGTGTACCACTAGAAAAATGAGTATAAACAACTCTATCCTTACAACTAAAATGATCAAGAACATACCAATCCAAATCAACCATATCTTCCTCCTTGGTGTCCACATCAAATTTACGGATATAACGCTTGTTAGTAAGTAACACTCCTGCCAAGCTATTAAAAGATTGGATGAAAGCCTCTATACCAAATCCTTTCGTCTTCCATTTACTTCTGAACATCAAAATTTCCTCATCTGAGGAAAGATAAAAACTGCTTCGCAGTCGAGTTGCTAGTTCACTTGGAATATCAATGAGAAAAGTATAGTTATTATCAACATAATCATAAAGACCAGGCACTACATCACGCCCTAGCCTAGCTACAAACTCATCATAAATCTTGCTCATATTATTACTTATTTAAGATAGCATATAAACCGCAGTTAATTAGTCTAAAATTGTACAGTCAAGAGAGTAGAAATGCTAGGAGATAGCTTGAGGCTCCTTGACATCGTTGTAATCTGTGCATACACTCATCGCATTTAAATGTTATGTTCCCCGAAATCATAGTGCTACTTCTCTTAATGTGTTTATTCTTCTGAGGCAAATATAGCATTAGATACTGCGAGATCTCTGCAGTATCTCAAACAATTATTCATTCTAATAGTTAAAAATGGGGTTGACCCATTAATTTAACATTTGAGAGATAGATATAGTCATCCGAAAGAGAGGAGAGGGTGGTGTCTACTATGGGGTCCTCGGTTATCAGGGGTCATCCGCAGGCATCCGTTTGTGGCTTACGGGGCACTCGACTAGCCCGTTTTTCAAGCTAATAAATAATGTTCAAAATTTGAATAAAATAGGGGCGTCAAGACCTCCTTCGCAATCAATTGGAATTCAATACCATACAAAAGCGTTTGCCGAGATGCAACTAAGCGATCGGCGAGATGCAACTCGGCAAATGCTTAGTTGCAACTCGCCGATTGCTTAGTTGCATCTCCACTTTTGCCTTGCTCGTAGCGGAAAATGTGCGGGCTGTTTATTGAGAAGAAAACACCTCAAGGAGAGGGGGATTGCAAGAGTCTATTTATCAATGATTGATGGAAAAACCCGAAGAGGGTTTCATGGTGTATTAACCAAAGCTTCCCCCTGAAGGGGAGCGTTAGCGAGCCCGAAGGTGAAGCTTGGGTGGGGAAAGGACTATAAATAAGCTACCCCAAAGGGGTTGCATATACACCATCGCTTATGGATGTAAAAGTGCAACCCCTTCGGGGTAGTTGATGATGCCTTGCCCCTCTCCCCAACCTTCTCCTCCTCTAGGTACGCTTCGCCTACCTACGGAGGGGGAAGGCTGGGTTAATAGACCATGGAAGCCCTTCGGGCTTCTGCTATTCCTGCTTGAGGAGCTGAAAACCATACGTTAAGGACTTTCTCACGTGCCACCCGCGGGCGATGCAGGGGTTATGCATTATAAAGGATCTATAAAGGCATAAGAGCACCCGCCAGAGTGCCACTCAGATAGCCCCCGTGTCGGAGGGGCGAAAGCCCCTAACGACCGGCGGGGAAGAGGTGTACACCAACCATACGACCCTTGTGGTCGCACCCCCAATAAGTTGTGCGACCACAAGGGTCGATTGATATTATCATACTATTTCCCCGCCGGTCTTCGGCTCTACGAGCCTTGACCGGGGGCTATCTGAATGGCACCCTGGCGGGTGCTTTTTTTGGAACCTCCTCTGTGTATAGATAGGTGTAAAATACCCATGCGACCCCGGACGAGGGGTCGGACAACCCTAACTCTAGGTCTGACCCTCCCCACCCCTCAGCCGGGGTCAAGCAGGTGGTGAATATGCTCTTGCACACAGGTCGTTCGGGGCTAACGCCCCTCCGACCTGTGCCTATTTAAGAGGGACCTCTGCCGAGGTACTTACGCCATTATCCTCAACAGATTGTATATCATCATTCGCACAATAGTCTTTTCTAATGCGTAACCCCTGTAGGTGTTGTGAATGACACTCACGGATTACGATAATTTCAGTATCTTTGCTACAGATTTTGGATACATTAATAATATGTGGAAGCATAGGGGACTTTTGATTTCAGGGGGTGTGGCATTACTTGCCTTGGGAGGGGTTTGGCTCTATACCAAGTATGGAGATAGAGGTGCCAACGACAAGGAGGTTGTGGCTGCTACGGAGCGGGTAGTACGGCCAGTGGATTCGCTTTCTTCCAGTCTCTCTGTAGACGAAGCGGAGGAGCTGATCGCCGAAGCAAATAATGAGGTGCCAGTCTACGATCTTTACAAGGATTATTATACCAATAATATGATTTTTGAAGATGCCGAAGCGCCGTTCAATCAAGGCAGTGAACCGCTATCTCAATTTATTGACCGATTTAGAGAGGATGCCGTGTTTCAACGTGCTAGGACTTCTCTTGGCGAGGGGTCAAGTACTCCAGACTTTGGGAAGCTACAGATTGCGATTGCCCCTCCCGATAGCACTTACTTCTTTGCTGCTTGGCGGGAATTAGCCCCAAATGAAGCTGCCTTTTGCAAAGGGTATCTAGGGTCGGAGATGATTGAGGAGTATCTATTTGGCAGAAAGGATAGCCAATCACCATGGATGCTGATTGATTATTTCCGTGCCGATGACGCTATTTTCTGATGGGGTGGTTGTCCCCGCTATAGGTTGT
>QALR01000023.1 GCA_003150035.1 Clostridiales bacterium
CTCGAACTGATTTTTTCAACAAATGTGTTAATATCGTTCTGAATCGTGGCCGCGTTTCTGTCGTTCCATCTTGTGACTTCGTTCTGATCGTTGGAAATAAATCCGCTGAAGCTGCTTTCATACTGAGACCACCAGAGGTAGCCGGGGTCATAGGTGCGGGTGTCGAGAATGATCTCAAGCATCTCGGCAGAATCCGCATCGCTGCAGTAATCGTAGGCGTAGGCGTCGATCCAAGCGGGGCGAACAAGATATCTGGAGTGGAACGCATATACCTCGAGGAATTCACCCATGACGGTGGGATTGGAGACAGAGGTCGGAACAGCATATGCATAGATATGATTATCTACATAATGCGCATAATTTTCCTGCGATTCGCTGTAAAGCGGATAGGGAAGTACGCCGACTGAAACATTTTCGGTGTCTTTCATTCTTTCCAGAACATCGAGAACTTCAGAACCAAAAAGGGTTGTTGCGCTGGATAAAGCCTCCTGAACATCGGTATAAGCAATAGTTTCAGAGCCTTGTGTATCCCATACAGCGATCGCAGTTTCCATAACGGTCGACCATTCCGTTAAATGATTGCCAACAGCAAGAGACAGCACGCCGTCGTTGTTTTCAATAATGGAAAGGCCGGAGGCAGCATGCAGGCCATGGGTGGCATGAGCCGTTCTGACCCAGCCCATGATATCTCCCTCGCTCCAATGAAGCTCGGAGTTACCACTGCTTTCTTGGGCTGTATTGATAATAAATTCCATAAATTTATCCATCGTCCATTCTTTGTTTCTGACAAGCTCGTAAATGTCATCCTGAACGGGCGAGGTCGCCAGCACGTCCTTGTTGACGATGATGGCGTGGGTCGCACTGAACGAAGAAAGCGCAAAGTCTCCAATCATGGTATAAAGCGTCATCGTGCCGTTGTTTTTCCGAACGCTGTACGTATCGACATACGTCTGATCCCACCAAGGATTTTCAAAATTGATGCCGAGGGTGTAAAGATTATAGTTCGCGCCGTCTTCCGCCGTGCCTTTGCCGCCGTATTTGACGGTGTAGGCTTTAATGCGATCCGTTCCGCTGGTGCGATCTGCCTCAATAAGCGGACCGATCTCGCCGACTGCTTCAACCTGTATGGTGCAGTTGTAAAGCTCCTGCATAACTTCGTTTCTCAGACGAACGGCAACGCTGATGGTGTCGGTTTCCTCGGAATAAACCTCTTTGGAGGCATCCCAGCCGTCCGCAACACCGTCGTCTGCCGCGATGGTAAACGTGGCGCCGCCGAAGTCGACATCCTCAAAGCCGTAGGGCTTGCTGTAGCCGTCAGGCTCTGCTGTTTCCGTCGGCTCTGTAGCCGAGCTGGAGGTATCGCCACTGCCTCCGGTGGTTTCTGATCCGCCGCTTGTTCCCGATGTGTTGTCGGTCTCTGACCCACTGCCGGTAGTGCCGCTTGTGGAGGAAGAGCCTGTGGTCTCGGTGGGGTCATCACCACATCCGGCCATCAGAAACACAACGAGAATCATTGCGAGAGACAGAACAAGTGCCAGAATTCTCTTCATAAAATGAATCTCCTTTGCTTGAAAAATATTTTTCCGTTCGCAGGTCAAACTCGAATTCGAGAGCGAACGTTTCTGTTGGATAGTATAGCATTTTATACGGATTTTGTCAACACGTATCGGCTATTTCTGGTTGATTTTCGTTAATATCTACAAAAAAATTTGAAATTTTTGATAAACGAGATAAAAACATCCAGCTCCGAGTTTTGTCAAGACCTGCGGAAAGGCAGGAAAACAGGGTATTCTGTTCGTTTTCCTGCCCGATTTCATTTTGTTTTCATGATGTTTGCGCATCAGCCAGAGAAGAGGATTCCATATAACTGTGATATCCTTTCAGCTGTCCGGGTGTGGAGCCGAAAACAATATAATCAATTTCCACAGTATTGCCGGCCTTGATAAGCGCTCTGCTGTCTAGACGATTGAAATATTCCGCATAAGCGTCATAATCTGCCGCCGTTTCTCCCTCGTCAAACACGTTGTTCAAATAGGCGTTGGCATAGGAGCATGTCGAGCCAAGCAGGTGAAATTTCAATCCAGAAACGTTGGTATTTTGTTTCCATGTCCAGTTGTTTCCGGGTGCCTGCCCAGGCAGGAGAACGCCTTTACCGGAGGCATAAGTTGCGGCATAGCAAAGGTCATAGATATAAGTCTCATAGCCGGCCTTCTGCTTTCCAATCGACATCACCATAAACTGTGTGGAGGCATACGCCGATGCGTTATTGAACTGAACGGCAATTTTGTCGTTTTCCGTCGGATTGTGGATGCGGATCTTCATATATTGATGATATCCGCGCCACTGATCCTTTTTTCCCACACCGTCAAAGGTGAAAGGAAAGCCCGCCCATGTGCCATATCCCGAGCGCAGCTCCTCCGCGAAGTCATAGGAAACTAAGTTGTCAAAGCTGATGGCAAAGTCGTTCATCATATGGTAACAGGTATTTGTCCCGCGCAGAAAATACTGTGAATCTGCTGTGCTGGCGTTCTCTCCCGCCGCCTGAAAAGTCCCGTCTTTTTTTGCTGTGAGCTTGAGAGCGTCCTCCGTGAATTCCACTGTTAAAAACTCATCATTGTATGTCATAACGTCGACGATATATTCATGAGTTGTCATATGATTGTCTTGTGCGAAGGATTTGGTCCCGAAATCCAGTCTTGCAAAAATGGGAAGGGTTGTGGAAAAAGGAGAGGTATCCGGACCCGCTTGTTCGGCGCCACTGGTGTTGTCCGGATTTCCTGTGATGATTTCCGAGGAGGAATCGTCGTTTCCTGTTATGATGTCCGACGTGCTGCTGTCTGTATCCGATGTGTCCGGATTCGAAGTGCCTGTGCTGGATGAGTCTGTATGGGATGTGCCAGACGGTTTCGTTCCGCTCGTATCCGTTGTCTCATTCGGCTCGCCGAAGCATCCGGCAAAGAGCAGACACAGCACAAGCAGACCTCCTATAAGAATCAGAATTTTTTTCATGATAATCATTCCATTCCGCCGTCAGACAATCGCATGTCAGGCGGCATTGTGATAGTACGGAAAAGCGGCCGGTCCGATTGGCGGCCGACCTCGGCGCTTCGAAATATCTATCAAAGTTATCTCGGGAGCGCAAACAAAATTTCTGCCTTTCCGTAATTTGAGTTTTTGCAGTTGCATGGAACGTTATGCGTCGCACATCCGGGTAAATGTTAGAAAAAAAGACGCTCCCTTTTGAGAAGCGTCTTTTTAATTTTAAAGATTTTTAAGCTGCAGCGTTCGAAGAATCCTCGAGATAGCTGGTCCATTCTTCCAACTGAGCTCTGGTGGAGCCAAATATAATATAGTCAACTTCTACATGATCACCCTGCTGGATGTTCGCGCGGCTGTCGCATGTTTTATTGACACCGTATGCGCCGAGGAGATGGAAGCGCAGCGAGCTTTGCTCTACATTAGACTGCCAGTTCCAGTTGTTGCCGCCGACATTCTGTGTTTCTCTTGCGTCATTGACGTTGCCGATATACGTGGTAGCGCCGTTATTCGTCAGCTGACGGCCTGCCCAAGCGAGGAACGGAATATCATAAATGTAGGTTGCCCACTCATTGGAGGGTGTAGCGGTAAGCTTGGTTTCGCTCTCGGTTGTAGGCGCGCCGCCCTGCAGGAACATGTAAGGGGCAATGTTACGGGTGGAGTAAAGACCACCGGACTGATGATATTCCATCGAGATGATGTTGTTGTCGGTGGGGTTGAGAATACGAATCTTCATATACTGATGCTTCCCTTGCCATTGTACGCCGACTTTGGCAGTGGAAACCGGATAGTCAACCCAAGTACCCCAGCCTGCCATCAGATAATCATCATAATCATAGGAAACAAGATTATCAAAGCAAATCGCAAACGAATCGCTGCTCATGCCGCTCGTATAGTTCTTAATGGCCCAAATAACCATGGTGTCTTCTGTAAATTCGATCGTCAGGTTCTCAGCATTGTATGTAAGACGATCAACAATGAAGTCATGATGAGAGGTATGTCCCTCAGCCTCAGCCTTGGTGTTGGTACCAAAGTCGAGACGAAGATAAATCGGCAGCGTGGTGCCTGTTGTGATGGTTGTAGCATCCGTTCCCTCCGGCGGCTGCGTGGTACCCGCAGTGGTTCCTGAGGTGGACTCGGTCGTCGATTCCGTGGTGGACTCGGTTGTCGATTCTGTAGTGGACTCCGTGGTCTCCGTTGTGTCCGTGGTCTCCGTTGTGTTCGTGGTCTCTGTTGTGTTCGTCGTTTCTGTCGGCTCGGTACTTTCCGTGGTTTCATCAGGATCGTCACCACAGCTGACCATAGCAAGTACAGCGAAGAGCATAACAGCTACCAGAAGCAGTGATAAAAGTCTCTTCATACAAATAGAATCTCCTTTTTGAATTAAAGATTTTTCTTACCGTACAAGATATCGTCTGAAAATACCTCGCACCGTGATTACTGTTATTGTATCATCAAACTTGAATTTTGTCAATACCCATAAAAAAATAGTGCTTAAAAATATCCTAAAATTTCAATAAATTTATGGCTGCACATACTTTTTTTGTTAAGTTTGTGTGAATTTTCTTTTGCGAAAACCGCGAAGACTGTCGGATTTTTCCCGCCAAAAAGATGGTCTCATCTTGAATTTTAAGAAAAAATTTTCGTATAGGGCGGCCCTATCATAAGCCCTATCATAATCTATGCAGGACAAACGTCCGTCATGACAATGGGCAGCAAAAAAGGAAGGCCGCCGCCTTCCTTTTTTGCCATTCTGGCACGGAATTAGTCCTCGTAATAGGTTTCATCGTCAATAGGAGTGACTGTGATATGCGTGAGCGGATCCTCACATTCATCGTCTCGATAGATTTCGAAATGGAGATGAGGGGACTGTGAAATTTCCACAAGCGCAGTATCTCCGATGGCACCGATTTCATCGCCTGCCTTGACTGTGACACCCTCGGCAATTTCTTCGGGGATGGTTGTTTGCAGATTTTGATAGACAGACTTATATCCGCCGGCGTGGGAAATCACAATGGTTTGTCCCATCATAGGATCAAGCGTAACGGATTCGATGGTGCCGTCTGCCGCAGCATAAACAGGGGTGCCGGCGTCAGCTTCGATGTCGACGCCGAGATGAACGCGGTAATCCTCCATGGTGTCCGAATATACCGGGATATCGGCGGACCATTCCTTGGATATGTTGCCGTTTGTCACAGGGGAAATGAATGTTACGTCATCGGCAACGATAGGTGTGTCGCCCGGATCGGTTGTATCTTGGGGACCTGTTGTTCCGGTGGTCTGGTTCGGCGCTGTCTGCCCGGAGGTGCCTGTGGATTCCGGCTTGGTACGCCTGCTGGATACAACGGCAACGACGGTGACAACGATAGCGACTACGACAAGAAGTGCCAGCGCGATGGTAAGTCCGCGGGTCATCTGCTTTTTCTTTTGATTTTGATTCATAAAAACAATTCCTTTCCGCCTTTCGGCTAAGTGAACTGTTTCTATTGTCGCCAGAATTTTTGCTCTTATGCAAAAATATGAAAAAAATACAGATTTTGCGGGAATTTTTACAATGAGACCGCGGGATTCAGTCGGAAATCATATAGCCGCATCCCCGTACCGTGGAGATGAGTCGGATATGAAACCGGTTATCGATTTTGGCACGCAGGTAATTGATATAAACGTCTACGACGTTTGTATCGGCTCCGGATTCACCGAAGACGCGGGCGAGCGCCTCCTTTCGAGAGACAGGCTTCCCTTTGTTTTCCAAAAGCAGCGAGAGCAGAGCGAATTCTCTTGCGGTAAGCTCAATTTTTTCTCCCTTATAATAAGCGGAACGCAGCGCTTCATCAAGAGCGAGGAACTGAGAAGGGCTTTTTCGCCTTTGCGGGCGAAGCTCTGTTTTCGTACCGCCGTCGGAGGGGAGGAATATCGCGTCCAGAAAGTCCTCAACGACAAACGGACGCACCACCGCGTAATAACGCGTCAGCTCCCGCGTCGGAATACGGGCCAGCTCTTCCGGATATCCGATGACAATCGTTTCGCATGACGCAGGAGGAGCACTCGTGCTGCCCTGCAGAAGTCCGGCATCGATGACGGCAAGGCGGATATCGTCAAAAACAGCGACTGTTTCTTCGATATGAGGGACGATTACGCAGGAAGCTCCTCGTTCGGAAAACTCAAGCTCTAGCATTCTTGCGTAGACAGCATCCCTGATTGCGATGAGGACTTTCATGGAGAGCCTCCTGTTTTTGTGGATTAGTTGTTATCTGCTTTTTCAATCGAAGCTCCCGCGGCGGGAACTTTTATTTTCCGGCATTTGTCGTAGCCACGAAAATGACGTTCCGGATTTCGTGTGGCCAAGACGACCTTCTGCCCCTTTTTCAAGGTGAAAAGCGTTACGCCCGAGGCGGTCCTTGTCGCCTTTTCTGGAATGAGCTTGGTACTGATATAAATGGCCTTACCCGCATCGTTTACGAGCAGCAGGTCGAACGGCGACTCCTCATAGAATGCACCGACGAGAGGGGAGGCGTCGGAATAAGCGCCCACGAGCTTTTTGCGTGAGGCTTTGGTTTCATAGGAGGAAATGGGAACGCGCACGCCTTTTCCGTTTTCAAAGATATAGACGAAATAATGGCCCTGTGGATAACCGGCAAGAGGCTTCATCGCTATGACGTGTTCCCCCTCCTCAAAGCCGAGCTTTGCGGGAACGTAATCCCCGAGCTGCGACGCCTTTTTGGACTCAAATTCGCTGGCTTTCGCCTTGTAGATTTTTTGCTTATCGCTGACAAAGAGGATTTCGGAAACATTTTCGGCGTCCTCAGTCTGTGTGACCTCGTCTCCGGGCTTCAGCGCCTGCTCGTCGCCCCCTCGCAGAGATTGCAGTGTGATTTTCTTAAAGTACCCCTCGCGGGTGAGGATGAGCTTGACGTTGTAATTTTCGACGAAATCCTTTTCGTCGTATTCTTCGACGCTGTCCTCGTAGATAAGCTTGGTCTTGCGAGGCACGGCATATTTGGCTTTGATTTCTTCCAGTTGTTTGACGATACGGTTTTTCAGCTTGCGTTCGGATTCAATGATAGATTTGATTTCCGCGATTTCCTTTTGCAGCTGTTCGATTTCCTTGATGCGTTCTAAAATATATTCACGGTTCAGGTGGCGCAGCTTGATTTCCGCAATGTATTCTGCCTGCACCTCGTCGATACTGAATCCCGCCATGAGGTTCGGGACAACGTCGCTGTCCTTTTCCGTTTCTCTTACGATCCTTATCGCTTTGTCGATGTCGAGCAGGATTTCGCCGAGTCCGAGCAGCAGATGCAGCTTTTCGCACTTCTTGGAAAGGTCGAAGGACAGCTCGCGCTTCACGCAGATCATGCGGAACCGGATCCATTCGTCGAGGATCCCGCGCAGACCGAGCTGCCGCGGCGCGCCGTCAATGAGCACGTTGAAGTTGCAGGCGAAAGCGTCCTCGAGCGGCGTTTTTTTATAGAGCTTGGCCATCAGCTTGTCCGGGTCAGTTCCGCGGCGCAGGTCAAGCGTGAGCTTGAAGCCGTTCAGGTCGATTTCGTCGCGCACGTCGGTCACTTCCTTCAGTGTGCCCGCTTTAATCATATCTGTAAGCTTTTTCAGGATAAGCTCGATAGAGGTGGAGTAGGGAATCTCCAGAATATCGATGCAGCCGGCATCCTTGTCATAAGAGTAGCGGGCACGCAGCGTGATATTGCCGCGTCCGGTCTCGTAGACCTCGCGCATGCGGTCACGGTTGTAAATGAGAAGCCCTCCAACGGAGAAATCCGGCGCCTTGATGATATCAAGCAGCTCGTCTGTTGTCGTCTCGGCGTTTTTCAGCACGGCGATGGCGCCGTCGCAGACCTCGCCGAGGTTGAAGGAGCAGATTTGACTTGCCATTCCGACGGCGATGCCCATATTGGGAGATACGAGAATATTCGGAAACGCTGTCGGGAGCAGGACCGGCTCCTTCATGGTGTTGTCATAGTTATCGACAAAGTCGACGGCGTCGCGGTCGATGCCGCGGAAAATTTCTGCACAGATGGGGTCGAGCTTGACCTCGGTGTAACGCGACGCAGCGAACGCCATATCACGGCTGTATACCTTGCCGAAGCTTCCTTTGGAATCGATGAGCGGGTGCAGCAGTGCTTCGTTTCCCCGTGTGAGACGGACGAGTGTTTCATAAATCGCCATGTCTCCGTGCGGATTGAGCCGCATGGTCTGTCCGACGACATTGGCGCTTTTGGTACGGGGGCCGGTGAGCAGTCCCATTTTATACATCGTATAAAGAAGCTTTCTGTGCGAGGGCTTGAAGCCGTCGATTTCCGGAATCGCGCGCGACACGATAACGCTCATGACGTACGGCATATAATTTTTTTCGATGGTATCGGTGATCGGCTGGAGCATGATCTCCGCCGGAATGATTTCTTTTTTTTCGGTTTTTTTGCTCTTTGCTCTTGCCATTGCGGTGTCCGTTCCTTTCGCTTGCGTACGGGATGTTTAAATGTCCGCCTCCGCCAGATATTCGCGGCCGTATTCGGCGATGAATTTTTTACGCTCCGGCAGATCGTCTCCGAGCAGCGTTTCGAAAATATATTCGGTTTTGGCCCTGTCGGCTTCCATGATTTTGATAAGCCTTCGCGTTTCGGGATTCATGGTTGTCTGCCACATCATATCCGGCTCGTTTTCGCCGAGCCCCTTGGAGCGCTGAAGCGTATACTTAGCGCCGCCGAAGCCGGAGACGATTTTCTGCTTTTCATTTTCATCATAAGCAAAATATATTTTATCCTTGCAGGTGATCTCAAAAAGCGGGGATTCCGCGATATAAACACGTCCTTCTTTGATGAGCGTCGGAAGCAGCCGGTAAAAGATCGTCAGAATCAGTGTGCGGATCTGATAACCGTCCTCGTCGGCATCGGTACAGATGATGATCTTGCTCCATTTGAGCTGGCTCATATCAAAAGCATCTTGTGTTTTGCCCTTGCCCCCAACCTCGACGCCGCAGCCGATGACTTTTAAAAGATCTACGATAATCTCGTTTTTGAAAATCCGGTCGTAGTCGCTTTTAAGGCAGTTGAGCGTCTTGCCGCGCACCGGGATGATCGCTTGGAATTCAGCGTCGCGGCCGAGCTTGCAGGAAGTCATAGCGGAATCACCCTCCACGATGTAAAGCTCGCGGCGCTCCGGGTCACGGGAGCGGCAGGAAACAAATTTTTCCACGCGGTTTGCCACATCGTTTTGAGAGGAAAGCTTCTTTTTCAGATTGAGTCTTGTGCTTTCCGCATTCTCACGGCTGCGCTTGTTAACCAGTACCTGCCCTGCGATTTTCTCCGCGTCGGCGGGATTTTCAATGAAGTAGATTTCCAGCTGCCGCTTTAAGAAATCGGTCAATGTTTCGGTAATGAATTCGTTGGAAATCGCTTTTTTTGTCTGATTTTCATAAGAGGTTTGCGTGGAAAAGCTGTTGATGATGAGAACCAGGCAGTCCTCGATGTCGCCGAAGGTTATTTTGCTCTCGTTTTTGTTGTATTTTCCGCTCGATTTGAGATATTTATCGATGGCGTAGACAAACGCGGTGCGTGTTGCCTTATCCGGCGATCCGCCGTGCTCGAGAAAGCTTGAATTATGATAGTATTCAATAAGGTTCACCGTGTTGGAGAAGCAGAACGCAATCTCCGCCTTGAAGCTGTATTCAGGCTTGTCCGCGCGGTCGCGTCCGCGGGCCTCCGTTTTCCAGAGAACAGGCGCGGTAAGCGCCGTATCGCCGACGACGCGGGAAATTTGGTCCTCGATTCCGTGCTCGTAATAGAAGTCCTTTTCGTCGAAGGTTCCATCCTCGTTTTGCCAGCGGAAGCAAAAGCGCAGGCCGGCGTTGACGACCGCCTGACGGTCGAGCATGCTCTCATAGTATTCGCGAGGGATATCTGTTGAGGTGAAAACCTCGAGGTCCGGCTTCCAATAGACGACGGTCCCCGTGCGCTGTTCTTTTTTGGAGACGAGCGGCGTGCGGATGAGCTCGCCGTCCGGCTCGCCTTTTTTGAAGTTCATCTCAAGCATTTCCGTGCCGCGATAGGACTGTACCTTCATGAATTCAGAGCTGTACTGCGTCGCGGCGGCGCCGAGCCCGTTGAGCCCGAGCGAATATTGGTAAAGTGCGTCGTCCCCGGCGTTGTTGTTGTATTTGCTGCCGGCGTACAGCTCACAGTAAACGAGCTCCCAGTTGTATTTGCCCTCGTTTTCATTGTAATCGAGCGGGACGCCGCGCCCGAAGTCCTCGATGCGGATGGAACCGTCATGATAGGCGGTGATGTTGATTTTGTCGCCGTAGCCCTCGCGCGCCTCGTCAACGGCGTTGGAGAGAATTTCAAAGACGGAGTGTTCGCAGCCCTCCAGTCCGTCCGAGCCGAAAATGACCGCCGGACGGCTGCGTACTCTTTCCGCTCCTTTGAGCATGGTGATGCTTTTATCGTCATATACATTTGTCTTTTTTGCCATAAAATCTCCTTTTACCGGATGGCGCTCGGATGTTGGTTAAAAGAAAGCGGGCAAACGTATTACGCGTGCTGCCCGCAAAAATCCGTGCAGTTTTTTCTTATATCTTTTAGTTGATTTATTAAAATTTTCTGCTATAATGTAAAAAGAAATAAAAACAAGGGAAAGCATACAGCGCGTTGACCGAAAAAACGATTCTGCGCTCATTTTCTACCCTAATATTATAACATATTTGTTTTGCTTAATCAAGGAAAATTTTCCGAAAAAACGGAAGATACGGGATACTGAAACCTATGAAGTCCATATTGGAAAAAGAAAAAATTGAATATTCCGGTGCGATTCCATTCTCCGCATGCCATTGCCGCAGACCGGACATTATCGAACGGCGCGGCGTGTCGGCGGACCGCATCCGAACGGCGGTCATGCTTTTGATCCCGTATTTTGTAAATGACGGTGAGGGAAATGTGTCGTTCTATGCCCGTTCCCGCGATTATCATCTTTACTGTGAAGGACTATTTTCCCGCGTTATCCCCGCACTGGAGGAGCGCTTTGGGGAACGATTCCTCGGCTTTGCGGACAAGTCCCCGATTCAGGAAAATATCGCCGCTTCTATGGCGGGACTCGGGGCGCTCGGGGACAATTTCATGCTGATCAACGAAAAATACGGGTCCTTTGTCTTTGTGGCGGAAATCCTCTCGACGGCGCCGCCGGAGGTGCTGGGTTTTCCCGGCGGGACGCCGGAGGCGTCTTATTGTCCGCATTGCGGTGCGTGTCGGGAGGCTTGTCCCATGACGAGGGATGGGATGGCGTGCCTTTCCGCCGTGACTCAGAAAAAGGGAGCCTTGACGGCGCAGGAAGAAAAATATCTGAAAACATATGGTTATGCGTGGGGCTGCGATATCTGTCAGCTTGCCTGTCCGATGACGAGAAAAGCGGTGGCGGCCGGGGCGCAGACCCCGATTGCGTTTTTCCACGAGGAACGGATCCCCGTGCTGACGGCAGAGCGGCTTTCCCGTATGGACGAGGCGGAGTTCCGCCGCCGCGCCTTTTCCTGGCGCGGCAGAGAGCCGCTGCTACGGAATCTTTCAATTTTGGAAAAATAGCGCCGTATAATTTTATCCTCTGCGATTCAAATTAAATCGGAAGAGGTGAGAATTTTTGACGGAAAAGGAAATGCGAAGGCAGCTTCGACGCCTAAAGTCGGAAAACCGCCGTCTGCGGCGTGAAAACGAATATCTGCGTCATCGCACGGTTCAGCTTGGGGACGGGGGTGCCATCCGTGACGGAAGAGAAGCGCAGGTTATGAGAGAGACGGCAAGGAGTCTTTCGGTTTCCCGGTCGCGGACGTATTTCGGCTATTTAATGCTGTCGCTGAAATCCAGTCGTGTGTTCCGGTTTTATGATAAAACATCGTTCGCCGTGCGAAATTTTTTCTTTGCGTCCAAGCTTTGGGGCATTATCACGGGAATTGCCGCCGTTCTTGGAATCAGCGCGCAGGTGGTTTTGACGCTCGGCGCTCTGACGGTGCTTTTGCCGGCGGCTTTCATTTTGTCTGCTGTAGTGGCGGCGGTGGGCTTTTTTGCACACAGGAAGTGGAACCGTGCGTTTGAGAATATCCTTGCCGGACAACGTCTGTATGTTTTATTTGCGCCGAAGGGGCGTCACGGGAGCGGCTATTTTTCCGCAATGGCGCACGGTTTTGCCGAGCACGGCGTGGTCCTCGTTGTGTCGCGTTCCCTTTCCTTCTGCGGTTTTTCCGGTGCAAGAGCGGTGGGTGGCAACCTATATCGGATTCATACCAGCTATTATTTTTCTCTGGCAAAGCGGTTTGGACTTTCGGGTGCGAAGCGCATTGTCAAAATCACTTGAAAGGCGGTGTCTCCATGATCGGCTTTGTCTGCGGCGCAAGCGGCTCGGGGAAGAGCGAGTGGGTCTATGCCAGAATGGCAGAGGCAGCGGAAAGCGGACCTGTATTTTTGCTTGTGCCGGATAGGGAAGCGGTGGCGGCCGAAAGTCGGGTGGCGGAGCTTCCCGGTGCCGGAAACATCGATGTTGTCACCTTTCGGCGTTTGTGTAACTATATATTCCGTCGATACGGTGGTCTATGTGCGGACTATATCGGGCCGGGTGCGAAAAAGCTTGTTATGTATCGCGTGCTTACAGCGCTTTCCCCGGCACTCTCAGAATATGGAGGTGCACACGGCTTCGGATTTGTGGGGAAGCTGACGGAGGCTCGCTCCGAGATGTATCAGAACAAGATAACACCGGGGGAATTGGCGCGTGTATCCGATATGCTGGATTCGGATCTGCCTGTTCGGGCAAAGGCTGCGGATCTCGGCGTGATTTTTGCGGCGTTTGATAGGGAGGTAGCTGCGCGGTGGGAAGACCCGGATGGGATTCTCTCCAAGGCGGCAGCACTTTTGCGGGAAAATGATTTTTTTGCCGGGTGCACGGTCTTTATCGATTCCTTTACCTCATTTTCGGCGCAGCAGTATGATTTAATTTCTCTGATGATGGCCGGCGCTGAGCATGTATACATAACACTGCCCTATCTGCCGGGGGACGATGGCGATGCAGCGGAACTCATTGCCGATACGGCGCGCCGCTTGAAACGCGCCGCGCAGCGCGCAGGGCGGCCTGATGTGCAGGAAATCTCTTTGCGCGGAGTAAAACGTTATCAAAGCGACGAGCTGGCGTTTCTTTCTGAGCATATCGACGATGCTGCATCGGCGCGAGCCATCTTTTGGGGAACGCCGCGGAATATCCGCCTTGTGCGGGCGGTTAATGTGTTTGCGGAGGCGGAAGCGGCAGCGCTCGATATCTCGAGAAGGGTTCGCGGCGGTGCCCGATATCGGGAAATGGCTGTTATCGTTCGGGATGCGGCTGCTGCGCAGGGAATTGTGGATGCTGTTTTTCGAAAATATGAAATTCCGTATTTCCTTTCCGATCGTGTGGAAATCTCAGAGAAACCGCTGGTAAAGCTTATTTTTTCCGCGCTTTCTACCTGTGAGCGTGGCTTTCGCGGAGAGGATGTCATCTCCTATATCAAGACAGGGCTTACTGGAATTACGCCGGACGAGGGAAATTTGCTTGAAAATTATATCGTGAAATGGAATCTGCATGGTAAAAAGCTTTACGGAGATGACGAATGGAACATGAGTCCGGCAGGATACAGCAGTTCTCTGGCAAAAGCGGACATAGAGGCACTTTCCAGACTTTCCCATATTCGCCGTCGTGTGTTTTCTCCCCTCAAGGCGTTTTCCGCAGCTCTCCGCGAGGCGAAAACAGTGAAAATGTATGCGACGCTCTTATTTGATTTTCTTTCTGACCTGGGTGTTCCCGAGGCGCTAAAAGAAAAAACGGAGGCGGCACATGCGCGAGAAGATTTTTCTGCTGCTGCCGAAACGGTGCAGCTTTGGAATGTTTTCTGCAGCGCGCTGGATCAGCTTGTTGTCTCTTGCGGTGACATGGAGGTGCCGGCTTCCGAATTCTCGCAAATGCTGCAAATGATTCTTTTTGAAACGGATATCGGAAAGATACCGACATCCGTGGATGAGGTTACGATTTTCTCGGCCTCTCAGGCTGTGCCGGGACATCCGAAGTATGTTTATCTGTTAGGGGTTAATGAAGGTATCTTTCCGCAGCGAGTCGGAGAGAATGGATTTTTTTCAGAGTATGAGAAAGGACTGCTTGAAAAACAGGGTGTCGTGTTTGCTGACCGAGCAGAACGCCGAGTGAAGGAGGAATCCTATTATTTCTGCCGGGCTGCCTCTCTTGCCTCTGACGCTCTTTTTGTAAGTTTTTCTCATTATTCGCTTTCCGGCACGGAGGAGAGGGAGTCCGTCGGCGTCAAGCGCATACGCGCGTTGTTCCCCGCGCTTGTGACTGACGATTTTGAACTTTCTGAAAGGCTGGATCTGATCGAGGGGCGCACGGCATCCTTTGAGCGTGCTCTGTCTTATTCTGGAAATCTTGGCCGTGCGCTTCGCGAATATTACGAGAAAGACCCTGTATTTGCAGAGAAACTGAAATATGCGAAGTTGCCTCTTTCTGCCCAAAGCAGTCGGCTGACACCTGCCTGTGCAGAAGAGCTGTTCGGCGGAAGGCTTACTACCAGCTATTCGCGTCTGGAAACCTATATCAAATGCCGATTTTCTTATTTTTGTACGTATGAACTTAAGCTACAGGATAGTCTGCCTGCTGGGTATGAAGCGGTGGATATTGGAAATTTTGTGCATATGGTTTTGGAAAAAACAGTAAAATGGATCGCACAAGGCGGTGACGGGGATATAGAAGAGCGGGCAAAAGACGCTGCGCGAGAATATATCCTTTCGGTTTTTCACGAAGAACCGTCTGCTCTATCCGGCCGATTTCGACATTTGTTTGATGCTTTGGTCCGAAACGCGGTGCGTTTTGCTGCTCGGTTCCGCAAGGAGTTTGAGGTGTCGGAATTCCAACCGCGCGATTTTGAATTGGTGATTGGAAAAGGGGAGGACGCTGTTCTTCCGATGCATCTGGAAAGTGAGAATGTTTCCGTTGATTTGCGCGGAAAAATCGATCGGGTGGACATCTATCTGGACGGTGACGGAAAGCTGTACGTCCGGGTTGTAGACTATAAGACCGGTTCGAAAACATTTGATATCCAGAATGTGAAGCTGGGGCTTGATATACAAATGCTTCTATATCTGTTCTCCTTGTGGGAGAATGGGGAAATACGCTATGGAAAGCCTGTCGTGCCTGCCGGAGTACTCTATGTCGGAGTGAAGCCGGAGGCTGTCGAGAGAAGCACCGAGGACAAAGACGGCGATGTGCAAGAGAAAATGCAGGCAAGCGGACTTTTTTTGGATAATGAGCAGATTTTGCGCGCGATGGATCCGGCACTTGAAGGAGAGTTTATTCCCGTGAAAGCAAAGGGAAACGGGAAGGGGAAGAACCTGATAGGGCTTGAAGCGCTTTCCGACTTGAAACGGGAGGTGACACAAACGGTGCTTCGCTATGCGTCCGAGATGAAGAGGGGGCTTGCTGATGCGCGGCCGCTTGTGACGAAGGACATAAACCCGTGCCAATACTGCAAAATGCGGCCTGTCTGCCGGACAGGGACAAACTAATACAAATGCATAAATTAATAAATACAAATGCATAAAATGGAGGGCATCTTGAAAATACCGGAGAGAATTTTAAGAAGCGTAGAAAAACCTGCCCGTTATACGGGTGGGGAATGGGGACAAGTTCTGAAGGACAAAAACGAGGTGGATGTGCGCTTCGCCTTCTGCTTTCCCGATACGTATGAGATCGGAATGTCCAATCTCGGCGTGCGGATTTTGTATGATGTGCTCAACGCCAGAGACGATACCTGGTGTGAGCGTGTTTATGCGCCATGGGTGGATATGGAGGACTGTATGCGCAGAGAGGGGATACCGCTTTGGGCACATGAGAGCGGCGATCCGGTTTCCTGCTTTGATATTGTCGGGTTTTCTCTGCAATATGAGCTTTGCTATACAAATGTATTAAATATGCTGGAGCTTGCCGGTATCCCGCTGCTTGCAGCCGACCGGAACGATACGGCGCCGCTTGTCGTCGGAGGCGGACCCTGCACCTACAATGCCGAACCGATTGCCGATTATTTTGACCTTTTCATGATTGGGGAAGGCGAGGAAGTGATAGAAGATCTGGTTTCCCTCTATAAAGAACATAAGAAAAAGGGATTTCACAAAGAGGCTTTCCTGCGTGAAGCGGCGAGAATCGAAGGCATCTATGTTCCATCCCTCTATACGGTTTCCTATCAGGATGACGGGACGATCGCTGCCGTCAATCCGAGATATGAGGATATTCCGGTCAAAATCAAAAAAAGGATTCTGACGGACCTTGACCGCGCACCTTATCCGAAGACGCTGGTCATGCCGTTCATCCAAACGGTGCAGGATAAAATTACGCTGGAGGTCTACCGCGGCTGTATCCGCGGCTGCCGGTTCTGTCAGGCGGGCATGGTGTGGCGCCCGGTACGCGAGAAGTCGCCGGAGGTGCTTGACCGTGCGGCAAAGGTGCTTGCCGATGCGACCGGTTATGATGAGATGACACTTTCCTCGCTCAGCATCAGCGATTACAGCTGTATCAGGGAACTGACGGATACGCTTCTCACGTGGACGGACGAGCGAAAGATTTCGCTCTCGCTTCCGTCGCTGCGCGCGGACAGCTTCACGAGAGAACTGATGGACAAAATCTCGACGGTGCGGACCGGCTCTCTTACCTTCGCGCCGGAGGCGGGAACGCAGCGCTTGCGCGACGTCATCAATAAAAATGTGAGAGAAGAAGACATTCTGCGCGCCTGCCGCACCGCGTTTGAGGGCGGAAAATCACAGGTCAAGCTTTATTTCATGCAGGGACTGCCGACCGAAACGGACGAGGACCTGGATGGGATTGCCGCGCTTGCGGAGCGCGTCATCGACGAATACTATCGCACACCGGAACGTCCTAAAAAAACGCCGGGCGTTACCATTTCCGCCGCCTGTTTTATTCCGAAGCCGTTCACGCCGTTCCAATGGGAGCCGCAGTGCGATATGGAAACGCTTTTAGAAAAGCAAAGCTATTTGGAGCGGAAAATCACGAACCGCAAAATCAAATACAACTATCACGACGCGCGCGTCAGCCGCATAGAAGCGGTTTTTGCCCGCGGTGACAGGAAGCTTTCCGCGGCGCTTGCCGAGGCGCACCGCAGAGGAATGCGCTTTGACAGTTGGGACGAGCATTTCCATTATGATAAGTGGCTGGAGGTTTTTGATGCTGTCGGTATCGACCCGACTTTCTATGCCAACCGCGAATTTGGTGAGGACGAAATCTTACCGTGGGACCATATCGATATCGGCGTGACCAAAGCGTTTCTCCTGCGGGAGCGGCACAGAGCCTATGCGGCACAGCCGACAAAAAATTGCAGAGAGGGCTGCAGCGGATGCGGCGCAGACAAGCTGGGAGGTGAGCGGGCATGCTGTCCGAGCCTAAAAAAATAAGAGTGAAATTTTCGAAAACCGGAAGCCTTAAATTTATTTCGCATCTGGATCTCAATCGCACGGCGAAATCTGCGTTTATCCGTTCGAAGCTGCCGATCTGGTATACGCAGGGCTTCAATCCGCATCCGAAAACCGTTTTTTCTCTGCCGCTTTCGGTCGGGACGGCGAGCCTCTGCGAGTTTATGGACTTCCGGCTCTGCGAGGAACTTGTGGGAGAGGCGGTTTGCGAGCGGCTGAATGCCGTATTTCCAGAGGGACTGCACGCGATTGCCGCATATGCTCCGCAGACAAAATTTTCAGAGATCGGGTGGGCAGACTATGAAATTCGGATTGAGACCGTTTCCTCAGGTGAGGAGGAACAGCGCATCCGGGAGGTGCTGTCCGGTCCCCTTCCCGTAGAAAAAACGACGAAGGCCGGCACGCGCACTGTCGATATCGCGCCGCATGTGAAGCTGCTCTCTGTCGGGAGCGCGCCCGGCGAGATCATGCTGGCGGTGCGTCTTTCCTGCGAGGAGAAGACTTTTGTAAATCCGAAATATATTCTCGAATTTCTTACCGAACATATCGGTTTCCCGTCGGAACGGGACGACTATTCCGTTTGCCGCACAGAGGTATATTTTTCAGACGGCACGACACCTTTTCTCTGAAAACGCTTGCTTTTTTTATTCGTCTGTGTTATTATGATAATATAGTAAAATGCAAAATCGGAGGAATTTCCATGGCAAAGAGAGAACGGGACGAAAAGCTTGATTTTTTGTTTGAGGGCATCCTGACGCTGAAAACCGTGGAGGAATGCTACGATTTCTTCGGGGATTTGTGTACGAAAACGGAGCTGCGGGAGATGTCGAAGCGTCTTTTGGCGGCCAAGCTGATTTCCGAAGGGGAAAAATACGCGGACATTGTGGAAAAGACCGGACTCAGCACGGCGACTATCACGCGTGTCAACGGATGCTTCCGTGACGGCAATGACGGGTATGTAAACGTGCTAGCAAGGCTTGCGGAAAAATCATAGCGGCGACGCTCCGCCGGATTTTATCATAATTTAAGGGGAGAATCATGAAAAAAACGGTCATTGTAACGGGCGCTTCGCGCGGAATCGGGCGCGCAGTGTCCCTGCGGCTTGCTTCCGACGGCTTTATTGTGATTGCCGCCGCTCGCGCGGATGCAGAAAAGGCGGCGGACTATATCGGAGAGCTGCAAGAAATTTCTCCGGAATCGATGTATGTCAGCGCGGATATTTCATCCGTCAGGGACAGGGAGAGCCTTGTCGATACGGCGTTTGAGCGGTTCGGAAGGCTCGATATCCTTGTCAATAACGCCGGTGTGGCGCCGACGGAGCGGCGGGATATTCTGGAGATGACGGAAGAAAGTATGCAGCGCCTTCTTGACATCAATCTGAAGGGGACGTTTTTCCTCACACAGTATGCGGCGCGCCGGATGCTTGCCTGCGGAACGGGGGATATGATTATCAATGTGACGTCAATGTCCGCCTATACGGCAAGCATCAATCGGGGAGAGTATTGCATTTCCAAGGCGGGACTTGCCATGGCGACGGAGCTGTTTGCCGCGCGGCTCGCGGGGGAGGGCATTCGTGTTTATGAGATTCGTCCGGGCATTATCCGCACGGATATGACGGCGGTCGTGACCGAAAAATATGAGGCGCAAATTGCAGCGGGGCTGCTGCCGATTGCGCGCATGGGTACGCCGCAGGACATTGCCTGCGCGGTATCCGCGCTTGCCGGAGGCGCTCTGCCGTATTCAACCGGCGAGGTCATCAACGTGGACGGCGGCTTTCATCTGCGCACGCTGTAAGGAGACGATATGGAAGAGATTACAGCGGGGAAGTACCGAATTCCGGTTTTACGGGCAAGGGTGACGGTCGTCGGGAGCGGGGCTGCCGGCTACAGCACGGCGGACGCGCTTTATGAGATGGGCGTCAGGGATATTCTTGTTGTGACCGAAGGGCGGCGGATGGGAACCTCGCGCAATACGGGCTCCGACAAGCAAACGTATTATAAGCTGAATATGGCGGGCGGGATTCCCGATTCCGTTTACGATATGGCGCGTTCTCTGATGCGCGGCGGCTCTATGCACGGGGATATTGCCTTATCGGACGCTGCACTGTCGGCGCGGGCCTTTTTTAAGCTTGTCAATCTCGGCGTGCCGTTCCCGATGAATGAGTACGGAGAATATGTCGGCTATCAGACCGACCATGATACGACCACCCGCGCGACTTCGGCAGGGCCGCTCACCTCTCAATATATGACCGAGGCGCTCGAGCGCTCGGTCATGCAAAAGGGAATCCCGGTTCTTGACAGGCACCGCGTCATCAAGATTCTGACGGAAGGCGACCGCGCCACGGGGCTTCTCACCCTATGCCCGGCGTTTGCGGGAGGGGATAATCCCATCGGTCTTTGCACGGTGCTTTCGGGGGATATTGTCTATGCCGTCGGGGGACCCTCTGCCATTTATGCGGACACCGTATATCCGGAAAGCCAGACCTCGTCGCTCGGCATGGCGTTTGAGGCAGGTGCCGCCGGCGCGAATCTGACGGAATCACAGTATGGCATCGCCTCCACCTGTTTTCGGTGGAATCTTTCCGGCACCTATCAGCAGGTTTTGCCGCGTTATGTCTCCGTGGATGAAAACGGCATCGAACGGGAGTTTCTTACCGATGCTTTTTCCTCCGAGGAAGAGATGCTTTCTGCGATTTTTTCCAAGGGTTATGAATGGCCGTTTGACCCGAAAAAGACGACATCCGGCGGCTCGTCGAGAGTGGATCTCGCCGTATTCCGGGAAAAGCAGGCGGGGCGGCGTGTGTTTCTGGATTATCGCGAAAACCCTTCTTCGCTTATGAAAAACGGACACGTGGATTTTTCGCGTTTGCCGGAAAAAGCACGGGTCTATCTTGAAAATTCGGAGGCTCTCCTTTCTCGTCCGATTGAGAGACTGATGGGGATGAACCGTCCCGCGGTGGAGCTGTATGCGGCGCACGGAATCGACCTTTCCTGCGAAATGCTGGAAATTGCTGTTTGCGCGCAGCACTGCAACGGAGGGCTTTCTGTGAACCGCAGAAGAGAGAGCACAACGCTTCGGAATTTTTACGCGGTCGGAGAATGCGCGGGCACGTTCGGCGTATATCGGCCGGGCGGTTCGGCGCTCAATGCCACGCAGACGGGCGCGTTGCTTGCTGCTATGGATATCGCCGCCAAGGAGCCTGCCCCCTCGCCGTCGGAGGAGGGGGTGCGGCGGCTTGTCGTGTCGGAGTGGGAAAGGCTTCTTTCCATGCGGGGAGATGTGACAAGAGAAGAAATCCTGTCCCGGAGACGGAGACTAGGCGAGCGCATGTCGGACTGCGCGGCGTTTTTGCGAAATCCGGCGAAAATCGATGCGGCGTTTTCCGCTTGCCGCGATGCCATTGCTTCCTTTGATGCGGATTACGGTGTCTGTGACGAGACGCTTCTTATCGACGCGCTTATCAATCGGGATATCCTCGTCACTCAGCTTGTTTTCCTTGGCGCTTTGCGTGATTATCTTGCTGACGGCGGGGGTAGCCGCGGTTCGTATCTTGTCACGGATGGAGATGCCGAAAAAGCGCTTCATGAGGCGCCGGCGCTGGATATTTCTCATGGCGGATTTGTGCAGAATACCCGGCTGTCCGGGATGACGGTTTCTTCCTTTTTTGAACCGGTGCGGCCGCTTCCCGAAAGTGACCAATGGTTTGAGCGCGTTTGGAACCGATATCGGGAAATGAAAAAATAAGAGACCTATCCCCGTCATGCGACGTGGCAAGGGCCGGAAAAGCAGGCTTCGACATGCAGCAAGAGGAGCCTATTTCCTACTGAATGCAAAAGGAATCCCCGCCGGAGCGGCGGAGAACATCCCCTTAAGTGATAAAGGAGAAAGATCATCATGAAAAAAGTACTTGTCGTAAGCTCCGCCAACATGGATTTTGTTCAGCGGATGCATCGGGTGCCGCAGCGCGGCGAAACAGTGACGGAAAGCATGGATTACGCCTATGTCCCGGGAGGGAAGGGCGCCAACAGCGCCGTCGCCTTTGCAAGGCTTGGCACGGACTGCGTTTTTTGTACCTGTCTGGGAGACGACGAAAACGGACGGGTGCTACGGACGCTCTATGAAAAGGAGGGCATTGATACTTCCCATATCGCGGTTTCCCGGACGGCGCCGACGGGACTTGCTTCCATTTTGGTGGAGGAGGACGGGAGCAATCGCATCATCGTGTATCCGGGAGCCAATTCTGTGATTTCCGACGAGAACATCCGCGCAGCATTTGACGTGAAGCCGGACGCCGTATATGTACAGCTGGAAATTCCTGACCGCGCCGTACTTTTCGCCTCTGCGCTTGCGCATGAGAGAGGAATCCCGTTCATCGTGGATGCGGGTCCGGCGCGCGCGGACTTTCCTTTGGAAAAGCTTGCCGGCGTTTGTATTTTTTCTCCGAACGAAACGGAGACCAAGGTTTTCACCGGCATTGCGCCGGACGACGAGAGCTCGCGGCTCGCGGCGGCGAGCGCTTTGTATCAAATGGTCAGGCCGGAATATGTCGTGCTCAAGCTTGGCGGCGCCGGCTGCTATCTCTTTGACGGAGCGAGAGGGGTGACGCTGCCGACCTATCCGGTGAAAGTGAGGGATACAACGGCGGCGGGCGATACCTTTACCGCGGCGCTTGTTCGCTTCTATCTCGACGGTGAGCCGATGGAGCGCGCGGTGCGCCTTGCAAACTGCGCCGCTTCCGTCGCCGTGTCGCGTCCCGGCGCTTCCGCGTCGATTCCCACACTGGAAGAAACGCTTGCCTTCGCGAGAGAACACGGGGTTTGAACGAATCAAATATCATCATAAAAAAGCGAGCGACGAAAGAACATTCTTTCGTCGCTCGCTTTGCTTGGCGATAAAGGCGATTTTTTATGCAGACGCATCATACTTTGAAACAAACCGCTCTCTCTCAACCGCAAATTGATTTTGAACATAATTTTCATATTGCGCGAGACTTTCCTCGGTATATTCGACCGTTCCCCAAAATTCAGATAGCAGAAGCTCTCCGTCGGATTGCCCGTATGCCATAAAAATGTAGGTTTCTCCGACCTCGGGCAGCCCTGTTTCCTGAATCTTGTCGGATTCATAGAGCAGCATCGTGCCGTCCTCTAAAATTCCGCCGTGCTTGCTGCCCTGGATATCAGAGACGAGCTCTCCCTTGATATTTTTCTCCACATGGATTTTATAGGAGCTTTTGTCATTTTCTTCTGTGACTGCATAGGCTGCTTCCGTCACTTTTCCGACAAAAACGTAATCCACGGCACCGACATACCCAAAAAGATTGGTTTCATCAATCCCCATGGTAACATGAGTGTAAACGGTTTTTCCGTTCCATTCCACCGGCTTTGCCGCACAGGATGTGAGTAGTGCCGTAACGAGAAACATCGAAAGCGTGCAGAGAAAAATTTTCGTTTTAATTGGATTCATAGGGGGAAATTCCTTTCTGTAAAAATATTTAAGGCTCCGTCAAAATTTCAATTTTGTCGTAATCTCCTTTATCCACTGTAATAAAGAAATGGCTGCTAATCGTTTCAGAAACGACCTGCTCGGAATCCGCGCAAAACACGAGAGACAGACTTCCGCCCGTAAGGTCGCGGGAACGACTGCTGTCGAAGCGATAGGAGCAGGTGTCCTTGATGGCGACGGCGACAAGCGTATGATCTTCAAAGTATTCGTCATGATAATCGGGGATGCTGTTGATATCAGACTCCGGAACGTTATATTGGTCACGCAGTTTATTCAGATAAGCGGCAAGCTCCGACAGGGAATCTATTATGGCCGCTTCTTTTTGCAGGGTTTCTGTTTCATGGCGTATGTGTGTGTTAGTAAAAAAAAGATCCAATCGGAAGCTGAATTCTGGTGGCGTTGGCGGCTTTGTCGATTGCTCGGTCTTTTGAATGTCAGTGGTTTGAATGTCGGTGGTTTGAACATTGGTGGTAGACACCGTGGTTTCCGGCGGGCCGGTTGTCACAAAGGTTTCGGCGGCGGTTCCGGTCGTTTCCGTGAAAGCGGCAGTGTCCGAGGCGTCGCTTTCAGAGATGGAAGGGGAACCCGTTTCATCGGAACTGCCCTTCTTATCTCCGTAATAGGATTCATTCTCGGAAGGGGCTTCCGCGTTTGCCGGTATGAGAAAGACGCTGAAATAAACGCTGACGGTGATAAAAAGGCAAATAGAGCAAAGCAGTATTGTTTCCCGCAGCTTTTTGCGGCGTATTTTTCGCTGTTCTTCATAACGTGCGGCTTTTTCCCATACCATGCGGCGGAACTCATCTTTATTCTTCATAACAGATTCCTTCCTTTCTCAAAGCTTCCCGCAAGGCGTTTTTTGCCCGATATGACAGGTTTGCCATTTGCTTTTTGCTTTTTTTCATGATTTGTGCAATATCCTCATTGTCCATTTCTTCAAAGAATGCGAGGTGGAGATAGGTCGCGTAATCTTCGCACAGTCCCTCGGAGATTTCTTTGATTTTTCTTTTTTCCTCACTGGATATGACAGACCTTTCCACAATGTCGATGTCGGTGGAATCCTCCGGCATCTCTTCTTCCGGCATGGAGGAAAACCGTTTTTCCCGCCGGATATGGTCGACCGCCTTGTGTCTTGCAATAGAAAAAAGATAAGTTTTGAAAGAGCTTTTGAAGGAGTACCGTTTTTTATGGATGAGAAGCTCCATAAAGGTATCGGCAGCAAGGTCTTCGGCGGTTGCAAAGTTGTTTACATATCGGTTAATAAAATAGATAAGGCTGTCATGATAAAGCTCAATGATTTCATCAAAGCCACTTTCGTCCCCATCAAGGAAACGTTGGAAGCTCGCAGCTCCACTATCCATGAGGTCCTCCTTTTTCATAAGCTCGTGGGCTTACGTTTTTTTGTCGGGTCAGAGGTCGTTTTTTCTCACTCTTTTCCCAAAGTTTTTCGGTGGATTTTTATCCGACGTGCTAGGAATATACCAACCAGAAAAGGCCGCGGCGGAAAAATCCTTGTTTAACCTATCAATATTATAACATAAGCGGAGTCCCGCTTCAATAGGCAAAAGAAGGAGCTGCACGGGCAGCTCCTTTAGAATGGCCTTATTTTTGATACGCTTCAATTTCCTCTCGTGTGAAGACATATTTTTTATCACAGAATTGGCAACAAACCTCGATGGTTTTGTCGCCGCGGAAGGTATCGTCCAGCTCTTTTTCGGAAAAGCTCCCGAGCGCGCGCAGGATCCGTCCCCTTGTGCAATCGCAGCGGTATTCCGCGGGAAACGTGTCAAAAATGTCGTATTCTAACCCGTCCAAAGCAAGATCTGCGATTTCCTCGTTTGACATTCCGCGGTCGAAGAGCGCGGAAATATTCGAGAGCCGCGGCAGATTTTTCTCGATGGAGGCGATGGTTTCCTCCGGGGCGCCGGGCAGAAGCTGAATGAGAATCCCACCTGCCGCTTTGCAGGAGAGGTCGGTATCCACGAGAACACCGAGGGCACACACGGTGGGGATTTGCTCGCTTTGTGCAAAATAGGAGCAGATATCCTCCGCGATCTCTCCGCTGACAATTTCACAGAAGCCGGTTTGCGGCTCTCCCGTCCCTTCGTCTCGGATGACGCATAGCTCGCCACGACCGATAATGCCGCCGACATTGAGCTTTCCGTCCTCTTTCTTTGGCAGCTGTGCGAGAGGATTCTGAATATATCCCTTGACATTGCCTTCGTAATCGGAAACGGCAAGTACCGTTCCCGCAGGGCCGTCTCCTTTGAATTTAACAGTGAGCCGCCCCTGCGGTTCCTTGAGCATCGTGCCCATCAGCGCCGCTGCCGTCATGACACGCCCAAGCGCCGCGGTCGCGGTCGGCACGGTGCCGTGATACCGCACGGCGGTATCGACGATTTCGGTTGAGTTGATGACGATGATGCGAGCGGCGCCGTCCCGCGTCATGGCGCGCAGTACATTATCCTTTGCCATAAAAGACCTCCTTAACATGACCCCTTATTTCACACAAACGAAAAAGCACCGCTGCGAATCGGGGGAAAGCGGGGAAAAATCCGTATCCGCAAACGTTTCTACATGAGAAAAGCCTGCCTCGGAAAGCTTTTTTTTCAAAGTGCCTATCGCGTAGCATCGCTGCCGCTGATTCTCGTCAAACCGATGCCAGATGGATTTTGGCTCGTCTTTCACAAAGAAAGTGAGATAAAAATCGCACAGCCTGCTTTTTTCATGGTATTCATTCTGCCAGATGACGAACAAATCCTCGTATTCATAGACGAAAGCGTTGTCGGCAAAAATCTGCTTGTATTTGTAGGGGGTATTGACGTCGAAGAGAAAGAGGCCTCCGCCCGCAAGCGTTTCATAAACTCTGGAAAAGCAGGAGGAAACGTCTGCCGTCACTGTCAGGTAATTGACGCTGTCAAAGCTGCAGATAGCGGCGTCGCAGATTCCGCCGGCATTAAACGCGGCAATATTCTGCTCAGAAAGACAAACGCGAAGTCCTCTGTCATCTGCTTTTTTTCTGGCAAGACACAGCATTTCGGCGCTTGCGTCAATTCCGGTCATGTCATAGCCGTGTGCGGCGAGCGGAAGCGTGATATTTCCTGTGCCACAGGCGAGATCAAGGATTTTTTCCGGCCGGATGCCGAATTTTTCAAAGCATCGCAGGTAGAACGACACCCACGCGCCGTAATCGGTATCCTCCATCAGCCGGTCGTAAAATCCCGCAAGAACGGCGTACGGTTCTGTCATACGTACCTCCCTGGCGGTTATTTTTTCATGCAGTACTGACGATAAATGGGAAGATAGATCTCTTGGTCGCGGATGGGACAGCCCGTTGTGCCGCCCGCCCGCATGATTTCCGTGCATTTGCTGCAGGCAATGCAGACTTTGTTTTTGTGAACCTCGCCCGCTATCATGTCGCGGGCGAAATCGTCATAGGCGAACGCCATACGGCCGAAGCCGATGAGTGTTGCATCCCCGTCTCGCAGGGCGCCCGCCGCGACATACGGCGCAAACTCGCGCAGATAGCTGTAGCCTGTCCCGATAAGCGTCAGAGACGGAAAGGCAGTCTGTATCTCCCGGGATGCGCAGATGAGCCGTTCCACACCGCGAAGCGGGTGTTCCGGCGGGACGTAGCCGCCTTTGTTGTAGGGTCGGTTGATGTGCGGATTGAAATAAGGCGAACCCATCGTCATATCCACAAGGGTCAAATCTTTTTCCATGAGGATGCCGATAAGCTTTTTTGCTTCGGCAAGGTCAGGGGCTGCCGGGACGGTTTCGGTCACGCCGAAGCCATAGGGATAGTCGATCATATCGGAAACAGAAAGCCTCGAAGCGAGAATCGTTTCCGGACGCAGGACTGCGCGAACCGCATCGATGATATCGAGAAGAAGACGGATTCGGTTTTCAAAAGAACCGCCGTATTTGCCCTCTCTCGTATGCGCCGAGAGCAGCTCTGAGAGCAGATAGCCATGACATGCCTTGATGTCGACGCCGTCAAATCCTGCCTTTTCAGCGAGGATTGCCGCGCGTGCGTAAGCCTCGGGCAATGTATCCAAATATTCGTCGGTGACGACGGGAACATCGCGGTCGCCCGGTCTGACGGATTCAAACGGCAGGCTGCGCGTGGCAAAGAGAGGGTGGGGCGTCATGCTGTTTTTGGAGAATCTGCCGGAATGGGTGAGCTGGGCGATGACCGGTGCCTTTGTGATCTCTTTCATCTGCGCTACCATAGAGGCGTAATCGCCGACATTTTTCTCGGTGATCATGAGCTGATGATCGGAAGTGCGCGCCTCCGGCAAAACGGAAATGGCTTCCGACCAGATGAGAGAAGCACCTGAGCGGGCAAAGCGCAGGTACCGCCTGCGGGAAAGCTCGGATGGCGTGCCGTCCTCGGTTCCGTCAAAGCCCTCCATCGGGTGTACGGTAAGGGAATTTTCCAGTGTGAGCGCTCCTGCACGTGTGCGAAGCTGTTTTTTCTCGGCGAGTGGGGAGAGGTCGTAGGAAAATGGGATGCGATATCCGTTTTGCTCGAGATATAGTCGAAGCTCATCCGGCGAAGTAAAGGAAAACGTATAGGAATCTTTCTTTTCGTATGCGTACATGGGATGTATCCTCCCTTTTTAAGCCATGGTTTCTAGCATGGAAAGCGTTACGGCATGCTTCGGCGTCTCGCCGGCGGCGACCGCCTTGTATTCTTCATACATGAAATCCGCGAGCCTGTGGGTTTCGTATCCGATGCTGCCAGCGATATGCGGCGTCAGGAATACATTGTCAAGCGTATAAAGCTCGCTTTCCGCCCGCGGCGGCTCCTCGGGGTCTGTCACGTCGAGAAGCGCCGTACGTCTCGGATGCGCGCGCATCTCGTCAATAAGAGCCTGCATGTCCACCTGCGCGCCTCGTCCGGTGTTGATGAACACGGCACTCTCCCCCATGCGGGAGAGCAGCGCCCGGCTTATCATGCCGACCGTTTCCGGCTTGTTTGCGATATGATTGGAAATGACATGGCAGCTCTCGAAAATTTCTTCAAGAGACGCTTTTTTCACGTGCATGGCCGCCGCTCTCTCGTCGGAAAGAAACGGGTCGAATACCAGAATCTCCAGATGATAAGGGGATAGCAGCTCAATGACCTTGGATCCGATCATGCCGGCGCCGAGGATTCCGACGCGGGTGCCGTAATTCCCCGGAAAACGGTATTCCGGGTCGTCGTTATGCCACTCCTCGCGGGAGCGGACGCGGCGTTGGAAAAAGCCCTTGTTGGCAAGGAGAATTTCCGATACCGTGACCTCTGCCACGGGAATGCCGTTGGCGCGCCATGCGGAGTGAACGGAAATGCCGAGCTCAAGGAACGGACGCGCAAAGGCCTGTACCGTTCCAGCGGCATAAAAAACGTGTTTCAGATTCGGGAAATATTCTCGAATTTCCTCTTTTGTGAGCGCCGGCATGCCCCATGTGGAAAAGATGAAATCGACACGGGCGGTTTCCGCTTTTCTTGCCGGCAATTCCTTTTCGCTTTTGATGGGAGCGATAAAGGTAAGCTCTGCCTCGAGCTTTTTTTTGACTTCTTCACTGTAAACGCTTTCGATGTTGAAATATCGTTTGGATAAAAAGACCGCTGTCATTTTAGCCTCCATGTCGTCCCTCTGGCGGCGTATTTTATAAAATTTTATTGATCAAAGGAAAAATGCTTTGGCAGTCCGCCTTCAAAAAGAAGCGTCGGCTCGCCCTCGATAAGCGGCGCGATATAAGAGAGACATTCCTTTGTCACGCCGTTTCCGCGTTCATTGATCCATTCGCGCGGGACCGTGCGTGTCGCATTGGCAATGCCCATGATATCGGCGCTGTCGATCCCGACCTCATACCGCTCTCCTTTTCCGCGGACAAAAACCATCATCTGGCCGGTCTCTCCGGATGCCGCATACCAGACGGCGGAGCGGCCGATTTTCACGGATTCGTCAAGGTCGGTTTTCGACGCCAGATGAGAAGCGCACCGCTGCGGCAGATTCAGCTCGACGGAGCGCACCTTGCATCCGAATTTTTCCTTGACGGCGTATTCCAGTGCCTTGGCGGTGCCGGCAAGATATTTGTGTCCGAAAGCGTCTGCGGCGCCGCTCTGCGTTCCCTCGCCGACATACTTGCCGTCCGCCGTGCGCACGCCTTCGGAGACGGCAACGACGACGTTCGGATGATGGGCAAAGGCTTTTTCGATATCCTCATAAAAGCGGTCGTAGTCAAACGGGACCTCCGGCAGATATACGAGATCGGGCGCGACATCGGTGTAAAGCGAGGGAAGTGCCGCCGCAGCCGTGAGCCAGCCGGCATCCCGCCCCATGATTTCGACGATGGTGACGGCCTTTACGGTATAAACGGCAGTGTCCCGCAGGATTTCCTGCATGGTCGTCGCAATATATTTGGCGGCGGAGCCGAAGCCGGGTGTGTGGTCGGTCCCCATAAGATCGTTGTCGATGGTTTTCGGCACGCCGATAATGCGTATATCGTAGCCTTCCTGCGCCGCAAAGCGGGAAAGCTTCGCTACGGTATCCATGGAATCGTTTCCGCCGATATAGAAGAAGTAGCGGATATCGTATTCCCGAAAAACGGAAAAAATCTCCTCATAGAGAATGCGGTGATCGCCGTCAAAATCCGGCGGCAGCTTTTTTCGGCAGGAGCCGAGCGCAGCGGCCGGCGTGTTCTCCAAGAGGCACAGCGCGTCCTCCGTCATGCCGGAAAGATCGAGAAAGCGGCGCGCAAGCACGCCCTCGATGCCGTTTCTTGCGCCGTAGAGCTTTTCGATGCTCCCACATTCCGAGACGCCCCGAATAACGCCCGCAAGGGTTGCATTGATGGCGGCAGTAGGTCCTCCGGATTGAGCGACAACAGCGTTTCCGCGAAGTTGTTCCATAGGTTGATTCTCCTTTATTATAAAAGAATTTCTGATTGAAAATCGGAGCAACGTCCGATGAACTTACCTCATCAAACTGCGACGAGAGCGGCCTGACGAGGCAAATGTATGCTCCTTGGGGGTTCGATGGCGGATGTTGGCCCCACGGAAAACGGAAATAAAGCTCCCCCGCCGGAAAACTATGGCTATAAAATAAATTCTGAAAGCTTCATGACAAGCAGGATGGTGAACGGAGAAAGCATGGTCCCGACGCTCAGGAGCTGTGCCGCATAGGCGGGCTTTACGTCGTAAAGCTCTGCGAAAATCGTGGTAAAGGCGGCGGGCGGCATCGAAGACAGCACGACCATGAAAACAGAAAGATCAATGCCCTCGACGAGCCCGGAAAGTCCCGCAAAACGAAGAATGACCGCCGCAATAAGAGGGATAAGAATGAGCTTTGCCGCGCAGAAATAATAAATTTTCGGATTGTTGAAAAGTCCGCGCAGCGGCATGGAGGCGACGAGCGAGCCCGTTACAATCAGGGAAAGCGGTGTGCAGAGTCCCGACATACTTTCCAGCACAGTCATGAGAAAATCCGGCATCGGAACGCGCGCCATATAGAGTCCAAGCCCGATGGCGCACGGCACGGTTCCGAGATTAACAAGCATTTTTCGCACGCTGATTTTGAAATTCGGCTTTCCGCGCGCCATGACGACAACGCCGTAGCTCCAGACGGCAAGGTTGTACACGATAACATAGAAGGCGCCGTAAAAGAGTCCAGCCTCCCCGAAAAGCGCGTTCAGAATCGGGAATCCGACGAACGCGCAGTTGGTAAAGACACAGCCGAATTTATGGATTTTTCGCTCGTCCGTATCGCCGACACGCGAAAAGAAAAGCTTTGACGCAAGCGCGAGAAAAATATGAAGAAGAACAGAAAAAGCGAGCACGAGGATTCCGTTTCTCAGCTTTTCCGTGGAGTATTCAAGCTTGACGACGGAAAAGATGATGAGAAATGGTTGGCAGGCTTTGGCGACAAAGCCGGAAAGCTTTCCTGTAAGAGTTCCGTCGACGACTCCCGTTTTGCGAAGAACGAAGCCTGTCAGGGTGAAAAGAAAGAGGGAGAGCGCCGTCGAGAACAGAGCTTCAAAATTCATGAGAGTGCATCCAGTCTTTCCTTGACAGACATCATATCCCCTAGCATGTCGTCTTTCTTTTTTGGGTCGCGCAGAAGTGCTGCCGGATGATAGACCGCGCAGACGGAAAGCCCGTTCTTGTCAAACCATTTGCCGTGCTCTGCCGTAATTTTGAAGTCCGGCTTGATGATGCGCATCGCGGCGATCCGTCCGAGACATACAATGACCTGCGGGGATATCGCTTCGACCTGCGCCCAAAGATAGCCGATGCAGCAGTCTTCCTCCTCGGGAAGGGGATCGCGGTTATTCAGCGGACGGCATTTCAAAATATTGGCTATGTAAACGTCGCTGCGGTCGATTCCCACAGCGTCAAGGTATTTGTCGAGGAGCTTCCCCGCCGCCCCCACAAAAGGAATCCCCGTTTCATCCTCGTTTTTGCCGGGCGCCTCGCCAATAAACATAAGGCTTGCGGTAGGATTTCCTACTCCGAAAACGACATTCGTCCGGGTTTTATATAACTCGCACGCCCGGCATGCTTCGCAGGACGCTTTGATTTTATCAAGCGTTTGAATTTCCATATGACCTCCCACTGTCCGCACATGGGCACAGAGTACACGAAAATACCGTTCTGTGGCGGTTTTCTGAATGAAAAACGCCGTCTGCGGTTATTGTACCACAAACGGCGTCGCGTTTCAATTCTATTTTTCATTTTAAGCGGAATATTTCGCGATTATTTTGCAAGGACGGCAAGCATGTGAACGGCATCTCCTTCACAGAAGCACCGGCAATGCTCCTTCAGATACGGGACCAGCGTTTCGCTTTCCATACGGGTCCCGAATTCTCCGATAAAAAGATTTTCTCGCAGATATTTTGCCTTTTTACCCTGTGCTGTCGGTGCGTTTTCAAAAATCAGAAGAAAGTATCGGTGCTTTTGATGCGGGAGCTGCTCGACGAAGGCTCCGCTTTTTGCCGAATAGCCGCGCCTTGCAAGAAATTTGCATACCCGCATGAGATTTTCCGAATCCTCGAATTGATAGACGGCGCAAACCACCTTCGGGACGACGGCAGCCGTTTTTTCATTTGTATAATTCATGTTGCCGGCGGACGGGAGTTCATTTTTTTGCAATTTGGTTATGTAAATTTCACAGCCGCCGTTTTTTTCCGGATATACTTGGATGCAGATGCGTCCTGTTGCCGCGTCGAAGCCGGTTTCGTGCTTAGCATAGTCTAGTATGCTCCAAACGGCTTTCCGCGTTTCTGTATTGTCGTAATCGATCTTGTCGCATGTGAGGTCGTATTTGATCATATCAAACGGCGTTAAAATCACTCTTAGTTTATCCTGTCCCATCAGATTCAGTTCCAACACTATCACCATCCGAACCGTATTTTTCCTATATTGTGCAGCGCGTGACGGGGCTGCCCACAGACGAAGAGCGCTCTGGGAGACGAGGACTCGCATCTGTGTCCGCTCTCGGATCGTACGCACACGATATATTACATTATAAGCACAAAACCGGAAAAAAGCCATACGCAATTTATGGTATTTTTCCTGTCTCCCGCCCGGCTCCTTCCCACCTGACAGGAAAAAACGCATATCCGGCCGATTCCCCGATTTTGTCGACGGTTTTTTTCTTCTGCTACTTGAAAAAATATGAGAATGTGGTATGATATTGATGAATACGGACAACGGGATGTTTGAGAATCATGAAAAATTTTGAGGTGAAAATATGGAATTTACAGCGGAGAAAAAAACAGCGTTCTCGGGAGCGCAGCCTAGCGGGAATCTTACGATAGGAAACTATCTTGGTGCCCTTCGCAACTGGGTGACGCTGCAGAACGATTTATACAAGGAATATAATTTTCTTTATTGCGTGATGGACATGCACGCCATTACCGTACGTCAGGTGCCGGCCGATCTGCGGCGCAGGACGATAGAAACGATTGCCATTTATATGGCATGTGGTATCGATCCGGAAAAAAGCCTGCTTTTTGTGCAGAGCCATGTTCCGGCTCATGCGCAGCTTGGATGGGTTCTGGATTGTTATACGATGTTCGGAGAGCTTGCCAGAATGACGCAGTTCAAGGATAAAAGTGCAAAAAATGCACAAAATATCAATGCAGGTCTTTTTACCTATCCTTCCTTGATGGCGGCGGATATTCTGCTTTATCAGGCGTCTATTGTCCCTGTCGGGATTGACCAAAAGCAGCATATCGAAATCACACGTGACATTGCGGAGAGATTCAATCAGATTTACGGCGAGACTTTTGTTATTCCGGAGGGATATATGCCGGAAAAAGGAACAAAAATCTGCTCGCTTGCCGATCCGGCAAAAAAAATGAGCAAATCCGATGATAATCCGAATGGGTGTGTGCTCATGTTGGATTCCAAGGATGATATTATCCGTAAATTCAAAAGAGCGGTTACCGACAGCGATACGGTCGTCCGATATGCCGAAGGTAAGGAAGGTATCTGTAATTTAATGACAATTTATTCCTGCTTCACGGGAAAAACATTTGAAGAAATCGAAAAAGAATTTGATGGACGCGGCTATGGAGAGTTCAAGCTTGCCGTAGGCGAGGCTTGCGCCGACGGACTTGCGCCGATTCAGACGGAGTATCACAGACTGATGTCGGAGCGCGCGTATCTGGAGGGGCTTCTGCGTGAAAATGCAGAAAAAGCCTCGTATATCGCTCGCCGGACGCTTTCCAAGGTATACCGCAAAATCGGCTTCCTCGCCGTATGATTCCAGAGGATAAAAGAAAATTTATGTGGGATTCTTTCTTTACAGCGGAAACGCTATTCTGTATGCTTGCCATTCTGTTGGCTTTTGCCGTTTCGCTTGCAGCAACGCCGCTTGCGGGCAGACTTGCAGCAAAGTGCGGCTGCTTTGACCGGCCGGACAGCGTGCGCAAGCTTCATAAGACACCCGTTCCGTATTTTGGCGGGCTTGCGATTCTTGTGGGATTTCTTGTATCCGCTCTTGTCTTCTCCTTTGTGATGCTCGGAGCTATCCCTCAGAATGTCGCGGTGATGTTCATCGGGGGCATGAGCATTTGTTTTGTCGGTCTGCTGGATGATATGTACGACATGCCGGCGACCCTCAAGCTTCTTTTGCAGATCGTGATTTCTGCGTTTACCGCTTATTTCGGCGGTGCGATCGAATATACGACTATCTTTGACAGGACTTTGGTTCTCGGGGTATTTTCCATTCCGGTGACGGTGCTTTGGATGGTTCTCATCATCAATGCGGTCAATCTCATCGACGGTCTTGACGGACTGGCAAGCGGCGTTTCCGCATTGGAATCCTTTGCGCTGCTCATCACCTCTGTCATTATGGGGAATACGGTGTGTATCATCGCTTCGGCCGCGCTGTGCGGTGCTGTCCTTGGCTTTTTGCCCTACAATGCAAACCGGGCCACCATTTTTATGGGGGATGCCGGTTCGATGTTTATCGGCTATACCATGGCGTGTATTTCCGTCTTTGGACTCTTTAAGGCTCAGGCTCTTTTTTCTATTGTTGTCCCGGCGCTGATTTTTGCGCTGCCTCTTTTGGATACGGTTGTTGCTTTTTTCAGAAGAATTTTCAAGGGTCAGAGCCCGTTCAAGGCGGATCGCTCGCATCTGCATCATAAGCTCATCGATAACGGATTTACGCCTAAGCAGTCCGTTATTGCCATTTACTGTGCTTCAGCGGTGTTTTGCGTCGCTTCTATCCTGTTTATGAAGTATAAGCTTTTTTCAATGGTGCTTGTGTTAGCGGACTTTGTCTTTTTGGAAGTTCTCAAGCACTGGAAACTCTTCTTTAACGGAAAAAAGAAGACTTCAGAAGAAATATCATCTGTTGAAACGCCAAAAAAACAAGCTGACCAATAAATTTCTGAAGAGAAGGAGAGCCGTATCATGAAAAAATTCCCAGTAAGTAAAAATATCCTGACTCTGTTGTCGGTTTTATCTGTTCTTCTTGTTTTTTCCCTTGTTTGTATGCTTTGCCTGCTGGCTATGGATAAGCTTGGTATTGTTAAGTTGTTTGGTTCTTCGGAGACGGAACCCGAGAGTGTTCCCATGCAGACCGAATTTCCTCTGCTCGTGCATACTGAGGAAACGTCTGGCGCTTCTGCTGTGGGGGGAAACCTTTCAGCCTTGGAAAAGATTCTCGTAGATATTCCATATTCGGACAGCTATTATATAAAAATCCAAGTATCTGTCGACGAAACGGCAGGGGATGGTGTACCGGCTCCCGGCACTTATGAAATCTGGCGTTTTGGCGACAAATATAAAATTCACCGATATAACAGCAACAACGAGATAGAATGGATGGTTACATGCGACGGGGATCGCCTTCAAGTCGTTGATTTTACAGATCTGTCCAATGCGTACTATTCTGTTTCCGAAGGGTATTCCTTTGAGAGCATGGCCCCGCTTCCGGAGCTTGGTATTCTTGCCACGGAAGAGCACGAGATTTTCGAGTATTCGGAGGATGGAGATATTTGCAATGTTGCGATTGAATATCCGTCGATTTCGACGGTGGATAATATCGTGTTTTCCATGTCAACAGGGATCTTACATTCCTTTTCCCGCTTTCAGGGAAGCGGATCGGTATGGAAAATTGATTTGATCTCTTCTGATTTGGAGTTTGCTTTTCGTGATTATATGTTCAGAATCGATTAAGTAAGAAGAATGGCGAGTATAACGGCGAGAAGGGCAAGATTATCGCCGGAATCACCGAAGAGCATGGCGAAAAGCAACCCAAACATGATAAGATCTTCCGCGGAGATTTTTTCGAGCAGTCCGCCGAGGCCGCCGAGCAGCCCTTGCGGCTTCGGTTCGGACGGTGCTTGACGGGCAGGTGCCGGTTCATGCTGCGCAGGAGAAAGCTCCTGTTTTTCTTGGGATGGCGGCTCAGGGTCTTCTTTTTTGTTTTGTGCGTACATACTTCCGTGATAATCCGGAGGGACCGTAATTTTCGGGCGCATCCTTCCATCGGATTCAATGGATCCGTAGCTTCGGCTATAAATTTCTGTCACCCCCCTTACATGAGGTTTTTGAAGTAACCAGCCATTTCGGCAAGACGCATCATGCTTAACATTTTATCGACCTTTTCTCTCCTTTTGTCGTCAAGATACGGCTTGAGTGCTGCAAGCAGCGCGCGCGTATTTTTTAGGTTTCTTGCAAGTCCCGGAGCAGGTGAAAAGGAGGCGGGCAGCGCTGTTTCTGTTTGTATGTCAGCATCCGGCTTCTCCTGCTCCTCCTGCGCCGGTGGCTCAGACGGTTCTGCCGCCGGAGGCGGGGACACCTCGGAGGCGGGCGCCCCCTCCGTCTCCGTCATCGTGTCGGCAAGCGATTTGATTTGTGCCATCATAGCGGGATTGGATAGAATTTTGTCGAGCTTGGAGCTAAAGTCGCCGTTCATCCCTTACCGCCTCCGCCCAGCGTTTTCAGGATGATGTCCGCACGGTCCTGCCCGATATTTTCCATCAGCCGATTAATATCATCCGGACCTGCGCGTTTCAGCATTGTCCGTATTTTGGAAATGTCAGCCGTTTGTGCAGCGGCGATCTTTTCATCAAAGCCGATAGCGGAAGCAATCAGACGCGCTTTGTTTCTCAGTTCTTCATCGCTTAGGGCAAGCAGCGAGTCGAGCATTTTTTGATTGATTTCCATCGTTACCTCCATGCCGTTCAAAACGGCGAATTTATAGTTTTTTGTTGACCATAAAAGGCTTCTTCTGTTCGAGAGAAGAACGGTATTTTGGTCGCTTTTCATGATATATTCTATGCCGGCTTTTTTCTTTTGTCACTTTTCTCATGGCGTTTTGTGGATATATGTTTGAAGATATCTTTCTATCATTTATATTTTATGAGCGGGAGGTTTTATGAGATATACACCGAAAAAAAACGGAACGGCAAAAATGATTTCCTTGGCATGTGTGATTTTGGGATGCGTGCTGATTGCTACGGTGTTTCTCGATATACAATATCGGGTGATTTATGAAATTATCGCGCTGCTTTTCTTTGTTTACAGCTTTGAGCTGCTTTTCCGTTATGTGTTTACTGAGTTTACCTATATTCTCGACGAGGGAAATTTTATTGTCATGAAGCGGACGGGGCGCAGGCTGATGTATGCCTGCAATGTTTCCATGGCAACGGCGCTTGCTATTGTAAAAACACCGAAAACAAAAGCGGAACGGGCGGCTTTTGCGGAAAAATTCGGGCGGGTGAGCATCCGGTATAATTATTGTCAGGTGATAAGACCAAAGAATGCCTATTCTTATTTATTTGAATTTAACAGCCAGACTGCCGAGATTGTTTTCCAACCGAATGAAGATATGCTTGCTATAATTGAGAGGGCCGCAAAGAAAAACATCGGCGAGCAGGAAGATTCATCTTTGCTGTGAAAGGAACTGCGGCAAAACACGCTAAAACAAAAAATATTTTTGCTAAGTACTTGAAAATCGGAAAAGCTTCGTATATAATGGCGTTAGCCTTATGATACGGATAGGAGGGAGAGCAAACATGCTTGAGGCGGTAAAGGAAATTCTTTCAAAACAACTGAGGGTCGACATAAACAGCATTACGGAGGAGACGAATATTGTCGACGATTTAGGCGCGGATTCTCTTGATGTGGTGGAGATGTTGATGACCATTGAGCAGGAATACGGTGTTATCGTCCCGGATGATGTAATCGCTACGTTCAAAACCGTCGGAGACGTTGCCAGATATATCGAAAATAATCAGCAGTAAAACAAAAAAGGACGCCGCGCATAAGCCGGCGTCCTTTTCAAAAAATCTCGGCATTCACTTATGTCGGAGGATATTGACTTTTTTCTGCCTTGGCGGTATAATAAATACAGTATATGAATGGACTGTGCAAAGCAAATGGGCTTTTGCCGGAAGGAATGATTATGGCAGAAATTTCAAGGCGTGCCGCGCGAGAGTGTGTGGTAAAGACGCTTTACAGCTATGATTTCAATCCGGAGATGGATCCGGAGAATTTTTTTGCAATGGTGTGTGAGCAGGGTGAGATCCCATTCAATACCTTCGCGAAAGGACTTTTCTTAGGGACCGTGGCACACAAATCCTCGATTGATGAAAAAATTTCCGATTATGCAAAGGGTTGGAGCATAGAAAGAATCGCACACATATCTCTTGCTATTTTGCGGTTGTGCGCCTATGAATTGCTTTATACGGATATCCCCACGCCGATCGCTATCAACGAAGCGGTGGAGCTGGCCAAAATCTATGATGGAGATGAGGCGCCGGCCTTTATCAACGGGATTCTCAATACGATCGCAAATAAAGAGAGGGGAACCGAAGCATGAGGGTGCTTGGAATCGATACAAGCAACTATACCACTTCCGTGGCGCTGGCCGATGAGACAGGCTACAGGCAGCAGAGAAAGCTTTTATCGGTAGGAGAAGGAGAGCGCGGGCTCCGGCAGAGCGACGCGCTTTTTTTGCATACGGTAAACTTGCCTGCGCTCCTGCGCTTCCTTGTGCCAATGGGCAAAATCGATGCGGTGGCATATAGCGCTTATCCTCGGGATGTGGAGGGCTCGTATATGCCATGCTTTCTCGCGGGCGTCTCAGCTGGTGAGGCAGCAGCGGCGGCGCTTGACGTTCCTGCCTATCGTTTTTCCCATCAGGCGGGACACTTGATGGCGGCTGTCCGTTCCTGCGGATGTGAAAAAATCGGAGAGGGAGAATTTCTCGCCTTTCATCTTTCCGGCGGCACGACGGAGCTTCTTCTGGTTCGCCCGGATGAGACGCTTGGGTTTTCCGTTACCATTCTCGGCAAAACGCTCGATCTTTCAGCAGGACAGCTCATCGACCGCGTCGGCGTGATGCTGGGCCTTCCGTTTCCCTGCGGCGGCGCCTTGGAACGCCTAGCGGCGGACTCCTCGCTCATCCCGCAGGTGCGTGTGTGTGTGAAGGAATTGGATTGCAATCTTTCCGGCGCTGAAAATATGGCGGCAAAGCTTTTCAGGGAAGGCGCGCCGGCATGCGATGTCGCGCGGTTCGCCCTGACCTTTGTCGAGCAGACGGTGCTTTATATGACGGCGGCGGCAAGAGGAAAATATCCTAGAGCGCCGATCGTTTACGCGGGCGGCGTTATGCGTAACATAGCGATCCGTCATGCGATCACAGCGGCCTTCCCTGATGTTTGGTTTGCGGAAACGGAGCTTTCCAGTGATAACGCGGTGGGAACTGCGTATCTTGGTCTTAGGAGGCTGGAGAGGGAGAGGGGCTGCACATGGAAAGAAGAATCATAACCGTTTCCGAACTCAACGAATATATCAAAATGGTGCTCGAGCATGACGAGCTTCTCATGCGCATATTTGTGAAAGGAGAAATCTCAAATTTCACCAATCACTATAAGACCGGACACTTTTATTTTTCTTTGAAGGACGAGGGCGGTACCGTAAGGGCGGTGATGTTCCGCGGCAGCGCCGCGAGGCTGAAATTCATGCCCGAAAACGGTATGCGTGTGATTGTCGGCGGACGTGTTGGCGTTTTCCCGCGCGACGGGCAGTATCAGGTTTACGCGGAAACGATGGAGCCGGACGGTATCGGCGCTCTCTATATCGCGTATGAGCAGTTAAAGAAAAAGCTGGAAGCGGAAGGGCTTTTTGATGCTTCCAAAAAGAAGCCTCTGCCGAAGATCCCGACGCGGATCGGCGTGATTACATCGCCAACAGGAGCTGCCATTCGGGATATTATCCATATTTTGGGCAGGCGATTCCCTCTTGCAAGGGTGATCTTATATCCCGCACTGGTGCAAGGGGAAGGCGCGGCGCCTGACCTTGTACGCGGTCTGGATTATTTTAATCAGATGGGGAATGTAGATGTCATCATCATCGGGCGCGGCGGAGGTTCTTTAGAAGATTTATGGGCATTCAATGATGAGACACTCGCGCGTCATGTCGCGGCGTCCCGGATTCCCGTTATTTCCGCTGTCGGGCATGAGACGGATTTTACGCTTTGCGATTTCGCGGCGTCAAGACGCGCGCCGACGCCTTCGGCGGCGGCGGAAATCGCCGTCCCGGAAACGGGAGAGCTTGCGAGAAAGCTTGCCAACGTCACGTCCCGGATCGAGCTTCTTTTGGAGGGGCGTCTAAAGCTTTACCGTGAACGCCTTGCCCGCGCCGCCGGCGCGCGCGTACTGAAAGATCCCATATACTTGATTGATGATAAGCGTCTTGCACTCGGAATGGAGGAGCGTGCGCTTTTCGACAGGATGGGGGCCGTTCTCACGGCGAAAAGAGCGGATTTTGAGAAAGATACTGCAAAGCTGCATGCCCTGAGTCCGCTTGCGGTGCTGTCCCGTGGCTATGGAGCGGTATTTGATGCCGGCGGAAAGGTAATACGAAATGCCGCCGAGACAAGACCCGGCGAAAGGCTTTCCGTCATGCTTTCGGACGGGAGGATTCATACGACAGTGGATGAAATCGTCCTAAAAAATAAAAATGAAGAATAAGGCCCGGTGAGAAAACTTTTTCGGAACGAGGAGAATCAATATGGCAGATGAAAAAAAAGAGATGACGTTCGAGACGGCACTTGCTCGTTTGGAGGAAATTGTCCGTTCTATGGAAAGCGGAACCGCTATGCTGGATCAGTCGCTTGCGCTTTTTGAAGAGGGTGTAGGGCTTGTCAAATTCTGTACGAAAGCATTGGATGATGCAGAACAGCGGGTCAAAATCCTTCAAAGGGCAGACGACGGTTCCGTTTCGGAATCGGATTTTGCCGAAATGTCGGGAGAATAAAAATGGAGATTGAAAAAATACTTTCTAAAGATGCGGCACTTGTGAACGATGCGCTGGCGGATTGTCTCAAGACTACGGATGAAAGAACCGCTTTGCTTTATGAGGCGATGCGATACAGCGCCATGTCCGGCGGAAAACGTATCCGCCCGTTTTTGGTGCTGGAGTTTTGCCGCCTGTTCGGCGGAGAGATGCGGACCGCGCTTCCGTTTGCCTGCGCGATTGAGTGTGTCCATGCATCTTCTCTCATCCATGACGATATGCCGTGTATGGATGACGACACGCTGCGCCGCGGCAAGCCGACCAATCACGTCGTATATGGGGAGGATATCGCGCTTCTTGCCGGCGATGCCCTGATTACACGCGGTTATGAGTTAGCGGCGAGGAATCCCTACCTTCCGCCTGAAACAACGCTTGCAGCAACGGCGATGCTTTTACGAGAGGCTGGCGCCGAGGGGATGATGGGCGGTCAGCAGATCGACCTTGTTTGTGAGAAAAAGAAGGCGGATTTTGATACGCTGCTCGCCATGCACGCGAAAAAAACCGGCGCGCTCATCCGTGCGTCGGCGCAGCTCGGCTGCTATGCGGCAGGGATTGCATCAGAAACGGACCCGCGCGCGCAGGATGCGGCGACATATGCCGAGGGCGTCGGACTTGCTTTTCAAATCGAGGACGATATTCTCGATGCGGTTGGCGATGCGGCACTGCTTGGCAAAAAGACGCATATGGACGACGCAAGAGGGAAAACGACATTTCTCGGATTTATGAGCGTGGAAGAAGCGCATGACTATGCGAGGCAGGTAACGGAAAAGGCTGTTTCGGCAATCAAAAAATACGATGGGCATGAGGTCTTGACTGAATTTGCTCTCTATCTTCTCGACCGAAAAAAATAATTATACAAAAGAATAAAACTCCGCAAAGGAGGATTTTATGGATTGTGATTTGCAAATCCTGTGCGAGCGGCTGAGAAAGGAAGGACAGGCGCATCTTGCGCGTCACCTTGGCACGCTTTCCGGCACAGAGAGAGAAACATTTCTTGCAGCGATCGCTGGGATAGATTTTTCTTATCTAAAAAGAGGCGAATCTTCCCCTCGGTCCTGTGCTTATGAGATTTCGCCGATCGATATTTTCACTTGCGGGCAAGCAGACTTGCACCGTGAGGAATTGGAGGAGACAGGACTTTCTGCCATTCGTGAAGGGAAAGTCGCTGCTGTCCTGCTCTGCGGCGGGCAGGGAACGCGGCTGGGATTCGACTATCCAAAAGGGATGTATGATATCGGAATTACCCGTTCGCTTCCGATTTTCGGATTTCATTTTGCCTATTTGTGCGAGGTGGCACGGCGTGCCGGCGCGTGGTTTCCGATCTTTATCATGACGAGCCGGACAAACGATGTGCAGATTCAGGAATATCTGAAGGCACATAACTATTTTGGATTTTGCGGAACATATATTTGCACCTATGTCCAGAATATGGTACCGGTGACGGATTTCGACGGGAAAATTCTGCTTGCCGATAAAACGAGCCTTGCCATGTCGCCTGATGGAAATGGCGGCTGGTTTTCCTCCATGGTGTCGGCCGGTTTGCTTGAATCCATCCGCCATGCCGGTATCGAGTGGTTCAACGTCGTTTCGATCGATAACGTGCTGCAGCGTACGGCGGACCCTTTGTTTGTCGGCGCGACGCTGCGCTCCGGCGCGGACTGTGGCGCGAAAGTGATCCGCAAGGTATCGCCCGATGAGAGAATCGGACTTATCTGCCGAAACGCAGGACGTCCAGCGGTGATCGAATATTATGAGCTTGACCGTCTTTTGCGAGCTGGTGCCGTCCAGACAGATGGAATGGAATATGGCGTGATCCTCAATTACCTGTTCCGGCGGGAGAGAATGGAGAGCATTCCCGCGCATGAGCTCCCGGTACATCGCGTGCGCAAGAAAATTCCGTATTATAAGGACGGAAAAGCGGTTGTGCCGGAGACAGAGAATGGCTATAAATATGAGATGTTGGCGACGGATCTTGTTGAATGGATGGGCTCCTGTTTGCCGTATGAGGTACGGCGCGAAGCGGAATTTGCCCCCGTAAAAAACCGCCACGGAATCGATTCCGTGGATTCCGCAAGAGAGATGCTTGCGGCAGCAGGATACGTGCTTTAAGGGGGAAATATCTTAAATATACAAAAAATTAAATAGAAAAATAGGCGGAATTTTATGAAATTCCGCTTTTTTTTATGGGTAAAAAAATATTTTAAAAATATTGACTAAAATTCATTGACTTTTAGTCAATATTGTGATATTATTGTGATATAGTATATCTGCAAACCATAAAGGAGACAGAAAATCATGACAAGCAGGCAGCAAACGGCAGCGAAAACCAGAGAGAAACTTGTGAATGCGGCAAAAGAAATCATCTGCGAAAAGGGACTTACCAACACATCGATCGATGAAATTACCGAGAGATGCGGGGTTGCCAAGGGAACCTTCTATACCTACTTCAAGCGGAAAGAAGACATTGTGTTTGAGCTGAGCCGCGGAATGTTCGATGAGATTCTTGACAATGCCAAAAAATATGAGGGAACTTTTCTTGATAAGCTTGAAAATTATATGGTGAACTTTTCGGGATATATTGAAAAGAGCAGTCTGAAACTTTGTCAGGAATGGATAAAGAACGTCGTCGTTCCGGAATGGATAGGAAGCGAAGCGGATAAAGGAAAGCTTCAAAAAGACATTGCTGCTGTCCATGATTTGCTTCAGTTTGGGGTAGACAGCGGCGCGCTGAGAAGCGATACTCCCGCAGAACAGCTTGCCCTTGTCATCACCGACCTTCTCTACGGACAGATGCTGTGCTGGTGCATGAGCAACGGTGCATACAGCTTTGAGCAGAGAACCCAAATGTTTTGCCGGAGCTATCTTTTCGTGTGGATAAAAAATTATTTGATATAAGGGAGATTTTCAAAAATGGAAAAAATTTTGCTTAATGACGGAAATTCGATTCCGCAAGTCGGATTCGGCGTTTTTATGATTCCGAACGATGGCTCGACCTATCGCGCGGTCAGGGAGGCCCTGGAGGCTGGCTATCGCCATATTGATACGGCGGTCGCTTATTTCAATGAACAGGAAGTAGGGAAAGCCGTTAGGGAAAGCGGTATCCCGCGAGAGGAGATTTTCATTACAAGCAAGCTGTGGCTTCAGGATTACGGCTATGAAGGCGCAAAGAAAGGGCTCGATCTTTCTCTTAAAAAACTCGGCGTGGAATATATCGACCTATATTTGCTGCATCAGCCTTACGGCGAGGTTGTCGGCGCATGGAAAGCATTAGAGGATGCCAAAAGAGAAGGGAAGATAAGGTCCATTGGCGTGAGCAATATGACGCCGAAAATCTGGAATCGGTTTATTCCGCAGTTTGATTCCATGCCGGCGGTCAATCAGGTGGAATGCAATCCGTATTTCCAACAGCGCGAATTGCGAAAGTTAATGGAAAAAAGCGGGACAAAGCTTGAGGCTTGGGGTCCGCTCGGACACGGCAGCCGCAGTTTGCTTTCCGACCCTGTCATTTTGCATATTGCCGAAAAATACGGCAAGGATGCGGGGCAGATTATTTTACGTTTTGAGGTGCAGGAGGGGATTATCGTTCTTCCGAAATCCACCAATCCCTCAAGAATTCGGAGCAATTTGGATATCTTTGATTTTATACTGACGAAAGAGGAAATGGACGGGATTCGTGCGCTTGATACCGGAAAGGGCTCGCACGACCCCGATGCGCCAGGCGTCGGCGAATTCCTGTTGGCAAACTATAACGTCCATGAAAATGATTGAACGGGAGGGAAAATGATGGAATATTTGAAATTTTATAACGGCGTCTCCATTCCGCAGGTCGGCTTTGGCGTTTATCAGATACCGGAATATGAAGATGCGAAAAAAGCCGTTCTTACGGCGCTGCAAACGGGTTATCGCCTGATTGATACGGCGCAGAGCTACGGAAATGAAAAGGCTGTGGGTGATGCGATTCGCGAGAGCGGAATCGCAAGGGATGAAATTTTTGTTACAAGCAAGCTATGGATACAGGATTTTTCCTACGAGGGTGCGATCAAAGCGGTGCAGACCTCGCTTGACAGACTTGGCTTTGATACCCTGGATTTGATGCTTCTGCATCAGCCGATGGGCGACTATATCGGTGCATGGAGAGGGCTTGAAAAACTCTATAAAGAGGGGAAGCTTCGCGCTATCGGAATGGCGAACTGTTATCCGCATGTCATCGCGGATCTCTGTGAAACCTTCGAGATAAAACCGATGATAAACCAAGTCGAAATGCATCCATTCTTTCAGCAAACGCTGAATCTGGAAACGATGAAGGCATACGGCGTGGTACCGGAAGCATGGGCGCCTTTCGATGAGGGCAAACGCCATTTCTTCTCTGATCCTATCTTGACGGAAATCGGGAAGAAATATGGCAAGACTGCCGCACAAGTCGCGCTCCGTTGGAATATACAGCGCGGTGTCGTCGTGATTCCCAAGACCGTACATATAGAGCGTATGAGACAGAATCTCGATGTGTTTGATTTCTCCTTATCAGAAGAAGATATGGCGAAAATCGGGACGATGGATATCGGCCATAGTGAAATCGTCAACCATTTCGATCCGAAATGGGTAAAGCTGCTCCACTCTATCCGATTTTAAGCAAAAAGCAAGGAACGAGTCTCGTTCCTTGCTTTTTTATTGGGAAATAAATGTTTTTATCGGAAAAACGGTGCTATACGCCGGTTTCGTCAAAATCGGGAATAAAGCTTTCCTTTGCTGTATCGCCTGTTTGTATATACCCGTTTGTGATGCCGAGTGCACGGGCAAGTCGCAGAACTTTTTCATATTCATAGGTGGTAAGCCGGCGGGAAAGCTCGGGATGGTCCGGATAAGTCCCGCACGGCGTATATTGGTTCATGATACTGATAAAAATCCGGTCGCCGTAGGCGTTCCATAATGCTCGGAGAACATTCATGGAATCCTCCGTATGTCCGGGCAGCACAAGATGGCGGACGATGACGCCGCGCTTCATCATACCGTCATTCCCAAAGCGCGGCTCACCTGTCTGCCGCAGCATCTCATCAATGGCTGCTCCCACAGTGTCCGGATAATCCGGCGCCGAGGAAAAGCGTGCGGCAAGGGCGGCGTCCCGGTATTTATAGTCCGGCAGGTAAATGTCGATATACCCATCCAGCATATGAAGCGTTTCTACATTTTCATATCCGCCGGAATTATAGACAACGGGAATCGCAAGCCCGTGCTTTTTGGCCATATCCAAGGCTAAAATGACATGCGGAACAAATGGTGTCGCTGTCACAAGATTGATGTTGGCGGCTCCCTTTGCCGCAAGCTCGAGAAAGATTTCGCAGAGCCTTTCCGCATCGATTTCTTTTCCGTAATTCCGGTGAGCGATACTTCGATTCTGACAGTACAGACAGCGCAGTCCACAGCCGGAGAAAAAAACGGCGCCGGAGCCGGTGCTGCCGGAAAGGCAAGGCTCTTCCCAGAAATGCAGGGCTGCTCTTGCCACACGCAGCGTCGCCCCCTCTGCGCAGAAGCCGTGTGTGATTTCCCTATTGACGGCACAGCGGCGCGGACAAAGTGTGCAGCGGCGATAAAGTGAGAGAGGATTCATCAATTTAGCTTCTGTTGGCGCATCCAATAGCTCATGACGAAGCGATGCGGTAGAATTTTGGCAAGAAGCATCTGGGTCCTTGCGATAAAACCGTATTTGCTGACATCACGTCCTTTTTTCGCGTCACGAAACGCTCTTTTCACGATTTGCTCCGGAACGTACATGGCCACATATTTTTTGACAACGGCATTTTTGTCTTTGGCAATGGCTCGGTTGAAAAATTCCGTTTTGGTCCAGAAGGGGCATACTGCCGTGACGGTGACATCCCGGCTTTTCAGTTCTCTGTTCAGTGCGCGGCTGTAGCTTAAAACAAATGCCTTTGTTGCACCGTATACATTGATATAGGGAATCGGCTGAAAAGCGGCTACAGAGGCGATATTGATGATTCTTGCCCCTTTTGGCATATAGGGAATGGAGTGCTGACACATCGCCATGACCGCCTTGCAGTTGAGGTCCACCATATTGAGATTTTCCGAGAGCGGGACATCCAGAGTGGCGCAGAATTTCCCAAATCCGCTGCAGTTGATGAGCAGGGTAATTTCCGGATCCTCACTTGCAAGCAGTGCTGCATAGGTCTCGTAGCTTGCCGTATCAGAGAGATCCAGCGCGATCGGACGCAGCGGGAATGGAATCTGGTTTTTCAGTTCCTCCAGGCGCTCCAGCCTTCTCGCAATGACCCATACCTCCTCAAACGTATCGTAGGTTTCTAACAATTCCGCAAATTTTTTCCCGATTCCGCTGGAAGCACCGGTGATGACCGCAATTTTCTTTTTCATAGGAAGGGATCCTTTCTGCTTTTTTATAGTAATTTTCTTGGTGATGTGTCAGAGAAAAGTCATTTTTTAGAATATGGATTTCTCTGATTGCTACAAGAACCTTTGGATTAAGAAAGATCATATGTTGTATATCCATTTTCCATTATTGTTTTTTGTAATGCTTCAAACCTCTTTGTTTTGCTGCCGGTCAATAAATGAGTTTTCCTATTTAACACAAAAGATGATTTGAAAAATATTTTAATTGGTATCTTTTGTGTATAGAACGAAAAAAACATTTTTGTTATATCCCGTTCTCCAACGCAGGTGGCAGCTTTATTATCATTTATTTCTGCATAATTTTTTGCACAAACAGAATAGTCAATCCTATGTTTTCTACCATAGTCATCAATATATGTCAAGCCGCCTTGACTGGCATCGATGACACAGGTATCGTATATTTTGAGTTCCCGTCTGTCTCTTTTCATAGTGACACTCCATTTTGCTCATTTTCTTTCAAGACAAGCCACCGTCTCCACATGTCCCGTGCGGGGAAACATGTCGACGGCGCACAGCCGCACCACAGCGTACCCGCGCTCCGCAAGATAGGAGCAGTCGCGCGCGGCGGTTGCACTGTTGCAGGAAATCATCACAATTTTCTCGGGCGACATCTGCAAAACAGCATCGAGCACCTGCGCATCGCAGCCGCGTCTTGGCGGGTCAAGCAAAACAACATCGGGAGAAGTCCCGCGCGCCGCAAGCTGCCTTGCCGCTTTGCCGGCATCGGCGCAAATAAACTCGGCGTTTCCGATTCCGTTCCGGATCGCATTTTGCCGTGCGTTTTCCACGGCTTCGGGAATGATTTCCACGCCGATAAGGCGTGCTACCCGATTGGCCATGGAAAGCCCGATGGTGCCGACGCCGCAATAAAGGTCTAGCAGGGTTTCCCCGCCGGACAGCGCCGCCATATCCGCCGCTGTCCGATAAAGCAGCTCCGCTGCGTCATGATTGACCTGATAGAAAGAGAGCGGAGAAATAACAAAGGTAAGTCCGCAGAGCGTATCGGTTATCGTATCTTTTCCCCAGAGAACGACGCAATCCTCGCCGAGAATGCGGTTCCCCGGTGTTTGATTGATGTTTAAGAGAATACTGGAAACGTTTGGATTTTCTTTTCGCAGGCTGTCTACCAAATCGTCTGTATGCGGCAGGAAGTCCGCGTTTGCCACGATACAAACCATGATCTCCCCGCTTACTTTCCCGTCCCGGATGAAAAGATGTCGCACGGTTCCCGTGTGGGTTTGCTCGTGATAGGGTTCGATGCCGTACTGCTCCATCCATTCCGCGATACGGCGGATGAGGGCGGAATAAAAGGCCGGTTCGAGCAGGCAGTGTTCGCAGGGGATGATTCTATGGCTGTGCGGCGCGAAAAAGCCGAATACGGGGCGCCCGTCGGCGTCGGCGCTGCATGGAATCTGTGCTTTATTCCGATAGCCGTCCGGCTGAGGGGAGGGAAGAATCGCACGGCAGGAAATGGGAAGCTTCCCGATTCTTTTGAAGTTTTCCTCCACCCAACCCTTTTTGATTCGAAGCTCCGCCTCATATCGGATGTGACGGAACAGACAGCCGCCGCATTTTGAAAAAACAGGGCAGACAGGCTCGCACCGATCTCCAGATGGGACGAGTACCGCTTCACATTTGCCGTAGGCATACGCCGTGAGCGGTTTCAGGATTCTTACGGAAACGACGTCTCCGACGGCGGTTTTGGGAACGAAGATGACATAGCCGTTCTTCCTGCCGACGCCGGCGCCCTCGGGTGTGAGATCGGTGATTTCCAAAGTAATAAGATCGTTTTTTTTCAGTGAATATTGTTTCATAAAATATCGTTATTTCAGCGGGTCATGTCGAGGAAGCCTTGACTTCTGTGTTAGGTCCTGTCAGCCCCGCGCGTTTGAGAGCAAGAACGATGACGGGAACTAGCAGAATCTGCAAAAGGATTCCCGGCCACGCACCGATAACGGTTGAGGTGAGAAAGGCGTTTAGCGTGTAAGTGCCGCCGTCCATGGCGACCGTTATCCAATATACTGCTCCATATACGAGTCTGCCGCCTATCATCGCAAGCAGCAGGGAAACGTAGAGACAGGAAATTTTTTTAGGCAGAATCCGATAGAAGAGTCCGGCGAGAAAGCCATACGCCGCCATTTCCGCTGCCATGAAAAAGCACATCGGCGCCTGCGGCATGCCGAAAAGCATGAAACGAAGCGGCGCTGCGACAACACCAACCGCAAGTCCCCAGAAGGAACCGCAAAGGAATCCGCAAAGCAGCACGGGCAGGTGCATCGGAGAGAGCATGGAACCGATTCTTGGAATTTGTCCCGTCAGAAACGGCAGAAGAAGCGCGAGTGCAAGCAGCATCGCGGCGATGACTAGAGTTCGGATGGAGCTTTTTTTCATGGTTACCTCGATTTTTCAATAAGGGGCTTATCCCGTCATGTGGCGCGGCCAAGGCCGGACAAGCTAGCTTTGGCCCTCAGTCAGGGGCTCCTAGCTCCACATGAATGCGAAAAGGAGCCCGCCGAAGCGGCGAGGGACATCCCCCTAAGTGATAGGTTTCCTGCTTTTGTTGTCATTTGCCGGAGCAAAGCCGCAGGGCGGCTGATCCAACAGACATTATTGTAGCATGAAGACCGTCAAAAGTCAAGAAACAGAAGGGACGGCAGTTGCCGTCCCCTCTGAGTTATTCGGATTATTTTGAGGTCTCGATCAGACCATATGCGCCGTCTTTCCGTTTGTATACCACGCAGATCTCTTCGGATTCCTGATCTTCAAACACGAAGAATTCGTGGCCGAGCAGATTCATCTGCATAATCGCCTCTTCTGCTGTCATCGGTTTTAAGTCAAATGACTTTCTTCTGATTTTGAAATCAGTTTCTTCCTCGACTTCTTCTTCCGGCGAGGTTACCTCACTTAAAAACGCGCCGTCACGCAATCTTTTTTCCAGACGTGTTTTGTTCTTGCGGATTTGGCGTTCGATGATGTTGACGGCCGTGTCGATCGCATGGCAGAAGGTAGGGCCTTCTACCTCGCTGCGGAACAGAACGCCGTTGGCGGAAATGGTGAGTTCTAAGATCTCTTTCTCCCGTTTTTTGCTGAGCGTCACATACGCTTCAGCATTCTCAAGGAAAAACTTGTCCAGTTTTCCGATCTTTTTTTCGATCAGTGCCCGGACATCGTCCCCGATGGTCACTTGTCTTAAAAGAATGGATGTTTTCATAGATATATCACCTTTCGCTTCGTATTTGTAAAAAAGCATCCGCTCCCTTACAGCTATATTATAACATATCCGGGAGCGGAAATAAAGAGTTTTTGTAAATAAAGTACAAAATTTCTAAGACGAGTCCTGTGTCCGCCATCAAATTGACAAAAGATGATAGGAACCGACAGTATCCATTATCTTTTTTTCTCTTTCATGGCAAGTAAAGAGGATGCTTTGAAGATGACGTTCGGAATATTTATAAATGAGGGAAAGCACCCTTGCGAGTCTTGTGTCATCCATGCGTACAAAGCTTTCGTCAAACAAAAAGGGAGGAACCGATTTTTTGTATAAAAGCTCAATAAGAGCGATTCTGAGACAGAGGTAGGCGAGGTCGCCTGTTCCGGCGCTGAAGAGGACAGCATCCCGCATGGCGGTGCCGTCAGAGAAGGAAAGCCCGAAATTCATATCTACACCGAGCTCCGTATACTTTCCGTCCGTCAGCGCCCCCATGAGCTTGGCAGCGCTTTTGGCAAGCTTGGGGGAAATTCCCTCGCGCAGCTTGCCGCTAGCGGCTTCCAGCGATTCGATGGCAAGCATGTAAGCGTTCCATTTGAACGACAGCGTATCAATTTCTTCATCTAGCGACGCTTTTTTTTCGGCAAGCTCCGAGGGCTTTATGGTGACAGCCGAAAGGGCAGCAAGCTCCACCTCGATTTGATGCAGCTTATCCGTTTGGGCGGCGATGGCGCCGGTAAGGAACTCACTGCCTTTCTTTTTTTCGGCGAGAGGAAATTTTTCCATTGCTTCCTCATCATATTCGGCAAGACAAGCTGCTCTTAGATAATCCTTTGGATATGCCAACAGATTCTGTTCAATTTCCGCAATTTTACGCTGCTGCTCCTCTCTTGACGCTTCCAGCTTCGCGATTTCCGTATGTAAGGCGCGGCAGCCATCGATCGCCTGTGACAGCGACGTGGCAGTATTGCCCGAAATTTCAAACCCGTCTTTTCCCAGTATATCCAAAATGGACGAGCTGATTTTCTCAAGGTTTTCCGACGCCGCGGCAAATTTGTCGTTTGCCTCGTCTCGGGCTCCGGTGATAAATACCATGTAAGCTTCATCTTCTGAGGCGGCACGGACAAGTTCCTCAAATTCTTCGTAATTCCGGCATCCGAATTTAGAGCAAATGGTATGGATATCCGATGACGGCCCGTTTTTACGAAGCAGAAAGAAAATACCTGCCAGCAGGGCAACCACGGCACAGGCCCCTATTCCATAGAATAGAAAGGAGCCCTTTTCCGCCAGCAAATAGAGAAGTACCGCTGTAGCCGCCAGCGCGCCTGCGAGAAGAAAAAGAGCGAATGAAATTTTTTTATAAGTGTGAAGGCGCGCTTGCAACGCCCGCATTTTTGAAATCAATTCGCTGCGCTGCTCCGCGCCGCTTTTTGCACCAAACCGTTCAAAAATCGCAAGTTTTTCGCTCATTTCCGAGAGCTTTCGATTGGCTCCCGCGAGTGTTTCTTCCGCGTCGGCGTAACGGGAAGAGGCAAGCTCCAGTTCGCTTTGCTTTTTTTCGAGCGAAGCGATATACGCCTCATCCGCGATATTGCGTCCTCCGTGCTCGGGAGGAGACTTTTTCGCTACAATAGATTCTTCCGTTTCCGCAAGCCTTGCTTTTTCCGCTTTGCGCTTTTCATAGGCCTTTTTCATCGTGTAGCGCTCATATTGCTCAAGCTCTGCGCGAACCTCGGAGAGCTGCTTTTCCGCTTCAACCTTTTTTTCAGAGAGCTGTCTCTTGGTTCCTTCAAGATAAATGATATCTCCGCTTGCTTTCTTAGCGGCTTCCAGCTTTTCCGCCGTATCGTCTCGCATATCTTCAAGCTCAGCGATCTTGCCGCCGTGTCCTTTTTTGTGCTTCAAAAACACTCGTGCATCGTCAAGTCTATCGATCGCCTTTTTTGTATTGATATTTTCGTTTGCGGAGAATAAAATGTTTTCGGCTTCGGCGCCCAGCTTGTGTCCGCCAACTTTACTGTCAGCTGCTTGCCGAATATAAACTGTGCTGTCAAAGACCGTTTCGGAGACGCCAAAAAAAAACTCTCCCGGTGATTGTCCCTTCAGACAGGCGAGATTGGTCTGCGCATCATAAACTGTGCATTTTTCTCGGAAGGCGGGTTTTCCGTCTGTACCGGAGAGGCAGACCACTTCTCGTTCTATCCGGTATTGCTTTCCATCTTCGGAAAAGGTCAAGGTACCTGCCGCGCGGGAATCCTGCAAGCGGATAAAAGATATTTTTTCCTCTGCTTTTCCCGAAAGACCGTAAAACATGAATCGAATGAAATTGCAGATTGTGGATTTTCCGGATTCATTGGCGCCCTCAACAATGTTGATGCCGTCTGAAAAATCCAGATTTTTGTCCGCAAGGCCGCCGAAGCTTGCAATATATACATGCTCAAAAATCATGTTGACCTCCTTTTCCGAACCCGGGATAAACGGATATCATCGGTTTTTATGCGTGCTTTTTCGCCGGTATGCCCAGATAAAGGGCTTCTCCATCAGTCGTTTGCATTTGAAAAAAAAGTTTTCCTTATAGGGGAGCGGCTTGACCAGAATGGCAAAAGCTCCCGCCCGCCGTGCGCAAAGGATGTCGGTGAAAATCTGATCGCCGATGACGGCTGTCTGCGCTGGCGTGGTGCCGAAATGCCGGCAGGCGGCAAGCACTGCCCTTGGCGACGGCTTCCGGCTTCGATAGATAACAAAGGCGGAGAGCGTCTTGCTGAAGCGCTCTACGCGCTCTCGGCTGTTGTTAGACGCGATAGCAATGAAAATTCCGCTGTCAAGCAGGGAACGGATCCATGTCAGAACCTCTTCTGTCGGCTCCGGTATTCCATAGGTGACAAGGGTATTGTCGATGTCGAGTACAACGGCGCGGATCCCTCTGGCAGTTAAAAATTCCGGAGAAATCTCATAAACACTGTCAAGCAGAATATCTGGAATAAACGGATTCTTTCCCTTTTTCACGGACCGCTTCCGCCTTTCTGTATGGATTTATTCGGCAAGTCCTTCTGCAACGCCGATGAGGAGAATACCTGCTATGATGATAGCCACGGTTCCATATTGGCGTGCCGAAAGCTTTTCTTTTAAGAATATTCTGGAGAGGATGACGGATACGATGCAGTAGGAGGCAATCATCGGCGCCGCCACAGCACCATTTCCACTCATTGCATAGACATAGGAAAATTGTCCTGCGGTTTCAAAGATGGCGGCACCTGCCCGGACCCCTTGATATTTGAGTCCGATCTTCTGCTTTTTCAGCTTGAGGAAAAGGAAGATGATGACGGCGCAGGCGAGAAAGGTAAGCTCATAGGAAATGTTGGCGACATTTTCAAAGTTTTCTTCTGTCACGTCAACGAGCGGCGTCTTTGTAAAATCGTCGAGATAATAGGCGTCAAAGAAAGTCCCCAGCGCATCAATGATGCAGTAGAGAATCGGCATCATGAACGCAACAAAGCCGATTTTGTACTTTTTGTTATTCTGTGCTTCGAAGGCTTCTTCTTTCTTCTTTTCAAGAACGCCGAGCAGAACGACGCCCAAACAAACGAGAACGACACCCACGGAGGTAATAAGGTCCATCGTATCGCCGAGAAAAATCAGACACAAAAGGCAAGCAACGGCACCAGAGGCGTTCTGAACCGGCGAGGAGACGGAAAGCTCCAGATAACGGAGTCCGAAGTATCCGATGGTCATCGACGCGATATACATGATGGACACCGGAAAATAGACAAGAATGTTATAAAAATTATAGTTGACGTCGGTGAATAAAATCGTGGCGATGGCGTGGATTCCCATGACAAGGCCGACTATCATCGTCGTTTTTAGATGGCTGTAGCGATCGGTTTCATCGGCTCCTTTTTTATAAAAGAGATCAGCCGTTCCCCATGCAAGCATGGTGACAAGTGCAAAGACAAACCACATATGTATCAAATTCTCCCATGATGATTGTAATATCATTATCTTATCATTTTTGCCCTTCGGACGCAAGAGCTTTTTGCAAATTTTTCGACAAGGCGAGGAAAAGAATCGGTGGCTCACGTTCTTTTTCCGCAGAAAAAAAAGAACATGAGCAAAAAAATTTCTTTTCCAAGAGAAAGATGAATTGTCAACTTAAGTGCAACAGATAGAGAGATATTGGTCAAACAAATCTTGTGGTGTCTGGAAATGTAAAACTTTCTTGGGCCTGGCGTTTATAAGCGCCAGGTTCTTTTTTAATGTTGCAGGGCTCACTCTCGAAAGGTTTCTTCCCTTGGGATAAAATTCTCGTAGAAGCCCGTTCAAGTTCTCGTTTGTACCTTTCTGCCAGGCGCAATACGGATCCGCAAAGTACATATCACAGTGCAAGGCCTTCTCTATTTCCCTCCAACAGGCAAACTCGCTGCCCCTGTCGCAGGTGATCGTCTTTACCGCCTCTTTGGGAAATTTGGAAAGTGCGTCTATAATGGCTTTGGCCATCGTTTC